>NZ_FLSP01000036.1 GCF_900091315.1 Streptomyces sp. DI166
TCTGCTTGTAGCGGAGCTTGAGAATCGGCACGCACCAGCGCCGCACCCTCCGGTAGAGGGCAGCGGTGACGATCTCTCCGAAGTCACCGTGCCGCACCGCGACTCGTGTGGGGAACTTGTTGGCGCGCAGGTAGGCTGCGACCTCCGGGGACCCCAAGTCGTCGAACACGAGTGCGAGCTCGCTGGGAGCGAGATAGTTGCGGGCCACATCGCGGCCGAGCTGGTCCATCAGCTCCTCGTCATCGAGTTCTCCAGACTCGACGAGGGCCTCATAGTGCAGCTCGCCCTCTGGCTGCTCCACTGGCTCCTGCTCCAGCCACTTGCCGAACATACGTACCCCCGAACTCGCTGGTTCTCCCTCCGTCCTCATTGTCACGTATGCCACTCGAGCGCGAGACCCGCTTATGCGCAGCTGGAAGCAGGAGTCCGATGCCTGCCTCGACCCCCAGGAGAGCGCGGACCACGATCCGTGTCAGACGGAGGGCAGGGCGCTCACCGTCACGTCAGCGGCCAGGAAGGCAAGTCGGCTTCGTGGCATCGCGGTCTTAAACGTTCCGCTTCAACGTGTAGCGGGTGACATACCACCACGTCACTGACCTGGCAAACGTGCAGGTCAGAAGGGGTCCGACTTTCAGGAGTCGGGCCCCTGGTTTTTTCCCGTGCTGGGATGGTGCTGGGAAATCTGATCCCTTGTCACCTGTCATCACCCCTGCTCACCTCTACCGTGCTGGGATCGTGCTGGGAGCCGGTGAGGCTCCCGTGCTGGTTCGTGGGCAGCAACTCCGCAGGAGGGATGCGGGGGCCACCGAGCAGCCTGCACTTGCGCTTTCATTACGGCTCCGAAGGCCCTAGCGGAAACAAATCCGCACCTGCCCGACGTTGTCGATCTCCGAGCCGAGGAGGGGAAGGTGTCGGGCCTGAAGCTGTTCCGCACGGAGACGACGAATAGCGGCATGACCGAGGTCATGCCGCGTCTTGCTGAGATCGAGGCCGATGTACAGAGTCTCGTCGAGGCGCATATGGAGACGCTGCTGGGCGTCCGGTTCCTGGCGAGCGAATACAGCACCGGACCGGTGCACGGGGGCCGGATCGACTCGCTCGGGCTGGACGAGAACGGCTCTCCGGTCATCGTCGAGTACAAGCGGGGCACGGATGCCGGCGTGATCAATCAGGGCCTGTTCTACCTGGCGTGGCTGATGGACCACCGGGCTGAGTTCGAGCACCTGGTCCGCGACCGGCTCGGGGTGACGGCCGCGTCCCAGGTCCTGTGGAGCGGCCCGCGCCTCATCTGCATCGCCGGCGACTTCACCCGCTACGACGTGCACGCCGTGCGCGAGCACCGGCGCTCGATCGACTTGGTCCGCTACCGACTCTTCGGCAGCGACCTGCTCGGGCTTGAGACCGTGGCCTCCGTGAGCGGCGGCGTGCAGGTGGCCCGACGGGCACGGCGCCAGTCTGTTGTCCAGGCAGTGGCCGACGTCCAGGGTGCGGCGATGATTGAGCTGGCGGGCGCGGTCGACGAAGTCCTGCTCGGGCTCGGGGACGGTGTGAATCGCGTGGAGCGCAAGACGTACTGGGCGTACCAGCGGCTGCGGAACTTCGCCTGCCTGTGTCCGCCGCAGCGGAGCAAGCTGCTGGTCTACCTGAAGGTCGACCCGAAGGACGTCGACCTTGTCCCGGGATTCACCCGGGATGTCTCTGGTCTCGGTCACCACGGGACGGGTGATCTGGAGGTGCAGTTGCGTACGCCGAGGGATGTGGAGCGGGCGCAAGATCTGTTCCTGGCGAGCTACGCGGCGGCGTGATCGCTGGCGGGTTCCTCGGTCGTGCCTGCTCGTGTGGGCGGTCCGGGCTCGTCGTGTGATGCCTTTCGACGTAGGGACAGGACGTGGCGGTGGACTACCAATGATGCGCGGGGTCGCCGGTTTGGCTAACCGGCGACCCCGCGCTATGTTGCGCTGCCCCACGCTCACACGGTGCGCTGAACCTCTTGGCTCACCGCGCAATGGCTCAGCGGCGGGAGTCCTCGTGCCGTGCGTCGGGCCGACTAGCGCTACTGGTAGCCGAAGGCTCCTGTCTGCGCCGACGGCTGGGCGGGCGCGCTACTTCGTCGCGATGACGTAGACGCTGCCCCACTGGCGCTTCGGGTTGGCGATGGTGGGGTCGAACGTCCAGGGTTCGACGGTGGTGAAGCCGGCCTCGGTGAAGAGCTGGACAAGCTTGTCGTGGTCGTAGGCCCACAGGTGCGGGGTGTACGTGGGGTCGTCGTCCTGGTCTCGGAAGACGAGATTGACGAGGTCGAGTCGGGTGTTGATGTCGCCGAGGCCGTCGCGCTTGGCGTACCAGCGCCGGATCATCTCGTCGGAGCCTTCCAGGGCGGCCGGGTACTGGCTCAAGGCGAGGGCGGCGTCGGGAACACCAGTAACGATCCGGCCGCCCTGTACAAGGACTCGGTGGGCCTCTCGGGCATAGTGCTTCACGGAGCGCGGGTAGTCGATGTGCTCCAGGAAGTGCTCGGAGAAGATCTCCTCGGCGCTGTCGTCCTGAAGGGGTATTCCTTCGCGGATGTCCCAGAGGAGGTCGGCCGGCGGGACGAGGTCGATGTTGAAGAAGCCGTCGATGCGGTGGGCCCCGCCGCCGATCTGGACCTTGGCGGGCTTGTCGTCGATGCGGCCGTTGGGCCAGGCGTGGCGGCTGGCGTGGTGGTAGCGGTGGAGTTTGATCTCCTTGGAGGCGGCCCGGAGTGCGCGGGCAAGGCCGTGGGTGGTGGCGGGGTCGACGAGGACGGCTTCGATCTGCTCGCTGAGAAGGTCGACGGAAGGTACACCGAAGGGACTCATCACGGGGGCTCCTGTGCGAGAGTGCTTGTGATGGGTGGATCCGCTGGTGGCTCAGGCGGCGCTAGGTGCGGGGGACCACTGGTTGTTGCGCATGAGGGTGTACTTGATGTCCACCAGTCGCGGGGCGATGGTCAGCGAGAGCTCCTCGGCCGGGTGCAGGTGCCCGGCCTCGTCCTGCTCGGCGCGCCAGACGCGGTAGTCGAGGTTGGGGTAGGCCGGGTTGATGCCGACCTCACCTTTGGGGATCGTGCCGTTGAACGGGGCGACGATGTCCATGTGGTTCCAGTAGTTCCAGGCTTGCAGCGCCTTGTGCTGGTCGAAGTAGAAGTAGAAGTCGGGGTAGCGGCCGAATGTGCGCAACTCCCGGTGGATGAGATGGCCCAGCAGAGGGCCGAGCTGGGTGGCCAGGGAGTCGAACTCCCAGCGCGTGTGGTGCCAGGCTTCGGGGGCGTTGCCGGGTGCGAAGAAGCGGGCTGCGGCGAGATAGCTGATCCGCTCGACCAAGTACGCGCTCGCGTGGCTGGCATCGATGGTCGGGTCGACTCGGTGGATGAGCGCGGAGAGCTGCTTCGGGCGGGGACGGAACCTCGTCAGGTCGAACTTGCCGGCCATGGTGGGGAAGGTGGCGAACAGCATCTCCTTGTATAGCCAGTTGTTCAGCTCACCGAGTTCGGCCAGGCGCTGGGTCTGGTGCGAGACCGAGTGGAGCATCAGGTATTCAGCGACCGCTTCGAAGTACAGGTAGCCGAGGATCGGCAGGCGGGGGATCGTCTCGTCAAGCAGCTTGAGGAACGGATCGGCTTCTACCCGAGTGCCCTGGTAGGCGACGGCGGCAGCAGTGGCGAGGAACGCAGCCGAATTCTTGACGCGGCTGACGACGGTTTCGCGCAGCTGGTGTCGTTCGTTCTTGCTCAGCAGATATTCGAGGTGGCTGTAGATCTGCAGGTGGATGAGGCCCAGACGCAGGTAGTCCACGCCGGCGAGCCCGCGGTACACCTGAGGCGGGGTGTCGATCTCGAAGATCAGCGGGGTGGGGACGCGGTCGGTGACGCCGAGCTTGGCCAGGAAGGTCGGCGCTTCCTTGGTCAGGACGTAGGCGCCCAGGTTGTGCATACGGAAGCCCTGGTCGGTCGCGGTGAGAGGCGCGCAGTAGATGCTTCCGACGAGGCAACCGCCCGACGGGTAGAGCACTCCCTGCCGGCTGATCTCCTCCAGAGCGTGGGTGACGTGCAGCAGGTGCAGCTTGCCGTTGCCGCTCAGGGCTTCGAAGAGGGCGTTCTGCCGCAACAGGTGGCCGTTCGGAGTGTCCTCGGCGAGCCGTCTGTCCCAGCCTGCGGCCTGAGTGGCGAGCGGGTCGGTGTCGTCGGAGGGACTGGGGATGAGGGTGGAGTCGAAGAAGGCGTGGGCGTCGGCCCACAGGTGGTAAGCGTCGAGGAAGTCCACGGCTAGACCAGGCCCTTCTCGGCGAGCGCGTAGCGGACGGCTGTGGTGCCGCTGGCCCCGGCGAGGTGGGCCCGCTCGGAGACGAGGACCAGGTTGAAGGCGAGACCGCGTAGCTGGTCGAAGGCGGGCTCGCGGACGTACCGGGCGTCCGGCCACCACTTCAGCTTCGGCAGACGGTAGCGGTCCAGGGCATCGGCGGCCTTGACCACGTCGGTGATGCGCTCGGCCCGGGCGTGGTCGGCCTTGTCGTCTGCGGTGAACGCTTCGTACGGGATGTCGTGCAGGCGGATGGCGGTGCATGCCTGCACGATCCGTCGGGGTGTCGCGGTGAGGCCGAAGTGGCCCCAGACAGTATCAGCGTTCGCAGCGAGCCAGATGGCCGCGCGGGCGCCGTGTCCGCGGTCGTCCTGGTCGTGGCGCCGCTGGCAGTCGTGGATGGCGGCGGCGAGGATTGCGGTGGCTGCGTCGGCCTCGGCGAGGCCGTTCACCTCGGCGAGGAGGGCGGCGAGCGCCGCCGTCCTCATGGCGTGCCGGACTCCGTGGAGCGAGGTGTACAGGCGAGGGTCTGCCCACCATCGGGTGGGCAGACCGCCGTGCGCGAGCAACTCCTTCGACTGCGGGCGCAAGGCTGGCTGTGGCGCCGGCGGGAGGTCGGGCCTGTTGTCGCTGATCCATGCGACGGTGGCGCGGTCCATGTGCTGGTGGAGCGGGAGCTGCCCTCGGGCAGCCAGATCGATCAGACTTGCGGTCAACGGGGTCGTGCTCACTCGTGCCCACCCCCTTGGTGGTCTCCGTGGTGATGTCCCCTACCGGATCGGCGCGGCCTGCTGCTCGCGCTCCTTGCGCTCCTTCTCGGCCGCCTCGAAGGCAGCGGTGAAGTCGGCCAGCTCCTGCTCCGTCATCAAGGTCACGCCGAGCGTCGTGGCGACGTCCGTGATCTTGGCCTCGGCCTCGGCGCGGGCGGCGTTCGAGGCGCCGTCCTCCAGCAGGACCTCAAACTCGGCGTGGTAGCCCCACGCCTCACTCCACTTGACCGCGATCTCGACGCCGTCGAGGCGGAAGTTGTGACGGAAGTTGAACGCCTCGTGCATCGTCGTCTCGAATCCGAGGGCGTTGAACACCTTTACCGCGGCGGGAACGTCGGCTGGGGCGATGGCGAACTCGGTCTCCGCGAATGCCGCGCCCTGCCCGATCTTGCTCCCCTTGAGTGTGATCTTGGCGGTGCCGGCAGCGGTGTTGTCGGTGACCTTCAGAAGCTGGTCGGGGAGCACGTAGAAGTAGATGTGCTTGTCGTCGGGGCCCAGGTCCTCCCCGTCCGCCTTCAGGCGGGTGACGAGCTGGTCGTGAACCTCCTTGGTGAAGCGGGCGCGCATCTCGATCTCGACGGCCACGGGGCTGTGCCTCCTCGTTTCAGGCAAGGCGAAGCTAGCCGGACCCTGCCGTTCGGGGCCTGTCCGGTCGGGCGATCGCTATGGGGCTGGTGGTCGAACGCGGGGTGATGCGGCCAATTCCGTCCCGGCCGCATCACCCCGGGGGATCGGTGGGTTTCAGCCCAGGGCGCCGAAGCGCTCCTGGACGACACCTGAATGCAGGTAGGTCGGCAGCTGGACGCCTCCCACCGACGTGCGGCCGGTGGCGACTTGCTCCTCCGTCTCGCTGGGGAAGCCCTCCAGCAGACGGAGGCACTGCTCGGCCCACTCACGCGAAGCGGGCCAGTCGCCCAGGTCGCGGTGGCGCGCCGCCAGGGCATACGCGGTCTCGGTGGCCGCCCACAGGTCGGTCGCCAGCTCACGCTGGAAGATCGACTCCAGCTCGTCGGTGGAGGCCAGGCGGGTCTGGTTGGTCATGGTGCCCTCTCGGTTCAGACGGTCGTGCCCCAGTGGTGATCAACGCGACGGCGTCCCCGCAGTGACGCCGTGACCCGCTGCTAGTAGGTGTAGATCTCGGCCAGCGTCTTGTAGTCATGCAGCTCGCCCTTGTCGAACCAGAGCTCCACCTCCTGCTTGGCCTCCTCCGCGTTGCCGGAAGCGTGTACGAGGTTCGCGACGGCCTTGCCGGAGGCGATGCTGGCCGCGGCGCTGTAGTGCGAGAAGTCGCCCCGCACCGTGCCGGCCGGAGCCTGGTTCGGGTACGTGCTGCCGACGATCTTGCGGACGGTGGCGATGGCGTCGAAGCCCTCCAGCACCAGGGCGATGACCGGGCCCTGCTGCATGAACGTCGACGTGACGTTGTAGACCTCCGAGCCCAGCCGTTCCTCAAGGTCGAAGTAGTGCCGACGGGTGAACTCCTCGTCCATCCACTTCATCTTGGTGCCGACGATCTTCAGCGCGGCGTCCTCGAACCGCGCGATGATCCTTCCTGCCAGGCCACGCGCCAGCGCATCGGGCTTGAGCAGGACGAGCGTGCGCTCGACGGTGTGTACCTCAACCTCGGACATGGCTCCCTTTCGCCTTGCCAGTAACGGCATATTGACGGTCAATCATCCGTCACCAATTGAGGTTACCGGCGCCGCCCGGGGTGCTCGGGCGAGCATGCAATACCCCGGATGGGTGGACGTCGGCATGGCATCGCTGACCAGCCAACCGAGGTGACCGATCCAGCCAACTTTGCCTCCCTTGTCGTCCGCCGGTGATAGGCACCTAGAATCCCCACGTGATCGTCTGGTGCACTCGTCCCTTCTGTGGCCTGCCCAAGGGTTGAGCCTGTGGTGGGTGCTTGCCCGGCTCCTGGCGACTCCGATTCTTCCGACGCTCCAGCTGCGTGACCATGCAGTGCCAGTGCGGTAGGAGTGCACCTTCCGCGCGCAGGTTCCTGCACCAGAGCGACGATGAGGGGGCAGCATCATGGACGTGGTCGAGCGCTGGACCGGCCGCTACGCCTGCCTGTTGCAGTCCGCCCTACGTCTCGGCAACGAACAGTTCGCCGCTCACCTGGGCATCGCCGTGAGAACCGTGGCCGCTTGGCACTCCGACGCGTCCGTCGTCCCTCGCAGGGAGATGCAGCAGCTCCTCGACACGGCCTACGAACAAGCTCCCGCGGCTGCACGGCAGCGCTTCACGCTACTGCTGGCGAAGGAGCGGGGCCCGACAGATTCGACACCGTCAGGTGCCCAGGCGCTGCGCGTGGCCATCGCTGTGGTCATTCGTAACCGAGATGTACTGCTCGTGTGCCGGCGCGACGACGACGCCGCCGGGATCACCTGGCAGTTCCCGGCCGGTGTCATCAAGCCAGGAGCCAAGGCGGAGACCACCACCGTGCGGGAAACCTTGGACGAAACGGGCGTCCACTGTGCGGTCCGGCAGCGCCTTGGTAACCGGCTTCATCCCGTGACCGGCGTGCTGTGTGAGTACTTCCTCTGCGAATACCTGGCGGGCGAAGCCAGCAACACCGACGCAGTCGAGAACATCGACGTCATGTGGGTCCCAAGAAACTCGGTCCCCCGCTTCATCCCCGTAGATACGATCTTCCCACCCATCCTGGCTGTCCTGGAGGAGCAGACGTGACGCAGCAGAAAGCGGAGGAGCAGCCGGGCATTGCCGCGGCCATCGTCGTCAGCGAGGGGCGCGTGCTAATGGTGCGGCGCCGGGTCAGCGAGGGACAGCTCTCGTGGCAGTTCCCGGCTGGTGAGGTCGAGCCCGGCGAGGCGCGTGAAGACGCCGCCGTACGGGAGACCCGGGAGGAGACCGGCCTGGACGTGGCCGCCATAAAGCTGCTCGGCGAGCGGGTCCATCCGAAGACTGGCCGGCTGATGTCCTACACGGCCTGCGAGGTGATGGGCGGCACCGCTCACGTAGCCGACACCGACGAGTTGGCCGAACTCGCTTGGGTCGCCCATGACGAGATCCCGCATTACGTGCCGTACGGGTTGTTCGAGCCTGTGCAGGAATACCTCGACGCAACCCTGTCTGCCTGAGCACTCCCCTCTCAAGGTGGCGGTCTCGTGATCTCGAATGAGTGTGCTGTCGTCGTCGGGGCGGAGTGGCGGCACTGACCGCCGTCGTCTCTCTCCGCCGGGACGCGTCCGGTCTCGGTCACCACGTGACGGGGAATCTGGAAATGCAGCTCCGTACGCCGAGGGACGTGGAGCGGGCGCAGGATCTGTTGCCGGGTGAGTTACCCGCGGCGTGATCTCTTGTCGGCCCTTGGCCGGGCGTGTTTGGCGGCTGGTCCGTGGCCGTCGGGAGATGCCTATCGACGTATGGGCAGGGAGTGCCGATGGATGATCAATGACGAGCGGCTACCCGCGATCCCGTTCTATGTAGTCCCGTCCTGCCGTGCCAGTGAGCAGCGTGCCTGACCCCGAGATCGGCCGCTATCAGGGGCGGTTCACGGCGTCTACGACCAGTCGCACGGCTGGATCAGTAGCGCTTGGATACGACACCGCTAACCGCCATCGGCCGGCCCAGGAGGCGGGCCGGCCTTTCCTTCTGGCATCGTCCCAGTGACGCGCCCATGGGCTACTCGTCGGCTGCGTCATCTCCCTGTTCCTCGGGCGGCGCCGACCGCCGGTACTGAGGGTGGTCGAGGTCGAGCTGTTTGGCTGCGTGCAAGGGAACGGGGTAGCGGGAGCGGTCGGACCAAGCGATGGTCTGGTGACACAAGCGCGCGGTCGCCCGTGCGAGCATCGTCCGGTCGACCCCATCGGCTACACCGACGGGGTAGATCTCGGTCGCTGTGACGGCCCACCACGGAGCCTTAAGCTCATTCGTTTCCCGCTCCCCCTCCTCCCCGCCCTTGCCCGGGTCGGCATCCCAGCGAGTGATGGACTTGCCCAGGTCTCCGCCCTTGGCTTGATAGTTGCGCGGGATGTTGAACAGGATCCAGAAGGGATTCCCGAAGTCCACCTCGGCACGGTGTAGTTTGGCCGATGCGAACAGGATGGATTCCTTTTCGGTGTCCGGATCGCTCTCGCGAGGGACGGGAACGTACTGGGGCACCTCGTCCGCCGCGACGTTCATCCGGATGACCGCGCTCGGCTTCTTGCGCGGTGCGTTCCTGCCTTTGCCGTACCCCGGCAGCCAGGTGCGCGGATCGGTGATGTCCTCTTCCTGATAGCTCTGATTCTCGTTGTGGAGGCCCGTCCACATCCGTCGGCAGGCGTGCCCGTCGACCATGACGACATAGCCCATGTCGGGTTCCAGCTCGTCGCGGACGAGGCTGGAGAGGGCATCTTCGACGTGTGCTGCTGCTTCCGCCCAGCGTTCCTTGTCCGTCTCGCCTTTGCCGTCGACGTGGAGTGCGTAGTCACTGGCGTGGAAGGCGGCGATTGCCTCCCGGTAGGGCACCCAGGCCCCGATTTGCGGCGTCCACGCTCGCATCGTCCAGGCGTCGCCCTCCTCCTCCGGCGGGAACAGGGCGGTGGCAACGATGATGCGTTTGGTGTGCTTGCCGTCGGCGGTCTTGGCTTGCCGGCGGGCGTGGATCCCGCAGTAGACGAGTTTCCCCGCCTCGCGTCCCTTCCGGTCCTTCGCGATGGCCCGCGCGAGGCGCTGGTCGATGATCCCAAGTGAGCGGTACAGGTCGAGGAGCGCCATGTAAGCGGCGTGGTCTTTCCCCGGCTTCGGAGGACTGATTTCTATTGCGGGGTTTCCGAAGGATCCCGGTTTCATTCCCGTGGTGAACTGACAGACGAAGCCCTTCTTGGCCAGGAAGCGGCGGACTTGGAACTTTCCGTCATAGCGCTCCTTGCGCAGCAGGAAGGCGTTTCGCTTCTCTCCGTCCTTCTTCTTCAGGGCCGGGATCTCGGTCTCGCACCAGGCGCCGACCATTACCTGCGACTCGCTGTCGGCGAAGTCGTCTTCGAGGGATTTGAACTCCACGGTCCGGTTGATGGCGTCGCCGTGTGACAGGAAGCGCTCGGCCTGGCGGAACACCACGCTGATGCCGGGAGCGAGGAAGACCTCCTCGCCCGGCGAGGGATCGCCGATGGGCGGGCCGTCCGGGAAGGCCAGGGACAGCGCGTTGATCATGCGAAGGCGGGTGTTCCAGCGGTACCACAGGCATACGATCCGCAGGTGCTCGAAACCCTGTGCCTTCACGGAAGCCGTGATCTCTTCGGGTGGGGGAAAGCCAATGCTGTGGAGGAGTTCGCCGGCCTCGATACGGCTTGCACGCTCCTGCGGGGCCATCTTCTGTTTGTCCGTGGGGCGCGGCTCGAAGGTCATCGGTTCCACCGTGAAGTCGACCCAGGTGGCCTTCTCGCCCAGCACTTTGGAGACGTGTTCGGCCAGGAGCCGCAGGTGGAGGGTGCCAGGTCCCGTGCCGACAGCGAAGTTGTCGTTCTGCGGCATGAGCGGGCGGATGACGCCGGCGTCAGGGGTGATGAACGAGGGGAATTCCCCCTTCTCGGCGGCCCTTTCCAGCAGGTCCCGCTCCTCGGTGACGCGTGCCTGCAGGGCTTGCAGGACGCTGATGTCCATCTCGTCGCGTGCGAGCAGTTCCAGGGCGCGCTGGTTGACGGCGCGGACGTTGCCGTTGCGTACTAGCTCGGTGTGCAGGATGGGAAGGCCGTCGCTGCCCTGGTAGATGTGCGTGGACTTCGCGTAGACCATGTTGCTGTGGACGCGGGTGACATGTGCGTCCAGGAAGATGACCGGGTGAATGACGTTGGGCTCGGTCTTCATGACCACCGAGAGCCGGGACATCGCGTACTGGGCCTTGGTGGCCTCGTTGACCTCGGTTGCGTCGTCACGGAGGTTGTACTTGCGTCCGAAAGGGTGATCCCAGGCGATGAGGCCGCCCCGGCTGTCGGGAAGGTAGGTGACTTCCCTTTTGTTTGGGTTGGCTTTCCAGCCGATCGTGCGATTCTTGTAGACCTGTTCGCCGTTGGCGTCGAGCTTGGGGGAGCCGTCCTTCTCCTTCGCGGCGACCTTCTCAGTGATCGGGACGAGGTCGTAGATAGTGAACTTTTCTTGGGCGAGCTTCTTGGAGATCACCCAGGGCACGGCCACGTACATCCAGTCGGGACATTTCGGCTGCCTGCCGGACACCGGCTTGAGGAAGCGCGTCATCTCGAACTCCTGCTCGGGCGTGTTCGCGATGGCTTCGGCCACCGGCGGTACATCGAGGAGGACGGCCTGGTCGGTGTTCAGCCCCTTGCTGTAGCCGACGACGCACCGGAAGACGTGGCGCAGGGTCTCGTCGTCGATCTTCTCCAGTGACACCAGGAAGTTGAGGTACCGGTCGAGGTGGACGTAGCCGCCGGTCTTGAACTTCAGGTAGGTCAGGGCGGTTGAATACGGCAGATTCTTCTTCTCGTCCGGATGCTGCTGGCTCTTCTGCTCGTCGTCTCGGCCGCCTTTCAGCTTCTCCCATTCATCCCGCACGCTGCGCGGGAAGAGCCGTACGTACACCTTCTGGCCCTGGACGAGTTCGGGGGTGCAGCGCAGGGTGAGGGTGCTCGGGAGAGTGGTGGTGTCGCTCAATGCTGTGATCTCTTTCGGGAAAAAGCGCTGGGCTATGCGGAGAGGGCGAGGTCGACGCCGGCGTAGGACAGGAAGGCGTTGACCGCCTCCCCGTACAGTTCGGCCATCTGCTGGCGTTCTTCCGGCAGCCACCGGGAGGCCATGCGTTCGATGATGCTGGCCAGGTCAGAGCTCCAGGTCTCGTCGTGGAAGGCGTAGTCCACGAAGTGCAGTTCCATGTTGGTACCGCCGCGTCGTGCTCGGCCGGCGAGCTGGATGAGGGACACCAGCATTCCGGCGACCATCTGTTCCTGGAGGACGAGGTCCATGGTCGACAACTGCGGGGAGGAACGCAGAATGGTGGCCAAGTGGTCGCGTGCTGCGGTGCGAGCCGTCTGCAGAGCCTGGACGGGATCCGACGCACCGGATGCGGGCAACGAGTTGATGCCTGCGGCGTTGACACTGCCGTACATCCAGGTGGGGTCGTCGATGATCAGCGGGGGCCTCACGCACAGGTAGATGGAGTGGATGGCTGAGCGGAGATTGACGACGATGTTGAGTCCTCTGGCGATGTTAGCCAGTGGGGCGATCAGGATGTCGCCGAATTGGGGGAATTCCTCGACCTCTTCGACGGTGATGCGGCGGACCAGTGACGGGTCGGGGAGGTAGCGGACGTTGCTGAGGCGGTCTTCTTCCCGGACGAGGACGCACACGCGGTGGGAGAGCCCTTTCGCCTTGGCGATGCCGGTGGCGATGTGGCCGCACTGTTCGTAGCTGTTGGCGGTGAGGATCACGCGGGCGCGGGTGCGGGTCGATTCCGATTTGGCCAGGCGTGTGAGTTTCCTCGACAGCTTTGTCTCGTACAGGCGTTCACCGATTTCGCGCAGGGCTTCGGGCTTGTCGGAGGGGAACTGGCCGGCGATCGGGATGCGTTCTCCGGCCTTTCGGTGGCCGTTGCCGTAGGTGACGGCCGAGGACTCGACCAGGATGGATTCTTCCTGGGCGTCGGTCATCCACCACATCACGGGGGCGTGGACGTGTTCCTTGACCGCCTGGGGAAAGTAGGCCGTGGCGGAGAGCCCGAAGATGGGCCGCTCCACGCCGGCGGTGATCAGTGAGACGAGTCCGCCGAGTTCCGACACGTAGGTGTGCGGGTCGCCGGCCATGTGCTGCGTGGAGAGCTTGGCGTCCTTCTCCGGGTTCTTCATGCCGGTGACCCGGTAGCCGTTGATCGGCCTGCCGATTGTTCCGTGCGGAAGTACGTCGGCGATGCCGCCGGAGCGCATCGAGTCGATGATGCGGTTGGCGCTGAGCAGCCCGGAGTGACGCAGGGACTGGGCGGTGTCGCGCAGAACGGCGAGCGACACGTCCAGTTCGCTCATCAGCGTGCGGATGAGGAGGTGGTCGATGGCCCGGTTGCGTGTGCGGCCGTCGCTGATCATCGGGGCGAGGGCCTCGTGGAGCCTGAGTTTGAGCGCGTCGCGCTGGTTGATGCCGCGCGGCGACACGACGGCCCCGAGGACGCTGCTCACTCGTTCCCACTCGGGGTCCAAGAGCATGGGTGTAGGAGCCGTCTCGTCGTCTTCGCCGAGGTCGGGTGCCGGTACCAGGGCGTTGAGCCGGTGGATGGCCTCGGCGGGAAGCGGCTGGCCGTCGCTGACCTGGTATTCGGGGAACAGGAGGCTGATGAGCTCTCGGTCCTTGGAGCGTGGCAGGCGCCAGCCCTCGTAGTCGTATTCGTGCCGCAGCCGCGGGACTCGGGCATCGTCGTGGTGGTTGAGGCGGAATGCCTTGGTGCACAGGCCGGTCAGCAGGGACTCGGCCATGAGCCGGACGTGGCTGACCGGTTCGATGAGTTGGTCCTCGAAGCGCAGAGGAAGGTGCTTGGCCGCGGTGTCCAGCACCTGCGGTTCTGCGGTCCACGGGCGTCGGGAGTGCAGATCGACGGTGGTGGCGCAGCGGTCGACGGCGACGGCCTGGAAGGCGTCGATCTCGTCGATGATGACGAAATCGCTGGCGCGGAGCACGAACTCGCGGACGGTGACGGACCGGACCGGGCGGCCGTCGATCTGGATGCCCACCCGCATGGTGCCCTGGATGAAGTTGTGGTGGTTGGTGACGATCACCGTGGCGTCAGCGGCCTGGTAAGCGGGGGTGAACTTGCCGCAGGTCGGGATCCAGGGGCAGGCCAGAATCTCTCCGCCGCCACGCAGGCTCAGGCAGTTCTCCTTGCCGGGGCGGTAGATGCCGGCGGAGTCGAGCCAGTGCTGCTGTGCGCATCCATAGGCGAGGTGGTCGACGTCACGGCGGCCTCGCTTGCCCCATTCCCCGGGGGCGTCGGGGTCCTCCTTGACCAGGGATGCGTGCTTGAGGGCCCGCTCGTGCCGTGAAGACGGCGACATCAGCGGAGCGCACGTCGCCAGGTGCTCGGTCTTGCCCGCCTCGTGCAGGATCTCGAGGTCGCGGCTGACGTCCCAGACGGAGGCGAGCGTGGCCTTCACATCAGGGACGAGGAGGGTGATGCGGTAGCCGTTGAGCGCGGCCCACGAGCCCAGGAGACGGACCAGCACGGACTTACCGGTTCCGGTGGGCGCGTGGAAGATCTGGGTGCTGCCGGCCAGGAGCTCCAGCACGTTGACGGTGTCGGTGTCACGGGCCTTGACGCGGTCGAGCAGGCCCGTCAGCACCTTGTGCAACCAGGGGCCAGCCTCTGTGTCCTCGTACTGGGTGTCCAGGAGCTGTGCGATGTCCTTGAGATCTTGGACGTAGACCGGGACCGTGCCGGCGTTGGGCCGGGTGGTGAGGGCGGGCAGCGTGTCGTGGCCGAGGGGCTGGGTGAATGCGGGAAAGCGGGGGATGGTCACGCGCCCGTGGACGATCTCGTTGCCCTCGGTGCGTTCACTCGTCTCGTACGTCTGGCCCGGCGCTGCGAAGTCGTGGGGCTTGCGCCGGCTGCTCGGCCGCCGGTAGGGCGCGAGAAGGCTCTTGGTGTAGCCGAGGTAGTCCCCTCCCAGCAGGGGGTAGGCCGCGGTGGCGGTGAGAGGATCACCGGCCAGGGTGAACAGCTGGAGGGTGGTCTGCTCGTCCTCTTCGTCGGCGGTGTCCATGGCGCCCAGGAGGATCCGTGCGGCGGAGGCGAACCGCTTCTCGTCGGCGAGGTCGGGGTTGCTGAGCTTCATCACCTCGGCCACGAGCAGTCGTTCCTCACTGCCCAGCTCATTCCATCTTTCCCATGCCTGCGGTTTGCAGCTGGCGAAGAACGCCGCGTGGCGGAAGGAGGCCAGCGGCTTGCCGTCATCGTCCTGCTGCGGGAAGTAGTGTGCGGCCAGGGCAAGCGCGGCGCGGACGAAGGCGTCCCTGACGGTCATCTGGCTCATGCCCACACCACCCCGGCGCTCTGGCAGACCATCTTGGCGAAGTCGGTCATGGTCGCGGCTTTCATTCCGTACTTGTGGCAGGTCACGGTCAGCAGGGGGATCTGGTCGGCCCGGTGGTCGGGAACGACGAGCCATTCGGCGCCGCCCTTGTCGCCCTCGTTGCGGTGCAGGCTCTCGGCCAGGACACGGCCGTGGGTGTAGTCCTTCACATCCACGGTGAAGACGTGCGTTCTCCCGTCAGGGCCCTTGACCTCGATGCGATGGTCGTAGGCATCGCTCATCGGCCAGAGCCTGACGGCCTCGTCCACATCTGCCAGCGCGGTGGCCAGCCGCTCCCGCAGAACGGTGTGCAAACGCAGCTCGTGCAGGCCGGGCACGCAGGTGTAGCGCCACACGCCTCGTTTGAGGGCCAGATGCCCCTCAACCGGCTTCGCCTCCGGCACGGCACCGCTGGTGCCCAGCGCGAGAGCTGCCTCGTGGGGAGCCGGGGTGTCGGGGCTGTCCGGATGCAGCTGCGGCGCGTCTCCGGACGTGGGGCGGAACATGAAGCTGGCGCCGGTATCGGCGTGGCGGCCGTAGAGGCAGGCGACGCGGTAGTACTCGCGGCCCGCGCTCATCCGCTTGCTGATCTTCATGGGCCACTTGCACACCGTGCAGGGGAACCACCAGGTGCGGTAGACGGCGTGGTAGGGGATCGGCTCGTAGAAGCCGATCGCGTTGAGGGGCAGGCCGCGCTTGTTCAGCTCCGCGGTCGTGCCGGCCGGGCATTCCACCAGCGTGGTGCGGTCCTTGACGTACTGGGCGTCACCGCGACCTTTGAGGATCTCGTACATCTGATCCTGGTCGATCTCGTCCTGAAGCTGCTCCTCGGTGAACCGCATCCGGCCGATCCGCCGAAGCCGCTTCAAAATCCGGTGCAACTGGGAGGTCTCCCACTGCAGATCGAAGGCGTTCCCGGTGACGCAGCCTTCGGCGTCGACAACGGGAAAGTCGAGATCGCCGAAGCCGGACCGGTCCAGCCACGGCGGGAGTAGGCCGTCGATGGGACCGCGCAGCCTTCGACGGAACTCGCCGAACGACAGCGGCACTCCGGGGCCGTACGCGGCGAGCAAGTCCCCGTGGTACCGCATCAGCTTTTCGGCCCGGTCCCTCGGGCTCAGGTCCGGGGCATTGATCGTCTGACAGGCTTTGATGAAGGTGAAGTTGATCAGGCGGAACGCCTCGAAATGCGAGAACGTCAGGCCGTCATCATCGACATGGGTCGTCACGGGAGACGACGGTAGAGCACGGGTCTGACAATCCCCCCGGAACGGCCTCGGACGGCCCTAAAAGATCATTGTGCTGGAGACGCCGCAGCTGGGTACATCTCCGTGTAGACGTGCAGGTAGGAGGCAATGTGCTGCTGCCCGAGAGCGGTGGTGTGCCACCGGTACTCGAGGACGTGCGTATCGCCCGGTGCCATCCGGGGACGTAGTTCGATGAAGCCTCTGCTGGGATGCGCCTGGCGCTTCGGCCGATAGCCGACAGCCAAGTAGAACAGGGACTTGCCCGTCAGCTCGCTCTCGTGGAGACCTTCCGGGCCGGCCGCGGCGACACGCAGCAGAACGCCCCACAGCCATTCGGACAGCAGGTGCGCGGGAGGCGCCGACTCTGCGGGCTCTCCCAGCCCGGCGCGGGCGCAGGCACGGCCGCGGCGCGTGATCTCCACGAGGGTCCGGTCCGCCTCGCCGACCCCTGGAACGTCTACGCGGTCCTTGGTCACTTTGATCAGTCCCAGCCGCTCCAGGGAGTGGAGGGTGGCCCCGGCCCCTTGATCGTGGACGCCAGCGCTCCGCAGGCGCTGCTGAAGGCGCGTGTGGCCGACTACTTCGGTGGGTGCGTCGAGAGCGAACGGCAACTTCCGCCACTGCTTGGCCGGCGGAACGCTGGCCTGGTTCTGCCGGCGCATCCACATCTCAGTTTCAGTCATCTGGTCATCGCGCAGGATTTCCCCCAGATAGACCCGCTGCCGTTCATTCAGCCCCTCCCAGCCCTCGACCGCTGACGCCGGCGGACCGTTCCGCTCCCGCTCGGGCAGCTGCGGGGGCTCATCAGACGGCCGCGTACGCATCCAGGCGTCGACCACCATCCGGACCGGCACCTCGTACACGGCGGCAATCTGCTGCACGAGTCGGCCCGTGTGTCCCGGCTTCCTCCAGTTCCAGCCGGACACCTGACGGCCCCGCTCCAGGCTGCGGACTTTGTGCGCGTCCACGAACAGATCACGGCCGACGGCAGTCGCGCGAAGACGAGTGGCGACCTCCTCCGCGGTGAGACCAGCGGCATATCGGAGATCAACCAGCGTCTCGGACCCGCTGGGCGTACCGGTGAGGTCGGCGGTGGCGCAGCCCAGAGCATCGGCGAGCCGCCGCACGTTCCTGGCTTCAGGCGCATACCTGCCCTCCTCCCAGTACACGACCACGCGGTACGTGACCCCCACGCGATCAGCAAGCTCCTGCGGAGTGAGTCCAGCCTGCTCGCGCAGCGCCCTGATCTTGGTGTGCTCAACGGCTAGCAGATGCCTCGGCATACTCGTAGGGAACCTCAGTGAAGACTTCATGGCAACTGATGAGGCGCCGGGTGCCTGTCAGCGTGGAGGGGATTTCAAGCGAGTGCGGGGGGGCGTGCCTGAAGCCCAGAGCCCGTCGTGATCGTGTCCCGGGATCGAGTCGTCGGTGATGAGGGCGTAGATAGCGCCGTCCTCCAGGAGCACATCGGGGCCGAGTCATGCACCTGCCGGGCGCGCGATCGAAGGCGTGACCTGTCGATCACGAGGGCGGGCGCGCCAGACGTCGCAGAAGGGGCGGTCGCCGACGAGCACGCGCCATAGGGCGGCCAGCCCACGGCGTCGCTGTGGCGCCGTCTCCGTCAGTCTCGGAGCGTCTCCTGCTGGGCGCGATTGCCGTCCTTCGTGGTCCTGGGGAGGGATATCGTTGGCGGGTCGTCCGCACAGGGATGCGACGCCCCGCGCATGTCCACTCGGCGGCGTGTCCGGTGGATGCGCGCCGGGCATCCCCGTACTGGGCTGACTGATAGGAACACCACGACCCTCGGGTCGCCACCTTTAGACGAGCAAGGACACCCCCGACTGATGGTAGTGACCCAGCAGGAGATCGAGAACCGGTTGTGGGACGCCGCCGACGAGCTGCGCGTGGCGATGCCCGAAGCGCAGTACTCCTCGGTCGTCTTCCCTCTGATGTTCTGGAAGTACCTGTCGGATACCTGGGAGCACACCCACCAGATCTTCCTCAAGGAGAACGAGGACCTCGACCTCTCAGCCGAGGAAGCCGACGAGGTCGAGTACAGCAACTACCAGACGTTCAAGATCCCCTTCATCTTCCCTGGTACCGTCGCCGAGCGCCGCGCCTCTTGGTCATCCATCCTCGCCACCGTCGCCCAGCACGGCCTCGGCCAGCGGGTTCGCGCTTCCCTCCAGGCCATCGAGTCGGCCAACCCTGACAAGTTCTCCCGTCTGTTCGGGTCCATGACCTGGACCTCCGAAACGGTGTTGCCAGGGGAGGTGCTGGCGTCGGTCATGCGGGCGATGGACCGCACCCCCAAGATGCACGAGGGCAACATGTCCCACGACGTGCTAGGTGGAGCGTACGAGTACCTGCTCAAGCGCTTCTCCGACGGGTCAGGCACCCGCGCCGGCCAGTTCTTCACCCCGCGTGAGGTCGTCGAGCTGATCATCGAGCTGCTGGACCCCAAGAACCATGAGTCGGTGTACGACCCGACCTGCGGGTCTGGTGGCATGCTCATTGCCGCCGCGAACTTCCTGAAGACCCACGGCGGGCGGGGCTACACACTGAGCCTGAACGGGCAAGAGGCGGTAACGGATACTGCAGGTGTGGCCCGCATGAACCTTTTCATGCACAACCTGACTGAATTCAAGGTCGAGGTCGGCGACACCCTGAGGGACCCGCGCTTCAAGAAGCCGGACGGGTCCGTCAAGCAATTCGACGTGATTGTCGCCAATCCGCCCTACAGCCTGAAGTGGAAGCCCTGGACCAACGACCCGCGCGCCATCGGTGGGGTCGCCCCACAGTCGTCGGCGGACTGGGCATTCGTGCAGCACATGATCGCCAGCATGGATCCGAAGAAGGGCCGTGCCGGCGTCGTCCTGCCGCACGGCGTTCTCTTCAGAGTTGGTCAGGAGGCAGCTATCCGCCGGCGCGTCCTGGACGACGACCTCTTGGAAGCCGTGATCGGGCTGCCGTCGAACCTCTTTTACAACACGACGATTCCGACCTGCATCCTGGTATTGCGTGCCCCGGGCACCAAGACCCCGGAGCGGCAGGGCGGCGTGCTGTTCATCGACGCCTCCACACGGTTTACCAAAGCCAAGAACCGTCACCTCCTTACTGCCGCAGACATCACCGACATCGTGACGGCCTATCACTCGGGCTCCGACGGTGACGGAGAGGCTGGCCTCTCGGCGCGGTTTGTCCCCGCCACAGAGATCGCGGCGAACGGGTTCGACCTCAACATCGGCCGTTACATCAAGCAGGCCGCCGCGGAGCAGGAGGACCTCGGCACCCTCATCGACGCCTATAACATCGCCCGGGCTGAGCGCCAAAAGACCGAGCAGCGCATGCTCGCGGTCCTCTCTGCCGCAGGGATCGAGGGCTTCGATGAGTGACTGGCAGCAGATCAGCCTCGGTGATCTGGAAACTCCCGTACGTCGCGAGGTAGCCGTTCCGCTGCAGGGATCCGGCGCTTCGATGAGCGATACCACGGGCCATAACGATGCCGCCCTGGTTCAGAATGGTTGGACCCCGTCGCCTTTGGCACGGTTCCTAACCCTGAACGTGGAATCCGTGGAGGTGGACCCGGACCAGAGCTACCCAATCGTGGGGGTGCTGAACCGGGGGCGAGGTCTGCTTTTCCGTGATCCCGTGGCCGGAAGCTCAACTTCCTACAAGAAGCTCAACCGCATCCGCCCGGGCGTACTTGTCTACAGTCGACTCAAGGCGTTCGAGGGTGCGATCACCGTCACACCCGGCGACCTGCCGGAATCGTTCGCCTCGCAGGAATTCCCCACCTTCGCTTTCTCATCCGAGGCTGACCCCGACTTCTTTCGCATCCTCGCCACGACACAGCGCATGTGGGCTGCCCTTCAGGGGGCGTCCAAGGGGATGGGTGGCAGGCGTGAGCGAGTGAAGCCTGTTGACTTCCTCACCATCGTCATGGAAATTCCACCGCTGCCGGTGCAGCAGCGGATCGTCGAGGTCATCGACGCGGTCGATGCTCAGATCGCCGCGCTCGACGCGGAGGCGGATGCGCTTAGAGACGTCCTTCGTCGCCTTCGCGCCGACTTGATGACAGATGGTTCCGCCGATGAAGTCCTGGCGGACGAGGCATTCGACATCACGATGGGACGCCAGCGCTCGCCGCAACGGGCCTCCGGCCCGCACATGACTCCCTATCTACGGTCTGCCAACGTCGGCTACGGAACTCTCGACCTCTCCGACGTACTAGAGATGGACTTCAACCCGAGCGAACGTGAGACCTTCGGGCTTCGGTACGGGGACGTCCTCGTCTCCGAGGGGAGCGCGAGCGAGACCGCAGTAGGAATGCCAGCCATGTGGCGGGACGAGATTCCAGCCCCGGTCTGCTTCCAGAACACTCTGCTTCGCTATCGCGCCATCCAAGGCGTAAGCATTCCGGCGTTCGTCAAGCACTGGTGCCTTTGGGCGTACGAGTCCGGGAAATTCCGTGAGGTCGCTGGCGGCACCAACATCAAGCACATCGGGTCTAGGCGAGCGCTCGGCATGCGAGTGCGTCTCCCGCACGTGACCGACCAGGAGCGCATCGCCGCAGAGCTCGACTCGATGAGCGAGGTCGTCGCGGCGACCCGCGCAGAGGCTGCCCGCCTCCGTGAAGTCCGGGCCGGGCTGCTGGCGGGGCTACTGGACCGCACCATCGACATCAAGTCTGCCGATCTGGGGGTCTGAGGCGTGGCAAAGGGCATTCGGGAGCGCGAGTTCCAGAATTTGATGATCCAATGGTCCTTGCCAATGGGCTGGAACTTCACAGCCGGCAGGTCGCTGCCGCGTGAGACGACGCAGACGGTGATCGTCAGCCACCTGCGGGACGCCATCGTCCGACTTAACCCTGAGGTGATCGACGGGTTCGACGTGGACGCCGTGGTCGAGGAGATCGTCGCCACGGTCAACGCCGTCGAGGGCGGGCTGGTGCGGGCCAATGAACAGGTGCTGAAACTGCTGCGCGGGCAGAAGGAGTTTCGGCACGCCGACGGCGTGTGGCACGCCCTGAAGCTCGTCGACTTCGAGCATCCAATCGCCAACACGCTGGTCGTGTCGGACGAGGTGACCATAACCATCCCTGGCAAGACCCCCCGACGGTTCGACCTCGTCTACTGGGTCAACGGCCTGCCCCTCGTTGTCGTAGAGGTGAAGTCGCCGACCGCGAAGTCGGGGTGGGCCGGCGCCGCCCGCGAGATCAACGAGGTGTATGCCACCGAGTACCCATGGTTCTTCACCCCTAACCTCTTCGCCATCGCCTCTGACGGGCTGAAGCTGCGATTCGGTGCCGCCGGTGCGCCCCTGAATTTGTGGCAGCCGTTCCGGTCCACTGCCGACGATGAGGCCCTTTCCGGGCAGGCCGACGTGCAACGCTCTGTCGAGCTGCTGCTCACCCCGGCCACGGTCCTGGATATGCTCGCCAACTTCACCCTCTTCAGCACCTCCGGGGGCGGCGCGGACAAGAAGTACCTGCCCCGCTATCCGCAGATGGAGGCCGCGCATCTGATCCACGAGCGGGTTCTGGCCGACGGCCGTAAGGGTCTGATCTGGCACCACCAAGGCAGCGGGAAGACACTGCTGATGGTGTTCGCCGCCTCCCTGCTGTTGGCCGACACTCGCACCGATTCGCCAACGATCATCCTGCTCTCGGACCGCACCGACCTCGTCCGGCAGACCTCTGGGGTATTCACCTCCGCGATGGGGGATGCCTACTTCCACCAGCCCGCCACCAGCAAGAAGCTGCGTTCCCTGCTGGCCGACGACGTACGCGGCGTTATCTCCACCACCGTCCATAAGTTCGCCGACGCCGGCAAGAACCTATCGACCCGCCGCAACATCATCGTGCTGGTCGACGAGGCACATCGCACCCAGTCCTCCAAGGAGGAGTCTCTGGCCGGGCAGATGCGTGCAGCGTTGCCGCATGCGAAGTTCTTCGGCATGACGGGCACCCCGATCAGGAACCTCGCCACCGACACCTTCGCCCTCTTCGGCGAGGAGACCGACCCCGGCAGGGTGCTGCACCGATACTCGGTGTCCCGATCCCTGCATGACGAGGCCACCGTCCCGGTCATGCTGGACCCGCACCCGGTCACCTTCGAGATGAACGACCAGGGGCTGCAGGCTGAGTTCGACCAGTTCGCCGACGAATTCGACCTCGACGACCCCGACCGTGAAACCCTGTCCCGCAAGTTCGGGCGCCTCACCTCGGTGTTCGCCAACCCCGAACGGATACACACGGTCTGCCAGGACATCGTGGACCACTACCTGGCCGGCGCCTACCGCAACGGCCTCAAGGCCCAGGTCGTCGCCTACAACCGTGAGCTGGCCGTGGCCTACACCGACAAAATCAACGAGCTGTTGGCCGGCTTCGAGGCGTCACAGGTGCTCGCCGAGGTCGGGAAACATGACCGGATCACCGCCGAGGTCAACATCCACGTCAAGGACTCCAAGGACGAGGACGCCGCCATGCGGCCCTACCGGCTCTCGGAGGTCGAGGAGGAGGAGCAGAAGCGGCGCTTCCTCGCACCGGACGATCCGTTGTGCTTCCTGGTGGTGACCGCGAAGCTGATGACGGGGTTCGACGCCCCCAACGAGGGCGTCCTCTACCTGGACAAGCCGTTGAAGGCCCACAACCTGTTCCAGACAATCACCCGGCCGAACCGCACCTGGGTGTCCCCGACCGGGTTCGTGAAGACCTCCGGTGTGGTCGTGGACTACATCAGCCTGGCCGAGGAGGTCCAGCGGGCCGTCGTCGACCCCACCGCGGAGGGGACCGCTGGCAAGGGTGGGGGTTTCGTCACCGACGTGACCGACCTGGTCGCCGAGTTCCGCACCACTTTCGCCCGTATCGAAGACCTGTTTGCGAACGTGGACGGACTGGACCTCACGGTCCACGGGTACGAGTCGGTACGAGCCATTAACGTCTTCCTGGACGCCGACCCTGTCGCCGCCGAGGCGTTCTCCAAAGACTATCGGCTCTTGGCCCGCCTGTACCCGCTCATCAACACCGACAAGCGGATCGCCAAGTACCGGGACGGGTTCGGGCTGTTCGGGTCCGCGTACACGACCCTGTTCAAAAAGTCCTCCGACGAGGAGAGGAAGGAACGCCTGGGCGAGCTGGGGCCGATGGTCCTGGAGATAATCAATGCCCACGTCCACTCCTTCTCTGTGGTCGCTGCCCAGGAGGAACCCCTCGTCCTCGACGCCCAGGGCATCACCATCCTCAAGGAACTGCTGGCCCTCGTCCGCCCCAAGTCCGACAAGGACGACAGCGAGGACAAGAGGCCGCCGTCTGCGGCGGAGATCCTGGACCAGATCAAGGCCGCCCTCGAAAGGGGGGTCGAACCGGGGTCTGCGAAGTACACCGCCCTGGCAGAGCGGATCAGGCAGCTGCGGGACCGGATCATCCAGAACGCCCAGGACGCGCTGGAGTTCCTGGCCGAAGCACTCCGAGTCGCCCGTGCCATCGTGAACGCTGAGAAGCACCCGGACGAAGCTGTCGTGTTGGATGATGACCATGTGGGTGTCCTGTCGCGGATCATTCACGATCACGCACCGTCCGGCCTCACCGTCACGGAGCGGAACCTGGCCGAGGAGATCGATCAAGTGGTCAAGCGCACCCTCGCGCAGTCGTGGGACAACGCCGAGGCCCGCAACCGAGGTGTTCGCCGTGCCACCGCCGCGGTCTTCCGCCGGTACGCGTTGAAGCCGGTGGGGGAACCGTATGGCTCCACCGTCGCCTACATCGAAGCCCACTACCTCGTCGACTGATGTACGCCCAGGGGATCCGGCAACCTGTGGTGGTTGTCAGATCCCCTGGGCTGCTTGTGTTCAGTTCTGCTTGCCGCTGGTCGCAAGCAGAGTGCAGCTCCAGGGGTCCGTAGGGCAGCCAGACTCCCCTCGCCGTTCTTGGGGGTCCGGAGCCTGCCTCGGGCTTCGCGCTCAGGAGGGCGTTCTGCCATTACTGGGCGGACGACGTGCGGGTGGAGCTCCGCAGCCGAGGCACGTGGACCGGGCGCACGAGCCGTTCCGCGAGCTTATGGGGCGGAGTGACGGCCGACAGTGTCGGCTGGCCTTGGGTGTCTGTTGGCGAGATTTGGTCGTCGGGTGGTCTCTTCAGGCGTATCCGTGATCAGCGCCTATGGCTGGCTGCAAAGCTCGTGACCGCCAGAGCAGTCGGCGATGTGACGGCGAGTCCCTTTGTTGGTGCGCGACCCGTGGCCTGATGGCTGCGGGTGCCGGTTTCGTGGGCGAGGTTCTCTGAGAGATCCGCCATCAGCGAAGTCGGCGTATGTGGCGACGCAGTGATGGCCCAGGTCGGCCGGTCCGGTCCGGGGCCGGCCCAGACGGTCCAGGTGGCTAGGTTCTGATTCGGGTGTTGTGCCGTGAAGGCGTCGAACTGGACGCCCACGTTCCCGTCGGGGGATGTCCAGCGGATCCATCGCCCGTCCACGGTGTGCTTCCATCCGGCGTCGGAGAGCGGCTGGGTGGCCGCAGTGACCATCTTCTCGCCCACCGGGGCGCCGGTGGGCGTGTCCCAGCCGTCGCCGTCGGCGAGGTGATGCAGAAGTTCCTCTATCACCGGGGCGGGGGTGGCGCCGGTAGCGGTGAGGACCCACATGCGGTCGGAGACGGGCGTCTCGTAGGCCGCCACGGTCCACGCGGTCTCGTGAGCCGGGGTCTCGTGGACGCGCTCGATGCGCAGGGTCTGCGACTCGTGGATGGCGTGGGTTGTCTCGTCGGACCAAGTCCGCCACTTCTCGAACTCGCCGTGCCTGTCGAGGAAGGAGTCGAGGAGGGCGTCGTGGTCGCCGGCATCGGCCAGGTAGACAGGGACGGTCTCCGACTCCGGGCGGTGAGGCCCGGGTTTCGCTGCACCGAGGTCCAAGGTGGCACTGGCCTCGACGGCGGCGCGCTCGGCGTCGGTCAGGGGTGCCGGACCGGGGCGCATGTCGGTGCCGTGGACTTTCTCGAAGGCGAGCAGGGCCTGAGCGGGTGAGTCGAATGTGTCGGCGACTTGGCGCAGGTGGTCCTCACCGTGGAGGTAGACCGACTTGCCGTCACGGCCGAGGTACGTGCCGACCGCGACGGTGGTGTGGCCGTCGCGGGCGTGTGCGTGGATGAGGAGATGGCCGTGGCGGATGTCGTCGTGGATCTTCTGCGCCTGGTTGGAGACCTCGCGGATCTCGCTGCGGGTGCACCACGGCATCGGATAGTCCGCCCAGGTCCATTCCTCGTCCATGGCCTCCCGGAGTCGAGGGGTGATTTCGACGCTGATGCCGCCGGCGGACAGATGCTTGGCTGCGTCCTCAGCCCAGTAGGGCTCCTCGTGGTCGATGCGGGCCAAGACCAGGACGTTGTCGGCGAGGACGGCCCAGTCGGTTGCCTCGAGAGCCGTGAGAGCGATGCGGGCCTGGCTGCCGGTCAGGACAGCGGTCACGGCGCTGGGATGGGTGGGGTGGGTGTCGAGGCGGACGTGTGCGTCGATGGAGGGAGTCACGTTGGGATGTCGTCTCTTCTGCCGGTGACGGGGCCTTCGGGCCCGGCCACCGGCGTATGCGGGGTGCTATCGGGTTGCTCGCGCGGCGCGGGCGGCGTGAGCGGCCGTCGTGGTCGGCGGGCCGGCGCGAGTGGCGGGTGCCGGGCGCGGTCGTGGTGGCGGGACGGTTCCGGTGGCGTGCTGCCAGCGGGTGCGGACGGCGCTGATGTCGGCGAGGGCGCGGCGTGCGCCGACGACGAGCTGGAACGGGGTGTTTGCCGGGTCTCCGGCGTACGCCGAGATGCGCTGGCCAGCCTGATCGGCGGTGGCCAGGAGGGAGCGCTGCAGGGCTCGCTCGGCCCAGTGCTCCACGGATCCGGCCGGTTCGGCCAGCAGGCGGAGCACCTCGCTGGGGTCACTCGTGTTGTCGAGCAGGCCGCGCTGTTGGGCCTCCCACAGGACGGTGACGGGATCGACGGGCTCGCGGCGGCGGGCCAGGGCGGTCAGGCACTGCCACAGGCCGGCGTGCAGGGGCCGGGTGAGGTCGTCGGGGAGCAGCCACCGGACGGACTCGATGTCGGCCGGGTGGGCGGTGGCGGTCGCGAGCAGCAGCTGCTCCTCCTCGACCGCCTCGGTGTGGTCGGTGGTGATGGCCGGCGGCGGTGCCGCGGTGCGTGGCAGCACTCCGGCGCGCGGCGGGAACCGGCTCGCGATGTCGTCCACGACCGCGGCGAGCGCGTCGGCCTCGGCGAGCACTGTCTCGACGGGGTGCGGGAGGGAGGCGTCGTGGACGGTGTGGATGAGGCGTTCGGCGGCCCTCTGCAGGCGCCGGCGGGCGTCTTCTGCCTCGACCATCCGGGCGTAGGCCGGTGCGTGGCGGGGCCAGGGACAGACCTGGACGAGGGTGTGCAGGTAGGACGCGGTCAGTCCGCGCGCCTGCTGCTGGCCCGTGGCGAGCACTCGGTCGAGCCACTTGGTGTTCTTCGCTTGCTCGGCCGGGTCGGGCGGAGGCAGGGCGCTGATGGCGGCGAACACGGCGGCGTGCGCGGCCGTGGAGAACGAGTCGGCGGCGACGCCGGTCACGTCGCCGAGACGGTGCGGATCGAGGAGCAGGGCGCCGAGGAGGGCCTGCTCGACGTGGAACACCGGCTGCAGAGGTGCGATCGCGTCGAGGTCGTCTTCTTCGGGTTCGGGGACGTGGGGCATCAGGCGGCGAGGGTGAAGTCGTCGGGGTCGAGGGTGACGCCGAGGTGCGGGGCGAGGAGGTGGCCGGCGAGCAACGGGGGCACGGCGTTGCCGATCTGCGAGAACTGCTGGCCCTTGTTGCCGGCCCAGGGGTAGTCGGCGGGGAAGGTCTGCAGGAGGCCGGCCTCGCGGGCGGTGATCCGGATCGGCTCCGGCACCGATGCCGCGTCCGTGTCCTCGGTCGGAGAGGCGGGTTCGGCGACCCAGGTGCACTCGTTCGCGCGGTGCCCGAAGAACAGCGTGCCCGCCGGCTCGGACAGCGGGCGGACGGTGGCGTTCGCCTGGTTGTTGCTGCGCAGGGACCAGGACCAGCGGTGGGCCTCGGCGGTGAACGTCGGCGCCGGAGCGTCGGCGGCACGGTTCTGCCGTGCGCCGTGCCGTGCCTTCCAGCCAGTTCCTTCGCGGCGGGACTGCAGGAGCACACCGTCCGGCCTGGGCATCCAGGTGCCGCGCTCCCGGGCGTCGGAGAGCGACTTGCGGGAGCCCGACGGGAACGGTTCGGGCCCGCCGCCCGGTCCGCCGCCGGCGCAGACGGTGGGCACGGGCCGGTCAGTCGCACCCCATCCCAGGGCCTCGGCCATGCTGACCCAACGGGCGCGGCCCGGACCGAACAGCGATTCCGGCTCGGCGATCTGGGCGTGCGTGGGGGTGGGAGGCTGTGCCGTACGGACCCGGGAGGCGATCAGGATCGCTCGCCTGCGCGTCTGTGGAACGCCGAAGTCGGCGGCGTTGAGGATCCCGTACCAGACCGAGAACCCCCAGCCGCGCAGAACGGCCGCGTACTGCTTCCACAGCGGCAGGACGTCCGGCACCTCCTCCATCGCGACCCACTCAGGCTCGCCGACCGTGTTCAGGGCGTGCAGGTAGCGCATCGGCTCGGCCGCGAGCAGGGAGCGCTCGTCGCGGCAGGCGGCGAGGAGACGCTCTCGGGTGTCACGTCCGGCAGCGAGATCCTCCACCGCCGCGTGCACCAGCGGCTGGTCCACCAGGCCGAGGCGTTTGCCGGCCATGCTCCACGCCTGGCACGGCGGGGAGGCGATCAGCCCGCGCGTGCGGCCGAGGAAGGGCCACGTCGGATACATGGCCACGTCGGTCCGGATCGTCAACTGCCCAGCGGCCACACGCGTTTTGCAAGCCCACTCGTCCCATTCCAGGCCGACGTCGCGCACCCCGAGGACCCCCAGTGCCCTGCTCCAGCCGCCCGGACCCGCGAAGAGGTCGAGTATCACGTGGCCAGCCCGAAGTCGTCGCGGGTCAGCGCGTCCGCGTCCCCTCGGCACGCCCACGGGGAGCAGCCGTCCACGACGCCGTTCTCCAGCGCGTCGGCTTCGTCCGCGTCAATGCGCAGTGCTGCCCGCTCGGCGGCGGTGACGTGGTCGATCGGCGCCTGTCTCAGCGGGACGCGGGAGCGGTGCAGGAACGCCTCGCCGAGCAGTCGGCTGCCCGAGGCGTTGGCGCGGGCATTGCCCTGCCGGATGGCCGCATCGAATTCGACGACGTCCGACCACTCGGACGGGGACGTGTCCCTGATATGCCTCCACTGCGCATTTCCGTGGAACGGACAACCCAGGCAGCTCGATT
The DNA here is from genome assembly GCF_900091315.1 of Streptomyces sp. DI166. Lineage (GTDB taxonomy): Bacteria > Actinomycetota > Actinomycetes > Streptomycetales > Streptomycetaceae > Streptomyces > Streptomyces fuscus. Next base: position 28,675 of record NZ_FLSP01000036.1, read on the forward strand.
TCGGTGTATCGGCCAGCCCGAGCGAGGTCAGGTAACGAACGCAGTCCGCTCTGCTCCAGCCAAGGTCCAGAAGTGGATGCCGGTTGCGCATGTACTTTACGTCGGCGTCTTTGGCGCGGTGGAACTCGTCGGTGGAGATTCCCACCCACTGCTCAACGAACACCCCCTTGGGGATGCGCGAGGGGTAGGGGTGTCCGAGTAGTTCGCGCACCTTCTGTTTTATCGGCTTTACCTTATATTCGCCGGTGCACTGCCTGCGGGTCATGCCAGGCCGCCCGTCCTTGTTCAGGATGTGCAGGGGCATGGAGGCGAAGCGGTGGTCCGGATTCAGGGCGTCGCTGCGAATGTTTCCGGACGAGACGCAGAGAACCGGTATACCGGCTGGCTTGGCTATCTCCTGTTCCAGTCGGTCCAGGTGAGCGTAAACGGCTTTGGGTTCCCATCCGGTGTCGGCGAATATCGCGTAGTCGACCTTCGGGAGGATCCCTTCTGCTGAAAGGGCGAGCAGGGTGCTGGACTGAACTCCCGCGCCCAGGGAAAGGGCACGGAATTGAGGCTGATCTGAAATGGTTTGTCCTGGAGATGGGGAAAGGGGGGCGCGCCCTCAATGAGGCTGGTGCGTCAGCCGGCTGGGCGGGATCAGCCGGTCGCGGTGTATGGCGTGGTGGAGGGCGGGGATGCGGTCGAGGAGGTCGGTGGCCGACTCGATGAACTGCTGTGGTGAGGGGCGGATGAGGACGGCCGGCCCTGTCGTGGCGTCGGCACGGCGGCGTTGGTTCTCCACGGCGCGGGCGAGGGCTGCGGTCAGTTCGGCGCTTGCGTCCTGGGCGGCCTTGGCGATCTGCGCGATGTGGTCGAGGAGCAGCAGCTCCCCGGCCGTGGTGTGCGGCGTGTGCTGGGCGAGGTCGAGGAACAGCCGCAGGGCGGCGCCGGCGATGTCTTGGGCGTCGGTGATCCGCGCGGCCAGCGCGAGCGCGTGGCCGATGCTGTTGGTGCGCAGGGCCTGGTGCAGGGTGAGGGCGTCAGCTGTGATCCGGTCGAGGGCCTCGGTCGGGGCGGAGGGATCAGACACGGGTCTCCGTGAGGGTGGTCGGGTGCAGGGCTCGGGCGAACGCGGCCGTCAGGACCGGGGCTTGGGCCGGGTCGGTGGCCAGGGCGCGGACGACGGGGGTGCCGATGACGACGGCGTCCACCAGCGGGGCGACGCGTGCGGCGAGGGCCGGGGTGGAGATCCCCACTCCCGACACCACGGGCAGTGGGCTCGCGGCGCGTAGCCGCTGGGTGAAGCCGGCGAGCGCAGGGATGTCCAGTGGCCCTCGGTAGCCGGTGGGGGCCGTGCTCGCGGGTGCGTAGAGCCATCCGGACGCGCCGGCGACTGCGGCCGGGAGGAGCGGGTCAGGGGTGGTGCGGGAAATCAGGCGTGGGGTGCGAAGGCCCGTCGCCCATGCGGTTTCGTGCCAGCGGGCCGCTTGGTGGGCGGGCAGGTCGACGATCATCACGCCGGCGGCGCCCGCGTCGGCGAACAGGCGGGCCACGTACGCGGGGCCGTGGCGGCTCACGGGCTCCCAGTAGGTCATGACAACGGTCGGCCGGAGGCTGGCGGCGTGTTCGACGGCGCGCACGGCCTGGTCGAGGGCGTTTCCGCTGTGCAGGGCGCGGTGGTAGGCGGCCTGAATGACGGGGCCGTCGAGGGCGGCGTCCTCGGTGGGCAGGCCGACCTCGAACAGGTCGGCGCCTGCCTGCGCGAGCTGGTCGAGGTGCTGGCGCTGTGCGGTTGCCGGGTGCAGGCCGGCGGGAATGAACACGCCCAGCGCACAGGGTCCTTGGGTGAGGCGGGTGCGGAGGGGGTCGGCGGTGGCCAGGGTGGTGCCTTTCCCGGCGGGTGGGCTGTCGCCGGAGGTCAGCGGCGGCGCCCGGCCGGTGGAGTCGTGGGCGCGGATGGTCTGGCGGTGTGGCGCGGTTGCGCGGCAGGCGGCAGGGGCGTGGCGGGCTGGCTGCTGAAGGCGGGGGCGACGGCGTCGAGGGTCTTGGTGACCTGCTCGGCCTGGTCGCGGGCGTCCCGGAGTCGCTCGGCGACGGCGTTGGGGAGCCGGTCCCATTGAGCCTGGTACTGGTAGCGCTGGATGATCTCGGTGGCGTTGCGCAGCTGCTCGGCGAGCTGTTGCAGGATCGCGGTCTGCTGCTCGGGGGCGGTCGCGGTGTGCGTGGCCTGCAGGAGCGCGTCCAGGGCGGTGGGCAGCGGATCGTCGTCCGTGGGAAGGCCGTAGAGCTGGGCGTGCAGCGCTTGGGCGAAAGCCGTCACGGGGCCGCCGCAGGAGCCGTGGTCGTACTTGGCTGCTGCCTGTCGGCGGACGCTGAAGCTGACGCCCACGTCACGGGGAGCGGCGCCGGGGCGGATCTGGTCGGCGAGCGCGCAGGCGAGGTCATGCGCACTCGGGGTGTGGGTCGACGTGGGAAGACTCCAAGGGGCTGGCAGTCAACGGGCTGGGGTGCGTAGGTGTGACCGTTGCGCGCCCGTGGCCGGGGCTCGACGATCGTTCACAACCCCGACCCCCATCCGAATGGGGGTCAGCGGGTGCGACGGCGGGCCGCAGGCGTGGTCGGTGAGCCGGGGGCGGCAGCTGACGTGCGGCGGGGAGCGGGAGGGATGTCGGCCGGCGTGGGGATGCCGAGGTCGACCCGGACACTGAGACCGTGCGTATAGGCGTGGGTTTCGGCAGCTGTCACGGCGCCGAGCAGACGGCGCTCGTCCAGTCCGTCCGGCGGCCGGTAGGAAGAGCCGTTCGCCATCGGGATGAAGCCGTGCCGGTCCAGGAGGGAGCGGGCGGCGGCGGTCCTGGCCGTCACTGCCACGGTGCCGGCACTGAAGTGGAAGCGCATCTCCGGGTCGGCGACGGGACTGCCGGGGGTCCAGCGCGTTGTCCAGCAGAGATCGATCAGGTCGTGGGTGTGGGCCAGGAGCCCGTACATCGCGATCCCCGCGCGCTCGTGCGCGTCCTGGGCAGTGCCTGGCGGGAGCAGGTAGAGGGTGCGGCCGAGGTGCTCGCGGGCGAGGAACCCGGCCTCGGTCAGCATCCGGTCGGCATCGGGGATGCGGCGGTTGATGATGACGAAGGTGTGCCCGTCGTCGGTGGACCCGATGAACACATCGGGGATGTCCAGAAGAGACACGGTGGTCCAGGGGGTCGGGGAAACGGGATCTGGCGGTTGCTGAGGCGGGCCTGGCGGGCCTGGCGAGCCTGCAAGTGGTACCGCGCCTGCTGAGCGGGACGGCCGCGGCGATGACCGCGTCCAGCGCTGCGGCGGACGTCATGTCGTCGAGGTCGTGGGATGCGTAGGTGCCGATGAGCGTGTCCTGTCAGGGCGCTTGCCACAGTGTGCGAGCGATCTGCGCGGTTCCGCGGTCCGTCCGCGGCCGGGACGGCGTGTGCCAGCCCGGCCTTGGAGGACGGTGGGCCAGGATGCGCCACCCGGCGCCGCGCAGCGAGGCTCCGCTCTCCCCTGCCTGCGTGTAGGTGATCAGCCGCCGGTATCCGAGCGCTTTGGCCGCTCGCCAGGCGGCGCCGTAGAGCAGGGAGTTGGCGTTGCGTGTGCCGTCACTGGCGGTGCGGGTGACTTCGAGGGTGGTGCCGTCGTCCAGGTGGCGGGCGACGGGGCGGCCGACCACGGCCACGGCGCGCAGGATGCCGGCCTCGTCGGCGGCACCGAGGGAGAAGATCTGTCCGGCGGGCGGCGGGTGGTGCCGGTGCCAGAGGCGGACGAATTCCTTGGCATCGCGGGAGCGGACGGGCACCAGGTGCAGGCGCGATTCGCTCACGCGGCCGGTCCGAAGTCGGACTGCACCGGTGCGTGTTTCGCGTTGGCCCGGGCGGTGATCGCCTTGGATGCGCGGTCGGAGGCCGCGGACAGTTCCGCCGCGCCGGGCTCCTGGTACCACGGGCGCAGGTCGAGCATGGCGGCGCGCAGACCGGTGGCGAAGCAGAGGGCCGTGCCCTTGGGCAGGGCGCGGATCTCGTCGGCGGGCAGGATCCTCTGCTGTCGCATCGACACCGAGGTCGACTTGCCGGACTCGGAGTGCGAGGTCGAGGTGGTTTCGACGTCGTGGTCGCCGATCAGGCGGGACAGCTTGTCCGCGAAGTCGGGGTCGTCGATACCGGAGCCGATGACCTTGACGGTCGAGGCGGACCACATGGCGTCCATGCCGGCGTCTCCCCAGACCTTCTGGCCCTGGCGGTAGGACTGCAGGATCGTGATCGGGATGATGCCGCGGGATCCGAGGTGCGAGTACAGGTCCGGAAGATCGGAGATCTTGCACACGTTGGCGGCCTCGTCGAGGATCGCGAGCATGGGCGGGTCGAGGCGTCCGCCGGCGCGTTCGGCCTGGGCGGTCGCGGCCCGCATCACCGAGTCCGCGCACGCCGCGATCAGCGCCGAGGCTCCGCCTCCGCCGTCCTTGCTGAGCAGGAAGAGGGTGTCGGTGGAGGTGACGAACTCGGACGGCCTGAACTCAGGGACGTTCTTCTGCGGGGTGACCCACGCGGAGATCTCGCTGTTGAGCAGCGCGGCGGCGTACTGGCGGGCGGTCTCGTAGATGCCGTCCCGGGTTTCCGGCGGTCCTTCCACGGTGCCCTTGAGCTGGGCGGCGACGGCGGTGAATCCGTGGTCGCGGAGGATGTCGAGCGGGGTGCGGTCGGCGGGGAAGGCCAGCCACTGCATGACGTCGGTGATCGGCCGCTCGTCCAGGGCCGCGGCGAGGAAGAGCTGGGCGAGGATGTTGGATCCGGCCTTGGACCAGAAGTCGCCCTGCTGGGAGGCGTCCACGGAGGCGGCGAGGAAGTGGCCGGCCAGCCGCCCGGCGCCATCCAACGTTTTGGCGTCCGCCAAGGGGTTCCACCACATCTCGCGTGCGGCGTGCGCGATCTGCTGCGGGTCCATCGCCCACACCCGTCCCACCGCGGCGCGGGCGTCGTAGGTGGCGGTGAACGCATCGCCGGCGGCCTTGTTCGAGGTCAGCAGGACCGGGCCGGGCGCGGCGAGGATGGAGGGGATCGCGAGCGAGGTGGTCTTGCCCGAGCGGGGTGCCATGATGGCGACGGCCACGTCCTCGTAGCCCATGCGGATCTCGTGCTTGGTGTTCTGCAGGTTGCCGAGGAGGATGCCGGTGTCCCGGGCCTCGATGTGCTTGGCGTCCTTCAGGCTCGGGCGCAGGGAGCGGGCCTTGTCGGTGATCGCCTTGGCCATCAGCGGTTCGACGTCCCGGGCCTTGGCCATGCCGCTGATCTTCTTCTTCCGGCCGCCGCTGCGGCTCTTGTGCCGAGCCCACAAAATGCCCGCCGCTGTCCCGAGGGCCAGGAGGAGGAGAACAGGCACGACGCGTGCCCCGATCAGCAGGGACGTTTCTCCCATATGGGGCCAGAGGCGCTCGGGGTGGAGCAGGGCGGTGGTCGGCTGGTACGGCGCCCAGCCGCCTCCGGTGAGGTAGGCGGTGATGTTGCCGGACAGCCAGGCGAGGTGGGACAGGGGGACGACGACGGCTGCGACGCCGATCAGGAGGCGCAGGACGATCTCGTACCCGTCGGTGGAACTGTTGGAGGAGGTGGGGGGCAAAGAGTTACGTGCCTTCCGGGCGGGGGGCGGGGCATTCAGCGGCTGCGGCTGTTCCTGGCCGGCGGCTGGCGCGGCGGGCCTGGAGCCGTCTGGACGGTGTGGCGGGCCGCGAGGGCGTGGACGCGTTCTTCCAGGGCGGCGGCGACGTGCACGGCGAGAACGTCCGTCGTGCGGCGGGTGACGACGCCCGGGTCGCGGGTGGGAAGACTGCGCAAGCTGCCGGTACGCGCTGCGGGGTGCGGATCGGTGAGCGCGGTGGTGAACGCGGCGACCAGTCGTGCAGGGGTGTGTTCGCCGAAGCGGGCCTGCCACACCGGCTTTCGCTCTGGGCCGAGGGAGGCGGTGACGAACCAGGCTCCCGGCTCCTGCGCGGTTCCCAGGCGCTGTACGTAGGCCGTTTTGTCGGGCGACACGAGGCCGTCAGCGCCGATGGCCGGGGGCTGCCACGCGTTCTGCCGGAGCGGTTCGTACGGATCCGAGGGTGTGCTCCCGGCGGGGGCAGGGGCGGGGTCGGTGAGGGCGTCGGTGAAGGCGGCGATGAGTTCGACCGGGGTGCGGGCGCCGAAACTCGCGTACCAGGCGGGCCGGTCCGCCTCCGCCGCATGGTGGAGGGTCCACCACTGTCCGTCGGGGTCGGGTTCCAGGCGCAGGAGGGCCTTCTGGTCCCGGCTGGAGAGCAGGACGCGGGGCATCAGGGGGTCGTTGCCGTGGCTCCAGCCGCAGGCTCGGTGCAGGGGGACGGTGATCCAGGCGGGGTCACCGCCGCCGGCCAGGTGGCGCGGCGTGATGAAGTCGACCTCGACGGTCTCGGGAGTCGGGGCCATGTTCACTTTCGTGCCGCAGCTCGCCGGTCGGGCGCGGTGGCCGGGGCCGGTGTCGGTGTGGGAGCCAGGGGTGAAGGGGCTTTGCGGGCGGCCGTGTTGATCTCGCGGAGCGCCTTGCCGTGGGTGGCCCAGTCGTCGAGGTAGCTCCACGATTCGGCGTGATGTGCGGCGAGTGCGTCGTCGAAGTCCGGGGTGCCGGGCTTGGCGGTGGCGGGGAGGGCGTCGCGGGTGATCAGCCATTGCTCGTGTAGTTCGTCGAGTCGGTCGAGGGCGTCGCGCAGGACGCCCAGCTGGTAGACCCAGCGGCTCTGCACGCTGTTCTCCGGCAGCTGGGCCAGTTGAGTCTCGGCCGTGGCCAGCAGGTGACGGGCGCCGTACCGGAGCGGCTCGAATGCCTCGGCGGTGTCGGCGTCGCGCTGGCTCGCGCGCCTTCCGTAGGCGTGGTCGTCGTAGGGCCAGCCGTCGAGGTCGGTGTGCTCGTCGGAGTAGGCGTCCCAGGCGTCGAGGATCTTCTTGCTGTCGCTCACGTAATGGTCGAGGTGACGGAGGAGTTCACGGTGGGCGCGGTGATCGGCGGAAATGGGAAAGGGGTCCTGTCGGTTCAGCGACGAGGAGCCGGCTGGGCGGTGTGGGCCTGCGCCGGGGTCGTCGCGGGTTTCGTCTGCTGCTTGCGGGCGGAGCGTGCCCGGGCACGGAGCGAGGCGATACGGGCGGTGTGGGCGTCGACCACCTGCTGCGGGCGCAGCGGGCTGGGCTCCTGGACGGCGCTGTAGTGGCCGGTGCGGTCGTACATGCCGCGCTGGAGCGGGCTGCGGTCGGCCAGCGCGGTGAGGAACGATCCGACGAGGCGGGCGGGGACGCCCTCGTCGAAGTAGGCGTGCCAGATGCGCGGGCCGGGGAACTGCCCGTCGCCGGGCTCGCAGGTCTCAACGTGCCAGGACGACCGGCCACTGAATTCGCTCAACGGGCGCAGTTCGATGTGGCACATGGAGTCCGGCGAGCGCGCCGTACCGTCCGTGTCGCGGTGCCAGCCCGCCGCGGTCACCGGCTGCCACGGGTCTGGCTGCTGTGGCGGCGGGGCGATGAGGGCGTCGGTGAAGCCGGCGAGGACCTCGGCGGGCACGAGTTCACCGAACTCGGCGTACCAGTCGGGCTCGGTGTCGGTGGGCTCGGCCCGCAGCCGCCACCTCGCAGAGGTGGCGGCTGCGGGTCGAACTGGAGGCTGTGGCGGAGGTCGGGACTGCGCAGGACGATCTCGGCACTCAAAGGGTCGGAGACGGCGCTCCATCCGGCGGCGGCCAGGCCGTGGGTGACGTGGCGGGCATCCCCGGGGCCGGCGAGGTGGCGGGGGCTGGTGTCGAAGGGGATCCGCCAGGCGTGCTTGTCGGCGAAGGCGGCGAGCTGCCGTTCGCTCAGCGGCACCGGCCGCACCCCGGCTCGCTTGGGGCGGCGCTGACGATCTGCTTGCGCAGCTCGTCCAGGACGTAGTGGAGCATGTACTGGTCGGTCTGCACCCACGCCGCGGCACGCAGCTCGGTGACCAGATCGCTGATCTTCTCGCTGCGCGGTGTGTTCGGGTGGCTCTGTACGGCGCGGGCGAGGGCGCGCAGGGTGTCGCCGAGCTGGATGGGCAGGCCGGTGTATTCGTCGAGGAGGGGCTCGACGAGAGCGAGCGCCTCCTGGGGGTCGGGGTTCTCGCGCAGGTATTCGGTGAGGCGGCACAGGGTGTCGGTCGCGGCGCGGATGGTGTCCGGGGTGACTGAAGGCATCGGGCTCCTCGGGGTGGTGGGTGTCGTGGTCAGCGGCGGGTTCGTGCGCCGCCGGCGGCGGCGTGAGCGCGGGCGGTGGTGCGCGGTCTGGCGCTTCGGGCGCTGTTGCGGGCCCAGGTGGCGGCCCGGGCGGCCGTGATGCGGGCCTGCTGCCAGGCGCTGAGTTGGGAGGGCCTGACGGATACCGACCAGGTGCGGATCTGCGCGCTGTGGGGTACGCGTCCGCGCGGGCGCATCACGGGCTCGGGGCTGGCGAGTTCGGTGGAGAAGGCTTGCACGAGGTGCATCGGGGTGTTCGGCGTGAAGTTGGCCGTCCAGCCGTTGCCCTGCTTGTCCTGCGCTCCGCTCCACCACATCGCCGCCCCGTCGGGGTTCTGGCGGTACTGCATCCAGGCGGTGCCATCGGGGCTGGTCGCCACGTAGTGTTCGCCCTCGAAACGCGTGTGCCAGTTCTGCTCCTGCAGCGGGGCCCAGACGTTGGGGGCGTGTGCGGAGCGGGGACGGGTGAGGGCGTCGGTCAGGCCGGCGACGATCTCCACCGGGGCCTGACGGCCCAGGTGTGCCGACCACTCGCCGCTGGCCCCGTCTGCCCGGCCGTGGATGGTCCAGCCGCCGGGAAGGACGTAAGGGTCGTAGGCGACGCGGACGGTCCGGTCCGGGCTCTCCATAAGCAAGGGGCCGCCGGTCTTGGACTTGTCCCGCCAGCCCGAGGCGCGCAGGAACTCCGAGACGTGCCGGACGTCGCCGCCGCCTGCCAGGGCACGGGGCTGGACGAGGTAGTGCTGCTCGGCCTGCTCGCCGGGCCCCCAGCCCTGCCACTGCTTCTTCTTCACCGGCGCCGCCGGACCACGAGCGGTGCGGGTGCCGGCGGCTTCGCCGCGGTGGTGGCGGGCTGGGCGCCGACGCGCTTGAGGGTGTCTTGGTGTTCGTCCAGGTCGAGGGTGATGTCGTGCAGTTCGTTCGAGGCACGGCCCAGAGCGAGCCACACCTCCGCGGGGAGCGCGCCGCGCTCTGCCTGGTCCTTGGCGAACACGCTTCCGGTGGCGACGAGGTGAGTGACGCCGCCGAGGACTCCGGCGTCCGGGTCGAGAACGCGGGCGATGACCTGCGCGGCCTGGGGCGGGGGAAGCTGCGAGAGGTGGTCGGCGAGCTGGCCGAGCTGGCGGGTGATCTCGTCGGCCAGTCTCACCGGGTAGGGAGCGGGGTGGGACATGCTCCTCCGGGTCGGTGGACGGTCAGTGGTGGTGGCGCTGCCCGACGCGCTGTGACTCGGTGAGGACGGCCTCTGGGCGGGCGCCGGTCAGCGGGGAGGTGTGGTCGGGGCCGGTCGGTATGCAAGCGCGCAGATAGCGGCGGAACAGGGCCGTGGCGAGTCGGGGCTTGAGCCGGTTGCTGATCGGTGGGGGTGTGCGGGGTGCTACGGGTTTCTCCGGGAGTCGGGCGATGTGCCGGGCTGCCCCGGCGGGGTACCGGGGCCGCCCGGGCGTCTTACGGGGTACGGAGGCCGTGCACGGACCGGTCAGGAGCAGGGAGGAATACCCGAGGTCGGCCTCCGCCTGGTTCATCGAGTCCTGGCGGTTGGCGTGCGGGTGCCGGCTGGGGCCGGCGGCATGGATGCCGGGGCGGAGGTGGGCGCGGTCCGTCCGGCGGGGTGCTGGAGGGCGGTACCGATGCCGAGCGCGTCGAGGCGCGGGCCGATCTCGCGCAGGGCGCGGGCCTGGACCTGGGTGTCGTCACCACCCAGGCGGTAGATGCCGCTCTGCGGGTCCTGGATAAAGCCGTGGGCGACGAGGATCGCGCCGGCCCGGTCGTCGGCGGGAGCGGTGGCGACGCTGCCGTCCGGCTGCCAGGTCAACACGATCCGGTCCGGCTGGGAGGGCTGGATGCCACCCAGGGCGTTGTGCCGGACCTGTGCGAGCGCACGGTCGTAGCGGGCGAGCAGATCACCGGCGACCTGCTCGGCACTCAGGAACGGGTCGTCTGCCAGGGCGATGCCATTGGGCTCAGGGACAGCCCGGTACGCCTCGTCGGGCAGGGCGCGCGGGGCGACGGCGGCGAGAAAGAAGCCGTCGCGTCCGTCGTGCCGGTCCAGGAGGACGAGCTGGGCGCCGTCGGGGCGGCTGAGGACGGCTGCCTGCGTCAGTGGGTGCTCGGCGAGGGAGGCGGCGACCAGGTCCAGGTCCCAGATCCGGTCGGTGAGTTCGGCGAGGTCGTCTTTGGCGTCGGCCGTCAGGTGCGTGCTGGTCCAGGTGTCGGGGAGTTCACCGGCGAGGACGTCGGCGTACGAGGCGAGGCGCTCGGAGGTGTCGTGGTCGTGCATGGTGGTCCTTGGGCAGTTGCAGGGGCTCAGCGGCGCAGGCGGGTGGCACCGACGGGCGGCGGTGCCGGCACCGGCAGTGCCCGCGGCGGGGGTGGGCAGGCGCACACCGCGGAGCGTTCGGGCTCGTGGTCGGGAACCTGCTCGGCGCAGGGGCGGCGGCCGGGGTGAGGGGCGTGCCGGTCGGCCAGCCGTTCGCGGGTGTGCGCGAGGTCAGAGTGGATGACGCGGACGTATTCGTCGGCGAGGTAGCGCAGCCGCCCAGCGGTATAGGGGTCGGTCGTGTCGCCGAGTCCGCCGAAGAACTCCGCCAGGGCGCCGAGGGTTTCCTCCAACCCAGCGAGGATGCCGTCGTGGGGCGCAGTGAGTTCGGTGAGGATGTCGGCTGCCTCGGCGGTGTCGGTGGCTTCGCGCAGGCGTTCGGCGAGGTGGGAGACCGAGGTACCGAGCGCGGGGTAGCGGGCCGGGCGGGCGTCGGTGTTGAACGGTTCGTCGCAGTCGACGTGGTACCCGGCAGCCCGCAGGCGCGCTACGGCATCGGTGGCGAGACGGGACTCGTCGTCCTCGGTGAGGTCGGCGGGGACGCGGTGGTAGATCTCGTGGAGGCGGACGACCGCGATGAACCCCGCGCGCTGGAGAATGCTGTGTGCTTCGGAGTCGCCGCCGCGTGCGAGGAGTTCGTCGGAGTGCGGGTCACGGCGGATGTCCAGGAAGCGGTCGGTGTTGCGGGGCAAGGAAGCGTTGCTCCTACGGAGATCTCTGGGCGGTGTGCCGGGCTACGGGCGGTGCAGCGGCGATCCGGGACCGGCGGACCAGGTGGGCCGCGGCGGTGTCCAGGTCCTGCTGGATCGCGTGGAGCCGGCGGGCGATCAGCTCCAGACCGTGTGCCGCTTCGGTGCCGGCGGCTCCGGGCTGGCGGGCGATGCGGTGAGCGGTGTGCTCGATCAGTCCGCGGACCGTGGCCAGCGGGCCGGCCTGCTCGTCGGCGAGCTGCGCAAGGACGCTCGCGAGCTGCGCGGATGCCGTGGGCGCCGTACGGACAGCGGGCCGAGCTGTGGGACCGGTGCGGGCCGGGATCAGGTTCAGGTCCTGTTCGATGCGGCGCGCCTCGTCGGCAAGGCGCCGCAGGATGTCTGCGGGCGGGGTGCGCCACGTGCCGTCGAGGTGGATCAGGTTGGCGATCAGGTCCAGGCGTCCGGGCTTTGCCTGGACGGCGATCCACCGCCAGCCGTGCTCCGCGGCGCCGGGTATCTCGATACCGGCGGCTCGCGCGAACCGGTGAGCGGTTTCGGCCCACTCGGGACCGGTCAGCTCCCGGTCGTCCGGGTGGAGGCGGATGTCGAGATGGAGGATCGCCCGTCGGTCGTCGTCCGCACTGGCAGCGAACGGATGCTCCAGGTAGGGATCCTCGAGGTGCTCGGCCCACTGAACCGACGTCCAGGTTCTCTGCTCGTCATCCGGGGTGTAGTAGTCCAGGCCCGACCAGTGGGCGACGATGGTGTACTCCGTCCGGCCCTCGTTCGCAGAAAGGGGCCGCCCGAGTGCCTCGGCGAGCGGGTCGCGCGGCGAGTGGGTCCGCGCGTGCAGGCGAGGGATCATGACGGCACCCGGCTCGACATGCGGGTGGGCGGCCGGTGCTGATGAAGGTCGCGGGCTGTGCAGAGCAGGGAGCGCTCGCGGAGCAGGGCGGTGCGGCCGGGGCGGTGCATGGAGGAAGTCATCGGCCGCCCCGGATGTCCGCGATGTGCACGAGCTGACCCAGGGCGGTGGTGGTGTACCAGCCGCAGTCGATCAGCTCGTCACGGTCGGCGAACCGCGTAAGGAGGGCATCCTCCATGGCCCGCAGGTAGATCAGGCAGTCCGGGCAGCGGCGCGAGAGGTGCACGAGGTAGCGGGGGTGTGCGGTGACGTAGGACTGGGCGCCGCCGGTCGCATCACGCAGCCGCCAGCCGTCCTCGTCGGTCGGGGTGTGCCAGGACGGTGCCACGACGCGCATCGCGTCACCCCACAGGTCTCCGCCGGCCATCCCCTTCAGGACGACGACGGTGTCACCGGCCTGGAAGTGGGCATGGGTGATGTCCCGATCTGGGGTAAGCGGGTCGGGCGTCGGTGCGAACGCCGAGGTTGGCGGGGGCTGGGACATGAGTTCCTTCCACGCAGATGCTGGCGGGGTGGGAGCATCAATAGTCCGGAGGAACGCCGGTTTGGCTAACCGGCGTTCTCCGGCTATGTTGCCCCGCCGTCAGCGGAACGGGTTCTCCGTCCCGCGATCCGCCTCACCGGCCGCGTCAAGGAGTTCGAGCAGGTCAGCGCCTTCGGCGTCGCGCTGGTCGATCCACCATCCGGCACGGGTGATGGCGCGGGCCTTCTCCTCCAGCTCCGCCCAGTCCGCCTCGTCCCACGTGCCCTCGACGACGAGCGCCGTGTGCGCGGATGTCATCAGCTGGTGGCGGGAGCGCTCACCCCAAGCCAGGGCCCTCTCCGGGCCCTCCAACTGCGGCATGCCGAACTGCTTCGCCCACGCCAGGGCTGCCTCCTGCTCCTCGGCCCGCTTGGCCGCGAGCCACTCCTCCTTGGACTCGGCGTCGGCGTCGCGCGCCGCCTTCCAGCAGTCGGTGCAGTCCTTCGCCGCGAGCCAGCGGGCGAAGCCGGCCCGCTTGTCGGCAGGGCGATTGGACAGGTCATGATCCACGCGGTGGGAGCAGGCGTGCTCCACGGTCCAGTGCGTACGCACGGCCATAATTCGATCTCCTCAAAGGGGTTGCAAGGTGGGGGTTGCGCTTAGCGGTGTCGGGCGGTGGTGCTGGCGCGGGGTGGCGGCGTGGGCGGTGTGGTGTCCACGGCGGGGCGCGGACGGGCGCGCAGCACGGGGGTGCGGTGCGGGGGCAGGACGGCGACGGTCGCGCCGAGGTCCTCGGCCGCCTCTTCGACTTCACGGGTGAGGAACTCGATCTGCCGGCTCAGCGCTGCCAGGCGGGCGGCGATCTGGCGGCCCTGCACGGTCTCAAGGGCGCTGGCGAACTGGCCGCTGGTCTCCAGGAGTTCCTGCAGGCGGACCATCGGGCCGGCGTCATAGCCGCGCTGGACGGCGCCGAGGAGAGCGTTGGAGGCGTCACCGGCGCTCTGGCCTTCGACGACATCGCGGATGAGGTCCTGCAGGGACACCTCCGGGACCGGCGCCGGGCGGTTGAACCGGGAGACGTCCGCGCGCAGCACGCCGGGCGGAACCGGAGCGGGCAGCACCTTGCCCGCCTCGTACTCGTGGGCGTAGTGCCCGACAACCTGCCAGCCCGGTGCGTCCGGGTCGCCGCGCAGCGCGATCACCGTCGAGTCGTCGCCCTCGACCAAATAGGCGAGGGTGATCGGCTGCCCGTCGGCGGCGTACCACGACTCGGTCAGCTCCAGCTCGCCGCGCCTTTGCGCGGCCTGTGCCCTCTCGGTCCACATTTGCTGTTCCTCGTCGGTCAGCGGTGCCTTGTGGTGCTGGCCGCCCTGCTGGTCGGCGAGGTTGCTGGCGATGGAGCCGTGGTCCGCCCAGGCGGCCAGGTGCGGCCACAGGGCCGCGTGCTGAGCACGCGCGGCCGGGGAATCGGGTGCGGCTGGCCGGTCGAGCGCCCGGCGGATTTCGGCGGCCGAGGCGGCCAGGCCGTCCAGGACGGCCCGCCACCCGGTCAGGTGCCGAGCGGGTGGCAGCTCATCGAGCACCAGGCGGGCGGCATCGAGGAGAGCCTCGGCGTGCGGGGCGAGGTGGGCGGCGTACGCCTCCACGGCGGCCTTGTCGCGGTGGGCTCGCGTGGCTGCCGCGGCGCCCGCGTGGGCGGTACGGCCGTAGCGGTCGCGTGTCATTGTCGAGCGCGGCCTCGGTCTCGCGGTCGATGACCGCCATCCGCAAGCGGAAGTCTCGTGCTGCGTTGGCCAGTTCTGGAGCGGTCGGCAAGGGGCCGTCGGGGGTCGGACTGCTCGCGGATGTCATCGGGACCGCCCGCCGGTCGCGGCCGTCAGGTGGACGGTCGGAGCGTAGGTGGGCTTCGGCGGGATCGGCCGGGCCGCCGGCGGGGAGGTGGTGGGCGGTGCGGAGCGCTGCGTCGTCCGGCCGGCGGCGGCCTGGGCGAGACGGCTGCGGCGCTCCTTAAGTCCGCGGGGCCGGGCGGGGTGTGCCGGGCCGGCCGAGAGGGACGGGTCGAGGCGGATGTCGGCCTGCACGGTGTAGCCGTGGCGGCGCAGGTCGTGGACGGCTTGGCGGGTGCGGCGGACTCCGTCGCGCTCGGGCTCGCTGAGCCGGTACAGGCCGGGTTCTCCAGGGACGGGCTCGAACTGCTCGCGCTCCAGGTACCAGTGGGCGAGGTGCGCGGGCATAGAGGGCGTGAAGGAGGCGACGAAGCCGTGTTCCTCGTGGTCGCCGAAGGCGAAGTGGGTGCCGGGTCGCAAGGGGGCGAGGTTCTCCTCGGGGCGTGGGGCGGAAGGGTCAGGGGCCGCGGTGCGCGGGCCGGGCCGCGGTGAGGGGGCGGGCCGGCGCGGCGACGGGCAGGGCCGGGCGGCGGTGGGGTGCGCTGATGCGGGCCTGACGCAAGAACGTTGCGCCGTCGGTGAGCCAGGTCTCGATGGCCGGCCACGCGCGTGCTCGACGCTCCTGCTCCGGCACGAAACCGCCGTGGACGATCTCGTCGACCAGGGCCTCGGCATCGATCACGGCGTCGGCCAGACGGGAGAGGGCCGCGGCGTCATCGGGCCACGGGCTGCTCGCGGGTCGGCACCGGTCGAGCAGCGCCGGGGCGTGGTCGACGACGGTCAGGAAACGGCGCCAAGCATGGTCGAGGAACAACTCCGTCGCGGTGCCGAGAGCGGCGGCGCTCAGCGGGGTGGCGTCGCTGTAGCGGCCGGAGGCGTTCCTGGCCTGCCAGGTGTCATGCTCGCAGCGGATGTCCCCGAGTACAGCGGCGATGGCCGCCGTCTGGCGGGCGTGGACGGCCTGCTCGTAGGCGGGGAGGTACCGGCCGGTGAGCACCCGGGCAGCCCGTCCGGCAAACGGCGGCAGGACGATGCTGCGCGGGGCGTGGGGATCGCCGTAGCCCCCCTCCAGTCCCTCGGGCGAGAAGGCTCCGACCAGGTAGTCGAGTTGACGGCCGGGACGTTCGATGAACAGCAGCGTGGTGCCCTGCACCGCGTCGGTGAGGAGCGCGGCGTAGGGGATCCGCTCGCTCTGGACGGCGCGGCCGAGTTCGCCGCTGTCCCAGATCCAGGGGACGAGGTCTTCCTGCCAGGCGGGGTGCGAGTAGCTCTCGACCGAGGCGTGCCACTGGCCGGGCAGGAGGCGCGCGAGGTCGCGGGCGGCGTCGCCGATGAACCGGCGGCTGCTCGTGTGCACGCTGGTGCGGTGCCGCTTCGCACACCCGATGAGGTCGACCACGGTGGTCTTAGTGCCGCCCGCGGGCAGGTGCCAGACGCCGTCGTCATCCCGCTGGAAGCCGCTCTCGGCGAGGGCGGTGTGCGCCCAGCGGTACTGCTCGCCCGAGGCGATGGCGACGATCCCGGACTCCCGGCTGTGCGACAGGATGATCTGCGCCTCAGCCATGGACCAGGTCCTCGCCACCGCGCAGGACGGAGCGCAGGCTGCGGCCGTACGCCCAGGCGTGCTCACGGGCAGCCGCCTCCAGCTGGTCGTATCCGACCTGGGCTGTCATCTGCCCGTTCCACTTGCGGTACCGGTACACGGGGACCGGCAGCAGGATCCCGGGCGCGAGAGCGGTCACGCCGAGGGCCGCGCAGTAGTCCTCACCTTGCACGAGGCCGCCCATCGGCGCGGCGCGCACGAGGTTGGTGCGGGCGAGGATCGTGGTCGGTCCGAGGGGGATGGTGTCCGCCGACGACTTCCAGTACGTCCACACGTCCCCGGCCTCGTGCCGGCCGGGCGGCGTGGGACAGCGCCACAGGGTGGTCGAGCCGTCGGGATACTTGTCCTCGCTCCAGCCCGCACACCAGCCGACCCCGGTGGACTCCAGGGTGTCCAGCCGTACGGCCATCGCATCGTCGGTGAACTCGTCATCATCATCAGCCCAGTTGATGTATGGGGTGCGTACGTGGTTCAGGGCCAGGTTGCGGGCGCAGGCGGCGCCAACCGGCCGGGGCAGCGTCAGGGTGCGAACGCGGACATCTTGTGCGAGCGGGGCCGGCAGGCGGTCGGGAGAGGCACCGTCGAGTGCGATCACGGCCTCCCACGGCACGGACTGCCGGGTCAGGCTCGAGTGCATGGCGGTCAGGTAGTCGAGCCGGTCTTCGCGCAGGCGGCTGGCGATGACGACGGTGATCAAGGGAGTGGTGTGCAGGGGCAGGGAAGGCTCCGGGAAGACGAGGGAAAGCTAGCGGCGGGCGGTGGGGCGCGAGGGGCCGGCCTTCGCCGGGGCTGCGGCAGGAGCGCTCGGACTCGGCGTGCTGCGTGATGCCCGGATAGCGGGCGGGGAGTCGCGGGAGGACCAGGCCGCCGGGTGGTCGTTGAAGGCGGTGCGCGGGTCGATGGACCAGCTCACGATGGGGCCGGTGTCCTCGTGCAGGAGGCTGATTACCTCGACGCCCTCCTTGTGCAGGACGTACCCCCACTCCATGTCCTGCTCGTCGGCGGTCTCGTCGGTGACCGACATGCGTACCGGCGGAGAGCCGTCCGGGGTGACCAGGTGGTCGAGGGTTCGGCTGGGCCAGTGCTCGCCGCCGGTCAGCGCGGTCACGAGTGCGGGCGGGGCATCGTCGAGGAGATCGGTGCCGAGTTCGTCCCAGCCGACGGCGACGTCGTCGATGAGGTGCCGGCACATGGCCTCAATGTCGCGTCCGAACCTGTACTGGTAGGCGGCCAGGAGCAGGGGGAGGTGGTGGCTGGGCACGCCGTCGAGCTGGACGTGAATGCCGGTGTACCCCGTGCTGGCGGTGGGGCGGGCGATGAAGGAGCGAGTGGACAGGGAGTTCTCCGCGGCGAGCAAGGGGGAAGGGTTCGGCGGCCATCAGGTGGCGGGCGGGTGTCTCTACGCGCCCTGCGACCAGGACGGGACCGGGGGGCCGGAGGCGTCGGTGCGGGCGCAGGTGTAGCCGATCAGGCGGGACGGGGCGGCCTTCGCGGGGACCGTGGCGGCGTCGTTGCACACGAACGTGTACGTGATGGAGGTGCGGGGCACGTCGTGGAGCCAGGCC
This sequence comes from Streptomyces sp. DI166, assembly GCF_900091315.1. Classification (GTDB taxonomy): domain Bacteria; phylum Actinomycetota; class Actinomycetes; order Streptomycetales; family Streptomycetaceae; genus Streptomyces; species Streptomyces fuscus. The sequence continues at coordinate 46,368 of NZ_FLSP01000036.1, forward strand.
CGGTCCTCCTTGCCGGGGTTGATCTGCAGGCCCGAGTGCGCGACGGCGTCGGTCTGGGTGTGCATGTGGGAGAAGAGGATCAGCGCGCCGCCGTCGGCGGTCTTGAGGGCGTAGGCGTCCTGGTAGCGGTTGTCGGTGCCGGCGAAGACGGTGGTGCCCTGGTCCCCGTAGCGGGTGCCGGTCTTGTCGTGGACCTCGATCTGCCGCTTACTCGCCGTGGTCGGCGTGAAGACCTTCGTCCCGGTGCTCGTGCCGCCGGTGGCGAAATTGTCGAGCACCGCGGTACGCAGCAGGTTCGCGTCGGCGGCAAGGTGCTTGTTGCCGTCGGCGGCAACGGCCGTGGCGTACCCGTCGTGATCGAGGGCGATGTCCGGCAGGTCCGGGCTGTCGAGATCGACGACGGAGACCATCTCCCAGCGCTTGTGCTGGGGGCGTTCCGCGAACACCGCCAGCCGCGTAGGGGCCTTGCCCTTGTCGTCCGAGAGCGCGGCGGCGAACCAGCGGTCCTGTCCGGCTCCCAGGCGCGGGATGTACAGCTTGGCGCTGGCGGTGTTGTAGGACCACGGCTTGTAGGGCGTGCGGTCAGCCGCGGGGAGTCCCTCGGTCTCGGTGTAGTCCGAGACGGACATGGCGTACAGCGGGCCGTCCTCGACCGTGTCGAGCAGGCGCCGGTCGCGGTCGGAGTTGGCCTCGTTGTTGATCTTCGAGTAGTGGGTGATGACGTCGCGGGCCTGGGCGGCGCTGAGGGCAGGCGCCGGCGTTGGCGCGCTGCTGGCGCTGGGTGACGGCTTGGCGACAGTGGTGCCGTCGTCGGCACAGCCGGTGAGGGCCAGGGCGAGACAGGCGACGCCGGCGAACAGCGGCAGGGTGCGGCGGGCGATGCGGATGGAGACTCCAAGGATTTGAGGGCGGCGGGCGGGTCAGCGCGTACGGCGGATCGGGGATGCGGCCTTCGCTGACGCCGGCGGAAGAGGGGCGCTGGTGGTGGGCGCCGAGTGGCGCAGGTTCACGCCGATGCCCTGGGCCGTGAGCTGCTGGACCACGCCGTGGATGCGAAGGGCGTGGCCGGTGTCCCCGTAGGTGGCGGGCAGGAGGAACGCTGCTTGGTGCGGGTGGTACTGGAAGCCGTGGGTGTACAGCGTCATGCGGGCATCCACCGGCACGCTCGCGTACGGTGCGCCGAGGGCTCCGTCGCTGTACAGGGTCAGGGTGAGGACCTGGTCGACCTGCGGTGGGGCGGGCCGGTGTGGGGGCTCGGGCTGGTGCGCCGCGTTGTCGAGGACGGCGTGCAGGGCCTGTTCGTAGCGGGGCAGCAGTCGCCGGGCGATGCGTGCTGCCGCCCGCGCGGGGTCCTTGGGTACGGCGATGCCGTTGGGTTCTTCGACTTCCGCGAAGTGGTGGGGCTTTATGCGCGTGCTGGCGGGGGCGAGCGGGGCGACGACGAACTGGTGCGGGTAGCGCGGGCGGTCGGCCACGTACAGCCGCTGGTCGGCCGGCCCGTGGAGCACGGCGTCGTGGGTGAGGACGTACTGGCTGACGACATAGTCGACGTGGCCGGTGTCCCAGAGCTGCTGGGTGCGGGGGAACTGGTCGGCGTACTGCGCGTGGCGCTGGTACTCGCTGGTCCAGGTGCCGGGCAGGCGCGCGGCAAGGCCGGCGGCGAAGGCGGCCAGGTCAGAGCGGGGTGAGGTCATGTGTTCCTGGAGGGAAGCGATGGTCCGGGTCAGCGCGCGTTCCGCGGCTGTGCCGGCGGGAGCACTCGCGGGGGAAGGGACGGTGCATGGGCCGGGCTGGAGGGCAGTCGCGGTGCCGACGCGAGCGGGGTGAGGGCCCGCATCCTGTCCTCGGCCACGTGCAGGACCTCTCCGAGGTTGCGGATCTCGGCGGCGGCGTCGGCGAGGTCGTACGACAGGTCGAAGCCGTCGTCCTCCTCCGCTTCCTTGGCCTTCTCCCCGGCTGCTTCGAAGAACTCGCCGAGCTGCGCCAGCAGTCCGTCGGTGGGCTCCAGGATCTGGTGCAGCAGGGCAGCGGCATCCGCATGCGACTCCGCTCCGTTGAGCCGGTCGGTCAGAGCGCGCAGTGCGTCGCCATAGACGTAGGCGGGAGCACGGTCTGGTATGCCGGGGACGCCCTGGGCCTGGGGCGGGGGCGTCGGCCGGACTGCGTGCACGCGTGGGCTTTCGCCGGGCAAGACAGGGTGCGGCAGCAGCCCGAGCTGGGCCAGACGGTGGTCGATCGCCTCGATCAGGGGCTGGGCGCTGCCGCCGTGGCGGGCTTCGGGCCGCTGCAGAGCACCGGGGTCGTCGGAGGGGGCCGAGTCGTAGAGGACCTCGAACAGCGACGGCTCGTCGGGGTGCTCACGCGTCGCGATCCAGCCCTCGGGGTCTCCGGGCGGGCGCTCGGAGGACGGCTCCTGCGGCGGACCGATGATCAGGAAGCTGTCGTCGGGGAGCGAGACGCGCACGATGTAGGCGCTGAGGCCGAACTCGATGTCGCATGGCAGGCCGCGTGCCCGCAGCGGCGTGGTGATATGCGCGTGGCGACGCCACAGCTCCTGCCACCATGGGGTGTCCACGTTGCGGTGGTCGGGAAGCGGTGCGAGCGAGGCAACGCGGCGGGAGTCTGGGGTGCTCGCTTCGTCAGCGGCCACGGTTCCTCCCGCGGGAGGAGGCGGGCGATCGGTGCGGTGGAGGCGTCCGTCCAGCGAGGGTGGCTCCCGGCTGCGACTCCTGACTGAAGCCGAGTTCGTACTCGTCGTGGGTGGCGATCAGGTCGTGTTCCATCTGGGCTTCCTGGTCGGCGACCTGTGCCATGAGGTCGTCGAGTTGGGCTCGACGTTGTTGGTCTTCGGCCCATTCGGTGGCGTTCACGTGAGGGGGACTTTTCAAGAGGACTCCGTGTGCAGGCGGTGGCGATGCCGTGTCGATCAACAGGGGTGGTCCCTCGGCATCGCGTTTGCGAGAAGCGGCGTGACTGGAATCGCCGAAAGAGAGCTATCGACGGGGTGCGGAGCCAGGGGACGGAGGAGCGGGCGGGACACCTGCGCTGGCCCCAGGCTGGCCGCCGGTCGGTGTCGCGGGGGTGGGAGCCGGGTCGTAGGCGGCGCGCAGCCGGCTCAGGCCGGCCTCGTCAGCGAGGGCCAGGACCGACAGCGCCCGGCTGGCCGCCGTCATCAGCAGGTTTGAGGGAGATCCCTTGGCCGCACCGCGGTTCTCCCGCCGCCACCGGGCGGCGGCGACGAGGTAGTCGCTCACGGCACGCAGTGCAGGTTCGGCGGCGTCCAGGACGTGGTCGGTGACTGCTTCGATCTCCGCCGGAGTCTGAGCCGCGGCGAGGGCGTCCAGGTAGGGGGTGAGATCAGGTGCGGGCCAGGGCTGGTCCGGCAGCGGATGCGCGTCGAGGAAGGGCTGCGCGTCACGTCGCGCCCACCGCTTCAGGTCGCCGCGGGTGGCGAGGTTGTACCGGGCGGCATGGATCTGGTCGGCGTCGCGGCCGACGTTGTCGTACAGGTCGAAGTCCGGGTCACGCGGGGGGATACGAAAGTCCTTCGATGGGGTGTTGTCAGGATTCGTGAACTTGACGCATTTTCAATGCATTCGGGAGTCGGTGTCGAAGAGCGCCAGCTCGTGGGGATGCAGCAGGTGCTGGACGATGAAGGATCTGCCAGCGACTTTCCACAGACCACGGCCCCGGTTCAGGTGCGCGATGGCGTTCATTTCCACGGAGGTCAGGCCCAGCAGGGCGGCGGCGGCGTGGAGCTGGTCGGTCTCCTGGCGGTAGATGATCCGGGTGCTGCAGTCGGCGAGGAGGCCCTCGGCGAGGGCGCGGCCTTGTGATCCGGCGTCGCCGGCGGTGAGCAGGTCGGACAGCCGGTGGATCACCATGAGGTTGGCGATGCCGAGGCCGCGGCTGAGCTTCCACTGGGCCTGCATCCGCTGCAGCAGGCCGACGTGCCGCATCAGTCGCCACGCCTCGTCGTACACGATCCAGCGCCTGCCGCCGTTCGGATCGGAGAGGGCGGACTCCATCCAGGCACTTGCGCAGGTCATGGCCAGGACGAGGGCGGTGTCGTCGCCGGATCCGCCGAGCCGAGAGAGGTCGATGGTGAGCATCGGCGCGTGCGGGTCGAAGGCTACGGTGGAGGGGGCGTCGAACATGCCGGCCAGGTCACCGTAGACGAGGCGGCGCATCGCGTGGGCCAGGTCGCGTGCGGCGTCGCCGAGCTGGCCGGACATCATGCCAGCCGCTTCGTCGAGCGCACTGGAGTTGTTGAGGGTGGCAGCGACGTCGCCGAGGAGCGGGGTGCGGCCGGTGCCGGCGGCGCGGGTGACCACGGCGTCGAGGGCGACATCGAGGGCGGTGTGCTCCATGGGCATGAGGTCCCGGCCCAGGACGGTCCGGGCGAGGGAGCCGAGCAGGAGCAGGCGCCGTTTGCGGATCTCGCCGACCCAGTCGGCCTCCGTCACGCTTTGCGGGCGGGGGGCCTCATCCAGAGGGTTCAGCCGTCCGGGCAGTCCGGGGCCGAGCGCGACGGACCGGCCGCCGAGCGCGTTCGCCACCGGCGTCCACTCGCCTTTCGGGTCGCACGGGACGTAGACGCGGTAGCCGAAGGCCACCGAGCGCAGCGCGAAGGACTTGGCGAGCGCGCTCTTGCCCTGGCCGATCACCCCGGCGAGCAGGAGGTTGGGGTTGGTGAACCCCTCGACCTTGCCGTACAGCGCGAACGGGTCGAAGACGAACGACGCTTCCGCGTGGACATCGCGGCCGATGTAGATGCCCTCGGCGCCGAGCCCGCCTTCGGCGAGGAAGGGGTAGGCGCCGGCGGCCACGGCGGTGGTCATGCGGTGGGCGGGCAGCTTGAGCCGGTTGTTGCGCGCGGAGGCGGGCCCGGGACGTCCGCTCGGGGGGTAGAGCGGAGCGGGCATCTCGTGCTCGGCGGGTGTGCTCTCGGCCTGGTGGGCGGTGGCTTCGGCGCGGGCCTTGGCGGTGGCTTCGGCGAGCTTGCGGCGGGCTGCCTTGCGGCTGGCCCGGTCGGTGCCGTGGGGGGTGAAAAGCGGGCTGGCGGAGGCGCGGCGGGCGCGGCGAGCGGGCCGGTGGCTCATCGGAGGCCCTCGATTCTGCGGGTGGTGCTCATCGCACGCAGGCCGTGGTGTGCGGGCGGAGGTCGGTGGGGGTGGTCTTACGCCGGATGCTGTGCCCGGCGGCGAGGTGGCGTTGGCAGATGGTCAGCACGGGCGGCCCTTCGGGCAGCCGCTCCGGATGGCACGCGCTCGTCTCGGTGTCTGCCTGCGCTGTATTGCCGGGCAGCAGGTGGAAGGCGGCATGGATCTCGGTGGCGGCCTGCCACAGCCGGGTGTGCGCGGTGGCGAGGTGGCGGCCTGCTGCAGGATGCGGGGGCCCTGCTGCCTCGACCAACTGGTCGATGAACCGGTGTAGTTCGGTGAGGTGGGCGTGGAGGGTGTCGAGGTGCCCGCGATCCGGGGGCGCGGCACGGTTGAGGGCCCGAGCGTGGTGGCGGACGCCTGCGGTGGCGGCCCGAAGGTAGGGGTGCGCGTCGGGCGCGCTGGGACGGGGAGGGATCAAGGGGAGGTCCTTGCCGCCAAAGAGGCGGGAGCGGGGTGTGGGGGCGAACTGGCAGCTACAGGGTGGTGCGGGCCAGGGGGAGTGCGGCGACGGCGAACGCGTCGGGCTGCTGGTAGTTCAGCCGTCGCAGGTCGACGCCCGAGGTGACGGCGTGGGTCTCGATCTGTGCGCAGGCGGCGTCCAGGAGGGCGTCGGTCTCGGCGGTGACGGTGACGAGGCCGGTCAGGGCGACGTCCGCGTGTCCGGCGATGAGCTGGCGTTCGCGGGTTTTGACGTCGGCGTACTCGACGGAGTCCTCTTCGGAATCGACCTGTCCGCGGCGGGCGCGCTCGTTGGCGTCGGCGATGATCGCGGCCTTCTTGCGCTGGACGTCCCGCAGTGCGGACTCGAGCCCCTGCGGTACGTAGATGAGGGAGAGGCTGCGTCGCACGCCGGCCGTGAACATGAGGCCGTGCATGAAACCGGCGTTCGTCTCGGTGCGGGGCCAGTTCTCCACCCAATACGTGGCGTGCCGTGCGCTGTCGGTGGCGAGGCGGTCGTACTCCTCGACCTGGACGACGGGACCTGCGGCTGCGGGATCGGCCTCGGCGCGGCCGGTGTCGGACCACTGCTGGAGTGCGGCGAGGGCCCCCGGGTCGTAGGCGGTGCGGATGACGGCGGCGATCTCCCGCGCGGTCAGCCACCCGGTGACCATCAGTCCGGCGTTGCGGGCCGCCTGGGCGATGGAGGCGGTGGTCTGCTCCATGACGGTGAACGCCCCGGGCAGCCCGCCGCCGGCCTGCGAGATCAGGCGCCGGGCGGCTTTGAGGTCGAGGGAGATGGCGAGGTAGGTCTCGTGGGGTGCGGCGGCGGGGCCGGCCGAGGCGACCAGTTCGGAGTAGATCTGTCCGGCGACCGGTGTCTGGGGGTGCCCGTTCTGGGCCCAGTGGCGGGTGAGGGTGTCGCCGCTGTCGGGGACGGTGCGTTCCAGCACCTGCACGGTGGCGATGTGCCCGGTGCGGGCGATGCCCGCGAGCGCGCGGCCCCAGCTGCCCACGTTGTGGTTCTGGGTGGCGGGGTCGAGGAGGGCGAAGGCGCGGCTGCTGACCCGGGCGATGGCGGTCAGGGTCTGCCGGTGCGGGTCGTGCACGGCCGCGGCGCCGTTGGCGGAGTCGCCGGGCGTGACCACCTTGAGCGAGGCAGCCGTGCCGGGCAGGTGGAGGAGGCCGTCCTGCCGGGGCCGGGTGACGGGCCGGGCGAGCCAGAGCGTCTGGCCGGTGCGTCGGCGCTGTGCGTAGCGGGCGACGATCGGCGCCCAGTCGATCAGGGAGCGTCCGTGCCGGCGGATCACCACGAGTGCACCGGATGCCGCCCACAGCGGGGCCAGGGCGACGGCGCCGACCAGCCCGGTGGAGACCACCGTCATCAGCAGCAGCGCCAGCGTGCAGGAAACGAGGATGAGTTGGGGCAGGGAGAGGCCGAGGAGGATGCCGCGGCGGGACCGGTGCGGAAACTTCACCGTGACCGGAGCGACGGAGAGATCAGTCAAGGGGCGGGTCCTGAAGGCGCGGGCGGAAACCCGGGGGCGGGGGTGCAGTACACGTCCCGCCCCCGGTAGACGAACAGGGGATCAGAGGCCGGTCGCAGGCGGCGGCGGTGAGGCCGTCCCGCTGGGCGTGGCGTTCTGTGCCCCAGGGGACGGCGGTGCGCCTTGCGGCGGCGGGGTCGTGGTCGGCGGCACTGACTGCCAGCCGCCTTGCTGGCCGGCCGCGGCGCTTACGCCGGATCCGCCCGGCCCCGGGCTGCCGCCCACCTGGCCGCTGGTGTCATCCGACACGCTCGTCGGCGCGGGCTGGACGGCCTTCTCCAGGCCGGACTTCATGGCACCGCCACCGGGCGAGCCGCCCGTTCCTCCACCCTGCGAAGCGTCCTTGCCGCCGCCGCTGTCGCCGGTCGGGTTGGCGGCGATGTCGCCGGGGAATCCGCCTCCGCCTGCGGCGTCGGGGCCTTGCGCGGCGGCGACACCCGCTCCGGCTGCCGCGCCGCCGGTTCCGGCGGTGGCGGCTGCTGCCGCGGCCTTGCGGGCGGCGTTCTCGGCGTGAGCCTTGGCGATCTGCGCTCCTGCGCCGCCGGCGCGGTGGATGGACTCGCCGTCGGTGCCGTCGGCCGCCCAGTGCACGAACTTGAAGACGGCATAGGGGCACAGCAGCACCAGGATCATGATCACGATGCCGGACATGACGTCGGCGAGGGCGGCGATGCCGTCGGTGGCTTCGGTCTTGCCCATGGCGGCGATGCCGAGCACGAAGATCACAGTCATCAGCAGCTTGCTGACGACGAGGGTGGCGGTGGCTTCGATCCAGCCCTTGCGCCAGCGGCGTGCGACTTCCCAGCCGCCGCCGGCGGACGCGAAGACGGCCAGGGTGACCATGACGAGGATGCCGACCTTGCGGACCATCATCACGCACCAGTAGAGGAAGGTGCCGATGGCGGCGCCGAGACCGACGACGACCGGGACGAGCCAGCCGAGTCCGGCCAGGGACCCGATCTGGCTGACCTTCACGATGCGGCGCACGGCCGACTCGATGCTCAGGTGCGCGGTCTTGAACAGGCCGTCGCTGACGGCGTCGACGACTTCGACGGCGACCGTGGTCAGGGCGATGGCGCAGAACGCGAACAGGACCCCTGACATGGTGGCGGTGAACGCCTGGGTGAGGGCTTGTCCGTCGCGTCTGACGGCGGCCCGGACGAGCTGCGCGCAGAAGGTGGCGACCAGCAGGACCAGGCCCAACGGCAGCAGCATCTCGTAGTTGTCGCGGAACCATCCGGCGTTCAGGTCGACCCTCGTGGTGGTGTTGACCGCCTTGGCGGCCAAGTCGGCCGCTGCCGCAGCCAGCTCACCTGCGGACTTCGCCATCCAGTCACCGATGGCCTTGCCAGGGTCCGAGGCGAAATCGACCGCGTCGCCGACGGCACAGAGCTTGTCCGCCAGGGGGTAATCACAGAAACCCACGGGGAATTACTCCTCCTTATCTCGTGTCAGGCGCGGGTCACTGCGTGACGCTCGGAGCGATGGCGGCAAGGGCACAGTCGTGGCCGGGGCGGCACCGCACGGCGAGGGTCACGGCGCGGTCCTCGGCTCCGCCGCCGCCCTTCTTCCAGGCGATCTGCTGCTTGCCGTTGACGGTGACGACGTAGATGTACGCCTCGGTGATCGCCGAGGGGTCCTCCGCGAGGGCCTGCTTGAACGCGCCCGGGTAGTGGCCTTCGGTGACGCGGGCGGTGGCGTGCTGGTCCTGGTCGGCCATCCGCGACCACAGCAACGGATCAGGGACCTGGCCGGAGACGGACGCCCAGTCGGCGTAGGTGGGCTCCTTGGTCATCCACTCGCGCATGCCGGCGAGCTGCTGGTCGCGGCTGGTGTCGCGGGTGTCGTAGGACCACAGCATCTGGGCTGCTGCCTTGGCGTACGCGACCGGCTCGGAGATCTGCGGAGGCTTGGGCACCGAACCGGAGCCGGCCTCGGGTTTCGGGGCGGGGGCCTCGGAGGAGGACGGGCTGTGCGTTGCGGCCGGCCCGGCAGCTGTCGGATCCCGGTGGGCGTTGCCGCTGCCGGACAGCCAGGCGACGGCTGCGGCGATGGTGAGCAGGACGGTGACGACCAGAGCGACGATGGCGATGCGTCGGTTGGCCGACCAGCCGACGCCGTAAGAGGACAGCGAGAGGGTGGGGAATCGGGTCCGCATCAGTGGACCTGCGAGCCGAGGGTGGAGAAGAACGCGACGATTCCGTTCGCGGCGCCGAGGCCGAGGGCGGCGCCCGCGGCGACGACAGCGCCCTTCTTGCCGTTGGCCTCGGCCTGGTGGCCGCCGGTGTGGTGGCCCCATGCCCACACGCCGAGCGAGACGGCGAGGGCGCCGACGACGGCGATGATCCCGAACATGTTGATCGAGTTGACGACGTTCTTCAGCACGCTGAGCCCGGGCAGGCCGCCGCCCTTGGGCGAGATCCCTGGGTCGTAGGCGAGCTGGATGACGCGGTCTGCGAGAGGGAGGGACATAGGTGTGGCGGGCTCCTTGCATACGCGGGCCAGACGAGGGGCCGGCGGGGGGAGGGGAAGCAGAGGGGGTGGGGAGATGCGCTCGGGGCGCGGGAGATCGCCGCGGCGGCCGGCCTGGAGCGGTGACCGGGCGGTGGCGTCAGATGACGCGGCGGGCGGCGAGAATCGTCCAGTCCTTGATCGGGGTGATCCGGACCGGCTTGGTGGTGCGCGGTGCCTCGATCACGAGGCCCTCGCCGATGTACATGCCGACGTGCTCGGGACGGCTCGCGGTACCGCGGCTGAAGATGAGGTCACCGGGCTTGAGCTGGGCGGGCGAGACTGCCTTGCCCTCGTTGACCTGCGTGTACGTGGTGCGGCTGAGGGCTACGCCGGCGTGTGCGTACGCCTGCTGCATCAGCGAGCTGCAGTCGCAGCGGCCCATCGGGTCGGGGCCGTGGGCGTTGGTGCAGGATCCGCCCCACTGGTAGAGGGTGCCGAGCTGGTGCATCGCCCACTCGATGGCGTTGCGTGCCTTCGGGTCGGCGTCCTTGGGGATCTTGTATCCCTTCGGGACGCTGCCCTCGGGGATGGGGCCGAAGCCGGAGCCGTCCTGGCCCGGAGCGCAGCCGGTAGTGCCGGCTCCCGGGTCCTTGCCTGTGTTCGGCTCCTTGGCGTCCTTGTTGTTGCCGGCGCCGGGGAAGGTCTTGGCGATGGCTTCCTGCAGCGCGGTGGCCAGGTGCTCCCACTGCGCGTAGGCGTCCGGCAGGCCGGACTGCTGTACTGCTTGGGCGGCCTGGGTGACGGTCATCTGCTGCCAGCCGTTCACCTTGAGCAGGTGCTTGTAGAACTGCTCGCTCGCGTACGTCGGGTCACGGATCTGCTCGGCGGTGCCCCAGCCCTGGGAGGGACGCTGCTGGAACAACCCAAGGCTGTCCCTATCGCCGTAGTTGAGGTTGCGTAGCCTCGACTCCTGCATCGCCGTGGCGAGCGCGATGACCTGGCCCTTCTTGGGGACGTCGAGGCTGATACCGGTGGCCACGATCGTCTGGGCATTGGGCACCTGCTCGGCGGGCAGGTCCAGGCCCTCGACGTGGACGTTCTTGCCGGACGCCCCGTCGAGGATCTTGGTGACCTGCTCGGCGACCTTGCCGGTGTTGATGTCGTTCAGGCAGATGAGGGAGCTGCTGCTGCTTTGAACGGCGTCCGCGGAGGACGCCATCATCATGCCGGTGCCGGCGAGCAGAAGCGGGGAGAGGAAGACGACGCCGATGCCGGCGGCGAGCGCCTTCAACCGGAGCGGACCGCTCGTGGGTCAGCGAGGTCGGGCAGGGGTGGGTAGCGAGACGTCATGAGCGTGTCCTTCGGGGGTGCGGTGTCCGGCGTGCCGCGTGCGCGAGGCGTGGTGGAAGGGCGTGGCGGCCGGGGTGGGCGATCAAGGCGGACCGATGCGGGGCGAGTTGCCGCTCGCTCCCAGCTGGCCCGGCCGTGAGCTAGGTGTGCCGGGGCAAGGGGGTACCTCCGTGAGGTGTGGCGGGGGAGTAGCCAGCGGCGGTGTGCGCCGGGCGGTTCAAAAACAGTAGATGCGGATTGGCGGTTGACCAAAAAGCTGGCGCGAGGTGCCGGAATCCGGCACCCTCGCACGGCACTTCTTGGTCGTCGGCGGATTCGCCTCTACAGTTTTTGGACTCCCCTCGCCTCCTCGGTCTGCGGCCCTGGGCTTCTGCACGCCCACTTCCGGCCTGCGAGGACTCCTGTGCGAGGCGGCTAGTTCCCACCGTGAATCCGCACCCGAATAGGGGCCCCTCTTTGCCTTTTTCCCTTCACCAGGGCGACGCCCTTGCCGTTCTCTCCGGCCTTCCGGACGGCTGCGTCGATTCCGTCATCACCGACCCGCCGTACAACAGCGGTGGCCGGACCGCGAAGGAGCGCACCACCCGCTCCGCGAAGCAGAAGTACACCTCCGCCGATGCCAAGAACGACCTCGCAGACTTCACCGGCGAGAACATGGACCAGAGGTCCTACGCGTTCTGGCTGACGCAGATCATGACCGAAGCGCACCGTCTGACGAAGACCGGCGGGACCGCGCTGCTGTTCACCGACTGGCGTCAGCTCCCGACGACGACGGACGCGATCCAGGCCGCCGGGTGGCTGTGGCGCGGTGTGCTGGCCTGGCACAAGCCGCAGGCCAGGCCGCAGAAGGGCCGGTTCACCCAGAACTGCGAATTCATCGTCTGGGCGTCGAAGGGGGCGATCGACGGCTCCCAGAACCCGGTCTATCTGCCCGGCATGTACTCGGCGTCGCAGCCCTCGGGCGCGCAGCGCCGGCACATTACGCAGAAGCCGGTCGAGGTGATGCGCGAGCTGGTCAAGATCAGCCCCGAGGGCGGCACGGTCCTCGACTTCTGCGCCGGCTCCGGCTCCACGGGCGTGGCCGCTCTGCTGGAAGGCCGGGACTTCATCGGCGTGGAGAAGACCGAGCACTACGCGTCGATCGCGGCCGACCGGCTCACCGAGACGATCCGCGAAACCCTCACGCAGGACGACGTGGACCTTACCGGCTGAGCCCCGTCCGTGCCTGCTGCCAAGGCGACCGGCTCCCCACGCGTAGCCGTCGGCGAAATACCGCGGCAGTGGCCGTGCAGCTCGCCGGATGGGCCGCGCGCAGACGCTTCCGTCCTTTTCTCATCCCGTGTCTCGTAGGAGGCCGAGCTTTTCAATGCCCGAATCAACAAAGTCGCCTGACGATGGCGAGTTGGAGCCGGTTCGTATTCCGGACCGACAGCTGGAGGGAATCGAGGCGAGCGTGCGGCGGCTCATGGAGCAGTCGGCGCAACAGGCTCAGCAGCTCGACCACCTCGCGTCCGCCCCGCCGCCCAGCGGATCACCGTTCGCAGCCTTCGGCATGCCAGGACTCGGTGGGCCGCCTCCCGCCGCTCCACCGGAGCCCCGCCCGATCCTGGAACTCGACGGAGAAGAACGCGAGGACGAACTCGACGCCCTGTCCGACTGGGTGGATGACTTCTTCCTCCCGGTGTACGGGGCGGAGGTCACCACCGCGGCTCCCTGGTGCCTGCAGTGGCAGGAGCACGACGACGTGGTGGCCTGGCTCCACGCCCTGTGGCTCGCCTACCAGCAGCACAAGGATCCCGAAGCCGGGCTGTCCGGTCTGTTCGTGTGGCACCGGGACTTCCTCACCCACGCCGTCGCGGCGATCCGCGCGCCGGGTGGGCCGCTGTCGGCCTGCATGACCTCGCCCGACCGGCCCGCGCACCGCCTTCTGCCCGGCCCGCCGCCGTCCGTGCGCACGGAGACGGCGAACACGACACAAGCCGCCGAACCGGACGAGCCGACGTCATGACCGCGGGAGCGGGACAGCCCGCCTTCGCACTGAGCTTCGACCCCCGCGCGCTGACCGATCTCCTCCAGGCCCCCAGCGACATACGCGACCTCACCCTCGCCTACCTGCAGGAAGTCGTGAACGCGCAGCGCTTCGGCCTGCGTCTCGACGGTGACCTGGAGGGATTCAGGAAGCTGTTCGTGGACTCGCGCAAGGACTGGCGTGTCGTCTACGGCGTCCGCCCGGCACCCGCGGAGTCCGCGCATCCCAAGGAGATCCACGTCGTCGCCATCCGGCCGCGAGCAGGCAACGACGTCTACGACGAGGTCGGCCGCCGCCTGGGGATGACTCGTCGGCCGCTGAGCGCCCGCACCCACGCGGCACGCTCGCGTTCCCCGCAGCTGACCACCCGCGCTCCCGTACCCCGGCCCGGTCCGTTGCCCACCGCACTGCCGGGGCTGCCCCGTCCCGCCCCAAACCCCGCGCACCATCACACCCGCTGAACGCACAGAGGTCCGCCTATGCACCCTCCACCCGCGCCGGCACCCACCCGGCGTGCGGTCTCCCCGCTCGACCACCGCCTCCAAGCCGTCACCGGGCACGACATCGACACCCTGTGGGCCTACCGCGACCGCGGCATCCTCGACGAGCAGCACGCCCACCTGGTCGACCGGCACCGTGAACTGGCCAAGGCCCAGACCAGCGTCACCTTCTACCTCCGGCTCCTCAACCGCCTGTCCAGCGGCGAGTTCGACGTCGACAGCGCGCTGTTCACGCGCATCGACCGCACCATGGACCAGCTGGAAGAGGCCACCGCCGCGCGGGACGCCGCGGCTAGGAAGGTGCTCGCCGCCCTGGAGCCCATCGAAGCAGCAGCGGCGGCTCGCGCGCCCGACCCCCGGCAGCTCTCGACGGATGACCAGGCGGCGCTGCTCGCCATCGCCGGCGGCGCCAAGCTCTACGAACACCTGCTGACCGGCCGGATGTCCGTCACAGCCGCCTCCGGTACCCGCATCCCCCACGCCAAGCTGCAGCAGTTGGAGGACGCCGGCCTGGTCGTCCGGGACACCGGCCACCCCGTGCACGCAGGCCAGCCGGTCGCGCTCACCGACGCCGGACGGGCCGCGCTGTTCGCCGCCCGCCGGGCTCCCACGGTGCAGGCGCCGAAGGTCCCGGCTCGCCCCGGCGCATCGCGGCCCACCCCGGCGCAGCGGCGCTGACTTCACCGAAAGGCTCTTGTTGTCTCCCACCGACCCGGCGCCGGACCGGAAGTCCAACCCCGAAGTCGACTTCGATCTGGACGACCTCGACGCCGACGAGGAGAAATACCTCGACTTCTACCGCAAGGTCGCCGTCCACGAGGACATGCTCGTTCCCCTCGCCGAACACCACGACGGCCCGCACAGCTTCTGCGGACAGTTTCCACGTGTTGCCGCTCTGCTGACGACGCTACCAGCACGCCGCGCTCGCGGCCGTGACTACCGTCCAAGACACCCCTCTGTTCGACGGCTTGGCCGAAGTTCCTACCGTCCCCGTCTGGTGCCAGCGGTGGAACGGCCCACGGCACTCCTTCCGTGACGTTGGTGAGGGCGGGTTCGACGCCCGGCGGTACGCGGCCGAGCTGCTGCCGGAGAAGGAATCGAAGACCTTCGTGGTCGAACACCACTACTGCGGCTCCTTCCGCCGCGCGGTTCCGCTTCGGTCTGTACGACATCGACGCCGACGGGGTGCAACTGCGCGGGGTGGCCATGTTCGGGGTGCCCGTCACCGTGGCCGTGCCGACGCGGCCGCTGAACCCGAGGGCTTCCCGCCAGGGCGCACGAAAATCAGTGCGCTCGGACACCGGCTGCTTCGATACTGCTGGTGACGAAAGTGAGGTCCCGTGCCGCAGATCGAGCCGAGCGTGCTGACAGCGCTCATGGCGGCGGCGAAGGACGCCGTCTCCAACGCAGCCGCCGCCTTCTCCCTCACGGCCATGGACGTCGGTTCGAGTACGACCGTCGAGCAGCAGCGGGATGCGCTGGTCGCGGCCTTGCGTCGCCGGCCGTCTGAGGTGCTAAAGGCCCGGGAGGAGGCGCGGGAGGCCCCGCCGATTCCGCCGACCACGCCGACCCAGTTGGAGATCTGGAGCCTATACGCAGACCACGTGGATGATCCTCTGCTCCGTGGCCACCTTCATCATCTGCTGCTCGACGCCGGACACGGCCGTAGACCCGACCACGTTCGTGGCGCGGCCTCCGGATACCTCGACGCGGCGCAGCTGCTGTTGGCCGCCCAGGACGGCCACGGGCTGCCGCGGGCCGCCCGGTGCCTAAAGAGGGCCGGAGAGCTGTCCCTCAAGTTCAAGCAGCACGACGTTCGTGAACGCGCGACCAAGGACGCCCTCGCCCTTGCCGAGCGCCTCCTAGCCAGCGCCGAGGACGAGGGGGGACCTCTGCTGGTTGTCCTGGAAACGTTGCAGACCCTGGATTGCGATGTCGCGGACCTCGCCGAACGGGCGGCCGACCTCTTCGCCCGCGACGTGGATGTCCGGCTTGGCTTCCTCGATGCACTGCGGAAGGACGCGGGCGCCAGCCGCCACACGGAGATCGATGCCGCCGTGGTCCACACGCTCCTCGACGCCGCCGATACCGCCGATGCAGGGCACCGCCGCCTGTACTTGCTGACGGAGGCAGCGACCCAGGCGCAGAAGCGGGGACTGCCCGACCTGCGGGCCCGTGCCGAGATGGCCCTGCAGCAGACCACGCCGGAGTGGACCTCCATCCGGCCCGAGGGCACCATCCCGCGCACATTGATCGCCGGGCAGCAGGCCCGGGTCGATGCAGCCGAGGATCTGCGGACCGCGCTGTGGCTCACCGTGCAGGACATCCACCCGGCGATGCGGGCGCAGGCCGAGGCCGAGGCCGACGGCGCGCTCGAGGGCCTGCTACGGATCCCGCGCTCGCGCATCAACCCAGCCGGGCCGGTCTTCGTCCGACCGCCCGTCGAGGCCAACGACGACCTCGCCGTGGCGATGCAGGTCCGCGGTCTGGGACTGTTCGGGATCCTGACCGCAATCCAGCTCGACCGCATCCACGAACGCTTTCGACCTGACGAGTTCGAGATGACCGCCGCTCTGGCACACGAGGCGGTGCTGCCCGAGCCGCGCGCGCGGACCCTCGCCCGAGCCTTCTGCTACTACTGGCTGGAGGAATTCGACGCCGCGGCGTGCGTCGCCCTGCCACAGGTCGAGCAGATCCTCCGGGAACTCCTGCGCTCCCGGGTTCCTGTCGTCTCCGTGGCCTGGGGGCCGAGCCCCGGTGGAGTCGACTTGCTGGGCAAGCTCCTGAAGAGCATGCCGGAGGCCGGGTATCCGGCGGACTGGAGCAGAGCGCTGGAACTTCTCCTGGTCGACCCCGACCGCGGGATGAACCTGCGCAACAACATCCTCCACGGCCTGGCCGACACCCCGCCCAAGCACCACGTCGCGCTCATCTTGCAAGCGGCGCTGTACCTGCTCAGCCACGCGCACGGGCAGCGCATGGCACCTGACCCGACGGCCTAATTCCCAGGACCGCAGGGCTTAGCCACTCCTGGGCCACTCCGCCGGCCGGGAACGCACGCCACCCGCCGCCCCGGCGTGGTCCAGCGCGGCTCACTCATACGAAAACGGGCCGAGCCCAGCAGCCGGCTCGGCGACAATGAAGGCCGAAGCGCCACGCCGAGCCCAAGGACTGACGATGAGTCACGAACGTGAGGTAGCCCCGCCCGGGCTACGCCGAGTACTCCAGGACGTCGTGCACGCCCTGGAGGAGGAAGCGGTTGCGACCCTCGCCGCCTGGCTCGACATCCCGGTGCCCTCCGGCCTGTGGGGCAGGGACCTGCCCGAATGGATCAACGAGCAGTTGCAGCGGCTGCCGGACCCCAAGGTCTTCGACCTGCTGGAGCATGCCCTGACCTCGAACGGCATGTGGGGATCATCGGCCTACGACGAGAGGGTCAACAAGATCCTCAAGGAGGCCGAAATCGCTCTCGTGATGGTCGACGGCTCCTTCCTTGAGGACGACGAGGGTGCCGAAGAACTGGACGTCCAGGACGCCACGGTCCGCCCGCTGACCCTGCTCACCGGGAAGTACGCCACCGCCCGGAGCAATTGGGCCAAGGCCCTGACCGCCCAGAAGGCCGGGGACGATCGCCAGGCCGTCGCGTTGGCCGTCAACACCCTGGAAGGCGTCGTCAAGATCGCCTCCGGGCAGAAGGACATCAATTCCGGGCTTCGCCGGCTGTTCCCCGAAGGCGAGCGCACCCCGCTGTGCCAGGCGATCAACCAACTGCACAACTACGGCTCCGCGATGCCTTGGGTGCGCCACGGCGGCGGCCAGAAGGACGTGGAGCTGACCCGGATTGAGGCGCTGGGCGTGGTGCGGGCCGCCGCCGTGTGGATCGTCATGCTGATCAACCTGGACAAGGAGGGCCGCTTCTAGGCCCGCCGGAGGTCAGGCGCCGACCTCACCGGCGCCGACCTGAAGTTGTCGGCGTATAACGAGCGCGCCGCCCGCCACCTGGCCGCCCAGGTCGGCATCACCGACGTCCGCGCCGGACTGCTCCCTCAGGACAAGGTCGTCACCGTACGGGAGTTAGAGGACCAGGGCCGCAGGGGGCTGGTGGTCGGCCACGGCGTTAACGACGCCCCGGCGCTGGCCGCCGCGCACACCGGCATCGCCATGGGCAAGGCCAGCTCCGACCTTGCCCTGGAGACCGCCGCCGACGCCGTCGTGGTACGCGACGAGCTCGCCACCATCCCCACAGTCGTCGTCCTCGCTTGTCCGAGCGGCGAGCTCGCTCGTGGACGGCGCCAAAACCACGACCGACGCGCGGGTTGGAGCACGACCGCATCCAGGAATCGACGAGCCCGCGCGTTTCCGACCGCTCTGCCCAGAAGGTGAGAAAACAGGAGCAAGGGCACGAGTACGTCGAAGCCAAGCTTATGTCCCTCGGCGCCCCTGCGCCCCGAGCCGGCTGTAACCCGGCCCTGTGGCTACGCGACGCCCTGCAAGCCGTGGGAGCCGTGAACCTGCGCCATCGCGGCGCGCAGCTACTACGTCCTGTTCGACCGCACCGCCACCTGGGGACACCCCGGCGTGCCGCAGGTGCTCGCCGTGCATCCGCAACGGGACCACAAGAAGCGGACGTTCAGCTTCGAGCATGCCCCTATACCGCTGCCCGCGATGGCACAGTCCTGGCTCATCCACCGTGGCTGTCCGCCCGATGCCATCGCCCTCGCCCCGCTGGGCCCGCCGCCGGCGGACGAGGCCACGCGAGCCCTGGAGCGACGCCTCGCCGGCAACGGCGACCACTACGCCATGGGCTACTCCTACACCAGCGACGACCCGGAAGACATGGTCATCGTCGTGGTCCTGCGTGCCCTGGACGAGCGAGCTCCCTCGCCGTTCCGCGTCGTGGTCGAAGAGGTCGACACCGAGACGTGGACGCACGCCCTGCGCGAGGGCGGCTTCGACACGCTCGGCGAGGCACTGCAGTGGTGCGACGACCGCCTCGCGGGCGAGGCCGGCCCTCTTCCGCCGGTCCGCCCGGCAGCCGCAGTTAGCCGCCCGGCCGGCTTGCCGAAGGTTCCTGCTCCGCGCCCGCCCGGCCGCTCACGCTGAGCGTCAAAGCCGACCAGGGCGGCGCAACATAGCCGACGATCGCCGGTTAGCCAAACCGGCGATTCTCCGGACTCTTATACAGCCGCCGGGACAACACCCGCGGCACCTTCCCCGCAATCCCTATGCCTTCACGGAGGTTTCTTCCGCATGCGCTCCACCCGAATTGCCATATCCGCGGCCATGCTCGGCGCACTCGCTCTGCCTGTGCTGTCCGCCACCACCGCCAGCGCGACCCCCGCGAGCAGCTGCTCGTCCCAGCCGCCGCTGCCGTACGAGGTGCACACCGCGGCCGTGACCATTCGGTCCAAGGCCACCACGCATTCCACCGCGGTCGGCGTGCTCTACAAGAGCCACCGCTTCAGCGTGCATAAGAAGAGCGGCAACTGGCTCTACATCACGGACAAGACGACCGGCGTCAACGGCTGGGTTTCCGGCACGTACGTCTACCGCGACGTCCGGATGTGCCTGGACTGACAGAGCCCAGCAGGTGCCCGTAAGCGGCTGAGCCACCGGGTACGGCAGTCCCCCATTCCCCAGGGATCGGCCTTTTGAGAACAGGAGATTTCCCTTTGCCCGATGGCATATCCGATGAGTCTGAGGATGTCGTGGGCGTGCTCACCGAACGGATCGAAGGGCGTTTCGGCATGGGCATGGACCAGTTGAAGGCCGCGGTCGCCGCCGCGCCGACCGCGAATCCCGACGCCACCGACGTCGTCAAGTGGTACGGCCTTCTCGTCGAGGCCCAGTCCGTGCTGGACCGTGCGGAGGACGATCTTGTTGCTGCGCTGCAGACCCAGCCCAGCGAGGTCGACGATCCGACGATGGGCCTCGCCCACCGGGTGAACGCGGCCGTCACCGCCCGCGACGGCCGGGCCATGGTCGTGCGGTGGCTCCTCGACCCGGACGCTCCGGGGAAGAAGGACCTTGCCGCCCAGCGCCTCGCCCGCCTCCGGCCCCGAACCGGCCCGGCGGTGCAGACCAGCGCTCCCCACCGTCCCGCCGGTACATCCGCACCGGCGTCGGCGTGGCGGTCGACGAGGGCCGCCCGATGAGCCGGGACAAGGCCAGCACCATGGACGCCGACCTGCAGAAGGTCTTCGGCAACCCGGTACCCGAGCTGTACGAGGCGGCTGCCGGCCAGGATGCTTCCCCCGCGCTCGCCCGTGCCCTGGAGCTGCGTTCGTTCCTGGCGCTCACCGAGGAGCAGGTCGCCCGCGTCCGCGACCGCGTTCACGCCGACATGGACCCGGACCGCGACATGGGCGAACTGTCGGCGGACAAGCTCCGCTTCGACGCGCAGTGGCTGGAAGCCGCACTGGAGGCCCGCGACGGCTACCGCGCCGCCCTCGGCGGACTGCTGCTCACCATGCCCCCGCCTGCCCAGCAGGAACGTCCCGTCCGCACGGCACAGTTCAGGGCCATCGCGACCCTGCCCCCGTCTGCCGCCACGGCACCGCAGCGTGCCGGGGCGGCCCGGGCCCGCCGACCGTGAAAGCCCACGCTTGCCCCACCTCACGTCCACCGACATAGCCGGACGGATTGAGGACCTGTACGGCGCGCCGCTCGCCGACCTCGAAGCCCACGCCCAGGACCAGCCGCCCGGCATGCTCTCCGCCCTGCTCGGCATGCACGAGGGCCTCGCCCTCGCCGAGCGCAGCATCGACGTCCACCGCGACCACCTCGCCCGGCTCATCCACCCCGAGCGACAGATCGGCCCGCACGAGGTCTCCCACCTCCTCGACGGTGCACGCCGGCTCGCCGAAGCCGTCGCCGTCCGCGACGTCCATGCCAAGTCGGCCGCCGCCGTTCTGCAAAGCCTGGCCCGCGTCCCAGCCCCCACGCATGCCCCGCCGGCTTGCTCGCCGCCCGTTCCGGCTCCACCTGTTGCGGCGCCGAGCCCGGCGCACAGCCGCTGACCCCAGGCGATCCCTCTCTTTCCTTCACCCAGGAGCTCCTCCCTTGGCCATCACCGCTCTGCCCCCTGACACCGACGCCGACATCGCCCGGGTCACCGAGGCCCTTGCCATGATCACCCCGCGCTGGAACGTGAGGATCCTCCTGGCCCTCTCCGGCCCGCCGCTGCGCTACAGCGAGCTGGCGGCCAAAGTGTCCTGGCTGCAGAACGGCCAGCTCCACCCCAAGCTCAAGTCGCTGTGCGGTGCCGGACTCGTCGAACGCACCGAACACACCGCACGGCACGTGACCTACCGCCACACCGAACGCGGTGCGGCCCTGCTGCAGGTCCTGCCGGTGATCGTCACCTGGGCCGAGGAACACCTGGAGAAGGCGGACCGCCCGCTGCCCGCGATCGAGCAGATCGAGGACAGCCTGACCCTGCTCACCCGGCGCCACGCCGCCGCCATCCTGTGGGTGCTCAAGTCCCGGCAGGAGGTCAGCGGCCGGGCCCTGGCCCGGATCGTGATGCCCAGCAGCGATTGGACCAACATCTATCCGCCGCTGCGGCAGCTCGTCGCCGACGGCCTGGTCGACACCGAGGGCATCGGCCAGCCCTACCGGCTGTCCGCAGCCGGCGATGGCCTTGGCCCCGTGCTCGGCGCCCTGTCCGCCTGGTCCGCCGGGCAGAGTCTCGACCAGGCGTCCCACCATCCGGTCTGGGGACACCCGCAGGCGAAGCCCGCGCCGAGGCCGTGGCTCAGCAGCCAGCCACGGCCGGCCCCCGCGGCGCTCCCACCCGTTCGCACGACCGGATCCTCTCCGGCGTGGCACCACCGCGATCTCTTCTCGCACGCTACGACCGCCCGCCCGAAGGCAGCCATCCCGGCGGGAGGCCCGCGCCGATGAGCACCCCCTTCACCCCTGCCGAAGTACGCCACGCCGTCGAACTTCTCGCCTCGCGCTCCTTGATCCGCCTGGTCACCGAGATCGACGACAACGGCGCCATACCGCCGCGACGGCTGGCTGGCACCCTGCCCGACCTCTCCACGCACCAGCTGCGAAGCGCCTCCGACACGGCCCGTACCCACGGTCTCATCCGGGTCGCGTCCGGCGCCGGTCTGGAACTCACCGACAGTGGATCGGAGTTGGCCGACCTGTACGACGCGATGGCGCGCTGGGCCCGACGTCACGCCGTCCCGGCCCCCGTCTGCGAGTTCAGCCGCCGTATCCGGCACGTCCTCGACCTGTTGGCGCCCTCGCTCACCACCGAGCACGGCGATGGCCTCGCACCGCTGTCCGCCGTGACCGGCGCCGGGGCGGCGGACCTTGCCCGTCCCCGCACGCTGTTGATCCAGTGGCTGGCCGCTAACCCCCAGGTGGCCAGGGCGTTCGAGCCTGAGCCGGTCGCGTGAGCGCAGCGGTCACACCCCGGCACGCACGCCACACCGCCGGGCTGCTGCGCGGCATCTACCTGCCGCGCACGGCGGACGCGTTGGCGTTCGCCATGTCCACCTACGGCATCCCGCTGCTGGTCCTGGCCACCACGCGCTCCGCCGCGCTCACGGGAGCGGCGTTCGCGTTGGAGTGGATCCCGAGGCTGGCGGCGTTCGGGTGGGCCGGATCGATCGTCGACCGGCGCGGGGCGTCCGTCGTCTTCCACCTCGCCTCCCTGGGACGTGCGATGGCTCTCGCCGCCGGCGCGGTCCTGCTCCACCTTCACCCGTCCGGCACGGTGGCGAGCGTGACCGTGATGGTGCTCGCGGCGGTCACGGGCGTG
Source organism: Streptomyces sp. DI166 (assembly GCF_900091315.1). Classification (GTDB taxonomy): domain Bacteria; phylum Actinomycetota; class Actinomycetes; order Streptomycetales; family Streptomycetaceae; genus Streptomyces; species Streptomyces fuscus. Next base: position 68,627 of record NZ_FLSP01000036.1, read on the forward strand.
CTCACCGAGTTCAGTTACATCGCGGCCGAGACCGCGGGCGCCGCCGCCGGCCGCCGGGCCGGAACGCGGGCCCATCGCGTCCAGGCAGTCCTGCTCGGCATCGACCAGATCGCGACCCTGGCCGGGCCGGCGCTCGCCGCAGTGCTCCTGCTCGCCGGACCGCCGAGGATGCTCGCGGTGATCACCGTGCTGTCGTTTTTCGCCGCGCTGCTCGCCCTGCGCACACCCCCCTCGCCCGTCGCCCCGGCCCGCACGCCGAAGCGGCAGGCCAGCGCCGGGCTGCTCACCGGGTGGCGCACCATCCGATCGCTGCCCGCGCTCGGCTGGCTCGTGACCGGGCTGACCCTGTCCAACCTCGCCACCGGGCTCCTCCAAGCGGCCGGACCCGTGATCGTCGTCAAGCACTTCGGGCAGTCCACCACCGACGTCGGCCTGGTCTGGTCCGCCGCTGCTGCATTGACGCTCCTCAGCGTCACCCTCTGCCGGTTTGCGATCGACCGCCTTGGCCTGTGGCCGGTCGGCGCCGCCTGCGCGGCCCTCGCCTCGCTCGCCACCCTCGCCGCCGCCCAAGCCCCCGACTACCTCTCCTACCTCGTCCTGGTCGCGGTCCTCATGGCGGCCGAGGGCGGCATGACGGTGGTGCTGCGCACGCTGCGCTCCCTGCTGATCCCACCGGAGAAGTTCGGCAGCACCCTGTCGGCGACCATCCTCATCCTCCTACTGCCCTACCCCGTCGCTGGCGTACTGACCGCGCTCACGCCGCCCGACGCACTGGGCCACGTCATCACCGCTTGCGCCGTCCTGCAGGGCCTCGGACTGGCCCTCGCCTTCACGCGCCTGCGCACCGACCCAGCCCTGCGCACCTGACCCTGCACTTTCCCCCAGCCTGTGGAGAACCCCATGCCCACCGCCGTCTCCAGGATGAACCGTGCGAGCGGTCGCACCATCACCGAGCGGTTCCACGCCTTCGACACGCAGAACCCGCACGTCTACCGCGCCCTGGAACGCATGGCCGCCCGCCGCCTGGCCGCAGGCGCCACACGCGTCGGCGTAAAGGACCTCTTCGAAGACCTGCGCCGCCAACTCCCGCACGGAGTCGCCGGGCTGAACAACAACTTCACCGCCCTCTACGCCCGGCGGCTGATCGCCGCGCACCCGAGCTGGGCCAGCGCGTTCGAGCTGCGCCGCCGCCGGGCCGACTGACAGCTCCCCGTCCGTTTCCTCCCCTCTGAGCACCCGGCCCTGCACCGACTACGCCGCTCAGCCCCGCCTGTCCCGCTCGCGCTGGAGCAGGCGGGGCAGGTGCAGCGTTCCTCGGCCGCCGAGGTCCGCCGTCCACACATCCACGCCCCCTCCGAGGAGCCCTTTCTTGTCCGACCGCCCTGTCGTCCTGGTCGTCGCCGCATCCGACATGGAGGCCGAGGCGTACCGCGGGTACTGCCTTCAGTCCGTGGCCGCCGCCTACGACATCGTCCTTATCACCGGCGAAGAGCCCTCCTGGGAGACGCCGTACCTGCGGGACTGCGTGGTCGTGCCCGACCCGACCGACCAGGCGGCGCTGTCCGCCGCCGGCCGGGCCCTGGCCGACCGCTACGACCTGGCAGGCGTGTTCACTTGGACCGAGTGGTACCTCGTCCCGGTCGCCCGCCTCGCGCGCCAGCTCGGCCTGCCCGCCACCGTCCCGGAGGCCATGCAGGCATGCCGTAACAAGGCCACCTCCCGTGCATTGTTCGCCCGGCACGGGGTTCCGTCGGCTGCCTCGGTGAGCGTGCGCACGCCTGCCGAGGCCGAGGCAGCGGCCGAGCGGATCGGCTACCCGGTCGTGCTGAAGCCCGCCGCGCACGCGGCCAGCATCGGGGTGATCCGCGCCGACATCCCCGAACAGCTCACCGCCGCCTTCGCGTTCGCCGACCAGGCGGCCGGGCTGGGGCTCGAGTCCACCAGCGTGCTGGTGGAGGAATATCTCGACGGGCCCGAGGTGTCGGCCGAGTGTGTCACCTACGGCGGTGAGACCACCGTGGTGGCCGTCACCCGCAAGTCGGTCAGCGCCCCGCCGTATTTCGAGGAACTGGCCCACTCCGTCGACGCCGCCGACCCGCTGCTCGACCTGGTCGCCCCGGCGGCACGCGCCGCGATCCACGCCCTGGGGATCACCGACGGCGTCTCCCATGTCGAGATGCGGCTGGTCGACGGCAGGCCGCGGCTGGTCGAGGTCAACGGCCGGATCGCCGGCGACATGATCGGCCACCTCGTCCAGCTCGCCACCGGCATCGACCTACCGCGCGCCGCCGCCGACATCGCCTGCGGCCGTGCCCCCGACCTCACCCCGACCCGGTCCTCGGCCGCCGCGATCCAGCTGCTCTACCCCGACACTTCCGGAACCCTGCTCCGCCTCGGATTCGACGGCGTCAGCCCGCGCTGGCTGGAACGCGTGCACTTCCAGCACCAGGTCGGCGACCAGCTGCTCCTCCCGGCCGACGGCGGCAACATGTTCACCGCCCGTATCGGCTACCTGATCACCACCGCGCCCACCGCGGACCTCGCCCAGGACCGGGCCCAGCAGGCTGTGCGCCATCTGCAGGTCGACGTGGCGCCCCGCACAACCGACGAGCCTGTTCCAGGTGGCCGCCCTGCATGAGCTGCACCGACGCTTCCGTTCGCCGCAGCCGTGTCCTGCTGACCGGCTACTTCTTCGGCCTGGGCGTGGTGATGGCGGTCTGGGGCGCCCGGATGCCTGCCGTCCAGTACGCCGCCCACCTCACCACCGCCGGCCTGTCGCTCGTCCTGCTCGCCGCCGCTGTCGGTATGGTCGCCGGACTGCAGGCTGGCGGCCGACTCGCCCGGCCCGACCGACTCCCCCTGCTCCTGATCGGCGGAGCCGTAGCACTAGCAGCAGCCCTCGCTCTGCTGGGGCAGTGCCGGACGCTGGCCTCACTACTCGCGGCGGCCCTCGCCTTCGGCGCCGCGCACGGTGTCCTCGACGTCGCCGCCAACACCGCGGCGGTTCGCTGCCAGAACCTCGCTGACCGGCCGGTCATGTCCTCCCTGCACGCCGCGTACTCCATCGGCGCGCTGGGCGGTGCCGCCCTGGCCGCCGCCACGGCGCGCACAGCCCACAGCGCCTTGTTCCTGGCCACCGCCCTCGCGCTGACCGCGACCGTGCTCGTGGCCGGGCCGCGCACCCTCGCGCTGAGCGGCGCCGACCAGTCCGAGCCCCCCGAGCCCCAGGGGCCCGGCCAGGGCCGGGCGGGCAGTGTGTGGCTGTTGGGGGCGCTGGCGGCTGCGAGCCTGCTGGGGGAGGGGGCGGCAGCCGACTGGGCCGCAGTGCACCTGCACACGCTGCACGCCACAACCGCCCTCAGCGCGACAGCGTTTGCCCTCTACAGCACGGGCATGGCGATCGGCCGGCTCACCGGCGACCGGCTCACCGCCGCCATCGGCGCCCCTGCCTTGGTCCGCACCGGCGCGGCGCTCGCCGCCGTCGGACTGGCCACCGGCGTCCTTGTCGACAGCGTGCCTGCGGCGCTGGCTGGCTGGGCGGTCTTCGGACTCGGCCTGTCCGGCACCGTCCCCTCCCTGATCACCGCCGCCGGCAGACACGGCCCTAGAGCCGTCGCCACGGTCTCCGTCACCGGCTACCTCGGCCTCCTCGCCGGCCCCGCCGTCATCGGCGCCCTCGCCAGCGCCACCACCCTGTCCACGGCCCTGCTGCTGCCCGCCCTCCTCGCAGCCGCTCTCGCCGCCCTCACCCGCCGAGCCCTGGAGAACACCGCCCCTTGACCCGCATTACCGGCCCCGACGCCGTCATCCTCGACTACAACGGCGTCATCGGCCTGCAGCCCACCCGCGCCCAGTGGCTACGGCTGGCCAGTATCGCTTCGTGGCCTGAAGATGATCTCGCAGCGTTCCAGCGCGCCTTTTGGAACGCCCGCGACCTCTATGACGCCGGCCAGCTCAGCGACCTGGCGTATTGGGCCCGCGTCCTCGGCGCCCACCCCGGCCCCCGCCTGCTGCGCGAACTCCTGGCCGCCGACACTGACATGTGGGCCGCGACCGACGCTGGCGTCGTGTCCGTCCTGCGCCGCGCCCATGCCACCGGAATGCCGATGGTGCTGTTGTCCAATGCGCCCTCCCACCTCAGTACGGTGCTCGACACCCACGACTGGCGCCGCATGATGGCCCAGGCGCTCTACTCGGCCCGCCTGCAGCTGTGCAAGCCCGCCCCAGCCATTTACCAGCAGGCGCTGCAGGCCACCGCGGTCCGTGATCCACGACGCGTGCTGTTCGTGGACGACCGCCTCGACAACTGCCAGGCCGCCGCCCGCTTGGGCCTGCGCACGCTGCACTACACCGGCTCCACCGACGGCCTCCGAACAGCTTTGCTGCCCGCTGACTGACTCATCCGCCCGCGCCGCCACTCAGGAACCCGTGTCCCTTCACGACGACCTTCACGCCCTAGACGGAGACGTCTTCATTTCTCCGCGCCACCTCGCCTCCACGACCGGCACCGGCGACCCAGCCCTCACCCCGCTTCTCGACCTCGGCTGGGACCTCCAGCACGACGACCTCGGCAACGTGTACGTGAACGCCCCCGACCGCCGCGTGCGCCTGGGCTACCTGCCCGAAGGCGAGGACGACGGACTCTGGCGCATCAACGCCTACAAGGACCCATTCGGACCGCCGACATGGGGCGTCTGTTTCAACGACCGCGTCCCCACCGAGTTCGTCCAAGCGTTCACCACCGCCCTCGCCGCCGCATACGAACAGGGGCCGGACGCCTACCTCGCCCGGCCGGTCTCGGGAACCGATGAGCACGATCCCTTCCTCGCCGTCGTGCCTCTCCTACAGCAGGGATGGGAGATCGACCGTCCCCGCTGGGGCGTCTTCGCCGTCCAGGCCCCGGACGGCCTCGCCGGTCTGGAGTTCACCACCGGGGACCTGGATCCGGAAGCCGAGCTGACCACCCGTGACGCCCGCTGGCAGCTGTGGGCGGGAAAATCCATCGACCGGCCCGTCTGGTACGCGACGGCCAGCACCGACACCCCCGTCGCCCTGCTCACCGCAGTCACCCGATGCGTCGCCGATCCGACCCCGCTGCCCCGGTGGCGTCAGGACACCCTCAGCTACATCGAGGGCATGGCCCAGCTCCACCCCGTCATCCCGCCGCAACCGCAGGCCCCAACCCCGCTTGACGTGCAGCGGGCTGCCGCATCCCGCCGTCCGGCCGCGCTCCCTGCGGCCAGCATCCCGCGCTGGAGCACCACCAGCCGGCAGGCCCTGCCCGGCCCGCGCCGATAGTGTCGGCCCATCCCCGACCGGAGATCCCTCTTGTCCCTGCAGGCCGCCGAGTTCTTCGCCGAGCTGTGCCTCCCCTTCCACGACCACGCCGTCGTGGGCGCCACCTACTTCGCCGCCCCGGTCTCGGGCGCACCGCTGCGGCTGCGGATCGAGTTCACCGCCACCATCCACGCGGACACCTATGGCGGTCTGCGGGTGGCGGTCATCCACCCGGACCGCGGTGAAATCGACGCGGTCGCCCTCAGCTTCCTCGATCACGGCACCTTCCACCGCCGCGACGAAGCCAACAACACCCGGCCGAACACCAAGCAGTACGGCACGTTCAGCACCTACCACCACCTCGGCCGACCACCGTGGGAGGGAGCCGTCACCACGGGGCTGCGCGACGCCATCGAGCAGTACATCGCCGTCTGGTTCCCCGGCGCCTGGGCCGCGTCCACGCCCAGCCGCGCGGCGAGCCGTTCCGCGCACCGGGCGCCCACCCCGCCGGCCACCCGCAGCCAAGCCCGCACCCGCTGAGTCCTGACCTGGATCCCCGTCCGGTGACCGACCTTCCACCAACTGATCAAGGAGTCCCCTTCCTCGTGCACGCTCGTTTCGTTCGTGGCGCCGTCCGATCCGCCGCCGTCGCCGCCGCAGTGACCGGTACCCTCACCTGGGCGCCTGCCGCGGACGCCCAGCCCTCCGAACCGACACCCTCGACCTCGGCAGTCGCTGCCGACACGCCGGCCGCGGACGCGGGCAGCGTCGAGATCACCACCAGGGCCACGGCCGGAGATGTGCTCCCCGGCGCCGCGTTCCTGCTGCTCGACTCAGCCGGTCAGGAGGCCGGGCGCGGGACAACCGACGCGCAGGGGAAGCTGACCTTCCCCGACCTCACGCCGGGCGTCTACCGGCTCAAGGAGACGGCCTCCGGCAGCCCGCTCTACGAGGTTGTCGCCGACCAAGACGTCATCGTCACGCCCGGGGAGACCACGCGGCTGACGATCACGGACTCGTACAAGGCCGCCAAGGTCCTCCTGCAGGCCAAGGACGACAAGACCGGCAAGCTCCTGTCCGGCGCAACGGTGAACATCGGCACCGGCACCTCGACGCTGCTCACCCTGACGACCGGTGCCAAGGGCACAGCCTCCGGGGAACTGCCGGTGTCTAGCCGGAAGACGGAGTTTTGGGTCAAGCAGGTCAAGGCACCCGCAGGATACGGCCTCTACAAGCCGTCCAAGACGTTCACCGCGGGCCCCGGCGCCCCTGTGACTGTGACCGTCACCAACACCAAGGCCGCGACCAGCCCGAAGCCCCACCCCTCGGACAAGCCGACCACCGAGCCCACCGGTACCCCGTCCACCCCTGCAGGTAGGCCGGGCAGCGAGACCGGCGGGGCCATGCCCTCAGCGCCGGGCACCGCCACGCCGGATACCGACGCTTCGTCCACTGCATCTGCGTCCTCGGACGGCGACTCCACGCCAGCGACCCCGGCAGGCTCCCTCGCCCACACCGGTGCCGACGCCACCCCGTGGATCGCCGCAGGCGCCGGGATTTTCATCGTCGCTGGCGCCGTCACCCTGGTCGCTGTCCGCCGTCGTAGGGCTGCCGAGTCCGAGTCCGACAGCAACAGCAAGACCAACTAGCCGAAGATCAACCACCGCCAACACGCCCCCGTGAAGCGCATCCGGGGGCCTGCTGACGTCTATCGACGCCGAACCTCTGCCCCACATCTGGCACGTGCGGCGTACCGGCGCTATGCCTGGCCCGGCATAGCGCAGGCCGGCCCGCGCGTGGACCGTTCGCACCGGCACGGCCGAGCGCTGTGTCGTGCTGCGCCCCGACTGGTCAGGCTGGCTGGGGGCGACCGAAGAGAAGGTCGTAGCCCGCGGGGAGCTGCAGCAGGATCCGGTTCAGCAGGTCGTCGCCGGAGATGTCGGCGACGACGCTGAGCCCGGCGCTGACATCCCAGGTCGCCCGGACCCGAACGAGCGGGTGGGCACCACCGCGGGGGGGTGCCTCTATGTCTTTGGTCAAGCGAGGCGTGGGGTTCTGGGTTCGTAGAAGGTGCCGTCGCGGAGCATCGCGAACAGGACGTTGATGCGTTGTCGGGCGAGCCGGAGGAGGGCTTGCGTGTGGGTCTTTCCTCGGGTCCGGCATTTGTCGTAGTAGGTGCGGGAGGCGGGATCGTGCAGGGCGGCGAACGCGGACAGGAACATCGCGCGTTTGAGCTGTCGGTTGCCGCCTCTGGGTGCGTGTTCGCCGTGGATCGAGGTCCCCGAGGACTTCGTGGTCGGGGCGAGGCCGGCGTAGGAGGCGAGGTGGGCGGCGGTGGGGAAGCTGGTTCCGTCGCCGACGGTGACCAGCAGCGCGGCGGCGGTCCTGACGCCGACGCCGGGCAGCGACGTCAGGACCTTGGAAAGAGGGTGGTTCTCCAGCAGGGCTGTGATCTGGGCTTCTGCCGCCCGTCTTTGTTCGTGGACGGCGCCGAGCGAGCGGGCCAGGGATGGGATCACGATGTCGAGGGTGCCGGTGCCCGGGACCACGACGGTCTGCTCGTCGAGGGCGTCGAAGACGTCGTCGATCAGGCGTGTCGCCATGCGCGGGGCCTTGGGCCGGATTACCTCGACCAGCCTGCGGCGTCCGGCTTTTCGCAGTGCGGCCGGGGATCCGTAGCGTTCCAGCAGCCAGGTCACGGCGCTGTGGTCCAGGCGTGGGCCCAGGACCCGTTCCAGGGACGGGTGGAACTGGGTGAGCAGGCCCCGGATCCGGTTGCTGGTGCGGGTGGCCTCGGCCGCCAGGTCCTGGTCGAAGCCGACGAGGACGGTGAGTTCGGCGGTGATCTCGTCGGTCAGCTGAAGCGAGCGCAGGGTGTGCGGCATGGTGCGGGCGGCGTCCGCGATGACGGCCGCGTCGCGGGCGTCGGTCTTCGCTTCGCCCGGGTAGAGGTCGGCGATCCGCCGCATCGCGAGTCCGGGCAGGTAGGCGACCTTGCAGCCGGCGTCCCGAGCGACCGTCAGGGGCAGGGCGCCGATGGATGCAGGCTGGTCCACGATCACCAGGACGGTGCCGAACTTGGTCTTCAGTTTGGTGAAGACCTCCCGCAGCTTCGGTTCGGTGTTCGGGAGTTGCTTGTCGAAAACCTTCTTGCCGGCCGGCGTGAGGCCGTGCCCGTGGTGGGCGCTCTTGCCGACGTCCAGACCGAGGAAGACGCCTATCTCGTCGCTGTCGTCCAAGCCGTCCTCCCGAACGGATGTCGTGCGTGCTGGCCAGGGCGTTGGCGTCGTATGCGCGCATCCACGTTATGCAGACCTGCCACCCGCGAGCGGCCGGGCATTGCGCCAGGCCAGGCGGTAGTCGGACCTCTCATCAGCGTCTCCAACGGCGCCTCCCAGGCCCGGTGACACCACCCCCCAGGTCATCCGTTCGACAGGGGGGAACAGTCATGCCGGGCCCGGAGGCCAGCGGTCCTCTTGCAGGACCGCGAAG
>NZ_FLSP01000037.1 GCF_900091315.1 Streptomyces sp. DI166
CGGACGCGTGTCCCCGGCGGCCGGTTCCAGTCGCTCGGCCGCCCGCGCCGGACGCAGCCCCGCCCGGCGCCGTACGGTCTCCACGGCCGCCGCGTCCAGCAGCGCGACCGGGGCCTCGCGGGCCGGGTCGGTGCCGGGCGGGGTACGGCGGTCGGTGCCGAGCAGGGCGCTGGTGACGAGCTCTTCCCAGGCGGCGGTCATACGGGTCGTCCCTTCTGCGGGGCGGTCATGAGGGTCGTCCCTTCTGTCTGGGGGCATGCGGGTCGTCCGTCTCGCGTGGGGGTCCATACGGTCGTCCCTCCTGCGCGGGGCACGCCGGTCGTCCCTCCTACGCGGGGCACGCCGGTCGTCCCTCCTGCTCGGGGCACGCCGGTCGTCCCTTCTGGGGAGGCGAGCAAGCGCGCCGGAGGCGTGACGGCACGGCGGCGTTCAGCACAGCGGCGCCGCCTCCCCGTCTCCCTGCGGCCAGGCCGCGAGCGGGGTGAAACCGCGGTGGCCGCACTCGCCGAACACGGTGACCGGGGCGCCGCCCGAGAGGGCGACCAGCTTCCACAGGCCGGGGCGGGAGCGGGCGGTGGGGGTGAGCGGAAGGGCGGTGTCCGCGTCGGCGTCCGCGAGCTGCCAGGAGTCGCCGTCCGGCGTCGGTATCACCCGCTCCAGCGTCACCGGCACCGAGTCCAGCCACGGGTCGCCCCGCAGCGCCTCGCCGTAGCGGGCGGTGGCCTCGGCCGTCGTGGTTCCCGGCGGCCGGACCGGCGTGCGCACCGGCGCGCCGAAGCGCTCGCCCAGTGCCGCCCGCAGCTGTCCCGCGCCCGGGTAGAGGGACAGCTCCGCCTCCAGGGCCAGTCCGACCGGCAGCGCCAGTTCGGGGGCGCGGCCCGCGGCGCCGTAGGAGAGGAGCAGGGCGGTGCGGGCCGACTCGGTGCCGTGCAGCCAGATGCGACGGGTCGTCAGCCGGGAGTCCGCCGTGTCGTACTGGGCGAGGACCAGCCAGCGGTCGCGGATCGCCGGGTCCTGCGGTGAGGCGGGCAGGCCGATCCGGGAGCGGACCGTCGCCGCCAGGTCCTCGGGCAGCCGGTCGCGGTTCAGCCAGCCCTGGTCGAGGAGGTGGAGCAGCGCGCACTCCTCCAGCAGCCGCACGGGCCAGCCCGGTCCGGACGCCGGGATCGCACCCAACTCCCTTACTCGGGCCGCGAGTCCGGTGGCCTGGGCGTCGACCATGCGGGCCGCGGTCTCCTCCCACAGCCCGTACCCCGCCTGCTCGGCGCCCGCCAGTCCGCCGCGCAGCAGGTCCGAGAGCCGCTGCTCCAGCTCCGTAGCCCCCGCGGTGACCTTCTCGGCCCTGCGCTCCGCCCGCCGCCGCGCCGCCTCCGGATCAGCGGTACGGGACGGCGAACCGCCCTCCGCCCGCTTCTCCTCGGCCCGCTTGCGCCGCCCATCGATCCATTCCTGCGCCCAGTCCGGCGGCGACCCGGGCGGCACCGCCGCTCCGTCGCCCGCCCACAGCAACAGCAGCCCGAGCGCGTGCTTGCACGGGAACTTCCGGCTCGGACAACTGCACTTGTACGCCGGCCCCGCCCCGTCCGCGAGGTCGACCACCGTCTGATACGGCCTGCTGCCGCTGCCCTTGCACAGCCCCCACACCGTCCCCTCGTCGGAACTGCCCGCCTCGGACCACGGTCCGGCCGCGCCGAGTTTGCTGCCCGCTTTGCGTGACGCGGCGTCAGGCGCCAGTGCCAGCACCTGTTCCGCGCTCCAGCGCACCCCCTGCTGAGTCATGCCATCGAAGGTAGATCCCCCCACTGACAATCAGCCCGGCGAGCGCGTATCCGCAGGTCAGGGCCGATTGTCAGTGGTGTGGTCCATGGTTGGTGGCAGATCCGAACCGGCCGAGCTGGAGGGGGCTTCGCCATGACCGCGTCCGTGGCACCGACGACCGGGACCACCGCACCGAGCACACCGACCGAGGCGTTGCGACCGCACGCCGAGGACGCCTTCGCGGCCGAGCTGTCCGCGCTCGCCGCGCAGGACGACCGCCCGCGCCCGGCCCGCTGGAAGCTGTCGCCGTGGGCGGTGGCGACCTACCTGCTCGGCGGGACCCTGCCGGACGGCACCGTGATCACACCGAAGTACGTGGGCCCGCGCCGCATCGTCGAGGTCGCCGTCACCACACTCGCCACCGACCGCGCCCTGCTCCTGCTCGGCGTGCCCGGCACCGCCAAGACCTGGGTGTCCGAGCACCTGGCCGCCGCCGTCAGCGGGGACTCGACCCTGCTGGTGCAGGGCACCGCGGGCACCCCGGAGGAGGCCATCCGCTACGGCTGGAACTACGCGCAGCTCCTCGCGCACGGCCCGAGCCGGGACGCGCTGGTCCCGAGCCCCGTCATGCGGGCCATGGCCGAGGGCATGACGGCCCGGGTCGAGGAGCTGACCCGTATCCCCGCCGATGTGCAGGACACGATGATCACGATCCTGTCCGAGAAGACCCTGCCCATCCCGGAGCTGGGCCAGGAGGTGCAGGCCGTGCGCGGCTTCAACCTCATCGCCACCGCCAACGACCGCGACCGCGGCGTCAACGACCTCTCCAGCGCCCTGCGCCGCCGCTTCAACACGGTCGTGCTGCCGCTGCCGGAGAGCGTGGACGCCGAGGTCGACATCGTCTCCCGGCGCGTCGACCAGATCGGCCGCTCGCTCGACCTGCCGGCCGCCCCGGACGGCATCGACGAGATCCGCCGGGTCGTCACCGTCTTCCGCGAACTGCGTGACGGGGTGACCTCCGACGGCCGCACCAAGGTCAAGTCGCCCAGCGGCACGCTCTCCACGGCCGAGGCGATCTCCGTCGTCACCAACGGCCTCGCTCTCGCCGCCCACTTCGGGGACGGCGTGCTGCGGCCCGGCGATGTCGCCGCGGGCATCCTCGGCGCCGTCGTCCGCGACCCGGCGGCCGACCGGGTCGTCTGGCAGGAGTACCTGGAGGCCGTGGTCCGCGAACGCGACGGCTGGACCGACTTCTACCGCGCCTGCCGCGAGGTGAGCGCGTGACCGGGCACGAGGAGGCAACGGGGGAGGGAGGCAGGCATGACGACGGAGGCTGACCGCACCGGGCCGCTGCTGCTCGGCGTACGGCACCACGGGCCCGGGTCCGCGCGGGCCGTGCGGGCGGCGCTGGACGCGGCCAAGCCGCGCGCGGTGCTGATCGAGGGGCCGCCCGAGGCCGACACGCTGATCCCGCTGGCGGCCGAGGAGGACATGCGGCCACCGGTCGCCCTGCTTGCCCACGAGGTGGACGAGCCCGGCCGCTCGGCGTTCTGGCCGCTCGCCGAGTTCTCCCCGGAGTGGGTGGCGATTCGCTGGGCGCTGGACCAGGGCGTACCGGCCCGCTTCATCGACCTCCCGGCCACGCACACGCTGGCCTGGGAGAAGGAGAACAACAAGGAGCAGGAGCAGGAGCAGGAGAAGGAGACGGCGGAGCAGGCGGAGGACGGCGAGGCCGAGCCGGACGCCCAGGTCCGTATCGACCCGCTCGCCGTGCTCGCCGACGCCGCCGGGTACGACGACGCCGAGCGCTGGTGGGAGGACGTCGTCGAGCACCGCGGAACCGGTGCCGACCCGCTCGCGCCGTTCGCCGTGCTGGCGGAGGCCATGACGGCGCTGCGGGAGGTGTACGGCAGCGGCGGACACGACCGGGACCTCGTGCGCGAGGCGTACATGCGGCTCCAGATCCGGGCCGCGCGCAAGGAGTTCGGCGACGCGGTGGCCGTGGTGTGCGGGGCCTGGCACGTGCCCGCGCTGAGCGAGCGGACCACCGTCGCCGCCGACCGGGCCCGGCTGAAGGGTCTGCCCAAGGTCAAGGCGGACATGACCTGGGTGCCCTGGACGCACCGCAGGCTCGCACGGGCCAGCGGCTACGGCGCGGGCATCGACTCGCCGGGCTGGTACGGGCATCTGTTCCGCGCGCCGGACCGGCCGGTCGAGCGATGGCTGACCAGGGTGGCGGGGCTGCTGCGGGAAGAGGACCGGATCGTGTCCTCCGCCCACGTCATCGAGGCGGTCCGGCTGGCCGAGACGCTCGCGGCGATGCGCGGACGCCCCCTGCCCGGCCTCGGCGAGACGACGGACGCCGTGCGCGCCGTCATGTGCGACGGCTCGGACGTCCCGCTGGCGCTCGTGCACGACCGGCTGGTCGTGGGCGATGTCCTCGGTGAGGTGCCGGCGGGCGCGCCCGCCGTGCCACTGCAGCGGGACCTCGACCGCATCCAGCGCAGGCTGCGGCTCAAGCCTGAGGCGCTGGAACGGGAGTTGGAGCTGGACCTGCGCAAGGAGACCGACGCCGCGCGCAGCAGGCTGCTGCACCGGCTGCGGCTGCTGGGCGTGCCGTGGGGCGAGCCGGCCGCCTCGCGCGGGAGCACCGGCACCTTCCGGGAGACCTGGCGGCTGCGCTGGGAGCCCGAGCTGTCCGTGCGGATCGCGGAGGCCGGGGTGTGGGGGACGACCGTGCTCGCCGCGGCGACCGCCAAGTCCGAGGCGGACGCCGTCTCCGCGCCGGGCCTCGCCGACGTCACCGCCCTCGCCGAGCGGTGCCTGCTGGCCGAACTGCCGGACGCGCTTCCCACGGTGATGAAGGTGCTCGCCGACCGGGCCGCGCTCGACACCGATGTCGGCCATCTCGCCCAGGCCCTGCCCGCCCTGGTCCGCTCCCTGCGCTACGGCGACGTACGCGGCACCGACACCGGGGCGCTCGCGGAGGTCGCCGCGGGCCTCGCCGAGCGGATCTTCGTCGGTCTGCCCCCGGCGTGCGCGGGTCTCGACGCGGACGCCGCCGAGGAGATTCGGCGCCATGTGGACGCGGTGCACGGCGCGGTGGGCCTGCTCGGCGATACCGCCGCCCCGGGCCACGGCGATCTGCGCGCCCGCTGGCAGAAGGTGCTCAAGGTGCTGTCCGTGCGGGACACCGTGCCCGGTGTGATCCGCGGGCGGGCGGTACGACTCCTGCTCGACGAAGGCGAGTTGGCGCAGGACGAGACGGCCCGGCTGATGGGGCTCGTGCTGTCGCCGGGGACGCCGCCCGGGGACGCGGCGGCCTGGATCGAGGGCTTCGTCGGCGGCGGCTCGGGCGGCGGGATGCTCCTCGTGCACGACGAGCGGCTGCTCGGCCTGGTCGACGCCTGGCTGACCGGCGTACCGGCGGACGCCTTCACGGACGTACTGCCGCTGCTGCGGCGGACGTTCTCGGCGTACGAACCGGGCGTGCGCAGAACGCTCGGCGAGCTGGTGCGGCGGGGGCCCGGGCAGCCGGGCGGGGCGACGGCGACCGGTTCCGGCGTACCGGGATTCGCGGCGGAACCGGACCTGGCGCGGGCTGACGCCGTACTGCCGGCGGTGCGGCTGCTGTTGGGGCTGGACGGGGCGGAGCCGGGGCCGGACGGCGCGGACTCGGGGCGTGATGCGGACTCGGGGCGTGATGCGAAGGACGACGAGTTGACGGGGGTGGCGCGATGACGGCCGACATGACGGCGCGGCCGGGCGATCCGGCGCAGGAGCGGCTGCGGCGCTGGCGGCTGGTGCTCGGCGGGGCGGCGGCCGACGGCACCGGATACGAGCTGTCCGGGCAGGACGCAGGGATGGACGGGGCGCTCACCGCGCTCTACGGCAGGGGGGACAAACCGCAGACCGGGAAGGACCGTTCGGCGGGGCTCGGGGCCTCGGCGCCGTCCGTGGCGCGCTGGCTCGGCGACATCCGCACCTACTTCCCCTCCTCCGTCGTCCAGGTCATGCAGCGCGACGCCATCGACCGGCTCGGACTGTCCACCCTGCTCCTGGAACCGGAGATGCTGGAGGCCGTCGAGGCCGATGTGCACCTCGTGGGGACCCTGCTCTCCCTCAACAAGGCGATGCCGGAGACCACGAAGGAGACGGCGCGGGCCGTAGTGCGCAAGGTCGTCGAGGACCTGGAGAAGCGGCTCGCCACCCGCACCCGGGCCACGCTGACCGGGGCCCTCGACCGCAGCGCGCGGGTCAGCCGGCCGCGCCACCACGACATCGACTGGAACCGCACCATCGCCGCCAACCTCAAGAACTACCTGCCGGAGTACCGGACGGTCGTGCCCGAGCGGCTGATCGGGTACGGGCGGGCCTCCCAGTCGGTGAAGAAGGACGTCGTGCTCTGTATCGACCAGTCGGGCTCGATGGCGGCGTCCGTCGTGTACGCGTCGGTGTTCGGGGCGGTGCTCGCCTCCATGCGGTCGATCTCCACGAGGCTGGTCGTCTTCGACACCGCCGTCGTCGATCTCACCGACCAGCTCGACGACCCGGTGGACGTGCTGTTCGGCA
The DNA here is from genome assembly GCF_900091315.1 of Streptomyces sp. DI166. GTDB lineage: Bacteria > Actinomycetota > Actinomycetes > Streptomycetales > Streptomycetaceae > Streptomyces > Streptomyces fuscus. Next base: position 6,331 of record NZ_FLSP01000037.1, read on the forward strand.
CGCAGCTCGGCGGCGGTACGGACATCAACCGGGCGCTGGCGTACTGCCAGGCGCAGATCACCCGGCCCGCCGACACGGTGGTGGTGCTGATCAGCGACCTCTACGAGGGCGGTATCCGCGACGAGATGCTCAAGCGGGTGGCGGCGATGAAGGCGTCGGGCGTGCAGTTCGTGGCGCTGCTGGCGCTCTCCGACGAGGGGGCGCCGGCCTACGACAGGGAGCACGCGGCGGCGCTGGCCGCGCTGGGCGCACCGGCGTTCGCCTGTACGCCGGACCTGTTCCCGGAGGTGATGGCGGCGGCGATCGAGAAGCGGCCGATCCCGGTGCCGGAGGCGATGTAAAAGCCGGCGTAAGAAGCTGGGGAGTTGGCAAAAGGGACATGAGTACCCATCGGTAACACGGGGCTTGCGCACCGGAGGGAACCGCGTGAAGGATCGACGCCGCCCGTTCCGTCGTACGGAGGACCCGCGTCCCTTGACCGTTCCAGCAGCCCTGTCCGGTGCCGCCGTTCGGCGTGCGCTGTATCTGGCGCTGCTGGTGGGCGGGTTGTTCGCACTCGGGCTCCTCACAGGCCAGCGGGCCGAGGCGGCGGAGGACGGACCGACCGGGCTGACAGGGCTGACGGCACTGACGGGTGAGGTGCGCGTGTCGGTCGGGCAGGTGGCCAAGGGCGTAGGAGAGGCCCTCCCGCTGCCTCCGGAGGGGCGGCGGCTCGTCGAGGGTGTGGTGCGCCCGGTCGACGAGGTCGTCGGGGCGGTGACCGAGGAACTGGGCGAGGTGCGGGAGCAGCTCCCGCCGCCACCTTCCGCGACGCCGCTGCCCGAACCACCGGACGAGCCGGAGCTGCCCACACTCCCCGACCTCGCGGAGCTACCCGACCTCCTCCCGGACCTCTCCGCCCGGCCCGCGGACAGGCCCCCCACGCCCACCGCCACGGAGCCGGAGCAGAAGCCGAAGCCGCACACCCCGGCACAGGACGAGCAGACCGAGCGGCCCGCACCGCGATCAGGCACGCCGTACGACGTCACCGTGCCGCAGGCCTCGGCGCACACCCCCGAGCCCGCTCCCACGCTGCCCGCACCCGCCCCCGCCCCGCACCCGCCCGCCGACGGACCGGACGGCACCCCGGACCACCGGGCGACGGTCGACCACAGCACCCCCAGGCACGCCGACACCGCTGCCGTCACCGCCGACCACCGGGCCCCACTGCGCCCGGCGCCCGGCACCACCGCACGCGCCGAGGCGGACGGGCCCCGGGACGCGTACCGGGACATCCCCGTAGCCCCCGCTTAGGGCGGACACCCGCCGGGGTCACTCACTCCGGCCCGGAATGTCCGTGATGCCCCGATGTCCCGAAGGATCTGACGCCCGGATGACCAAGAACATCCGCCGCTCCACCGCCACACGTCTCACCACCGTCACGCGCCCCTGCACCCCCGCACGCCTCACCACCCCCACCCCCTGACCCCAGGCTCCGCGGGCTGACCGGCACCCGGACGGCCGAAGCCGTCGGAGTGTCCGGGAGCCGGGTCCGCGGAAGGGCCGGGCGGTTCTCATTGGGGTGGGAACCGCCCGGCCGGAGCCCTTGGGCGGCACCGATTCGTGCCCCCTCGGGCTGTACCAAGGGCCTCACCGGGTCGGACCCCAGCCCGGTGAGGCCCCTCACCTCCGGCACCCCGTGCCAGTGAGCGCGGCATCATGTGACAGGTATCACCGCTCAGGTGTGACTCCCGATTTAGAAGCCCTCCGCAAGCGGGGATAACCTGCGAGACGGACATGCCGCGCGCTCGGACACCGTGTGCGCCTCCCTTGTGACAGAGCGGACGTCACGTTGCCCTTCGCGGCACGCCCACGCATCCAACGAACCGCGAGATCACTGATAGGGACGGAAGCGCGTGGACCTGTTCGAGTACCAGGCGAGGGACCTCTTCGCCAAGCACGATGTACCGGTGCTGGCCGGTGAAGTCATCGACACGCCTGAGGCGGCCCGCGCAGCCACTGAGCGCCTCGGTGGCAAGTCCGTCGTCAAGGCCCAGGTGAAGGTCGGCGGCCGTGGCAAGGCCGGTGGCGTGAAGCTCGCCGCCACCGTCGACGAGGCCGTCGAGCATGCGACGAACATCCTCGGCATGGACATCAAGGGCCACACGGTCCACAAGGTCATGATCGCCGAGACCGCTCCGGAGATCGTGGAGGAGTACTACGTCTCCTTCCTCCTCGACCGTGCCAACCGCACCTTCCTCTCCATCGCCTCCGTCGAGGGCGGCATGGAGATCGAGGAGGTCGCGGCCACCCGTCCGGAGGCCGTCGCCAAGACCCCGATCGACCCGATCGACGGCGTGACCGAGGAGAAGGCCCGCGAGATCGTCGAGGCCGCCAAGTTCCCGGCCGAGGTCGCGGACAAGGTCGTCAACGTCCTGGTCAAGCTCTGGGACACCTTCATCAAGTCGGACGCCCTCCTCGTCGAGGTCAACCCGCTGGCGAAGGTCGCCTCCGGCGAGGTCCTCGCCCTCGACGGCAAGGTGTCGCTCGACGACAACGCCGAGTTCCGCCACCCCGAGTACGAGGAGCTCCACGACAAGGCCGCGGCCAACCCGCTGGAGGCCGCCGCCAAGGAGAAGAACCTCAACTACGTCAAGCTCGACGGCGAGGTCGGCATCATCGGCAACGGCGCCGGTCTCGTGATGAGCACCCTGGACGTCGTCGCGTACGCCGGTGAGAAGCACGGCAACGTCAAGCCGGCCAACTTCCTGGACATCGGTGGCGGTGCCTCCGCCCAGGTCATGGCCAACGGTCTGGAGATCATCCTCGGCGACCCGGACGTCAAGTCCGTCTTCGTCAACGTCTTCGGTGGCATCACCGCCTGTGACGAGGTCGCCAACGGCATCGTCCAGGCCCTGAAGCTGCTGGAGGACCGCGGCGAGCAGGTCACCAAGCCGCTGGTCGTCCGCCTCGACGGCAACAACGCCGAGCTCGGCCGACAGATCCTCACCGACGCCAACCACCCGCTGGTGCAGCGCGTCGACACCATGGACGGCGCGGCCGACAAGGCCGCCGAGCTGGCCCACGCCGCCAAGTAAGCACTCAGGACGAGGACACAACACACCATGGCTATCTGGCTCAACAAGGACAGCAAGGTCATCGTCCAGGGCATGACCGGCGCCACGGGCATGAAGCACACCAAGCTCATGCTCGGTGACGGCACCAACGTCGTGGGCGGCGTGAACCCGCGCAAGGCGGGTCAGACCGTGGACTTCGACGGCACCGAGGTACCCGTCTTCGGCACCGTCAAGGAGGCCATCGAGAAGACCGGCGCCAACGTCTCCGTCATCTTCGTGCCGGAGAAGTTCACCAAGGACGCGGTCGTCGAGGCCATCGACGCCGAGATCCCGCTGGCCGTCGTGATCACCGAGGGCATCGCCGTGCACGACACGGCCGCCTTCTGGGCGTACGCCGGCAAGAAGGGCAACAAGACCCGCATCATCGGCCCGAACTGCCCCGGCATCATCACCCCGGGCGGCTCGAACGTCGGCATCATCCCGGGCGACATCACCAAGCCGGGCCGTATCGGCCTGGTCTCGAAGTCCGGCACGCTGACGTACCAGATGATGTACGAGCTGCGTGACATCGGCTTCTCCACGGCCGTGGGCATCGGCGGTGACCCGATCATCGGCACCACCCACATCGACGCCCTGGCCGCCTTCCAGGACGACCCGGACACCGACCTGATCGTGATGATCGGTGAGATCGGCGGCGACGCCGAGGAGCGGGCCGCGGCCTTCATCAAGGACAACGTGACCAAGCCGGTCGTCGGCTACGTCGCGGGCTTCACCGCCCCCGAGGGCAAGACCATGGGCCACGCGGGCGCCATCGTCTCCGGCTCGTCCGGCACCGCCCAGGCGAAGAAGGAGGCCCTGGAGGCCGCCGGCGTCAAGGTCGGCAAGACGCCGACCGAGACGGCGAAGCTGGCGCGGGAGATCCTCTCCGCCTGAACCCTCCCGGCAGCCTTCCCGGCACGCTGACGACGGGCCCGTCCCCCTGGTGGGGGCGGGCCCGTCGGCGTTGTCCGGCCTTACTCCGTTGTCCCGCCCTACTTGGTCAGTCCGCCCGCGGGACCAGGCGCTGCGGCCCGCTCACGGTCTCCCCGCGCAGCTTCTCCCGCAGCTCGCGCTCCTTCTCCGACAGCGGGCCCGGGGCCATCTTCGGCGGGACACCCTGCACCGTGGCCCCCGGCGGCACCGGGGGCTCGTACCGGGTCGGTGCCGTGCGCAGCGTGAGCGCGGTGGTGCCGATCAGCGCGACCGTGAAGGCGATGGCGGCGCGGGTCCAGAAGCTCGCCCGGCGCTCGCTGCCGGTGCGCACCGTGGGCGGCCTGGCGGCGCGCAGCCGCTCCGCGGAGGCCACTTCGGCGAGCCTGCGGTGCAGCGTGGCGGGGTCCGCCAGTTCCGGCAGCCGCTCGGCGACCGCCTCGCGCGCGTGCAGCAGCCGGTTGGCCGCCGCGGGCGTGCTCGCCTCCGTCTCCGCCGCCGTGTCCGGCAGATCGAGGCCGACCCCGTCGTAGAGCACCAGGGTGCGGCGGTACGGCGGCGGCAGGGTGAGCAGTACGTCCATCAGGGCCCGGTCGGAGGGGTCGGCGGGCGGTGGTTCGGGGTGCCGGTAGCGGGGGCGGAACCGGTGCCAAGGGGAGAGCGCGTACTCGTACGCCGTCGCCCGTACCCAGCCCGCCGGGTCCCGGTCGCGGGCCACCTCCGGCCAGCGCTGCCAGGCCACTTGGAAGGCCCGTTCCACCGACTCCCGGGCCAGCTCCCGGCGTCCGGTGAGCAGATAGGCCTGCCGGACGAGCGCGGGGGCGCAGAACGCGTACAGCGCGTCGAAGGCCTGAGCGGGCGTCAGGCCGGCGGTGGGGAGCGCCTTCGGCTGAGGAGGGGGTGCCTCAGGAGTGTGCTCGGGTGGGTCCGTCAGTACGGGCGTGAGCGTCTCGGCCGTGTCGATGAGGTCCTGCTGAGGGGCGCTCAGTTCGCCCAGCAGCTTCGCGTACGCCTCCCGCTTCCGGCCGCGCGGTGTCGTACGGCCGGTCTCCCACGCCCGCACCGTCTCCCGGGTGACACCGATCCGTGCCGCGACCTGAGCCTGCGTCAACGAAGCGGCCTCGCGCAGGCGTCGGCGTTCCTTGGGCGGTGGAAGAGGGCTGGCAGGGCTCCGTGTCACAGGACGCCCCTCCGTACGAAAAGGTACATAAACGTATATTGAGCGACACAGCGGAGGTTCGCCTGTTACGACGGGAAAGCGCGTGTCGTTGGGAGCATGGCGGGCGTGATCCAGATGACCGCTCGCCGATCGCCGTTGTCGTCCCTGCTCACCCGGTTGCGCGACCGGTCGCCCGGACTGGCCACCGCTCTGCTCGGCGGCGTGCTGGCCGCGGGGCTCGGGCTCGGGGCGTTCGCCGTCCTGGTGATGGTGCTGTGGATCAGCTCGCCGTATCCGGACAGCGGGCCGGACGGCGCCCTGCACGTGGCCGCGGCGCTGTGGCTGCTGGCCCACGGCGTGGAACTGGTCCGCGTCGACACCCTGTCCGGTGTGCCCGCGCCGGTCGGTGTCACCCCGCTGCTGCTGGTCGTGCTGCCGGTGTGGCTGGTGCACCGGGCGGCGCGGGACGCCATGGACGGGGAGGAGGTGTCCGGGCGCACCGCGTGGGCGGGCGTGGTGACCGGCTATCTGTGCGTGGGCGCGGGCGCCGCCGTGTATGCCGCCGGGGGTGTGCTGCGGCCGGACTGGGTGTGGGCCGGTGTGTGCGTCCCGCTGGTCGCGGTGGGGGCGGCCGGGGCGGGGGTGTGGACCTCGTACGGGCGTCCGCGTGACGCGGTGGACGAGGTGCTGATCCTCCTGCCCGCCGGGGTGCGGCGGCTGTTCCTCGGGGACGGGCCGCGGGCCCGGCTCGACGCGGCGGCGCGGGGCGCGGGGGCGGGGGTCGCGGTGCTCTTCGGGGGCGGGGCGCTGCTGCTGGCGGTGTCGCTGGTGTGGCACGGGAGCGCGGCGCGGGCGTCGTTCCTGCGGCTGACGGAGGGGGCGTCGGGGCAGTTCACGGTGCTGCTGCTGTGTCTGGTGCTGCTGCCGAACGCTTCCGTCTGGGCCGCCTCCTACGCCCTCGGGCCCGGGTTTCTGCTGGGGGCGGGGCATGTGGTCGGGCCGCTGTCCTCCTCGCCCGTCGCGCTGCTGCCGCCGTTTCCGCTGCTGTCGGCGGTGCCCGCGGAGGGAGTCGGGGGGCCCTTGAACTGGGCGGCGGGCGCGGTGCCGGTGGTGGCCGGGGCGGTGGTGGGGTGGTTCGTGGGGCGGGCCGGCCGGGGCGGTGCGTGGTCGCGGTGGCGGACCGCGGGGGTGGCGCTGGTGGCGTGTGCGATGTGGGCCGGGGTGATGGCGGGGCTGGCCGCGGTGGCGGGCGGGCCGCTGGGGGTGGGGGCGCTCGCCTCGTTCGGGCCGGTGTGGTGGCAGGTGGGGGTGGCCGTGCTGGCGTGGGGTGCGGGGGTGGCGGTGCCGGTGGCTGTGGTGCGGCGGGTCTGGGGGAGCCGGGGGGTGCGGGGCGGTGGTGTGGCGAGGATCGCCGGGCCGCGGGTGGGGGAGGGACGGTGGCTGTTCGGGCGGCGGGAGAAGGGGGCGCCTGTGGTGGCGGGGGTGTCGGAGGGAGCGGCGGAGGGTGGGGAGGGGTACGACTTGCTGCCCGTTGAGCCTGCTGTGGAGGCGGTGCCCTGGGAGGTGGACGAGGCGGCTCGGGAGGCTCGGTGGGCCGCGTTGCGGGAGGCCGCCGGGCGGGAGGAGGACGAGGAGGCGGCGCCTCCGGGGGCGCCGTGAGGGTTTTCGCCCCCGCCGCCCCTACCCGTCCCATCCCCGGGGGCTGCCGCCCCCGGACCCCCGCTTCGGCCCTGAACGGGCCTCGTCCTCAGACGCCGGACGGGCTGAATGTGCTCAGCCGTCGTTGCCCAGTACCCCGCGCAGCTGCTCCGGCAACAGGTCGTCGCAGCCCTTCTTCGCCTCGTTCGTCAAGGCGTCGCTCTTGCACGTGTAGTAGTCGCTGTACACCAGCTTCGCGCCGAAGCCCGCCGCCACCAGGGCCAGGGCCAGGGACGCCGTGACCAGGCCGGTCACCGCCGCCGTGGTCTGGGGGCGGCCCGAGGGCGCGGGGGCCGGGGAGTCGGGGTCGGGGGTGCGGGGCTTGGCGCGCAGGGCGCTGATGCTCCAGTACATGGCCAGCGCGCCGAGCAGCAGGGCGACGTACGGCCAGCTGAACAGGGCGAAGAAGAAGGCCCACATACCGCACAGCAGGGCGTAGCGCGCCCGGCGCTGGGCCGGGTCCGTGGGGTCCCAGCGCATGCCCGAACCGGGGCCGCCGCTGTTGCCCTGACCGCCCTCGGGGCGGGGGCGCTCGCCGAAGCCGCCGGGGGAGCGGCCGGGCTGGCGGTCGCTCCACTGACTGCCCCACGGCGAGCCCTGGCCGCCCTCGCCGGAGTTGCCGCTGCCGTCGCCCGAGGCCGGGCGGCGCGGCTGCCAGGGGCGGTCCGGGGTGCCCTCCGGCGGCGGGGCGAAGGGGTTGTCGTCCGTCGGCGCCGCGTCGGTCGGCTTGTCGTCGCGCTCGTCACCGTCGGCCCCGCCCGAGGGGGCGTCCGGGGGCGAGGAGGGCCGCTCGCGCAGCAGCACGCCGTGGCGCTCCCCTCCCTGCACCGGCTGCGGGGGGAGCGGGAGGAGTCGCAGGCTGCGGTCCGGCATCAAGTGAGCGTCTTCCCCTTGGTGAGTACGGCTGACATGGCTGGTGGCACCAGGTCCGTCACCCTGTGAACGCACCGCTCACGAACGGCGTTCCCGACCCGGCTCCTCCCAGACGCTACCTTCCGGCCACGCCCCCGTCCCGCGGGGGCTGTCCGGTGTGCCGGTATCGTTGCTGACGGTCGGCCGCTTCGTAGGCTTCCCCGTATCCGGGAACCCGAAGCATTCGTACGAACGTACAGAGCGGCGTGCGGGCCCGGCCACCGTACCGACGTACCCCCGAGAAAGGGCCCCGCCGTGGCTGCCAAGCGCCTCGTCGTGCTGGTCTCCGGATCCGGCACCAACCTCCAGGCGCTGCTCGACGCCATCAGCGACACCGGTGCCGAGGCCTACGGCGCCGAGATCGTGGCCGTCGGCGCCGACCGTGACGGCATCGAGGGACTGGCCCGCGCCGAGCGCGCCGGCATCCCGACCTTCGTACGAAAGGTCAAGGACTTCGGGACGCGGGAGGAGTGGGACGCCGCGCTCGCCGAGGCCGTCGCCGCCTACGAGCCCGACCTCGTGGTCTCCGCGGGGTTCATGAAGATCGTCGGCAAGGAATTCCTCGCCCGCTTCGGCGGCCGGTTCGTCAACACACACCCCGCTCTGCTGCCCAGTTTTCCCGGCGCCCACGGCGTCCGTGACGCGCTCGCGTACGGGGCCAAGGTCACCGGCTGCACCGTCCACTTCGTCGACGACGGCGTCGACACCGGACCGATCATCGCCCAGGGCGTGGTCGAGGTCCGCACCGAGGACGACGAGAGCGCTCTGCACGAGCGCATCAAGGAAGTCGAGCGCAGGCTGCTCGTCGAGGTCGTGGGGCGCCTCGCCCGCAACGGCTATCGCATTGAGGGACGAAAGGTAGTTATCCAGTGACCGCCGAGAGCAACAAGCGGCCGATTCGCCGGGCGCTCGTCAGCGTCTACGACAAGACCGGTCTTGAGGACCTCGCGCGTGGCCTGCACGAGGCGGGCGTCTCGCTCGTCTCCACCGGCTCCACCGCGTCCCGGATCGCCGCCGCCGGAGTGCCCGTCACCAAGGTCGAGGAGCTGACCGGCTTCCCCGAGTGCCTGGACGGCCGGGTCAAGACGCTGCACCCGCGCGTGCACGCCGGGATCCTCGCCGACCTGCGTCTGGAGGACCACCAGCGGCAGCTGGCGGAGCTGGGGGTGGAGCCGTTCGACCTGGTCGTCGTGAACCTCTACCCGTTCCGCGAGACCGTCGCCTCCGGCGCCTCCGACGACGAGTGCGTGGAGCAGATCGACATCGGCGGCCCCTCGATGGTCCGCGCCGCCGCCAAGAACCACCCCTCCGTGGCGGTCGTCACCAGCCCCGCTCGCTACGGCGACGTCCTGGCCGCGGTCAAGGACGGCGGCTTCGACCTGGCCACCCGCAAGCGGCTCGCGGCCGAGGCGTTCCAGCACACGGCCGCCTACGACGTGGCGGTGGCGAGCTGGTTCGCCTCCTCCTACGCCCCGGTCGACGACTCGCAGTTCCCCGACTTCCTGGGCGCCACCTGGGAGCGCGAGAACACCCTGCGCTACGGCGAGAACCCGCACCAGCCCGCGGCCCTGTACGTGTCCGGCACCGGCGGGCTCGCCGAGGCCGAGCAGCTGCACGGCAAGGAGATGTCGTACAACAACTACACGGACACGGACGCCGCCCGCCGTGCCGCGTACGACCACTCCGAGCCGGCCGTCGCGATCATCAAGCACGCCAACCCCTGCGGTATCGCGATCGGCGCGGACGTGGCCGAGGCGCACCGCAAGGCGCACGCCTGCGACCCGCTGTCGGCGTTCGGCGGTGTGATCGCCGTCAACCGCCCGGTGTCGAAGGAGATGGCCGAGCAGGTCGCGGAGATCTTCACCGAGGTCATCGTGGCGCCGGACTACGAGGACGGCGCCCTCGAAGCCCTCACCAAGAAGAAGAACATCCGCGTGCTGCGCTGCCCCGACGCCCCCGCCAACCCGGTCGAGGTCAAGGCGATCGACGGCGGTGCCCTCCTTCAGGTGACCGACCGGCTCCAGGCCGACGGCGACGACCCCGCGAACTGGACCCTGGCCACGGGTGAGGCCCTCTCCGAGGCCGAACTCGCCGAGCTGGCCTTCGCCTGGAAGGCCTGCCGCGCGGTGAAGTCCAACGCCATCCTGCTCGCCAAGGACGGCGCCTCGGTCGGCGTCGGCATGGGCCAGGTCAACCGCGTCGACTCCGCCAAGCTGGCCGTCGAGCGCGCGGGCGCCGAGCGCGCCCAGGGCTCCTACGCCGCCTCCGACGCCTTTTTCCCCTTCCCCGACGGTCTGGAGATCCTCACCGCGGCCGGCGTCAAGGCGGTCGTCCAGCCCGGCGGCTCGGTCCGCGACGAACTTGTCGTCGAGGCCGCCAAGAAGGCGGGCGTGACGATGTACTTCACGGGGACGCGGCACTTCTTCCACTGATCCCCATCGCGTGCGTGAACGACTCGGGGCGGCCCCGTCAGGGGCCGCCCCGAGTGGCGTCGCGGTGGCTTCGGCCGCTCAGTAGTTCGGCCGGTTGAACCAGATGCTGCCGTTGTTGTTCGAGCAGTAGACGATGATCAGGACGCCGAGGACCAGGCTGATCAGCGAGAAGAAGTTGCCGCCGAGCAGGTTGAGGACACTGATCAAGGTGACCAGCGAGGCGTAGATGATCGCCGAGACGCGGGCGCCGCCGCGGCCCGTGGCGAACCGCAGACCGGTGAGGAAGGCCCACAGACCGAAGAGCAGGACCACCACACCGAAGAAGATCACGATGCCCGCGCCGATGTCGGCGATGGTCTCCGCGTCCTGCGAGGAGATGGTGCTGTCCGATTCGAGGATCTCCTCGAAGTACTCGGCGAACCAGGCGCTGGCCGCGATCATCAGCACGCCGCCCAGGGCCTGGAAACCGGCCAGGACGAAGAGCATGACGCGGGCGGCGCGGACCGTGCCCGGCATCTGGACGGGGGCGGCGGGGTAGCCGCCGTACGGCTGGCCGTAGGGCTGCCCGGGCGGCGGGGCGACGGGGTATCCGTAACCGGGCTGCTGGGGCTGCTGGGGCTGCGGGGGACCGTAGGGGTTGTTCGGGTCGCCGAAACTCATGGCGATGTTCCTCCGTGTGTACCGATGTGGGGACGACGAGCGGCACGGTACGGAGGAAGGTTCTACAGATGCGGTTCGTCCCCCCGGTACTGCCCGCGGCACTGTCCTGACATCGTTCTTCAGCGGCCGGTCCGCTGTCCAGCCGCAAGCCGCATGTGTTGTGCAAGTGCAATATCGCGATCATGAGCGCGCGGTGTGACCGAGCCCCCGTGGACCGGATTGGAACCGGGACCCCGTCATCGGCGAGGATGGGGCCATGACCGCCCAGATTCTCGATGGCAAGGCCACCGCAGCCGCGATCAAGTCCGATCTGACCGCCCGCGTGGCGGCGCTGAAGGAGAAGGGCGTCACGCCCGGACTCGGCACGATCCTCGTCGGGGACGACCCCGGCAGCCAGAAGTACGTCGCCGGCAAGCACCGCGACTGCGCCGAGGTCGGCATCGCCTCCATCCAGCGCGAACTGCCCGCCACCGCCACCCAGGAGGAGATCGAGGCGGTCGTCCGGGAGCTGAACGAGGACCCGGCCTGCACCGGCTACATCGTCCAACTGCCGCTGCCCAAGGGCATCGACGAGAACCGCATCCTGGAACTGATGGACCCGGCCAAGGACGCCGACGGTCTGCACCCGATGAACCTCGGCCGCCTCGTGCTCAACGAGCCCGCCCCGCTGCCCTGTACCCCCAACGGCGTCCTCACCCTGCTGCGCCGCTACGGCGTGGAGATCAAGGGCGCCGAGGTCGTGGTCGTCGGCCGCGGTGTGACCATCGGCCGCCCGATGCCGCTGCTGCTGACCCGGCGCAGCGAGAACGCCACCGTGACCCAGTGCCACACCGGCACCAAGGACCTCTCCGCGCACCTGAAGCGGGCGGACATCATCATCGCGGCGGCCGGTTCCGCCCACCTGATCCGCGCCGAGGACGTCAAGCCGGGCGCCGCCGTCCTCGACGTCGGTGTCTCCCGCAGCGCCGAGGGCAAGATCGTCGGCGATGTCCACCCGGACGTGCGCGAGGTGGCCGGCTTTATCTCCCCGAACCCCGGCGGTGTCGGCCCGATGACGCGGGCCCAGCTGCTGGTCAACGTGGTCGAGGCGGCGGAGCGCAGTGTCGGCTGACGGCGACCGGGACGACATCGAGGTGGCGGACGCGGTCAGCGCGCCCGACGCCGAGGGCAGGCCACGCCGTACGACCCGCCGGTTCCCGCTGTTCACGCGGGACACCGCGCGGCCCGAGGGCGGCGGCCGGGCGGCCCCCGGCGACGCCCCGGCGCCCGCCCGTCAGTGGCCCATCCTGCTGGTGGCCGCGCTGGTCGGCACCGGCCTGCTGGTGACCGCCCTGGACGCCTTCCGTGTCGGCACTCTGCTGGTCGGCACCGGCCTGCTGGTCGGCGGCCTGCTGCGCTGGCTGCTGCCCGGCGTCGGCATGCTCGCGGTCCGCTCCCGCTTCACCGACATCGTCACCTACGGCTTCCTGGGCACGGCGATCGTCCTGCTGGCCCTGATGGTCCAGCCGAAGCCGTGGCTGGAGATCCCGTTCCTGAAGGACACCTTGCACTTCACGGTCAGCAACTAGGTCTCTTCCCTTAGGCGAAGCAAGGCCCGTGCGCGCGACGGCGGTCCGTCCCCTCCCCCGAGTCAGGACGGGCCGCCGCCGCGCATTTACCTTCCCGCGCCGGGAAGTTGCTGTTCAACGGCTGTCAGGGCGCTGTGGCACAGCGGTGACCGTTCCGCCACGGTGTCCGGGAGCTGCCACAGGGCCCGGCCGCGCGGAACCGTCCACGGGTCCGCTGTCGTCACTCGAACGGGGCGGGAGAGGTGACGCGCCGTGGAGGTGAACGATGGGCGGCTGGCAGCCGTTGCCGGACGATCTGCCGCCGGAGGTGCGGCACTTCGTGACGCAGTTACGGCTCCTGAAGGACCGCACGGGCCTCAGCCTGGTCGCGCTGGGCGCGCGTACCGCGTACAGCAAGTCCTCCTGGCAGCGCTATCTGAACGCGGTCCAGCCGCCGCCCCGGCAGGCCGTGGAGGCGCTGTGCCGGGTGGCGGGGGAGCCGCGGGAGGACGCGGAGCGGTTCGTGGTGCGCTGGGAGCTGGCGGTGCAGGCCTGGCCGCGCCCGGCGCCGCCCAAGGGCGCCCCGGAGCCGGACAGCGGTGCGGACGGCTACGAGGACGACCCGACCCTGCCCTGGTGGGACACGCCCCCCGAGGAGCCGTCGCGGCGGCTGCTGCGGGTCGCGGTGGGGCTGGCGGTGGCACTGGTACTGGGTGTGGTGATCGGGGCCTTCGCCCTGGGGTGAGAAATCGATACCGGATCGAGGCCGTGGGCACCGGCCGGGAAAGCCATGCGTTCGTGTGCTGTCGGTGACAGGATATGTGCGCTCTGTGTGACGATGTGTTGACAAGTTTGCGGATTTGGACGGAAGTCGTTCAACAGTCGGGCTAGCGTGGCCAATCGGGACGGTCCGGGACGTCTCGAACAGCTGTCTGTGGCGTGATCCGGGGGGAGTGCGGCCGCGGGGGCGCGGGCGATGGGACACTGGACCGCGGCCCGGTGGGCGTGCGACGGTGCACGCTCACGGCCCCCATGCTCCCGTGCGCCCCCACCCCGGGAACTGAGATCCTGACCGGGCGCATCCCTGTGGGTAGCCACACCGGGGACTCGGCAGCGGGCCCGCGCGCGGGGGAAGAGACAGCACGACCGGGGGGGAAGAGGGGGGTAGCAATGCCTCGTTGGCGGGACTTGCCGGAGGAACTGGATCCGCAGGTCAGGGAGTTCGCTAGCCAGTTGCGTCGGCTCGTGGACCGCAGCGGTCTGAGCATCGCGGCGGTGGCCGACCGGACCGGCTACAGCAAGACGTCCTGGGAGCGGTATCTGAACGGCCGGCTGCTGGCGCCCAAGGGCGCCATCGTCGCGCTCTCCGAGGTCACCGGTACCAACCCGGTCCACCTCACCACGATGTGGGAGCTGGCCGAGCGGGCCTGGAGCCGCTCCGAGATGCGGCACGACATGACGATGGAGGCCATCCGGATCTCCCAGGCGCGGGCCGCGCTCGGGGAGTTCGGCGCGCCTCCGGCCAATGCCAAGAGCGGCCGGGGGGCCCGCAGGAGCGGCAGCGCGACGGCGACGCCGGGTGTGGCGGGTCCGGCCGGGGTGGCGCCCACGGTGCCGCCGCGGGCGCCGGTGAACCCGATGCGCGACGCCGCGGAGGAGGAGGCGGCCGCGTCGTCCTCCGCGGCTTCCCCGTCCGGGTCGGACGGCGTCAACTCCTGGGGCCTGGCGGGCTACCGGGGACCGTCCCCGTCGGGCGGCGGCACGGGCGCCACCGGCGGTACGGGCCCGGCGACGCCCCCTGCCGCCTCGTACGCGGGACCGCCGCAGGGGCACGGCCGCTCCAGCCCGCCCGCGGGGTCCGGCAACGGCAAGCGGCGGCTGACGATGTTCCTGGTCGGCATGGTGGGCGTACTGGTCGTGGTGGCCGGGGTGTTCTGGCTGATGAACCCGGGCGACGGGAAGAAGAACGAGGGCGCCACCCCCACCCCGACCCCCACGGCGACCAAGCAGACCGACCTCCCGCCCGGCGTCGAGTGCAGTGGAGCCTCCTGCACCGGCAAGGACGCGGAGGCCATGGGCTGCAGCGGCGACCTGGTCACCACGGCCCAGACCGCCAAGGTGGGCACCGCGGTCGTCGAGGTCCGTTACAGCGAGACCTGCGGCGCCGCCTGGGGCCGGGTCACCCAGGGCACCCAGGGCGACAAGGTCACGGTGAAGGCGGGCAAGAACGAGGAGAGCGGCGCCATCACCGCCGCGAACGACACCATCGCCTACACCCCGATGGTCGCGGTGAAGGACGCGGGCGACGCGACGGCCTGCGTGACCCTGGCGGCCGGGCAGGAGGGCTGCACCCAGTAGCCCCACGAAGTTCCGGGGTACGGGATTACCCGGCTCCATCGGGGGCACGCGCCCAGTACCCCCACGGGAGTCCGGCGAACCGGCACCCCCACCGGCGGCCGTCCCAGGTCCTCCTCTCCCGGACCGGACGGCCGCCTTCCGTGTTCTCGGGGCGTGCCCTTCCGGTTCTCCGAGGTGCCCTTTCGGGCGGCTGTGGGCCGGGCCACACCGCCCCGGACGTCGGAGATCACGCGGGCGCGATAGCCTGACGGCTGATTCTCTTGATACCAAGAGATCGATCATCTGTACGTCCGTACCGGGGCAGTGCCGCCCCACCGCCAGCTGTCATACGGAGAACGCCATGACCCGCACTCCCGTGAACGTCACCGTCACCGGCGCGGCCGGCCAGATCGGTTACGCCCTGCTCTTCCGCATCGCCTCCGGCCAGCTGCTCGGCGCGGACGTGCCGGTCAAGCTGCGCCTGCTGGAGATCACCCCGGCGCTGAAGGCCGCCGAGGGCACGGCCATGGAGCTGGACGACTGCGCGTTCCCGCTGCTCCAGGGCATCGAGATCAGCGACGACCCGAACGTCGCCTTCGACGGCGCCAATGTCGCCCTCCTCGTCGGCGCCCGCCCGCGCACCAAGGGCATGGAGCGCGGTGACCTCCTGGAGGCCAACGGCGGCATCTTCAAGCCGCAGGGCAAGGCCATCAACGACCACGCCGCGGACGACATCAAGGTCCTCGTCGTCGGCAACCCGGCCAACACCAACGCCCTGATCGCCCAGGCCGCCGCGCCGGACGTACCGGCCGAGCGCTTCACCGCGATGACCCGCCTGGACCACAACCGCGCGCTGACCCAGCTCGCGAAGAAGACGGGCTCGACGGTCTCCGACATCAAGCGCCTGACCATCTGGGGCAACCACTCCGCCACCCAGTACCCCGACATCTTCCACGCCACCATCGCCGGCAAGAACGCCGCCGAGGTCGTCAACGACGAGAAGTGGCTGGCCGAGGACTTCATCCCGACCGTCGCCAAGCGCGGTGCGGCCATCATCGAGGCCCGTGGCGCCTCCTCGGCCGCCTCCGCCGCCAACGCCGCCATCGACCACATCCACACCTGGGTCAACGGCACCGCCGACGGCGACTGGGTCTCCATGGGCATCCCGTCGGACGGCTCCTACGGCGTCCCGGAGGGCCTGATCTCCTCCTTCCCGGTCACCTGCAAGGACGGCAAGTACGAGATCGTCCAGGGCCTGGAGATCAACGAGTTCTCCCGCGGCCGTATCGACGCCTCGGTCGCCGAGCTGGCGGAGGAGCGCGAGGCGGTCCGCTCCCTCGGCCTCATCTGAGCCAGCTCCCTCCCGAGCAACCCGCAGGCCCCGCACCGGTTCCCGCCGGTACGGGGCCTGCGGCCCGTTCCGGGCCCGGCCCTCCGGGCCCGCTACAGGCTGCCCAACTCCTCCTGCAGCCGGTCCACATCGACCGTGTCGTCCGCCGAGGGCGTCCGGGACGGCACGGGTTCGTCGTAGTCGGAGAAGGTCAGCCGCACGTTCGTGTCCGTGCCGCGCTGGGTGGCCTCCACCAGGCGGTGCGGGGTGTCGGACGTGACGTAGAGCGTGGTGCGGGCGCCGTCCACCTCGCCGGTCAGCGGGATGACGTCCTCGCCGTCGCGGGTGGTCTCCTCGCCCTTCTTGAGCGCGACGGACCCGGGGGAGTCGGTGCCGGAGTCCACGTCACGCTGGAAGTTCTTCAGGTCGCAGGTGTCGGCCATGCCCTTGAGCAGGGCGTCGTCCGTGGACCCGTGGATCCAGCGGTTCTTGAACAACTCGGCCGCCGCGTCGCCCTCACCGCCCGGCACCTGCGCCTTCCAGAACGCGGTGTCCGGCTTCAGCCACACCTCGTCGCCCTGCTTGACGATCTCCACGGCGCCGCCGTCCGCGCCCATCTCCAGCACCCCGACGCAGTTCCCGGACCGGTCCAGGGCCAGGTCCATCGCCGTCGGCTCGGTCCGGCTCGTCTCCTTGTCCGCGCTGCGGTCGGTCAGCGTCAGATGGACCGACTCCGCGTCGAGGAGATTGTCCTCCGCCTCCTCGGCCAGCTCCTTCGCGGTGGGATCGTCGGCCGCTGCCGCCATGGGGGCCAGCAGAAGCGTCGCGCCCATCGCGGCTGAGATCAGCGTCCTGACGGCCATGGCGTCACCTCCGTGCCGCGCACCCTGCGTGCCGGGTGCGCGACGTCGCGCATCACCCACTCAGCGTACGTTTTGCCCTATTTGCCCGCATGTTCAGTGACGCGGCCCACTTTCGCCCCCCAATTGCGCATGTATTGCGGGAGCCCC
This sequence comes from Streptomyces sp. DI166, assembly GCF_900091315.1. Lineage (GTDB taxonomy): Bacteria > Actinomycetota > Actinomycetes > Streptomycetales > Streptomycetaceae > Streptomyces > Streptomyces fuscus. The sequence goes on from NZ_FLSP01000037.1 coordinate 23,441, forward strand.
GGGCAGGCGCCCGCGGTCCCCGAAGGTGACACCCCGTGTGACTCAGGGGCACCGAACAGGAACGGAAGGCAATACCGATCATGGCAAGGCAGCACGAACGACGGACGATCCACGTCGACGGCGAGTGGCGGGAAGCCGTCTCCGGCACCACCCGCGACATCATCGACCCGGCGGACGCCCGGCCCTTCGCCGTGGTCGCCGAGGGCGACGAGAAGGACACCGACCTCGCGGTCGAGGCCGCCCGGCGCGCCTTCGACGAGGGCGACTGGCCGCGCACCCCGGTCGCCGAACGCGCCGCCCTGCTGCGCCGCGTCGCCGACCTCCTGGTCCGCGACCGCGAGGAACTGGGCCTGCTGGAGAGCCGCGACGCGGGCAAGACCGTGGAGGAGGGCCGCGTCGACATCGACTGTGTGGCCGACGCCTTCCGCTACTTCGCCGACCTCGTCGCCGCCGAGGCCCCGGGCCGGGTCGTGGACGCGGGCTCGCCCGACATCCACAGCGTGGTCGTGCACGAGCCGGTCGGCGTGTGCGCCCTGATCACCCCCTGGAACTACCCCCTTCTCCAGGCCAGTTGGAAGATCGCCCCGGCCCTCGCCGCCGGGAACACCTTCGTCGTCAAGCCCAGCGAGATCACCCCGCTGACCACGGTCGCACTGCTCGACCTGCTCACCGAGGCGGGCCTGCCGTCCGGTGTCGCCAACATCGTCACCGGGCCCGGCCACACCGTCGGCGCCCGGCTCGCCGAGCACCCCGACGTCGACCTGGTCTCCTTCACCGGCGGCCTGGTCAGCGGTGTCAAGGTCGCCCAGGCGGCGGCGGTTTCGGTGAAGAAGGTCGCCCTGGAGCTGGGCGGCAAGAACCCCAACGTCGTCTTCGCCGACGCCTGCGCCACCGACGAGGGCTTCGACACGGCCGTCGACCAGGCCCTCAACGCCGCCTTCATCCACAGCGGCCAGGTCTGCTCGGCGGGCTCCCGGCTCATCGTCGAGGAGTCGGTGCGCGAGCGCTTCGTCGCCGAACTCGCCCGCCGCGCCGCGAGGATCCGCCTCGGCCGGGGCACCGACGACGGCGTCGAGTGCGGCCCGCTCGTCTCCGAACAGCAGCGCGCCAAGGTCGAGTCCTACGTCGCCTCCGCGCTCGCCGAGGGCGCCGCACTGCGCACCGGAGGCAAGCGCCCCGAGCACCTGGCCGAGGGCTACTTCTACGAACCGACCGTCCTCGACCACTGCCACCGGGAGATGAAGGTCGTCCGCGAGGAGGTCTTCGGGCCCGTCCTGACCGTGGAGACCTTCCGCACCGAGGACGAGGCGGTCGCCCTCGCCAACGACACCGAGTACGGCCTCGCGGGCGCCGTGTGGACCGCTGACGCGGGCCGCGCCCGCCGGGTGGCCGGGCGGCTGCGCCACGGCACCGTCTGGATCAACGACTTCCACCCCTACCTCCCGCAGGCGGAGTGGGGCGGCTTCGGCAAGAGCGGCGTCGGCCGCGAGCTGGGCCCCGCCGGACTCGCCGAGTACCGCGAGAGCAAGCACGTCTACCAGAACCTCGCGCCCAAGCCCGTCCGCTGGTTCGCCGGCTGAACCGCCCGCCCTTCCCGAACTTCCTGGAGCAACCCCCCATGCCCGAGAACACCCACGTCTACGACTACGTCGTCATCGGCGGCGGCACCGCAGGGTCCGTCATAGCCTCTCGGCTCACCGAGAACCCGGACGTCACCGTCGCCGTCATCGAGGGCGGCCCGAGCGATGTCGGCCGCGACGACGTGCTCACCCTGCGCCGCTGGATGGGCCTGCTCGGCGGTGAACTGGACTACGACTACCCCACCACCGAACAGCCGCGCGGCAACTCCCACATCCGGCACAGCCGCGCCCGCGTCCTTGGCGGCTGCTCCTCCCACAACACCCTGATCGCCTTCAAGCCGCTGCCCTCCGACTGGGACGAGTGGGAGGAGGCGGGCGCCAAGGGCTGGGGCGCGGTGCCGATGGAGGCGTACTACGCCCGGCTGCTGAACAACATCGTCCCGGTCGACGAGAAGGACCGGAACGCCATCGCCCGCGACTTCGTCGACGCCGCCCAGGCGACCCTCGGCGTCCCGCGCGTGGAGGGCTTCAACAGGAAGCCGTTCACCGAGGGCGCCGGCTTCTTCGACCTCGCCTACCACCCGGAGGACAACAAGCGGTCCTCCGCCTCGGTGGCCTACCTCCACCCGGTGATGGACGAACGCGCCAACCTCACGCTCCTGCTGGAGACCTGGGCGTACAGGCTGGAGCTGAACGGCACCCGCGCCGAAGGCGTGCACGTCCGCGTCAAGGACGGTACGGAGTTCCTGGTCCGCGCCCGCAACGAGGTCCTGCTGTGCGCGGGCGCCGTCGACTCCCCGCGCCTGCTGCTGCACTCCGGCATCGGGCCCCGCGCGGACCTGGAGGCGCTCGGCATACCTGTCGCCCTCGACCTGCCCGGTGTCGGCGAGAACCTCCTCGACCACCCCGAGTCGGTGATCGTCTGGGAGACCCACGGCCCCATCCCGGAGAACTCCGCGATGGACTCCGACGCCGGCCTGTTCGTGCGCCGCGACCCCGAACAGCCGGGCCCGGACCTGATGTTCCACTTCTACCAGATCCCCTTCACCGACAATCCGGAGCGACTGGGCTACCGGCGGCCCGAGTTCGGCGTCTCCATGACCCCGAACATCCCCAAGCCCAAGTCCCGCGGCCGGCTCTACCTGACCAGCCCGGACCCCTCGGTCAAGCCCGCCCTGGACTTCCGGTACTTCACAGACGAAGACGACTACGACGCCCGCACCCTGGTCGACGGCATCCGCATCGCCCGCGAGATCGCGAGGACGGAGCCGCTCGCGAGCTGGCTCAAGCGCGAGGTGTGCCCCGGACCGGAGGTTCTCGGCGACGCCGAACTGAGCGAGTACGCCCGCAAGGTCGCCCACACCGTCTACCACCCGGCCGGCACCTGCCGCATGGGCGCCGTCGACGACGAACTCGCCGTGGTCGACCCCCAGTTGCGCATCCGCGGCCTGGAGGGCATCCGGATCGCCGACGCCTCCGTCTTCCCGACGATGACCGCCGTGAACCCGATGATCGGCGTGCTCATGGTCGGGGAGCGCGCTGTCGACCTGATCGGCGGTGATGCGTGATGAGTACCCCCGTCTTCGCGGTGGACGGCCTGTGGAAGGTCTTCGGCCCCAAGGCCTCCCGTGTCCCCGCGAGCCCCGAACTCGCCGCTCTCGACCCCGCCGAGCTGCGCGCCCGCACCGGCTGCACGGCCGCCGTCCGGGATGTCTCCTTCGACGTCCGCAAGGGCGAGGTCTTCGTCGTCATGGGCCTGTCCGGCTCGGGCAAGTCCACCCTGGTGCGCTGTCTGACCCGGCTGATCGAGCCCACCGCGGGCACCATCGCCATCGACGGCGAGGACGTCCGCGCCATGGACAAGTCCCGGCTGCGCGAACTGCGCCGCCACCGCGCGGCGATGGTCTTCCAGCACTTCGGCCTGCTGCCGCACCGCACGGTCCTCGACAACGTCGCCTACGGCCTGGAGATCCAGGGCATCGGCAAGGCCGAGCGGCGCGCGCGGGCCGCCGAGGTGGTCGCCAAGGTCGGCCTGGAGGGCATGGAGCAGCGCAGACCGAGCCAGCTCTCGGGCGGCCAGCGCCAGCGCGTGGGCCTCGCGCGTGCGCTCGCCGTCGACCCCGAGGTGCTGCTCTTCGACGAGCCCTTCAGCGCCCTGGACCCGCTGATCCGGCGGGACATGCAGGAGGAAGTGGTCCGGCTGCACCGGGAGGAGGGCCGCACGATGGTCTTCATCACCCACGACCTGTCCGAGGCCCTCAAACTCGGCGACCGCATCGCCCTGATGCGCGACGGCCGCGTGGTCCAGCTCGGCACCCCCGAGGAGATCGTCGGCTCCCCGGCCGACGACTACGTCCGCGAGTTCGTCCGCGACGTGCCCCGCGACCAGGTCCTCACCGTCCGCACCGCCATGCGCCCCGCCACGGCCGACGAGGCGGGCAACGGCCCCGCGATTCCGCCGACGGCAACGATCTCCGAGGCCGTCGAGGCCGTGGCCCGCGCCGGAGCCCCCGCTCGGGTCGTGGAGGACGGGCGGTGCGTGGGGGTGGTGGACGCGGAGACGCTGCTGAACGTCATAGCCGGTGCTACAGCCGGTGCTGGCGACGCAGCTACGGGCAGTCGTGCCGCCGGTGCGGCACGGGTGGGCGCGGCGGCACCCGCCGAGCGCGGACCGGCGACCCCGCCCCCGACCGCCGGCACCAGCGAGGAGCTGGTGTGATGGCCGCCGTCACCACAACCGCCCCCCGTACGGCGACACCCGGGGCCCTGCGCGGCGCCCCCGCCCGCAAACTCCTCGCCCTGGCCCTCCTCGCCGCACTCCTCGTCCCCCTCGCCCACGCCCGCTGGGCCAGCGGCACCTGGCCGACCGCCCTGACCGTCGACCTCACCACCCCCCTCACCGACGCCAGCACCTGGATCATCGACAACCGGGACAGCCACCCCCTGTTCCTGTACGTCCTCGGCCACGTCAGCAACGCCGTCGTGCTCGCCGTACGCGCCGTCTACCTGCTCCTCCTCGCCGCGGGCTGGGCCGGGACCACCGCCCTGGCCGCCCTGATCGCCTGGCGCGCGGCCGGCGCCCGGCTCGCCCTCGGAACCGCCGCCGCGTTCCTCGCCTGCGGCGCGCTCGGCATGTGGGTGCCGACCATGCAGACCCTCGCCCTGATGGTGGTCGCCGTCCTCGCGTCGGTCGTCGTCGGCGCGCTCCTGGGCCTCGCCGCGGGCCTGTCGGACCGGCTGGACCGCGCCCTGCGCCCGGTCCTGGACACCATGCAGGTGCTGCCCGCCTTCGCCTACCTCCTCCCGGTCGTCCTTGTCTTCGGCATCGGCGTCCCCGCCGCCGTCCTGGCCACCGTCGTCTACGCCGCCCCGCCCATGGCCCGCCTCACCGCCCTGGGCCTGCGCGGCGCCGACAAGGAGGTCCTGGAGGCGGTGGACTCCCTCGGCGCCACCTCCCGCCAGCGACTGCTGACCGCCCGCATCCCGCTGGCCCGCAAGGAACTCCTGCTCGGCGTCAACCAGACGATCATGATGGCGCTGTCCATGGCCGTCATCGCCTCCGTCATCGGCGCCGGAGGCCTCGGCGACCGCGTCTACCAGGCGCTCGCCTCGGTCGATGTCGGCGCCGCCCTGGCGGCCGGTATCCCGATCGTGCTGCTCGCGGTCGTCCTGGACCGCGTCACCGCCGCCGCGGGAGGCGGGACCCGGCGCACGGGCCGCGCCCTGTGGGCGTACGCCCTGGCCGCCGCCCTCGCCGTCGCGGTCGCCGGACGCCTCATGGACCGGCTCGACTGGCCCGACGCCTGGGTGCTGGAGATCGCCGAACCGGTCAACCGGGCGGTCGACTGGATGACCGCCCACCTCTACTCCGGCGTCCCCGTCGTCGGCGGCACCGCCGACTGGGCGGGCCACTTCACCACCTGGGTCCTGGACCCCGTCCGCGACGGCCTGCTGTGGCTGCCCTGGTGGGCCGTGCTGCTCGTGGTCGCCGCCCTGGCCTGGCTGATCGGCACCTGGCGCACCGCGCTCACCGCGACCCTCGCCATGGCCGCGATCGGCGTGCTCGGCGTGTGGGAGCCGTCCCTGGACACCCTCTCCCAGGTCCTCGCGGCCGTCGCCGTCACCCTGGTCATGGGCTTCGCGACCGGCATCGCCGCCGCCCGCAGCGACCGCGTGGAACGCCTGCTGCGCCCGGTGCTGGACGTCTTCCAGACGATGCCGCAGTTCGTCTATCTGATCCCCGTCGTCGCCCTGTTCGGTGTCGGCCGCGCCCCCGCGGTCGCCGCCGCCGTCGTCTACGCGCTGCCCGCGGTCGTCCGCATCACCGCGCAGGGCCTGCGCCAGGTCGACCCCGCCGCCCTGGAGTCGGCCCGCTCCCTGGGCGCCACCCCGCTCCAGCAGCTGTGGCAGGTCCAGCTCCCGCTCGCCCGCCGCTCCCTGCTGCTCGCCGTCAACCAGGGCGTCGTCCTGGTCCTCGCCGTCGTCATCATCGGCGGCCTGGTCGGCGGCGGAGCGCTCGGCTACGACGTCGTCTTCGGCCTCGCCCAGGGCGATCTGGCGACGGGTCTGGTGGCCGGTGCCGCCATCGTCTGCCTGGGCCTGATGCTCGACCGGGTCACCCAGCCGACGAGGAAGGGAGCCTGACATGCGGAACCGCATCACCACCGGCGCCGCCCTCGGCGCACTGCTGCTGCTCACCGGCTGCGGCGCCGCCGACATGACCAAACAGGCGTCGCCCTTCGCCAACGCCCAGAGCGCCCGCACGGTCACCCTGTCCGTCCAGTCCTGGGTGGGCGCCCAGGCCAACGTGGCCGTCGCCCAGTACCTGCTGGAGCACGAACTCGGCTACCGGGTCGACACCGTCCAGGTCGACGAGGTGCCCGCCTGGGACGCGCTCAGCCAGGGCCGCGTCGACGCCATCCTGGAGGACTGGGGCCACCCCGACCAGGAACAGCGCTACGTCCAGGACAAGAAGACGATCGTGAACGGCGGCGACCTCGGCGTCACCGGCCACATCGGCTGGTACGTCCCGACGTACTTCGCCGAACAGCACCCCGACGTCACCGACTGGAAGAACCTCAACAAGTACGCCGAGCAGCTCCGCACCCCCGAGAGCGGCAGCAAGGGCCAACTGCTGGACGGCTCGCCCTCCTACGTCACCAACGACAAGGCGCTGGTGAACAACCTGAACCTGGACTACAAGGTCGTCTTCGCCGGTTCCGAGGCCGCCCAGATCACCCAGATCAAACAGTTCGCCAAGGAGAAGAAGCCCTTCCTGACCTACTGGTACGCCCCCCAGTGGCTGTTCGAGAAGGTCCCCATGACCGAGGTGAAGCTCCCCGCCTACAAGGAGGGCTGCGACGCGGACCCGGCGAAGGTCGCCTGCGCCTATCCGCACACCCCGCTGCAGAAGTACCTCAACTCCGGCTTCGCCCGGGACGGCGGCGACGCGGCCGCCTTCCTGAAGAAGTTCCGGTGGACCACCGAGGACCAGAACGAGGTCTCCCTCATGATCGCCGACCAGAAGCTGAGCCCGGAGGAGGCGGCGAAGAAGTGGGTGGACAGCCACGAGTCCACCTGGCGCTCATGGCTGCCCTGACCCGACCGGCCGGCGCCTACCCCAGCAGTTCGGCGATTACCTCCGCCGCCCGCCGCTGAAGGTAGGGCCCGAAGGTGATCCGCGTGGCCCCTCGCTCTCCCAGCTCGGCGGGCGAGGGGCCCTCGCCGATCCGGGCGATGGCGTTGATCGGCCCCTGGATCCCCGCCCGCAGCAACGGCAGTACATCGACGGGCGCGGCGATCGGATACACGCACTGCGCACCCGCCGCGACGTACAACGCCGCCCGCTCAATGGCCTGTCCGGGATCCGCGACACCCCGGATGAAGGTGTCGACGCGCGCGTTGACGAACAGCTCGTCCCCGGCGGCCGCGCACACCTCGGCGAGCCAGTCGGCGTGCCGCCGCGGGTCCTTGAGCACCCCGTTCTCGGAGTCCTCCAGGTTGCAGCCGACGACCCCGGCCTCCAGCAGCCGCTCCACCAGCTCCCTCGGCGCGAGCCCGTAGCCACCCTCGACATCGGCCGACACCGGCACGTCCACGGCCCGCGCGATCCGCGCCACCGCCGCGAACATCTCCTCCGGCGGAGTCCGCCCGTCCTCGTACCCCAGCGAGGCCGCCACGCCGGCACTGGGCGTGGCCAGCGCCGGATACCCGGCCGCCTCCAGCGCCCGCGCGCTCGCCGCGTCCCAGGGGCCGGGCAGGATCAGCGGGTCCCCCCGGTCCGGGCGCCGGTGCAGCGCCCGGAACACCTCCACGCGGTCGGTCATCGCCGGCCCGGCACGTAGTGGCCCGGAACCATCCGGCAGCTGACCCCGAAACGGTTCCACGCGTTGATCACCGTGATCGAGGCGAGCAGCTGGGCCAGCTCGGCCTCCTCGAAGTGGGCGGCCGCCTTCGCCCACACCTCGTCCGGCACGAAGCCGTCCGTCAGCACGGTGACCGCCTCGGTCAGGGCGAGGGCCGCCAGCTCCCTCTCGGTGTAGAAGTGCGCCGACTCCTCCCAGGCGGAGAGCTGGACGATCCGCTCCACGCTCTCCCCGGCGGCCAGCGCGTCCTTGGTGTGCATGTCCAGGCAGAACGCGCAGTGGTTGATCTGCGAGACGCGGATCTTCACCAGCTCCAGCAGCTTCGGGTCCACACCCTGCCGGGCGGCCGCGTCCAGCCGGACCATGGCCTTGTAGACCTCCGGGACATGCTCGGACCAGTTCAGCCGGGGGGCGTGCTCGGGCGCGTACTCGACAGGGGCGGTGTGATCGGTGGTCATCGTCATGCCCTCGACCCTACGAACCGATAAGCCCAGGGGTATGGTCCATTTCCATGGCAGATACATGGGCCACTTCTGGGGCCCTGGGCATCGACCTCCACCTCGAACCGGCCACCGGGCCGGGACTGCGCCGGGGCCTCACGGACGCGCTGCGCGAGGCCGTCCGCACCGGCCGGCTCACCCCCGGCACCCGGCTGCCGTCCTCCCGCTCCCTCGCCGCCGACCTCGGCATCGCCCGCAACACCGTCGCCGACGCCTACGCCGACCTCGTCGCCGAGGGCTGGCTCACCGCCCGCCAGGGCTCGGGCACCCGGGTCGCCGAGGACCGCTCCACACCTCCCACCCCCGCCGTCCCCACCCGCCGCGCGCGCCCCCGCCCCGCCCACGACCTGACCGCGGGCACCCCCGACCTCGCCGCCTTCCCCCGTGCCGAATGGCTCAAGGCGGCCCGCCGCGCCCTGAACGCGGCCCCCTACGACGTCCTCGGCTACGGCGAACCACGCGGCCGCGTCGAACTGCGCACCGCCCTCGCGGGCTACCTCTCCCGCGCCCGAGGAGTGCTCGCCGACCCCGAACGCATCGTCATCTGCGCCGGGTTCGCCCACGGCCTGCGCCTTTTGGGCACCGTCCTGCGCGCCCGCGGCGCCCGCACGATCGCCGTCGAGTCCTACGGCCTCCCCGAACACCGCAAGGTCCTCACCCGAACCGGTCTGACGACCGCCCCGCTGTCCTTCGACGAACTCGGCACCGACCCGGCCGAGTTGCGGGACACGGCCGCCGTACTGCTCACGCCCGCCCACCAGTTCCCCATGGGCACAGCCTTGCACCGCACCCGGCGCACGGCCGTCGTGGACTGGGCCCGCCGCACCGGCGGCCTGATCCTGGAGGACGACTACGACGGCGAGTTCCGCTACGACCGCCAGCCCGTCGGCGCCCTCCAGGGCCTGGACCCCGACCACGTCGTCTACCTCGGCACCGCCAGCAAGGCCCTCGCCCCCGGCCTGCGCCTGGCCTGGCTGGTCCTGCCGTCCGCCCTGGTGGAGCCGGTGACGGCGGCCAAGGGCGACGTCGACACCTGCGGCGTGCTCGACCAGCTGACCCTGGCCGAGTTCCTCGACCGCGGCGCCTACGACCGCCACGTCCGCGCCTCCCGGCTGCGCTACCGGCGCCGCCGCGACGCCCTGGTCGCCGCCCTCGCCGAACGCGCCCCGGACGTCCGGGTCACCGGCATCGCCGCCGGACTCCACGCCGTCCTGGGCCTGCCGCCCGGCACCGAGGCCACCGTGGTCCAGGCCGCCCACTGGCAGGGCCTCTCCCTGCACGGCCTCGCCCACTTCCGCCACGAACAGGCCCGTGCCGAGCCCCTCGACGCCCTGGTCGTCGGCTACGCCACACCCCCGGACCACGCATGGGCGGGGGCTCTTGAGGCCCTGTGCCGGGTGCTGCCGTAAGGTGATCGACCAGCCGACGTACCCGGGGGAGAGACAGGACATGGCTCAGACGAAACGCCGACTGCGGTCCAGCACGGTGGTGCTCGGCGGCATGGGAGTCGTCGCTGCCGCCCTCACCTCCTGCGGCTCCGAGCCCGACCGCCGCTGTGTCGACCGCGACAGCTACACCTGGGACGGCTACAAGGTCATCGCCGACAAGAACTGCAAGTCCGGCTCCTCGGGCTCCTCCTACGGCTCCAGCGGCAAGAAGCGCAAGGGCAAGGGCGGCGCCGACGCCGCCTGGTACTACGACGGCGAGGTCGACAACGGCTACGCCGAGTACGGCACCTTCAGCCGCAACGAGGCCGTCGACCGCGGTGGCTTCGGCTGCTCCGGCTCCGGCAGCGGCGGCGGCTGAGCCGGACACCCGACGGACCCCGGACCCCCGCCATGGAACGCCGCACCATCACCCCCCGCCCCGACTGGCAGCGCACCGTCGAGGAACAGGGGCTGATCTACCCCCTCACCCGCTACCCCGACAACTCCCTGCGCCCGTACTGGGACGAGAGCGCCTACTACGTCTTCTCCCTGGAGGAGGTCGAGGCGCTGGAGGAGGTCGTCGAGGAACTGCACCGCATGTGCCTGAGGGCCGCGGACCACATCGTCACCGCCGGCCGCTTCGCCGACCTCGGCATCACCGACCCGCGTCTGGTCGCCGCGATCACCGAGGCCTGGCAGCGCCGCGCCGAACTCCCCTCCGTCTACGGCCGTTTCGACCTGCGCTACGACGGACGCGGCCCCGCGAAGCTGCTGGAGTACAACGCCGACACCCCCACCTCCCTGGTCGAGGCCGCCTCCCCGCAGTGGTTCTGGATGGAGGAGCGCTTCCCGGGCGCCGACCAGTGGAACTCCCTCCACGAACGCCTCGTCGACGCCTGGAAGAAGCAGTCCGCCCTGCTCCCGCCCGGCAGCCCCCTGTACTTCGCGCACTCCTCCGCCGACGAACTCGGCGAGGACCTGATGACGGTCGCCTACCTCAAGGAGACCGCCGACCAGGCCGGCCTGGACACCGACTGGATCTCCATGGAGGAGATCGGCTGGGACCGCCTCTCGGGCCGCTTCGTCGACAACCGGCTGCGCTTCATCCGCAGTTGCTTCAAGCTCTACCCCTGGGAGTGGCTCACCGCCGACCGCTTCGCCGACCACGTCCTGGACACGCTCGACAACGGCGGCGGCACCGGATCCACCCTCTGGATCGAACCGGCCTGGAAGATGCTCCTGTCCAACAAGGCCCTCCTCGCCATCCTCTGGGAGCTCTACCCCGGCCACCCCAACCTGCTCCCCGCCCACCTCGACGGCCCCCGCGCGCTGGCCCGCACCACCGGCTACGTCGCCAAGCCGCTCCTCGGCCGCGAAGGCGCGGGCATCACCGTCCACGAACCCGGCGCCGACCCGGTCGTCCGCGAAGAGCCCTGCTGCTACCAGGAGCTGGCACCCCTGCCCGAGTTCGACGGCAACCGTGTCGTCCTCGGCGCATGGGTCGTCGAGGACGAGTCGGCGGGCCTCGGCATCCGAGAGTCGGCGGGCCTGGTCACCGACGAGTACGCCCGCTTCCTCCCGCACGTGATCCTCTAAGGCGCGTCCCCGGGGCGGCGTCAGCCCTCCAGCACGGCCGCGAGCTGCGCCAGCCCCCAGTCGAGGTCCTCCTCGGAGATCACCAGCGGCGGCGCGATCCGGATCGTCGCCCCGTGCGTGTCCTTCACCAGCACGCCCCGGTCCATCAGCCGCTCCGACACCTCGCGCCCGGTGCCGTGCTTCGGGGCGATGTCCACGCCCGCCCACAGCCCGCGCCCCCGCACCGCGGTGACCCGCTCGCCGTCCGCCAGCGCCGCCAGCTCGCGGTGCAGACGCTCACCCAGCCGCGCGGACCGATCCTGGAACTCGCCCGTGCGCAGCATCGCGATCACCTCCAGCGCCACCGCGCAGGCCAGCGGATTCCCGCCGAACGTCGAACCGTGCTCGCCGGGCCGGAACACCCCCAGCACCTCCGCCGACGACACCACCGCGGACACCGGCACCACCCCGCCCCCGAGCGCCTTGCCCAGCACATACATGTCCGGCACGACACCCTCGTGCTCACAGGCGAACGTCCGCCCCGTCCGCCCGAGCCCGGACTGGATCTCGTCGGCCACGAACAGCACGTTCCGCTCCCGGGCCAGCTCCCGCACCGCCGGCAGATATCCCGTCGGCGGCACCAGCACGCCCGCCTCGCCCTGGATCGGCTCCAGCAGCACCGCCACCGTGTTCTCGCTCAGCGCCGACCGCATCGCCGTCAGATCCCCGTACGGCACGATCTCGAACCCGGGGGTGTAGGGCCCGAAGTCCGCCCGGGCCTCCGGGTCCGTGGAGAAGCTGATCAGGGTCGTTGTCCGGCCGTGGAAGTTGTTGCCGGCGACCACGATCTTCGCCATCTCGGCGGGCACGCCCTTGACCCGGTACCCCCACTTCCGGGCCGTCTTCACCGCCGTCTCCACCGCCTCCGCGCCGGTGTTCATCGGCAGCACCATCTCCATGCCGCACAACTGCGCGAGCTGCTCGCAGAACGCGGCGTACCGGTCGTGGTGGAACGCCCGCGAGGTCAGGGTCACCCGTTCCAGCTGCGCCTTCGCCGCCTCGACGATCCGCCGGTTGCGGTGCCCGAAGTTCAGCGCCGAGTAGCCGGCCAGCAGATCCAGATAGCGCCGGCCCTCCACATCCGTCATCCACGCCCCGTCGGCCGAGGCGACGACGACCGGCAGCGGCGCGTAATTGTGCGCGCCGTGCGCCTCGGCGGCGGCGATGAGGGTTTCCGTCGTGCTCACGGGACCTCCAGAAGACACCGGAAGACAAGCGGGACCCCCTTCCTATCCTTGCTCGGATGGTGGACGCGGGACCTTCACCCGACGGCGCGCCCGGTAGGCTGATCAGCGGGCCGTGACTGGCGCGCTGGGATGGGACCGACCATCGGGGAGCGGCCCGGTCGTGACTGTGTGCCGTGCGCCTGGGCCGAACCGTGAACGCTGAACGCCACGCCGTCCGGAGGCCGACATGCCCGAGCAGCCCCTTTCCCCCGAATCCACCGCCGTGCGCGCCGCGCTCGATGTGATCCGCGCCGTGGAGCCCCGCGTCGCCGACGCCATCGGGCAGGAGGTGCAGGACCAGCGCGAGATGCTCAAGCTGATCGCCTCCGAGAACTACGCCTCCCCGGCGACCCTGCTGGCGATGGGCAACTGGTTCAGCGACAAGTACGCCGAGGGCACCATCGGCCGCCGCTTCTACGCCGGTTGCCGCAATGTCGACACCGTCGAGTCGCTCGCCGCCGAGCACGCCAAGGAGCTCTTCGGCGCCCGCCACGCCTACGTCCAGCCGCACTCCGGCATCGACGCCAACCTCGTCGCCTTCTGGTCGGTGCTCGCCGCCCGCGTCGAGGCCCCCGCCCTGGAGAAGGCCGGTGTCCGCCAGGTCAACGAGCTCTCCGACGCCGACTGGGCCGAACTGCGCCAGGCCTTCGGCAACCAGCGCATGCTCGGTATGTCCCTGGACGCCGGTGGCCACCTCACCCACGGCTTCCGCCCGAACATCTCCGGCAAGATGTTCGACCAGCGCTCCTACGGCACCGACCCCGCCACCGGTCTGCTGGACTGCGACGCCCTGCGCGCCTCCGCCCGCGAGTTCAAGCCGCTGATCATCGTCGCGGGCTACTCCGCCTACCCCCGTCTGGTGAACTTCCGGATCATGCGGGAGATCGCCGACGAGGTCGGCGCGACCCTGATGGTCGACATGGCCCACTTCGCTGGCCTCGTCGCGGGCAAGGTCCTCACCGGCGACTTCGACCCGGTCCCGCACGCCCAGATCGTCACCACCACCACCCACAAGTCGCTGCGCGGCCCGCGCGGCGGCATGGTCCTGTGCGACGACTCCCTCAAGGACCAGGTCGACCGTGGCTGCCCCATGGTCCTCGGCGGCCCGCTCCCGCACGTCATGGCCGCCAAGGCCGTCGCCCTGGCCGAGGCCCGTCGGCCCTCCTTCCAGGACTACGCCCAGCGCATCGTCGACAACTCCCGCGCCCTCGCCGAGGGCCTGATGCGCCGCGGCGCCACCCTGGTGACGGGCGGCACCGACAACCACCTCAACCTGATCGACGTGGCCACCTCCTACGGTCTGACCGGCCGCCAGGCCGAGGCGGCGCTGCTGGAGTCCGGCATCGTCACCAACCGCAACGCCATCCCCGCCGACCCCAACGGCGCCTGGTACACCTCCGGCATCCGCATCGGCACCCCCGCCCTGACCACCCGCGGCCTGGGCACCGCCGAGATGGACGAGGTCGCCGGTCTCATCGACCGGGTCCTGACCACCGCGCAGCCCGGCACCACCAAGTCCGGCGCCCCCTCCAAGGCCGCCCATGTCCTCGACGCGAAGATCGCGGACGAGATCTCCCGCCGGGCGACCGACCTGGTGGCCGGGTTCCCGCTCTACCCCGAGATCGACCTCGGCTGAAAACGCCCTGTTGAGTTGTCAAGGAGCGATGACTCTCACAGATCGATGAGCTGCTGACGCGGTCCCTCACGCGGCGGTCCGGCCTCCCGCCGGGCCGCCGCGCGGCGTATCGCCAGCATGCCCCCGGCACCGGCCGCGAGGCCCACCGCCAGGCCCCCGGCCGCCCACCACCGGGCGTCCGGCGCCGGTCCCGGGTCGTCGGCCTCGGGCGCCACGCCACGGACCGGTTCGCCCAGCAGTCCGGCGCGGTCCATGCGCTCGTAGAGGGAGCGCGAGGCCCGGTGCCAGCGGATGTCGTCGTCCTCGACCTCCGGCGCCGGGTCCGAGCGCACCCAGGGCGTGCCGTCCTCGGTGACGACCAGCTCGTCCTGCCGCTCGATCGCCACGTCCCCGCCCGGGATGCTGCCGGTCATGGGCCAGCCGCCCACCCCCGTCAGCCCCCACACCACACTGATCCGCACCGGTGGGTGCTTGCCCTCGCGCCAGGCGTCGGGCACCGGCTCCGTCCCGTTGAACTCGGGCTTCATCAGCTGCCACAGCTGGGCGAACCGCTCCTCGCCGGACGGTACCGCCGTCGGCTGCCCCGCCCCGCCGGCCACCACGATCGCGATGTCCGGCGGCCGGGTCTCGCCGTCGTCCGCCACAGCCGCCCGCGTCCCGCCGCACAGGGCGAGCACCGCCCCCACCGGAACCAGCAGCGCGAGCCGCGCCCCCGTCAGCCTCCCCGAGCCCCTCATCCGTCCTGGTCCTCTTCCCTGTTCCCGTGGTTCCGTCGTTCCTGTTGTCCCTGCCGGTCCCGTCCGCCCGCGGCGCTCACGCGTCCAGCAGCTCCTGCCGGGGTCCCTGCTCACCAGGCCCGCCCTTCCGGCCGCCCAGCCCCAGCCGACCCGCCAGGGGCCGTGCCGTCAGCGCCAGGGCCGCCCCGGCCGCACCGCCCGGCAGAGCCCACCACCAGTCGGTGTCGTCGCCCGCCCGCGCGGACGCCAGGGGCCGGGGCGACGGAGTGGTCAGCGCCGAAGGCTCCGCCACGGGGGCGTCGTCCCGGGTCGACCGGTACACCTCCCGGAGCGAGAAGGCCGACAGATCCGCGCCGCCCGCGGGCTCGCCCATCACGCCCACCTCGGCGAGCAGCTCCCGGAGCTGCTCGGGCTCGGCGGCGCGGTGCCAGCTGCCCTTCGTCCGCTCGGTGATCTTCATGGAGCGGTACACCCAGACGTCCTCGCCCCGGGCATCCGGGTAGATCCGGTCGATCCGCCAGGGCTCGACGTCGTGTATGAGCCAGGTGACGGTGATACTCCGGTCCGCCACCGCCCCGTCGGGCGGGGCGCCGAGCGTGCCCGCCTCCAGCAGGGAGTCCAACTCGGTGTACTCCCGGTCCGAGTAGTACAGCCCCGCCGTCTCCCCGGTCGCCGGGGAGGAGAGGAACGCGCTCGTCGGCCCTCCGGCCACGGCGGGCGCCGCGGCCCACACCCACATCCCCAGCGTCACCGTCAACGCCCCGGTCAGCGCCGCCAGCCGACGCCGTACGCCCGTCCCACCGAGTACTCGCCCGCGCATCCGAACCCCCAAGCAGCCGATCGCCGAGCGGCCCGTCCGCGGGCCGCGTGTCACTCCTGGTACACCGCCCGGCCCGTCGGGGTTCCCACCCGCGCCCGACTATTCGGAGGACTTCTTCAGCGACTTCGCGATCTCCACCGCCCGCTCCCTCGACGCCACACCCTCCAGCCGCAGCGTGAGGGCCTCGTCGTCCGCCGTGCCCGCGCCGTGCGTCCACAGCAGCGTCGGTCCGGCCGTGCGCTCCTTCCGGGTGTGCGGGGAGCCGTCCTCGCCCACCAGCCAGAAACTCAGCAGATGGGGCCGCGCGAACCACAGCGCGGGGTCCGGCGCCGAGGTGTCGCCCAGGGCGACGAACTCCGGCTGCTCCCGCACCGTCTTGACGAAACCGACGTCCAGCCGCTCCGGGAACTCGTCCACCCGGACCGTCCCGCCGCCCTCCTGCCAGCACAGGCTCACCAGGAACCGCCCGTCCGGCTCCTCGGTCACCGTCACCGCGTCCGGGGTGCTCAGCGCCGGGGGCACGGCGGGCGCGAACCCGGCCCGCCGCTCGGCCTGCGCCAACGACACCGACTCCGAGCGCTCGCAGCGGATCGCCTCGGCGCTCGCCGTCGGACGCGCCGACGGGTCGTAGCGGACCCCGACGCCGCCGAAGTCGAACCAGTCCGCGACCGTCGCCCGCACCGGGGGAGTGAGCACGAGCACCGTGAGCAGGCCGCAGAACGTCACCGTCAGCGAACGCCACCGCACCCGCGTCCACCGGCGCGCCGACCGCAGCCGCTCCCCGGGCCCGGTCGGCTCGGCCACCGGCACCGGCAGGCTCTCGGCGAGTATCTGGCCCAGCACCCGCTCGACCATCGTCTCGGGACCGTCCGCCCCGGGCCGGTCCAGGGACCTGCCGAGCGAACGCAGCTCCTCGGGCAGCCCCGGGCCGTCCTGACCTTCGTACGGCTCGCGCCGGTCGCTCATGCTCCTTCACCCCCTTCCCCGGGCTCGAAGTCCGGCAGCAGTCTGCCCAGCTTGCGCAGGGCGCGATTGAGGCGGGACTTCACCGTCCCGCGGGGCCAGCCCAGGGCCTGGGCCGTCTCCGACTCGTCCATCTCCAGCAGATAGCGGTAGGTGACGACCAGACGGTGCTCCTCGCTCAGCTGCTCCAGCGCCGCCAGCAGGGCCGTACGGCGCTCCGTCCGCAGCGTCGCCACGGCAGGGTCCGCCGACTCCGGTATCAACGGCTCGGCCTCCGCCAGGGCCGCCTCGCGGCCGGCGAGTGTGCGCTGCCGGGCCGCCGTACGCACTGTGTTCCTCGTCTCATTGGCGACGATCGACAGCAGCCACGGCCGGAACGCCGAGCCGTCCTTGAACCGGCCCAGCGCGCAGTACGCCTTGACGAATGCCTGCTGCACCACGTCCTCCGCGTCCGCACCGGCGCCGAGCGCGGCTGCCGCCCGCAGCGCGATGCCCGTGTGGGCACGCACCAGCTCCGCGTACGCCTCCGGCTCTCCGGCGCGTACCCGGGCGATCACCGCGGCCTCATCGACGATGCGGCCCCCCTCCCGCGTTCTCACACCCTTGTTACACCGCAGGAGACGGATCGGTTCCCACCTGTGTCGGATCAGTCCGCGATCGGTTCCGGATCGGGTCCGCGGACCTGAGAGAATGGTGCGCATGGCCTCTGATCGTCCCCGCGTGCTCTCCGGAATCCAGCCCACCGCAGGCTCGTTCCACCTCGGCAACTACCTCGGCGCCGTCCGCCAGTGGGTGGCCCTGCAGGAGACCCACGACGCGTTCTACATGGTCGTCGACCTGCACGCGATCACCGTCCCGCAGGACCCCGCGGACCTGCGGGCGAACACCCGGCTCGCCGCCGCCCAGCTCCTCGCGGCCGGACTCGACCCGGACCGCTGCACCCTCTTCGTCCAGAGCCACGTCCCCGAGCACGCCCAGCTCGCCTGGGTCATGAACTGCCTCACCGGCTTCGGCGAGGCCAGCCGCATGACCCAGTTCAAGGACAAGTCCGCCAAGCAGGGCGCGGACCGGGCCTCCGTCGGCCTGTTCACGTACCCGATCCTCCAGGTCGCCGACATCCTGCTCTACCAGGCCAACGAGGTCCCCGTCGGCGAGGACCAGCGCCAGCACATCGAGCTGACCCGCGACCTCGCCACGCGCTTCAACGGCCGCTTCGGGGAGACCTTCACCCTGCCCAAGCCGTACATCCTGAAGGAGACGGCGAAGATCTACGACCTTCAGGACCCGTCGATCAAGATGAGCAAGTCGGCGTCCACGCCGAAGGGCCTGATCAACCTGCTCGACGAGCCCAAGGCCACCGCGAAGAAGGTCAAGAGCGCGGTCACCGACACCGACACCGTCATCCGCTACGACGCCGAGAACAAGCCCGGCATCAGCAACCTGCTCACGATCTACTCGACCCTCACGGGCACGGGAATCGCGGAACTGGAGCAGAAGTACGACGGCAAGGGCTACGGTGCGCTCAAGACCGACCTCGCCGAGGTCATGGTCGAGTTCGTGACGCCCTTCCGGGAGCGGACCCAGCAGTACCTGGACGACCCGGAGACGCTCGACTCGATCCTGGCCAAGGGTGCGGAGAAGGCGCGGGCCGTCGCCGCGGAGACGCTGGCGCGGGCCTACGACAGGGTCGGCTTCCTGCCCGCCAAGCACTGAGGCGGGCCACACCGCACATACGTACTACTGGGCAGAGCGCTGCACATCACACGGCCGCGCCTGCCCACGGCACAGCCGTGGCCGTACAGTCGATAGCCGACGGCTGAGAGAACCGACCGTCACGACGACAGGAGACGACGTGGGGACCGTAACGATCGGCGTGTCGATCGCGGTCCCGGAGCCTCACGGCAGCCTGCTCCAGGAGCGGCGCGCGGGCTTCGGCGACGCCGCGGCTCACGGTATCCCCACGCATGTCACGCTGCTGCCGCCGACCGAGGTCGACGGCGCGCTGCTGCCGGCGGTCGAGGCGCACCTGGTGGAGGTGGCGGCGTCGGGGCGGCCGTTCCCGATGCGGCTGTCCGGTACCGGGACCTTCCGGCCCCTGTCGCCCGTCGTCTTCGTACAGGTCGTCGAGGGCGCCGCGGCCTGCTCCTGGCTGCAGAAGCGGGTCCGGGACGCCTCCGGGCCGGTGGCGCGTGAGCTCCAGTTCCCGTACCACCCGCACGTCACCGTCGCGCACGGCATCGACGAGGCGGCCATGGACCGCGCCTACGAGGAACTCGCCGACTACGAGGCCCAGTGGTCCTGCACCGGGTTCGCGCTCTACGAGCAGGGCGCGGACGGCGTGTGGCGCAAGCTGCGGGAGTTCGCCTTCGGTGGCGCCGTGGTGCCGCCGCAGGCCTCCCCGGTGGAGCGCGGGTCCATCCCGGCGAGTTAGCTCCGCCGGTCGACCGGATTCACGTCGGCTTTTGTCCGCGGCCGAGTGGGGGCTGGTCGCGCAGTTCCCCGCGCCCCTTGGGGGTGTTTCCCGCACGCTTTACATCGGCAGGCGTCGGAACAGTGGCCTCGGCATGTGGCGCAGGGCCGACATCACCACGCGCAGGGTGCCGGGGACCCACACCGTTTCCGAGCGTCGGCGCAGGCCCAGTTCAATGGCCGTGGCCACCGCTTCCGGTGTGGTGGCCAGCGGGGCCTCCGCCATTCCGGCCGTCATTCTCGAACGGACGAAGCCGGGGCGTACGACCATGACGTGGGCGCCGGTGCCGTGGAGGGCGTCGCCCAGGCCCTGGGCGAACGTGTCGAGGCCTGCCTTGCTGGAGCCGTAGATGAAGTTGGCGCGGCGGGCCCGCTCCCCGGCCACGGACGACAGCACGACCAGGGAGCCGTGGCCCTGCGCCTGGAGGGCCCGGGCGCAGATCAGGCCCGCCGAGACCGCGCCGGTGTAGTTGGTCTGCGCGACACGCACGGCGGCCAGCGGCTCGCGCTCGTCCTGGGCCTGGTCGCCGAGGACGCCGAAGGCCATCAGCACGAGGTCGATGTCGCCCTCGGCGAAGACCTTGCCGAGCACCCACTCGTGGGACTCGGTGTCCAGCGCGTCGAAGGCGACGGTGTGCACCTGGGCGCCCAGGGCGCGCAACTGCTCGGCCGCGTCCTCCAGGGCGGGCGTCGGGCGCCCCGCGAGCCACACGGTGCGGGTGCGGCGGGCGATCATCCGGCGGGCGGTGGCGAGCGCGATCTCGGACGTTCCACCGAGGACGAGCAGGGACTGGGGGAGGCCGAAGGCGTCCTTCATTGCGGCTCCTTGCGGGGACGGCGGCCCTAGAGGCCGAGACGGCGTGACAGGTCCGAGGTGAACACCCCGCGCGGGTCGGCCTCGGCGCGCAGCGCCCGGAAGTCGGCCACGCGCGGGTACATCGCGGCGAGCAGTTCGGGCCGCAGACGGGAGTCCTTGGCGAGATAGACGCGCCCGCCGGCCGCGGCCACCTCCTCGTCCAGCTCGTCGAGGAAGGCGCCGAGGCCAGGGAGACGCGCGGGGATGTCCAGAGCCAGCGTCCAGCCCGGTACGGGGAAGGACAGCCAGCCGGGGTCGGCGTCCCCGAAGCGCTTGAGGACGGCCAGGAAGGACGGGCAGCGGCGCTGCGAGATGCGCTCCACGATCCGGCGCAGGGCCTCCTCCTGGCCGTGTCCGACGACGAACTGGTACTGCACGAAGCCGCCGCGGCCGTAGACGCGGTTCCAGTGCGGGACGCCGTCGAGGGGGTGGAAGAAGGCGGAGATCGACTGGAGTTCGCCGGCACGCGCGCGTGGGGCCTTGCGGTACCAGAACTCGTTGAACAGGCCGACCGAGCGGCGGGTGAGCAGGCCCTCGGGGAACAGCGCGGGCGGGGAGGGCAGCCGGGCGGGGCGGAAGGCGAGCGGGTCCCGGTACGCGCGCGTGCCCGCGCGCAGGGTGTCCAGGGGGGCGTGGTCGCCACGGGTGAGGACGGCGCGGCCGGTGGCGGCGCCGCGGGCCAGCAGGTCGATCCAGGCGACCGAGTAGCGGTAGCGGTGGTCGGTGGCGGTGAGCCGGTCCATGACGTCGTCGAGGTCGGCGGCGCGCTCGGTGTCCACCGACATCAGGGAGGTCTCGACCGGCAGCAGCTGGAGCGTGGCGGTGAGGATCAGCCCCGTCAGGCCCATGCCGCCCGCGGTCGCGTCGAACAGCGGCGTGCCGCGGCTGACGGTACGGATCTCGCCGTCGGCGGTGAGCAGTTCGAAGGACAGGACGTGCCGGGAGAAGGCGCCGGAGACGTGGTGGTTCTTGCCGTGGATGTCCGCGCCGATCGCCCCGCCCACGGTCACGTGCCGGGTGCCCGGGGTCACCGGCACGAACCAGCCGAGCGGCAGGAGGACCTGCATCAGGCAGTGCAGGGAGACGCCCGCGTCGCACAGGACGGTGCCCCCGTCGGCGTCGATGGCGTGCACGCGGTCCAGGGCCGTCATGTCGATCACGGCGCCGCCCGCGTTCTGCGCGGCGTCCCCGTACGCCCGCCCCAGGCCGCGCGGGATGCCGCCGCGGGTCCCGCAGCCACGGACGGCCGCCGCGGCCTCCTCGTACGTCCGGGGGCGGATCACACGGGCGTTGGTGGGGGCGGTACGGCCCCATCCCGTGACGGAAACGGTGTCGGCAGGCATGTCGGCGACCGTATCGCCGTGTTGATAACGAGTTGTTGTGAAACATCCCATCCATCCCCGAAATGGGTGATTAATGGGATGTCGCTCAATATTGCCGGTGTTCCGGCCGGGTGGGCGTGAACAGTGAGTCCACATGGACCACCTGGACGACCGAATCCTCTCGGCGCTGCGCGCGTACGGCGGCGACCCGCGCGTGGCCGGTGCCGCGCGTGCCCTGTCCTGGGCCGGCGAGCACGGCGCCCTGTGGCTCGCGGCAGGCTTCGCGGGAGCCGCCGTGGACGGCGCCCGGCGCGGCGCCTGGTTGCGCGGGACGGCGCTCACCGCGGGCGCGCACCTCGTCAGCATGGGTGTGAAGAGGGTGGTGCGCCGCCCGCGCCCCGCGCACGTCGTACCCCTGGTGCGCACCGCGGGCCGCCACTCCTTCCCCAGCTCCCACGCGGCCTCCGCGACCGCCGCCGCGGTCGCCTTCGGCATGCTGGGGGCGCGTGCCGCGCGTCGGACGCCGGGCGCATCCATGACGCGCCCGGCGCCCACAACAGACCCCGCGCCCGCCGCCTCCGGCACGCGCCCGGCGCCCGGCCCGGCCCACACGCCCCGCGCACTCTCCACACCACGCGCCGCCCGCTCCGCTGACGCACCACGCGCCGCTGACGCACGCCGCGCCGCCCGCACCGCGGACGCGCCCCGTACCGCTGACGCACCACGCGCCGCTCACGCGCCCCGCGCCGCGGACGCGCCCCGCACCGCTCCCGCACCCCGCGCCGCCCGTCTCGTCCTCCCGCCCCTCGCCGCCGCCGTGTGCCTCTCCCGGATGGTCGTCGGCGTGCACTACCCCTCCGACGTGGCGGCGGGCGCCGTGCTGGGGGCGCTCACGGCGCGGCTCGGGGCGCGCTGGATGCGAGGGGGCGCGCATGCCTGATGCCGCGCCGCTCGCGGGCACGAGCGCCCGTACCGCCGAAGAACCCGCAGGACCCGCGCTCCACGGACAACGCACGCCCCCGCGCGCCAACGGCACCCCGCCCCCTCCCGCGGCCTCCTGCGCGGCCTGCTCCGCACCGCCCGCCCCAAGCAGTGGGTCAAGAACGTCCTGGTCGTCGCCGCCCCGGCCGCCGCCGGAGAGCTCTTCACCACCCGCGCGCTCACCCAACTCACGCTGGTGTTCGTCCTCTTCACCGCGTGCGCCGCCGCCGTCTATCTGATCAACGACGCCCGCGACGCCGAGGCCGACCGCGCGCACCCCACCAAACGGCACCGCCCGGTCGCCGCCGGACAGGTGCCCGTACCGGTCGCCTACGCCGTCGGCGGCGCCCTCGCCGTGCTCGCCCCGGTGGCCGCGGCATGGCTGAGCACCCCCCTCGTCGCCGCCCTGCTCGCGGCCTACCTGGGCATGCAACTGGCGTACTGCGTCAGCCTCAAGCACGTCCTCGTCGTCGACCTGGTGGTCGTCACGACCGGGTTCCTGATGCGGGCCATGGTCGGCGGGCTCGCCCTCGGTATCCCGCTCTCGCGCTGGTTCCTGATCACGACCGGCTTCGGCGCGCTGTTCATGGTGGCGGCCAAGCGCTACTCGGAGGCCGTGCAGATGGCCGGGAAGGCGGGCGCCACGCGCGCGTTGCTCACCGAGTACACCACCGGCTACCTGCGTTTCGTCTGGCAGCTCGCGGCCGGGGTCGCCGTCCTCGGGTACTGCCTGTGGGCCCTGGAGGAGGGCGGCGTGCCGCACACCAGTGTGCTGCCCTGGCGGCAGCTGTCGGTCGTCGCCTTCATCCTCGCGGTCCTGCGCTACGCCGTCTTCGCCGACCGCGGCACGGCGGGCGAGCCCGAGGAGGTCGTCCTGCGCGACCGCGCCCTCGCGCTGATCGCGCTGGTCTGGATGGCCATGTACGCGCTGGCGGTGGCGAATTGGTGAGCATGCCCCCGGCGCCCAGCCCGACCGGCGCGCCCCCCGCCGTCCCCCGCCGCCGTGAACTTTTCGGCTTCGCCGCCGCCGGACTGCTCGCCTACGCCGTCGACACCGCCCTGTTCGTCGCCCTGCGCGGACCCGGCGGCCTCGACCCGCTCACCGCAAAGGCGCTGGCCTTCGTCGCGGGCTGCTCGGTCGCCTACGCGGGCAACGCGCTCGGCACCTACCGGCACACCCGCCCCAGCGGCCTGCGCCCCTACGCCGTCTTCTTCGCGGTGAACATCGCCGGAGCCGCCGTGCAACTGCTCTGCCTCGCCGTCAGCCACTACGGCCTCGGCCTCACCTCACGGCGCGCGGACATCGTCTCGGGCGCCGGAGTGGGGATGGCGCTGGCGACTGTTCTGCGGTTCTGGGGAACCCGGACATGGGTCTTCGGCCACGAGGGGAGAGTCGGATCATGGACTGGCTGAAAAAGCTCCCCGTCGTGGGACCGCTCGCCGCCCGATTGATGACCACGCACGCGTGGCGGTCGTACGAGCGCATGGACCGCGTGAAGTGGACGATGCTGGCCGCCGCGATGACGTTCACCAGCTTCGTGGCGCTGTTCCCGATGCTGGCGGTGGCCGCCGCCGTCGCCGCCGCGACGCTCAGCCAGGACCAGCAGGACAAGCTTGAGGACAAGATCGCCGACCAGGTGCCGGGGATCGCCGACAAGCTCAACATCGACGGACTGGTGGCCAACGCCGGCACCATCGGCGTCATCGCGGGTGTCCTG
Source organism: Streptomyces sp. DI166 (assembly GCF_900091315.1). GTDB lineage: Bacteria > Actinomycetota > Actinomycetes > Streptomycetales > Streptomycetaceae > Streptomyces > Streptomyces fuscus. The sequence goes on from NZ_FLSP01000037.1 coordinate 47,676, forward strand.
CTGCTGTTCACCGGCATCGGCTGGGTCGGCTCCATGCGCGACAGCCTGCGCGCGGTGTGGGAGCTGGAGGACCCGGAGGAGAACCCCCTCCTGCGCAAGGTCAAGGACGCGGGCGTCCTCGTCGGCCTGGGCGGCGCCGTGCTGCTCACCCTCGGCGTCTCCACCGTGGCCTCCGCGCTGGTCGGCTGGATCACCGGCGAACTCGGCCTCGACGAGGGCGGCTGGGGCGGCATCCTGCTCAGGGTCGCCGCCTTCTCGGTCGCCGTCTTCGCCGACTTCCTGCTGCTGCTCTACGTCCTCACCCTGCTGCCCCGCGTGGAGCCGCCGCGCCGCCGCCTGCTGGTGGCCGCGCTGATCGGCGCGATCGGCTTCGAACTGCTGAAACTGCTGCTCAGCGGCTATATGCAGGGCGTGGCCACGAAGAGCATGTACGGCGCCTTCGGGGTGCCGGTCGCCCTGCTGCTGTGGATCAACTTCACCGCGAAGCTCGTGGTGTTCTGCGCCGCCTGGACGGCCACCCCCGGCCAGGGGGACGAGGCGGGCGCGGACGTCAGTCGCGCCGACGACGTACCAGATCCGGCAGCGGCCAGCGGCGGTTGACCAGGTAGGCGCCCGCCGCGAGCAGCACCAGCAGCCCGCCGGTCACCGCGAACGCGATCCCGATGCCGCTGGAGCCGCTCTCGGACGCCGCGCCCACGCCGGGCTTGTCGGAGGCGTCGGCGCCACCGGCCTCGCCCGAGTTCTTCCCCGAAGCGGCACCGGAGGGGTTGGCACCCGGCTGCGCGCTCGCCTGGGACACGCTCTTCGGCGGCACCAGCTCACCCACCGGCTCGACCTTGCCGGACGCCTTGAAGCCCCAGTCGAGGAGCTTGGCGGTCTCCTTGTAGACCTCGTTGGACACCTTCTTCTGCGGGTTCATGACCGTCACCAGAAGCACCCGGCCGTCCCGCTCGGCGACGCCGGTGAAGGTGGTGCCCGCCTTGCTGGTGAAGCCGTTCTTCACGCCCGCGATGCCCTCGTAGACCGGAACATCGATGTCACCGCGCAGCAGCCGGTTGGTGTTCTGGATCTCGAAGGGCTTGCGGACCTTCTTGCCCTTCTTGTTCTTCTTCGTCTCGCCCGGGAACTTCGCGCTGACCGTCGAGCAGTACTCGCGGAAGTCCTTCTTCTGCAGGCCGGAGCGGGCGAACAGGGTGAGGTCGTAGGCGGAGGAGACCTGGTTGGGGGCGTCGAAGCCGTCGGGGGAGACCACGTGGGTGTCGAGCGCCTGGAGCTCCTCGGCGTGCTCGTTCATCTCCGTCACGGTCTTGTCGAGGCCGCCGTTCATCTTCGACAGCACGTGCACGGCGTCGTTCCCGGAGGCCAGGAAGACACCGAGCCACAGGTCGTGGACGGTGTAGGTCTCGCCCTCCTTCACCCCGACCATGCTGGAGCCGGCGCCCACGTCGGCCAGGTCGGAGGGGACCACCTTGTGCTCGGTGGTGGAGGGGAACTTCGGCAGCAGGGTGTCGGCGAACAGCATCTTCAGGGTGCTCGCGGGGGCCAGCCGCCAGTGCGCGTTGTGCGCCGCGAGCACGTCACCGGACTCCGCGTCGGCGACGATCCAGGACCGCGCGGACAGGCCCTTGGGCAGGACCGGCACCCCGCCCGCCAGATTGACCTGGGTGCCCGGCTGCCCGAGCCGCTCGCCGCCCACCGTCGACATGTTCGCCGGGGGAGTGGCGGACGGCGACGGGCTGGGGGCCGCGTAGGAGACGGGCGCGGTCAGCGCGAGGGACGACAGTACGGCGGAAGTGACCAGCAGCGAGCGCCTGGTGGTCTTCTGGGGTGCGGACACGGACGAGAACGTACAGGGCACGGCTGTGGACGTCGTGCCCCGGCCCCCACCCCGGCCGCGGAACCGGACACGCGCCGGTGATACTGAACGTATGAAGCTCAGCCGCCCCGTCTCCTGGTTCCTGCTCGCCTTCGGGGTGTGGAGCTGGGTCATCTGGATCACTTTCGTCAAGAACCTCGTCAAGGACGGCAGCGGGCTCGCGTTCGACGACGCGGGCGACCCGACGGGCTACTTCTGGGTGCACCTGCTGCTCGCGGTGGTCTCCTTCGTATTGGGGACGGTCATCGGGGGCCTCGGGTTGCGCGGACTGCGCGCATTGCGCCGGACCTCATAGGCAGCCGGACCTCAAGGGCCCCAAGGACCCCGGGGGCCCAAGGCCCCAAGACCCAAGGCCCCAAGACCCAAGGCCCCAAGACCCAAGGACCAAGGACCAAGGACAGAGGGAAACGACGCACGTGGTCATCGTCTTCGCAGTGCTCGTCCTGGCGGTCCTGGTGACCGGCAACTGGTACGTGTGGCGCCGTCTGTTCCGCGACACGACCGCCGGGCCGGGCTGGGTGCGCCGCGCGGGCGCCGCGCTGGTGGTCGGCGGCTGGCTGATGGCGTTCGGCGCGCTGGTGGCCGAGCGCACCGGCGCGCCGTTCTGGCTCCAGCGGACGCTGGCCTGGCCCGGGTTCCTGTGGCTGGCGCTGTCGATGTATCTGCTGCTGGGCCTGCTGGTGGGCGAGGCCGTACGACCCCTGCTGCGCCGCTGGCTGGAGCGGCGGCGGCCTGCGGAGGCGCGGGTGCGGCAGGCGGAGCCGGTGCAGGTGGGCGCCGCCGGGACGGGCGAGCCCGAGCCCGAGGCCGCCGCGCCGGAGCCTGCGGCTCCCGCTCCCTCCCGCCGTCTCTTCGTCTCCCGTGTGGTCGGCGGTGCCGCGGCGGCGGCGGCCGTGGCGACCGTCGGGGTGGGCACGTACGGGGTGCTGAACGGGCCGAGTGTGAAGCGGGTCACCGTTCCGCTGGCCAAGCTGCCGCGCCGGGCGCACGGTTACCGGATCGCCGTGGTCAGCGACATCCACCTCGGGCCGGTCCTCGGCCGGGGCTTCGCGCAGAAGGTCGTCGACACGGTCAACTCCACCCAGCCGGACCTCGTCGCGATCGTCGGCGACCTGGTCGACGGCAGCGTGAAGGACCTCGGCCCGGCGGCGGCGCCGCTGACCGGGCTGAACGCGCCCGCGTACTTCGTCACCGGCAACCACGAGTACTTCTCCGGCGCCGAGCAGTGGGTCGAGGAGGTGCGCAGGCTCGGGCTGCTGCCGCTGGAGAACGCCCGCGTCGAGCTGCCCTGGTTCGACCTCGCCGGGGTCAACGACCTCGCGGGCGAGGACGAGGGGCAGGGCCCCGACTTCGCCAAGGCACTCGGCGACCGCGACCCGGCACGCGCGTGCGTGCTCCTCGCCCACCAGCCGGTGCAGATCCACGACGCCGTCGAGCACGGCGTGGACCTCCAGCTCTCCGGCCACACCCACGGCGGCCAGCTCTGGCCCGGCAACCTCGTCGCCTCCACCGCCAACCCCACCCTCGCGGGCCTGGAACGCTACGGCGACACCCAGCTCTACGTCACCCGCGGCGCCGGCGCCTGGGGCCCGCCCACCCGCGTCGGCGCCCCGTCGGACATCACGGTCATCGAACTGGCCTCCCGGCAGGCCTGACCGCGGTCCCCGGACCGGGCGGGCGTGCGCCGTGGCTCCGGGACCGGGCAGGTTCACGCTGCGGCCCCCGGACCGCGTGGCCCACCGCCCGGCCTCCCGGACCGGGCCGACCCGCGCACCGCGCCTCCCTCCGGCCTGCGTGCGCCGGATGGGCCTGCGCACCGCGCTGCCTTCCTCCGGCCTGCGTGCGCCGGATGGGCCCGCGCGCCCCGCTGCCTTCCTCCGGCCTGCGTGCGCCGGATGGGCCCGCGCGCCCCGCTGCCTTCCTCCGGCCTGCGTGCGCCGGATGGGCCTGCGCACCGCGCTGCCTTCCTCCGGCCTGCGCCGGAAAGGCCTGCGCGCCCCGCTGCCTCCCTCCGGCCTGCGCCGGAAAGGCCCGCGCACCCCGCTGTCGGCCCACGCCGGAAAGGCCCGCGCACCCCGCCGCCCTCTCCGCCCTACGCCGGAAGCGTCACCGTCACCCGCAGTCCTTCCCCCGGTTCCGTGTCCACCCGCACCTTCCCCCCGTGCGCCTGCACCACCCCCTGCACGATCGCCATGCCCAGGCCGCTGCCCGTGCCGCCGCTCGCGCGGAAGAAGCGGTCGAAGATGCGGGCGGCGTCCTCCGGGGCAAGGCCGGGGCCCTCGTCGGTGACGCGGAGGCGTACGGCGCCCTCGCCGCGGGTCACCGAGAGGTGGACCGGGGTGTCGGCGGGCGTGTGGGTGCGGACGTTGGCGACGAGGTTGCCCAGCACCTGGCGCAGGCCGGACTCGTCGGCGCGGACCAGGACGGCGCCCTCGGCGGACACGGTGACCGGGCGGTCCGGCTGCTGCATGCGCAGGTCCTCCGCCGCGTCCCGGACCAGCCGGCTGACGTCGACGTTGCGGAAGCGGAGTTCGGGCTGCTGGTCGAGGCGGGCCAGGCAGAGCAGTTCGTCGACCAGGCGGCCCATCCGGTCGGCCTCGGTCATCACCCGCTCCCAGGCACGCTTGCGCTGGTCGGGGTCGTTCAGCATGCCCTTGTCGTAGAGCTGGAGGTAGCCGCGTATCGCCGCGAGCGGGGTGCGCAGCTCGTGGGAGGCGTCCGCGACGAAGCGGCGCAGCTGGGCCGCGCTGCGCTCACGGGTGCGGTAGGCCAGTTCGACCTGGTGGAGCATGGAGTTGAGGGCGACGCGCAGCTGCTCGACCTCCAGGGTGGTCTCCCGGCTGGAGGGCACCCTGCGGGTCAGGTCGCCCTCGGCGATGGCGGAGGAGGTCTCCACCATGTCCTCCAGTGGACGCATCCGGCGGCGCACGCTGAACAGCGTCAGACAGGCCAGCAGCGCCAGCAGCAGGGTCCCGAAGGCGAGGTCCAGCTTCACGGCCTTGGCCATGCCCTCGTGCAGGGCGTCGGTGGAGGTGGCGATCAGCACCAGGGTGCCGTCCGAGAGCCGGGCGCCGATCATGCGGTACGGCTTGCCGTCGACGTCGATGTCGCGCGGTGTCTGAGCCGCGGCGAGGTCCGCCGGGTCCCCGGCCGCCGAGGCGACCGCGTGCTGCCGCTTCGTCGGCTTCAGCGGGCCGAGGGAGATGGGGCGTCCCGTGTCGTCCACGGCGACGAACACCGAGTCGGTGGAGGCGGGCAGGGACTCGTCGCCCATGCCCGCGAACTGGTCCATGGCGATGCCGAGTTTGCCGAGGGACTCGATCTGGCTCAGGCTGAACCCGGCGTTCTGGAGCGTGGTGCGGGTGGTGGTCAGCTCGGAGTCGATCTTGTCCAGGAGATAGTGTCGGGCGGCCATCAGACTGATCGCGGTGGCCGCGACGATGCCGAGCGCCAGCAGGGCGACATTGGCCAGCGTCAGCTTGGCGCGCAGGGAGTGCCGCCCGCGGTGCCCGCGCGGGAGCTTCAGAACGGACCGCGGCCTCATGCCAGCCCGTAGCCCACACCGCGCCGAGTGGTGATCAACGGCGGTCCGAGGGTGTCGAGTTTGCGGCGCAGGTAGCTGATGTACGTCTCCACGACGGTCGACTCGGGCGGGGTGTGCTCGTACTGCCAGACGTGCCGCAGTAGTTGCTCCTTGGGCACGATCCGGCCGCCGTTGCGGACCAGGAACCGCAGCAGGGCGTACTCGGTGGGGGTCAGCTCCACCGTGCGGCCCGCGCGGCGCACGCAGTACGTCGACTCGTCCAGCTCCAGGTCGCCGTAGCGCAGCGGCGGGTGCTGGGGGAGGACGTCGGCGGGGCGGGTGCGGCGCAGTACGGCGGTGATCCGGGCGATGACCACATCGATGTCGAACGGCTTGGTGATGTAGTCGTCGCCGAAGCCGAGGGCGCCGACGATCTCGGCGGGCGAGTCCCGCGCGGTGAGGAAGACCAGCGCCAGATCGGGCTGCCGGTCGCGCAGTTCGCGGCCGAGGGCGCGGCCGTCGCCGTCCGGCAGCATCACGTCCAGCAGCGCCACGTCGGGCCGGGTGTGCCCGGTGAGCGCCAGGGCCTCGCGGACGGTGCCCGCGGTCATCACTTCGAACCGGTGGTAGCGCAGGGCGATGGCGAGGACGTCCGCGATGCTCTCCTCGTCCTCCACGACCAGCACCGTGCCCGCAGCCGTAGTCATGCCCCCAGTATCGGCGCGATCACCGACAGCCGGGCGGCCCGGTGCTTTGGAGTTCCTTTGGAGTCGAGCCCGTCGCATGTCCGTGCGCGAGGGGCGCGGCCGATGCTGGTCGGCAGGACCTGGGGGACCGACCGACGACCGATGAAGGAGCGTTTGGAGTGGCGGCATTGGCACGGTGGTGCTATCGGCACCGGCTGGTGGTCCTGTTTCTGTGGGTGGGGACGCTGTTCGGTCTGGGCTTCGGCGGCAGCGCCGCGGGCACGGACTACGCGAACGTCTTCTCGCTGCCGGACACGGACTCCAAGAGCGCGTACGACCTGATGGAGAAGGCGTTCCCGGAGCGTGCCGGGGACACCGACACGGTGGTGTGGAAGGTGGACGAGGGTTCCGTGCGGGACGAGTCCGTACGGAGCCGGATCGAACCGGCCCTCGCGGAGATCGGCCGGACGGACGGCGTCGGTGAGGTCACCGAGCCGCAGGTGAGCGAGGACGGGCGGATCGCGTACGCCCAGATCACCTTCCAGGAGCAGGCCAACTCCATCCCGAAGGAGGTGATCGAGGACATCATCGACACCGCGCAGGCCGCCGAACGCGACGGTCTCCAGGTGGAGCTGGGCGGCCAGGCCATCGCCCGCGCCCAGGAACCCCCGGCCGGCACCGCCGAGGCCGTCGGCATCCTCGCCGCCGCGATCGTGCTGTTCCTCGCCTTCGGCTCGCTGTTCGCGATGCTGCTGCCGATCGTGGTGGCGATCGCCGGGGTCGGCACCGGCATGCTCTCCACGATGCTGCTCAGCCATGTCACCGACGTGCCCGAGGTCGCCCCGCTGCTCGGCTCGCTGATCGGACTCGGCGTCGGTATCGACTACGCGCTGTTCATCGTCACCCGGCACCGGCGCGGCATCCTGCGCGGGGTGAAGCCGGAGGACGCGGCGGTCACCGCCCTCAACACCTCCGGGCGCGCGGTGCTGTTCGCGGGCGGCACCGTGTGCATCGCGCTGGCCGGCATGCTCGTGATGAACATGCGGTTCCTGGACGGCGTGGTCATCGCGACCTCGCTGACCGTGGTGCTCAGCGTGCTCGCCGCGATCACCCTGCTGCCCGCCCTGCTGGGCCTGCTCGGCCCCCGCGTGCTCAGCCGCAGGCAGCGCCGCCGCCTCGCCGAGAAGGGCCCGGAGCCGGAGGAGGCGAGCGGCCTCGCGGCGCGCTGGTCGGGGTTCGTGCAGAAGCGGCCGCGGTCCATCGCGGCGGGCGCGCTGGTGGTCATGGCGGTCCTGGCGCTGCCGGTGCTGTCGATCCGGCTCGGCGCCACCGACCAGGGCAACCACCAGGAGTCCACGACCACCCGGCAGGCCTACGACCTGCTCGCCGAGGGCTTCGGCCCCGGCTTCAACGGACCGCTCCAGGTCGTCGTCGACGGCCCCGCGCCCGAGTCGCTGGTCACCGAGATCTCCGGCACCGAGGGCGTGGCCCAGGCGGCGGCCGTGCCGCCCGCCAACGGTGTCTCGGTGATCAATGTGGTGCCCACCACCTCCCCGCAGTCGGAGGAGACCGACGCGCTCATCGACCGGCTGCGCGACGAGGTGATCCCGGCCTCCGGCGCCGAGGCCCATGTCGGCGGGGTCACGGCGGTGTTCAAGGACTTCGCGGCCGTGACCGGCGACCGGCTGCCCTACTTCGTCGCGACGATCATCACGCTGGGCTTCCTGCTCCTGCTGGTGGCGTTCCGCTCCCTGGTGGTGCCGCTGACGGCGGCGCTGATGAACCTGATCGCGGCGGCGGCGTCCTTCGGCGTGCTGGTGGCGATCTTCCAGTGGGGCTGGGGCACGGAGCTGATCGGCATCGGCAAGGAGGGCCCGATCACCTCGTTCCTGCCGGTCATCATGCTCTCGCTGCTGTTCGGCCTGTCCATGGACTACCAGGTGTTCCTGGTCAGCCGGATGCACGAGGAGTGGGTGCACACCAAGGACAACGCCCGCGCGGTGCGGGTGGGTCTCGCCGAGACCAGCCGGGTCATCAACTGCGCCGCCCTGATCATGATCTGCGTGTTCTCCGCGTTCGTGCTCAGCGGCGACATGGAGGGCGCGATGGCGGGCGTCGGCCTCGCGGCGGCGGTCGCGCTGGACGCGTTCATCCTGCGCACGGCGCTGGTCCCGGCCGCGATGCACCTGCTCGGCAGGGCCAACTGGTGGCTGCCCGCCGGACTGGAGAAGCGGCTGCCGCACCTGGCGGTGGAGCCCAAGGAGGAGGACACGGCGGCGGAGCCGGAGCCCCGGGGCCGCGCGTCCGTGGTCCACGGCTACGTCCGTACGGCGGACGGCGACCCCGTGCCGGACACCGCGGTGACGCTGCTGACCAAGGGCGGCCGTCAGCTGGACCGGGTGAACTCGCTGGCCGATGGTTCCTTCATCGTCTCCGTCCCGGCGCCGGGCACCTATCTGCTGGCGGCGGCCGCCCCCGGGTACGGCTCGCGGGCCCGGCAGGTGGTGGTCGGCGGGGAGCCGCTGGTGTACGACGTGGAGCTGGCCGAGGGCGAGATGGACGCCGTCAACTGAGCACGACCTAGGACTTCCCGCCGGGGTTCGGCATCGCCTTCGTCATCCCCGGCAGGAAGTCCGTGAACAGCTCGTGCACCTCGCGCACCAGCGGGCGCAGCACCCGGAAGCGGGCCAGCGAGACACCCCGCGCGGTGAGCCGGGCGCCGCGCTCGGCGAGCTTGTAGCTGCGCTCGCGGCCCGGAGTCCGGTCGAAGATCCAGTACAGCACCAGGCCCATCTGCGAGAGCCACATCAACTCGGGCAGGACGTCCCGCAGTTCCTCCGGCACCTTCGTCTTCGTGGCTCCCGCGAGGACCTGCCGGTGGACGCTGATCGCCTCCACGCGCGCGTGCTCCGACTCCGGGGAGAAGGGGCTGAGCGGGGAGTCCGGGTCGGCGGCGTTCTTGAAGAACTGCACGGCGAACTCGTGGTACGGCGTGGCGATGTCCAGCCACGCCTTGAGCACCCCGGCGAGCCGCGCCTCCAGATCGGTCTCGCGGGCCAGGACCTCCCGGACCGCCACCTGGTGCTCGGCGGCGATCCGGTCGTAGAAGCCCTGGATCAGGTGCTCCTTGCCCTCGAAGTAGTAGTAGGCGTTGCCGACGGAGACCCCGGCCTCCTTGGCGATCGCCCGCATGGTGGTCTTGTCGTAGCCGCGCTCCTGGAAGAGCCGCATCGCCGTCTCCAGGATCAGCGCGCGGGTCTGCTCGGACTTGCTGGGCTCGGGGCTGTCGTTCTTCGAGGGCACGGAGCGAGACTAACCAGTGCGGATCAGGACGACTGCGCCGCCTGGTACAGGTTCTGCGCGTCGGCGCCGAAGTACGGCCCGTACATGCGGTTCGGGAAGAAGTTGTACGTCAACTACCCGGAACTGAAAGTCCTGGGCTTGCTGCTCGGGTCATCGTTGGCTGCGATGAGGCCGCGGCTGCGTCCAGCCACCTCCGGCGTCTTACGCAAGGAGCGTGAGAGCGGCGCTGGCAGGGGCCTGTGACTCGGCCCCGCGAACCCAGTCCACCAGCCGCGGGCGGCGATGTTCTGGGACGAGTTCAGGTCCGCGTGCTCAACGAAGCCGCAGGACCTGCACGCGAACACGGCCTGGGCAGGCCGGTTGCGTCGGTCGACGTGGTGGCACCGGGAACATTCCTGGCTGGTGTACGCAGGATCGACGTACACCACCGGGACCCCGGCCAGCTTCGCCTTGTAGGCGACGAACGCACCGAGCTGGTGAAAGGACCAGGAGTGCAGCGCGGTGCGTTGGGGCTTCCTGAGCCGTGCCCGTTCACGAATGCCGCCCAGATCTTCCAGGGCGATCCCGCGTCCGGTGCGTTCAGCCTCCGCCACGATGCCTTTACTGATCTTGTGGTTGATGTCGCGAGCCCGCCGTGCTTCCCGGCCTGCGTACTTCTTCGCCCGCCGCTTGGCGGACTTCGTGCCCTTCCTCTGCAGCTTCGACCGCACCCGTCGGGCATTGTCCCGGGTCCGGTTCAGCCCGCGGCCGCTATGCCGGATGCCGGTGGATGTGGTGGCGATGTTCACGATCCCCAGATCAACTCCGAGGAACCCCTCCGGCAGGGCATTGAGCACGGCTTCTGGGACCTCGCAGGTCGCCAGGAGGTAGCCAGTGGCCATCGGAGTGGATGAGATCGCTCTCGCCCTGCCGGTAGGCGTCCAGGACATGGAGTTGTTCGGCTTGCCCGGTGTATGCGAGGGATTTCACACGTCCGCCGGTGGTCCAGATCGACACTGTCCGTTCCTGCGCCTGCCAGGACAGACAACGGTCGTCGAACGCCTGGGCCGCATCCGGCCGGAAGGCCACCGGCCTGGACAGCGCCTTCTCGTAGCGCTTCGAGCCGGGCCTGCCCAGGTTCCCGGCCCGAGTGTTCGCCGCGAGGGTGGTGTATGCGTCGGCGGCCTTCCGCAACGTGTGCAGGGCAGGCTGCGCGGACAGGCCGCGTTTTTTCAACTCCCCATAGGCCAGCGCCTGCAGGCCCGCCCGGGAGGACCGGACCGGCCGAGGCCTACGCGGCCTGTCGCCCATCGGGCGGGACGTGTCCGACTTCTCCCGTTCCTGTGACCAGGCGTCCAGGGCGGCCTGATCGTGCGCGAAAGCGTGCGCCGCAAGCCAGGTAGCGGCCTCGTTGCAGGCACGCAGAGTTGCCTCAAGTGCCGTCGCCTGCATAGGCGTCGGCAGCAGCTTCACCCGCACGACCAGCTTCACGATCACTCAACGTACACACATGTACGACCACCTGCGGCTCGTTCAGTCTTGCTCACCCGAACGGGTGGCCCCCGACACCGTGGAGCCCCTGGATCAACGGCGGGACCGCGAAATTCGGGGCGTCTCGGCGACCTTGAGCAGCGTGATCCCTGACTCGTCGAAGCGGAACGCTGCTGTGAACCCAGCGCGTTCGTAGAACCCGACGGCCTCGCCGAGGTTGCCGACGGTCTGCAGCATGTTGTCGGACCGCGCCGTTCGTACGACTCGTCATCCGACATGCTGTCAGAATGGATGGATGAGCGGCCGGGGCCCGGGATGTCAATGGCGGCTCGTACAGTCGGCGTACGGGACACGTGGCTTTCGTCGACGAGACGACCGCTAGGCAGTGCGCGACGGGCCTGCGGCTCAACGATGCGGAGGACCGCCTGACGGTCCGGGAGCTGATCAAGCGCCGGATATGCCACGAGGCCGACAGGGGGCGCGCCCGTTGCGGCTGAGCGTCCGGGCCACCCAGACCGTCAGGCCGATGCTGACGGCCAGGTAGATGACGTAGGCGATGACCGTGCGGTCCATGCCGCCCCCTTGTGTTGAACGCGTTCAAAACGCTGACAGGGGAGACTCTAGCCCTGCCTTTTGAACATGTTCAACGCGCTGGCTGCGTGCCCTGCGTCACGTACGCACGTCGCCGGCCTGGAGGATCTCCGCGACGTCCAGGGTGACTTCGGCGCCGATGGAGTCGGGAAGGGTGATCAGTTGGCCGGGGGAGTGGATGCGATGGGTCGCGTAGTCGTCCCCGGCCGGGTCGGTCAGGACGTGCAGCCGCTGGTGCTTGCGGTCGACGATCACATAGACGGGGACCTTGGCGTCGGCGTAGGAGGCGGCCTTGGTCTTGAGATCGGTCTTCCAGTTGCTGGAGGTGACCTCCAGGACGAGACGGAAGCAGACCGGGTCGTAGCAGTTGTTCTCGATGAGGTGGTCGTCGAAGTCGGAGTCCACGATCGCCAGGTCCGGAATCGCGTAGTCCTCGGTGTCGGTGGGCAGCCATAGGGCGATGCCCTGGAGTACCTCGGTCTCACCGTCATCGAGGCCTGCGGCCAGGAACAGACGCATGAGTTTGGTCAGGGCGCGGGCGTGCGGGCCGTCCGGTGGCGGGGTCACGAGGATCTGGCCTCCGATGATCTCGACGCGGTAGCCCGGAAGGCGGTCCATGAGACGGTTGGCCTCCGCGATCAGCGGACGCTCGTCGTGGGGCCGCTCGACGGATGCTGCGGACATCGCGTGCCTCCTAGGGGCGGGTGTCGAGAGCATCATCGTAGGGCGCGTGGCGCCCCCAGGGCCGTCTCGTGGGCGTTCACCCGAAGGTGTGGCATATGCCAGAGGGCCCCGCTTCCAGGGGAAACGGGGCCCTCACGGACGTCGGACGAACGGCGTACGTCAGAAGCGGCGGGTGATCAGGGCCTTCTTGACCTCCGCGATCGCCTTGGTGACCTCGATACCGCGCGGGCAGGCGTCCGTGCAGTTGAAGGTCGTGCGGCAGCGCCACACGCCGTCCTTGTCGTTGAGGATCTCCAGGCGCTGCTCGCCGGCCTCGTCACGCGAGTCGAAGATGAAGCGGTGCGCGTTGACGATGGCCGCCGGGCCGAAGTACTGCCCGTCGTTCCAGAACACCGGGCAGGACGACGTGCACGCGGCGCACAGGATGCACTTGGTGGTGTCGTCGAACCGCTCGCGGTCCTCGGCGGACTGCAGCCGCTCGCGCGTCGGCTCGTTGGTGTCCTTCGTGATCAGGAAGGGCATCACGTCGCGGTACGCCTGGAAGAACGGCTCCATGTCGACGACGAGGTCCTTCAGGACCGTCAGGCCCTTGATGGGCTCGACCGTGATCGGCTTCTCCGGGTTGATGTCCTTGATCAGCGTCTTGCACGCGAGGCGGTTCTTGCCGTTGATCCGCATCGCGTCGGAGCCGCAGATGCCGTGCGCGCAGGAGCGACGGAACGTCAGGGTGCCGTCGAGCTCCCACTTGATCTTGTGGAGCCCGTCGAGGACACGCTCCTTGGGGTCGATCTCCAGCTGGAAGTCTTCCCAGGTCGCCTCGGCGGAGACCTCCGGGTTGAACCGGCGGATCCGGAAGGTGACCGTGATGTACGGGGAGGCCGCGGACTCCGCCTCGACCTTGTCCAGAACGGGGGTAGCCATCAGTACTTACGCTCCATCGGCTGGTAGCGGGTCTGGACGACCGGCTTGTAGTCGAGACGCACGGACTCCGTGCCGTCGTCGCCCACCTCGCGGTACGCCATGGTGTGGCGCATGAAGTTGACGTCGTCGCGGTTCGGGTAGTCCTCGCGGTAGTGACCGCCGCGGGACTCCTTGCGGGCGAGCGCGGAGACCGCCATGACCTCGGCGAGGTCCAGCAGGTTGCCGAGCTCGATCGCCTCCAGCAGGTCGGTGTTGAACCGCTTGCCCTTGTCCTGGATCGAGACGTTCTTGTAGCGCTCGCGCAGCTCGGCGATCTTCTCGACCGCCGTCTTGATCGTCTGCTCCGTGCGGAACACCATGACGTTGGCGTCCATGGTCTCCTGCAGCTCCTTGCGGAGCGTGGCCACCCGCTCGGTGCCGGTGGACGTGCGCAGCCGCTCCACCTGGTCGATCACGAACTGCGCCGGGTTCTCCGGCAGGTCGACGTAGTCGGCCTTCTGGGAGTACTCGGCGGCGGCGATGCCCGCGCGGCGGCCGAAGACGTTGATGTCCAGCAGCGAGTTGGTGCCCAGACGGTTGGCGCCGTGCACCGACACACAGGCGACCTCACCGGCGGCGTACAGGCCGGGGACGACGGTGGTGTTGTCCGCCAGCACCTCGCCCTCGACGTTCGTCGGGATGCCGCCCATCGCGTAGTGCGCGGTCGGCTGGATCGGGATCGGGTCCGTGTAGGGCTCGATGCCGAGGTAGGTCCGCGCGAACTCGGTGATGTCCGGGAGCTTGGCGTCCAGCTGCTCCGGCGGCAGGTGGGTGAGGTCCAGGTAGACGTGGTCGCCCTCGGGACCGCAGCCGCGGCCCTCGCGGATCTCCGTGTAGATGGAGCGCGAGACGACGTCACGCGAGGCGAGGTCCTTCATGACGGGCGCGTACTTCTCCATGAAGCGCTCGCCGTCCTTGTTGCGCAGGATGCCGCCCTCACCGCGGGCGCCCTCGGTGAGCAGGATGCCCATGCGCCAGATGCCGGTCGGGTGGAACTGGAAGAACTCCATGTCCTCCAGCGGCAGACCGCGCCGGTAGACGGCGGCCTGGCCGTCACCGGTGAGGGTGTGCGCGTTGGAGGTCACCTTGAAGAACTTGCCGCAGCCGCCGGAGGCGTAGATGACGGCCTTCGCCTGGAAGACGTGGATCTCACCGGTGGCCAGCTCGTAGGCGACCACACCGGCGGACTTCTTGACCCCGTCCTCCTCGGTGATCAGCTGGTCCAGGACGTAGAACTCGTTGAAGAACTCCACGCCCTCCTTGACGCAGTTCTGGTACAGCGTCTGGAGGATCATGTGGCCGGTGCGGTCCGCGGCGTAGCAGGACCGGCGCACCGGGGCCTCGCCGTGGTTGCGGGAGTGGCCGCCGAAGCGGCGCTGGTCGATGGTGCCGTCCGGGGTGCGGTTGAACGGCAGGCCCATCTTCTCCAGGTCGAGGACGGAGTCGATGGCCTCCTTCGCCAGGATCTCGGCGGCGTCCTGGTCGACCAGGTAGTCACCGCCCTTGACCGTGTCGAAGGTGTGCCACTCCCAGTTGTCCTCCTCCACGTTGGCCAGCGCGGCGGCCATGCCGCCCTGCGCGGCGCCCGTGTGGGAGCGGGTGGGGTAGAGCTTGGTCAGCACGGCGGTGCGGCTGCGCTTGGTCGACTCGATGGCGGCGCGCATACCGGCGCCGCCGGCGCCGACGATGACGGTGTCGTACTTGTGGATCTTCATGATTCTCGCAGCCCCGTGCCTAGCGGATGTTCGGGTCGAAGGTGAAGATCACCAGCGTGCCCAGCAGGATGGTGAACACCGTGGCGGTGTAGAGCAGGCCCTTGAGCCACAGCCGGGTGTTCGCGCGCTCCGCGTAGTCGTTGATGACCGTGCGCAGGCCGTTGGCGCCGTGCAGCGTCGCCAGCCACAGCATCAGCAGGTCCCAGACCTGCCAGAACGGGGAGGCCCAGCGGCCCGCGACGAACGCGAAGCCGATCTTGGAGACACCGCCGTCGAGGACGAGCTGGATCAGCAGGTGGCCGACCACCAGGACGACCAGGACGACACCGGACAGGCGCATGAACAGCCAGGCGGCCATCTCGAAGTTGCCCCGGGTGGACTTCGGGGTCTTCTTGGTGCGCTTGCGCGGGGCCTCGATGTAGGGGGCCGGGTTGTCGACGTTGTAGACGGAGCCGCCCTCGACGGGGCCGATTCCGGACGCGGTCTTCTCAGTCGTGGACATGGGCGTCAGCTCCCGAAGAGTTCACGAGCGGCGTGGCCGAGGAGGGGGTAGATCGCCCCCAGCATCAGCACCAGCCACAGACCGACGGCGGCCCAGAGCATCTGCTTCTGGTAGCGCGGGCCCTTGGACCAGAAGTCGACGGCGATGATGCGCAGACCGTTGAGCGCGTGGAAGAGGACGGCGGCGGTCAGGCCGTACTCCATGAGCGCGATGATCGGCGTCTTGTACGTCGCGACGACCTCGTCGTAGGCCTCGGGGGAGACACGTACGAGAGCGGTGTCCAGCACGTGAACGAACAGGAAGAAGAAGATGAGGACACCGGTGACTCGATGAGCCACCCAGGACCACATTCCTTCCCGGCCGCGGTACAGCGTTCCAGCCGGCACGGAAGTCCCTCCGGGAGCGGGGATTGGGGCCGCGCCGGCTTGTGTGGTCGGTCGGGCCCGGCCGGGTACGGTCCACCGGCCCCCAGCATCGTAGCGACGGTTGCCTGTACGGCTTACGCCGGGCCTACCTGTGTGATCAAACTGGCACGCGGATGGGTGATCCGGCCGCGTCCGTCACTCCGTGGGGAGGTCCGGCCGCTACTCCGTGAGGAGGTCCAGCAGGCGGCCCTGCGCGAGACGGCGCAGTTCCTCCCACGCCACGACCCGCTCCTCCTCGGGATCGTTCGCCAATCGTGACCGGATCGCCGCCAGGACATGGTCGACGGCCTCGTTCGGCGGCAGGTCGTCCAGGCACACGACGAACGCGTGGCCGAATTTCGCCTCGTACGCCGCGTGTGCCGCGCCCAGGGCCAGATGGGCCACCGAGTAGGCGTCCTCGGGCAGCGGCGGCAGGCTCTCCGCGGCCAGCGCCTCGCCGAGGTCGGCCGGGGTCAGGTCGTACGCCGCCTCGTCGGAGGCCGCCAGCAGCGCGTCCGGCGTCGGATAGGGCCGGTGGGCGGCGACCCGGTGGGCCCAGCGCGGGCTGTGCAGGCAGGTCAGGAGGGTGCGCCGGAGGTCCTCGGCGGGTGTCGCGTTGAAGCGCTCCAGGGTGGTGGCGCGCTTCTGGTGGGGTATGGCCACTCGGCCAGGCAGGTGTGTGGGCGTCACGTGCGTTTCGGCAGGGGAAGCTGTGAAAGATGTGGCGCCACGTTATCGAGATGGAGCGTGAGCCGTCCGACCGATGCCCGAATTTCAGCCGAACGGGAGAGTTTCAGAACGTCTGGGTGACGCACCTCGACCGCCCGGGTCGTAGGTTGGCTGGGTGAGCCAGCACAGGCGCCGGGCGCCGGAGAAGAACACGGTCGTGCAGCGGTCCCTCCTGGTCGGGGCCCTGGTCGCGGCGCTCGGCGTCGGTGTCGGCCTGTGGGCCTCCGGGGACGGCGGGGACAGCGAACCGGCCGGTTCGGCGGCCGCGCGGCCGAGCGGCAGCGCCGAGTCCGGGACGGGCCGGTCCAGGTCGGCGCCCGACGCGGCGCCGAGCCCCACGAAGTCGTACGCGCTGTCCACCGCGCCCCGCACCATCCCCGCGGTCCGCTCGCACACCCCGGCGCGCGGGCCCGGCTGGAAGCCGGCGCGCGGGCAGCGGGTGGTCGTGGAGGACCCGGAGCTGGCCGACGAGGGGCGGCTGCTCGCCAAGGAGCTGGGGATCAGCTACGCGGGCGAGAAGAACGACGTGCTCGCCGGGGACGTACGGCTGTCCCTCAACGACGACGAGGGCGCCGACCCGGAGTCGTACACCATGACCGTGCGCGGCGGGCGGGTCACCATCAGCGGGCCCGCCGACGCGGGCGTGTTCTACGGCACCCGCACCCTGAAGCAGACCGTGCACGACGGCGGCACCGCGCCCGAGGGCGTCATACGTGACGAGCCCGCCAAGCCGGTGCGCGGGTTCATGCTGGACATCGCGCGCAAGCACTTCACCGCCGACTGGATCGAGGACCGGGTCCGTGAGCTCGGCGATCTGAAGTACAACCAGCTCGGCCTGCACTTCTCCGACGACCAGGCCTTCCGCATAGAGTCCGACTCGCACCCCGAGATCGTCTCCGAGCCGCACCTGACCAAGGCCCAGGTCCGCCGCATCGTCGCGCTCGCCGCCGAACGGCACATCACCGTCGTGCCCGAGATCGACTCGCCGGGCCACCTGGGCGCGGTCATCGCGGCCCACCCCGATCTGCAACTGCGCAACACCCAGGGCGTGGCCACGCGCGGGGCGATCGACATCTCCAAGGACGAGTCCCACGAGATCGTCGACGACCTGCTCAACGAGTACGCCGAACTCTTCCCGGGCGGCCAGTGGCACCTCGGCGGCGACGAGTACCAGGCGCTGACCGTCGCCAACCCGGAGGCGTCCTTCCCGCAGCTCGCGAACGCGGCGCGGCAGGAGTTCGGCGCCGGGGCCACCGTCGCGGACCTGGCGACCGCCTGGGTCAACGAGCGCGCCGCCACCATGCGCGTCCACGACAAGACCGTGCGGGCGTGGAACGACGGCTTCTTCCGCGACACCTCCGTCAAGGCCGACAAGGACATCCAGGTCGCCTACTGGACCGGCAAGGAGATCGGCGCCCGGCAGCCGGTCGAATACCTGGCCGAGGGGCGCAAGGTCATCAACTACAACGACGAGTTCCTCTACTACGTCCTCGGCCAGCCGCAGACCTTCGTCTACCCCACCGGGCAGCGCATCTACGAGCAGTGGACCCCGCGCGTCCTGCGCGGCACCGAGCCCGTCCCCGCCCGCTACGACCCGCAGATCCTCGGCGGCTCCTTCGCCGTCTGGTGCGACCTGGCGAACTCCCAGACCCAGGACCAGGTCGCGGCCGGAGTGCGCATGCCGATCCGGGCGACGGTGGAGAAGCTCTGGAACCCCGGCAGGCCCCAGCAGTCCTGGGCGCAGTTCAAGGCCCTCGCCGACCGCCTCGGCTGAGCCCCGCGTACGGAATTGTCCGGTTCGGCTGCGAACGGCAGTACGGCTGTGGTGTATTCGGCCGGAGCCGAACCGAGCAGCGTGGGGGGACGGAGATGGGCTACTGGGGGTACTACGTCGTGGGGCGCGCCGACCGGCCGCTCGCGGAACTCGCGGCGCTGTCGGGCGCCCCGGGCATGACACTGCGCCAGGAGACACCGGGCGGCTGGCAGATCTGGGAGTACCCGGGCGGCGAGGGCGACGTCGGGAACATGCTGGAGCTCGCCCATCAGACCGGCGAGCCCGCGCTGTTCGGGTACGTCATGGACAGCGAGTGCGCGGTGATCGAGGCGGCCGGCCCGGAGAGCGGGGCGTGGGCCGCCTGCATCGGCCGGGAGGCGATGGCCCGTCGGCTGGGCGCGGGGGAGGACGTCTCGCTCGACGACTACTTCCTCCAGCCGCGCGACGCCGCCGAACGGGCCGTCGCCTGGGCCGCGGAGGCCGGGCACACCGTGACCGCCGAGGCCCTCCTCGGGGTGTTCGACACCGACCCGGACTCTTTGGCCGAAAACCATTTCTTCCAGCTGCTCGACGGGCTTGGTGTGGTGCCCCTGTGACACTCCGGAGCCGTCGCACGCAGTTAGGGGAAGTGCGGGTTCCGTAAGGGAGGACCGCAGGCGAAGGAGGCGTGCATGAGTCTGGTGGAGCTGATCGCTCGGGCGGACGAACGCGGACTGGCCGCCAGCGGGTTGGCTTGTTTGGATCGGTGTGTGCCCCTGCTGGGCGGTGACGACGAGCTGCTGCGGCCGCTGTGGGGCACCCTCGGCACCGGCGGCGACACCGGGCAGTGGGCCGCCCTGCTCGACGAGGTGCGCGGCAAGGTCGGCGTCCCCGAGGACTCCGAGGAGGACGAGGCGGCCGTCCTCGCCCACCGGATGCTCGACGCCGCCCCGAAGGCCCCGGCCGACAGCGCGGTGCGCGAGTGGGCCGAGGCCTGCTCGGTCGCCGCGCTCCGGATCCACCTGCTGCTCGACGCCGCCGACGACGACACCCCCGTCGACGCCCGCCGCGAGGGCGACACGGAGGGCATGCCGCCGCTGCTCGCCGCCGAACTGCGCCGCCAGGTCGCGGTGCTGGAGCTGCTCGCCCAGCACGAGGCGGGCGGACTGCGCCCGGCACTGGAGGTGTGCACCGAGGGGCGCCGGGTGCTGCGCGCGGTGGTGTCCAGACGTGCGCGGGGGCGGGGCTGACCCTCATGTGCCTCACCCCACCGGCGCGTCCCGCTCCCGTGTCAGCCGACTGTCCGACCCCATCAGCCACTTCACGACCGCGTCGCCGTAGTGGGCGGTCTGCGTGTAGAAGGCCCGCAGATCCCGGTGCGCGGCGGCGAAGGCACCGCGCACGTCCCGCTCCAGCTCCGGCATGCCGTAAGGGCGCATCACCTCCTCGCGGGCCCTCTCCCACAGGTCCGCGAAATCCGTGTCCTCCAGGTACTCGGCGACCCGGCCGGCCTGGGCCGCGGTGAGCAGCAGGAAGGGCGGCCGGGACGGATCGGGGTGACCGATCGGACGGCCACCGAGCACCACATGGGTGCACGGCCCCTCCTGGGCCCGGTACGGCGGCACGCCCGCGTACAGCAACTCGTGGTGCAGGTACCCCCTGTCCAGCACCTCCTCGCGGTGCCTGCCGATCCGGTCGCGGACGGTGTCCCAGTCGTCGTCGAACAGACGGCGGAACCATGACGCGCTGTTGCGCAGCGCCGAGGGCGGCACCGCGCGCAGATGGAAGTACACGCTCATCAGTCAGTGGAGCGCACGGGAGCGGCGAGGTGTCACACCCGGTTCCCGGGAGGTTCCTGTGACGGTCCTGGGGCGGCCGTGCGGCAATCCTGCGGCGGTTGCGCGCAGCCGCCCGATCCGGGTGACGAAACCCGAGACGGGCGCGCTCTTGTCGGTGTGACGACACAGCATCAGACCAGGCCCACGGCCGCGGCGAAGCCGGTGCGATGGGCGGCGGACGCGGTTTCGACCATGCGCGAGGGGGCGGGCCTGCGCCTGGACTACTCGGCGCAGAGCCTGTGGCGGGTGGACCGGATCATCGACGATCTGCGCCGCGAGGGCACCCCGTGGGCCGCCGTGGCGGAGGTGCTGCGCGGACTCGGGGCGTACGCGGGGGAGGTGATCGCCCGCCAGACCGGTGCCGAGTGGTGGTCCTCCGGCGGCGAGCACTGGCTCCGTACGCCCGATGGCAGGCTGTGGGACCCGATCGAGGAGGCCCGCCGCTGCTTCACCGAGGACGGCTCGCTGCGGCTGCTGTGCCGGGACGCGACACGCGGCGGCATATGAAAGCCGGCCGGGGTCCCGCGCGGTGAGCGGGATCCCGGCCGGCCGGTGCGTTCCGGGCCGTTACGGCGCGAGCACCTGCCCGAGCCGCCCCCCGGTCGGCGTGCCGAGCACGGACCTGCTGTAGGCCACCGCGTCACCGATGCCGAGGCCGCCGCTGTTGCTCGGGACGTGCAGCAGGAGGCCGTTGAAGGCGTCCTCGCCCTCGGCGCCGACGGTGAGGTCGGCGCGGCCGTAGCCGGACAGGTCGGTCAGCGACACGGACGTACCGAACTGGTCGCCCTTCTCGGCGGCGCCGGGCACGCCCGCGGTGTCCTGCGAGAGGGCCAGCGAGCCGGAGCCGGTCAGCCCGTTCGGGCCGCCCCTGACCAGCACCGTGGTACCGGCGTTGGCGTGGCTGACGCCGCTGCGGGTGAGGTCCTCGTTGCGGGCGCCGGTCAGCACGTCGGCGTAGCCGTCGGCGTCGAAGTCACCGGCCGAGACGGAGATGCCCAAGGCGTCGCCCGACTCGTTGCCGCCGGGCACGCCCGCGGTGTCCTGGTGAATGACCTTCATGCCGGTGGTGGTGAAGCCGGTCGAGGTGCCGAACAGCATGGTGATCTGTCCGCCGGAGATGGCACCGGACTCCGCGGCGACCGGCTGGCCGATGACGAGGTCGTCGTAGCCGTTGGCGTCGAAGTCTCCGGACGCGACCGACCGGCCGCCCTTGACCGACAGCACACCCGCCTTGGTCAGGCCGGACGCCGAGCCCGCGAAGCGGACCACGCGGCCGGTGCCGCCGGTGTCGCGGTAGTTCAGGGCCACGTCGGCGTAGCCGTCCCGGTTGAAGTCGCCGCTCGCCGCGTCCAGGTGCGCCACCGCACCGGTGGCCGTGGTGAGGGCGCCGTACGTGGTCGCGCCGTCGGTCAGCCGGACGTTGTAGCTGCCGCCCTTGCCGGAGCCCGCTGCGAAGACGTCCGCCTTGCCGTCGCCGTCGAAGTCGCCGACGGCCACCGCCGAACCGAGCTTGGCACCGGCCCGGGTGACACCACTCGTGGTGTACGAGAAACCGGTGTCGAGCCCCGGGCCGTACAGCACAGTGACCGCGCCGCGGTCGGCGCTGCCGCTGGTGTCGTCCTCGCCCGGGACGCCGATCGCGAGGTCGGCGTGACCGTCGCCGTTCACGTCGCCCCAGGCGGTGGCGGCGCCGAAGGAGTCACCGGACTCCGAGGAGCCGGGAACCCCGGGGCTGTTCTGGGTCAGACCGATCCGGGCCGCCGGGACCGGACCGTCGACGCTGCCCGGTATCACCGTGACCCGGTTGGCCTTCGGGGTGCCCGCGACCAGGTCGTTGACGCCGTCGCGGTTGAAGTCGGCGGTGGCCAGTGCGTGCGAGATGCCCGGCGTCCCGGCGAGCGTCGCGATCCGGCCGAGCTTCGGGTACAGGTTCGCCCCGGGGCAGAGCGTGGTGTTGGTGTCGCGGTGGCCGAAGACGCGCGGCAGGGTGATCTCCTGGCCCTCGGGGACCTTGTTGCCGCTGGAGCCCTGCGGCGCCCGCGAGGTCAGCGTGACCTTGCCGGCCGGGTCGACGCCGTACATGCCGAACTTCCAGGCGACCAGCCGCGCGATGGCGTCGAGGGCGGCCCTGCTGGGCTTGGCCGACTCGAAGTTGCCGATGTAGGAGATGCCGAGCGTGTCGGTGTTGAACCCGATGTCGTGCGCGCCGACCACCGGCAGGTCCGTGCCGCCGCTGCGGCCCTCGAAGATCTGGCCGCACTTGTCGACGACGAAGTTGTAGCCGACGTCGAAGTAGTCCTGGGCGAAGTGCGCCTGCTGGATGGTGCGCATCCGGGCCGCGGACTCGGCGCAGGACAGCGTGTTGTCGGTGTCGACGCCGGTGTGGTGGACGACGGCGGCCTTGATCTCGGTGCCGTAGGTCGGCGTGCCGTTGTAGTCGGTGGACGCGCCCCACTGGGCCTGCGTGATGATCGGCGGCTTGGCGACCGTGGAGGGCCGGGGCTCGGGGACGGTCTCGGTGGGGGTCGGGGACGGCGACTCGGTGTCGGTCGGCGTCGGCGTCGGGGACGGCGACTCGGACTCGGTGGGCGCGGCGGACACGGTGGCCGTGGGCGACTCGGTCGTCGCGGGTGCCGAGGTCTCCGCCGCGAAGGCGGCCGGTTCCAGCCCGGTCTCCGGGCCGGTGCCCGGGTCCAGCAGCTTGATGTCCATGCCGGCGGGCTGGCCGCCCACCTCGGTGCCGTCGTCGCCCACGACCCGCACCTCGACACCGTCGGACTCTCCGGTCCACACCGACTCCGTGCCGCCGCGCAGGGCGGCCCGCTCGGCCTCCTTGCCCTCGGCCTGGCTCGGCTCCAGGACCAGGTCCCGCCACGGCGACCAGGCGCCCGTGTCGATGTCCCGGGTGCGCACCTGCGGGGTGCCCCTGGTCTCCGCCTCGGGGTCGTCCCAGGTCACCACCACGGCACTGAACTGTTCGGTCGTACGCCTGTCGAGGCCCTTGCGGCCGCCGCCCTCGCTCCGCAACTTCAGCGTCCGCACCGACGGCGCCCGCTCGGCGGGCTTGTCGTCGGCGGGCGCGGGCTGGTCGGCCATCGCGTACGTGACGACCCCCGCTCCGCTCAGGACGACCGCTCCGACGGTCAGCCAGGCCCGCTTTCTGAGACTGAGCGGTTTGTACGCATGGGTCCGACGTGGACTCAACTACCCCACCCCTAGGGAGATTGGACACAACAGCCACGCCTGTAACAGGCGTGCTCTCCCCCCAGCGTCGGCCGGACCGCAAACATCACCCTCGCGAAAGGTTGTACGGAACCGTGTGATTTCTGTGTGTGGATGAGCACAGCCGCACCCTGTGATGCCCGGGTGGCGAAATCCGCTGGGTCGGACGGGGGAGTCGACGGACCGCTCCCCCGGACCGAGCGAGGCCGGATCGAGTGAGGGTGGGGCGATGGGACACACGGACGTCAGGGCGCCGGGCGCGAGCGGGATGCGCGGTCACGCGGCGGCCTTCGTCACCCGGGTCACCGCCCGCGGCAGGCTGCCGCTCGACTACTCCGTGGCCAGCCTGCGCGTCGTCGACTTCCTCCTGGACGGCCTGCGCAAGGGCGGCGCCGACACCGACCGGGCCGCCGAGACGCTCCTGGGGCTCGGGGCGTACGTCGGTGAGGTGCTGGTGCGCCGGGCGGGCGCGCGCTGGGTGGACTGCGACGAGCGGCAGCGGGACCTCTTCGGGCAGCCGGTGGGGGTACGGATGCCGGACGGCCGGGTGTGGAACCCGCTCGGCAAGGTCCGCAACCGGTTCGAGTCCGGTGCGCCCGAGGACTCCCTGCAGACCTTCTACCTGACCCTGCACGGGCGGGCCCGCCCGGCCCCGCGCCGCACCCGGCGGGCGGTCGCCTGAGACGGGTGGGGTGAAGGCGGCGCTGTGACACTTCTGTGAAGCGCGGCGCTGTTGCCCGTGGGGGCGTGAACAGAGGGCGGGTCGTGCCGCACGGCACGGATCCGCCGTGAACTCGGCAGGACGAGGACGGTTTGGGCCAGGGAGCGGAACCCCGCCGCGGGCACGCGTACGACGCCGAGCTGGGCAGGGCGGTGGCGCGGGCGCAGGAGGGCGACGAGGCGGCCTTCGGCGTCGCCTACCGGCTCGTGCAGCCCGGACTCCTCGGCTATCTGCGCGGCATCGTCGGCGACGACGCCGAGGACGTGGCCGCCGACGCCTGGCTGGAGATCGCCCGGGACCTCGGCCGGTTCAAGGGCGACGGGGCGGGCTTCCGGGGCTGGAGCGCGACCATCGCCCGGCACCGGGCGCTGGACCATCTGCGCCGCCTGCGGGTACGGCCCCGGGGGACGGCGACCGAGCAGGACGTACTCGACCTTCCGGGACCGCACAGCACGCACGAGCAGGCACTGGAGTCGATCTCCACCGCGCACGCCCTGGAGCTGGTGCGGGGGCTGCCCCGGGACCAGGCGGAGGCGGTGCTGCTGCGGGTGGTGGTCGGACTCGACGGACCGGCCGCGGCACGGGTCCTCGGCAAGCGGCCCGGCGCGGTGCGCACCGCCGCGTACCGGGGTCTGAAGCGGCTGGCGGACCAGTTGGGCGCGGCGAGTGTGACGGATGAGAGTCCGCGCACGCTGGGGGAGTCGAAATGAACGTTGCGGGGCGCGCGGGCGTAGGACAGGGCAGCGCGGCCCCTCTCACCGGTCGCGGAGACCGCGTCGTCCCCAGGGGGCACGCGGCCCGCACGGGCCCCAGGGGCCACGCAGGACCCGGCAGGCCGCCGTGCCCCGGGGCGGACAGGGCGGAACAGGAACGGACACGGACATGGGTGAACAGCTGAGCGACGGCGGCGCGGTCGGCCGTCGGAGCGCGCACCCTGGCGGCCCAGACCTGGAGACCCTGCTGGCCGCCGCCATGCGTTCGGACACCCTGGACGCCGAGGGCGAGCGGCGCGCGGTCGCCGCCTTCCGCGAGGCCCGGGACGCGGGCGCGCACCGGGCCGCACCCGGCGCCGCGACGACTGGCGTCCGCGCGCCCGCCGCCGCACGGCACGCT
>NZ_FLSP01000038.1 GCF_900091315.1 Streptomyces sp. DI166
TTTCGCTTGCCCGCGCTTGCGGGTGCCGCCGCGCCCACCCGTGCCGCCCTGCGGCACGACTGCCCGCAGCTAGGCGGGTACAGCGGCTTCGACTGCCCGCAGCTAGGCGGGTACAGCGGCTTCGACTGCCCGCAGCTGCGGAGCTGGGCTCCTAGTTCGCCAGCCACGTCGCCAGGGCTATGGGGTCCGGTGGGGTTCCCGTCGCCTCGGCTATCGCGGTGTGGACCGCTCGTGCCCGTTCCGGGTGGTGACGCAGGAAGTGGGCCGCCGTGGGGGCCGTCCGGGTCTGGGCGAGGCAGTGGGACAGGCCCGACCAGGCCGTGGGGTGGTCCGGGGTGGTCGACAGGTGGGTGAGGTAGGCCGCCTGTGCCGCCTCCGCCTCGCCGGACGCCAGGAGCACGTCCGCCGGGGTCGCCCCGGTCACTGCCGCCTTCTCCGGGTCCTCGCCCGAGAGCCGGTGGCGGGTCAGGACCGCCAGGGTGTCCAGCCAGCGGGCCGAGTCGTCGGTGACCACGTCGGGGGGTGCCGCGAGGGAGCGGGGCGGGGCCGGGGTGTTCGCCAGCCAGGCCCGGGCCGCCTCCTCCACGGCCCCGCGCGGCGGGCGCAGATGGTGGGCGCGCCAGCGGGTGGTGTGGTCGGCGGCGCAGGCGCGGGCCAGGGCCAGCGGGGTCTCGGGCACCGGTTCGTCCAGCCAGCGGGTGCACAGGGCGTACAGGCGGTCCAGGAGCTGGGCGCCGACGGGGGTGAGGCGTTCGTGGCGGTGCACCTGGCGCAGGGCCGTGGTGACGTGGGTCCGCCACAGGGCGAACTCGAAGTGGGCGGTGGGTGTCGCGGCACCGGATGCCAGGCGGTGGGTGCGCCAGAAGCGGGCGATGCCGACGAAGGCGTAGATGCCCTGCAGCAGGCCGTCCAGCGGGCGTGGGTCGTCCCGCCAGGGGGCGTACCAGAGTTCGGGTGTCTCGGAGGTCTCCTCGGTCAGCAGCGGCGTCAGGTGCAGCAGGCCGCCCAGCTTGGTGTGCTGGAACTCGTGCACCAGGGTCACCGCCAGTTGCACCGCGTCGTCCGGCTCCGAGGACTCGATACCGCCGAAGGCGTCCCCCGCGGTCACACTGCGTGGCCGAAACCTTTCCCTCGCCGGGCCCGGGGTCAGTGACAACAGCCCCCGGCGCATCGCCTCGGCGGTACGAGGCTGTTCGTCCAGCAGGACCGTCCAGGCCCGCTCCAGCAACCGCCGCCACTGCTCGGCCGCCTCCTCGGAGAGCGGGTCCGGCTCGGTGGGCGTGGGGTAGGTCCGGTACGGGTCGATGTCGTCCAGGGCCAGGGTGAGGCGGTGGGTCGCGGGGCCCAGCGACAGCAGCCGCAGGGGGCGCCAGCCCGGTGCCGGGGTGTCCGGCGGGCTCGGCACGGTGACCGTGGCACCCGGTGCCGTGAGGGTCGTACGGCCCGCCTGCGCGCGTAGCGTCGCCGTGGACCACGGCTCTGTCGTGGGGAGTTCGGCGCAGCCCAGGGTCGGCAGGGGCACCCGACCGTGCCGCACCGGGACCTCGATGGCGAAGTCCAGCTCCGCGCGCAGCGCGGCGACGGCGGCCAGACAGGAGAGGTGGCCCAGCACCACCGACAGCGGTGGCTCGTCCTGCGGGAGGCTGCCGCGCAGTCGGCGCAGCGCCGTGGCCAGCCACATCCCGGTCTGCGGATACATCAGCAGCTCGTCGACGACGTCCGGTGCGCGCAGTTGTGCCGCGCTCAGCAGGTCCCAGGCGGGGCCGAGATCGGTGGCGTCGTCGAGCATCCGTAACAGCAGCAGCCGTCTGCTGCGTTCGGCCGCGAGCAGCAGGTCGACGGTGGCCGGACCGCCCTCGCCGCAGCTCAGTTCCTCCAGGCCGGACGACGGCAGACGGTGATGGGGGAGCGTGTGCTCAGCACGCATGGGCGGCCCCGGCCCCCTCAGTCGAACCGCTCCGCGCTGGGGTTGAAGTCGCTGACGCTCGCCTGCGCGAGGTCGATGCGCTGCCGCAGCTCTTCCAGGGAACCGGCGAGAACCCGACCGTCCATGGAGCGCAGCGTTTCAAGAGACACCCCCGCGAGATCGACTAGGTTGGACTCGACGGCGGCCACAGACGGCTCCATGACGCCCAAACCCCTTCCCCCCGGCTGTCGTTGCAAGGCGGGTTGCTCACATCCCCCTGATAGATGGCCCGCCCTTCAGGGGATGAAACACCGCACCCGTGCCGCGCCGCGATATCAGGTCAGCAATGGCGCCGGGACAACTCCACCGCCTCCTGGTCCATTCGGGCGACCCCGACGGATTCGCCCTCCACCAACCGTATCGCGTCCAGGAGTTGGTCCAAGGTCCCCGGATAACGCAGGCAGGTGCGCACGATTCCGAAGATGTCCGGGCGCAGGGCGGGGGAGCGGGGGCTCATGGCGGCGACCACCGGATCGACGCCTTCCAGGATCAGGGTCAGGCTGTTGCGGTCGCTGACGGAGGGGATGGCGGTCAGGGCGGTGACCAGGCCGTCGAGTTCGCGGGGCGGGAGGTTGGCGGGGAGGCGGGCCAGGCCGGTGGGGCCCGTGGCCGTCGGCGGGGACGGGGCCGGGCGGGTCAGACCGGCGGGGGTGGCCGGGAATCCGGCGTGTTCGTGCAGCAGGGCCAGTTGGGGGCCGGTCAGCAGGTCGTGCCAGCGGTCGGCGCGGGCCGCGGTCAGGCGGGACGGGTCCGAGACCCGCTCCTGGCCGCCGACCAGACCGACCAGCGCGCCCTCGCACCAGACCGCGGCGCCGGACATGCCCTCCCAGGGGGAGTGGGTCGCGGCGGGTGGGGAGACGGTGAGTTCGAGGGCGGTGCGGCGCGGGCGGAGCCGTCCCGCGCGAACGACCGCGCCGGGGGCGGCCAGCGGGAACCCCGCCGTCGTGAACGGCACACCGGCGTCCGTCTCCGGGACGGTCCCGTAGACCGGCAGCGGCGCCTCCCCGGACGGCTCCAGCAGCTCCAGCAGGGCGGCACCGGCGGCCTCGGAGCAGAACAGCACCCGTGCCGCCCGGCGCGTACCGCCGTCCAGCACGCCCGCGTGGAGGGCGCCGCGCACCGGATGCGCGGCCGTGAGGACGTACCGCTCGCCCACCCGGTAGCCCGAGCCCCGGCGCTCGCCGGAGTCCGACGGTGCCCACACCTCCGTCACCCGCGCAGGGTCCGGTCCGCCGTGCAACTCCTCGACCGATTCCCCGAGTTCCCTCACGACCCGGTCTCTACCCGTACGCCCACTTTTCACTCGACCGGGCTTAATTCCGGGGCGTGAATCTGTGAGGTGCCTGTGAGGGGTGCGGCGATGCACTAGGGTCGCCGCTGGAAAACCCGTAAAACACCTGAAATAGCAGAAATGGACGGGGTCATGGACAAGTCCGGAGTCGAGTCCGAGCTGATTGACCTCAGCGGTGTTCCGCTGGACGCCTGGCCCTCCCATCCGCTTCCTTCCGCGGACGGCTCCATGCGGCGGCTGCTCAGCCGCATCGACGACCCGGCGGGCAGCCTCGGCGGCTACAACCCGCAGCGCGACGAAGCGTGAGCGGGGCGCACGTCCTTCCGGCCGAGGCCTTCGACCAACTGCTCGGCGGCGGGGGCGATCCCGCCGCCGTCGCCGGACTGCGGGCCAGTGAGCGCAGCTGGCGGCTGCTGGTCGTACGGGCCCTGCTGGACGCCTCCGACGAAGTCCCCGAGGACGCCTGGCGGCTGCTGATGCGGGCCCGTGCCGCGGACGGGGCCGCCTTCGAGGAACTGCTCGCCTATCCGGCGGTCGGTGTGTGGGCGGCGCACACCCTGCGGCGGCTGCGCGGTTCCGTCGCCGGGGACACCCCTCCCGACACCGGCTATCTGCACGCCGTCGCGGCGAGCGCGGCGATCCGCGCCGGGCTGGACTTTTGGATCGGCATCCCCGTACGCGAGGGATGGGCCGTACTGCCCGCCCTCGGGGCCATGCGGGTCGCCGCCGGGCAGGAGACCGTGGAGGTGTCCGCCTGCGCCGGGCGGGTCGAGGTCGGCGGGCGGGCGCTCGACGGGCCCGACTGGCATCCGCTGGCCCGGCTGCGCGCAGACGGGTGCGGGCTGCTCCTGGACGACACCGACCCCTACCGCACCCTGCGCACCCCCACCCGCACCGAGCCGGTCGCCGCCGAGGACTGGCAGGAGCTGTTCACCGAGGCCTGGGACATCCTGCGCGGTCTCGACGAGGACGCGGCCCGCGCGCTCGCCGACGGACTGGTCACCCTCGTACCCCGGCCGCGCGCCGAGCGGTTCCGGCCGCACAGCGCCTCCTCCGGGGACGCCTTCGGCGCGGCCCTCGCCTCCCTCCCGGACGACGGCGAACAACTCGCCTCGACACTGGTGCACGAGTTCCAGCACAACAAACTCAGCGCCTTCATGCACCTGTTCACGCTCTACGAGGACCAGAGCGGCTCCCGAAGGCTGCACTACGCGCCCTGGCGGGACGACCCGAGGCCGCTCGGCGGGCTGTTGCAGGGCGTGTACGCCTTCTTCGGGGTCACCGGGTTCTGGCGGCGGCGCCAACACCCGCTCGGGCGCTTCGAGTTCGCGCTGTGGCGGGAGCAGACGGCGTACGCCCTGCGCGGGATCGGTGACCCCGAGGGGCTGACCGATCTGGGGCGGCGGCTCGTGGCCGAACTTCAGGGGCGGCTCGCGCCGTGGCTCGCGGAACCGGTGGCGGAACCCGCCCGGACCGCCGCGGAGCTGGCCGTGGCGGATCACCGGGCGACCTGGCGTGCGTATCACCTGCGCCCCGACCCGCGGGTGGTACGCGCACACGCGGAGGGACGGCCGGGGGAGACCGGCGAGCCGGAACTCGTCCCCGGCACCCCGGCGCGCGGCTTCGACACCCGGGCGGTGCTGCTGCGCTGGCTGCTGGCCGACCCGGCGGGCTTCGACGCCCTGCGCGCGGACCCCGGCGCCACCGTGGAGGGCGCCAGGCCCGAGGACGTCGCCCTGGTCACGGGGGATGCGAAGACCGCGCTCGGGCTGTGCCGGGAGCGGATCGTGCGCGGGGACGGCGACCCGGAGAGCTGGGTCGGCCTCGGACTCGCCGCCCGCGCCGCCGGGGACCCGGCGGGCGAGGCCCTGCTCGCCCGGCCCGAGCTGGTGATGGCCGTGCACACCGAACGCGGCGGCGCCGCCGACCCCCTGGACGTGGCGCGGTCCCTGCTCAGCTGCCCAGCTCGACCAGCGCCTCGTCGGTGAGCCGGTACACCGTCCACTCGTCCTGCGGGCGGGCGCCCAGCGACTCGTAGAACGCGATGGACGGGGTGTTCCAGTTCAGCACGGACCACTCCAGGCGCTGGTAGCCGCGCTCCACGCAGATCCGGGCCAACTCGGTGAGCAGGGCCTTGCCGTGGCCGGCGCCGCGGGCGGTGGGGCGGACGTAGAGGTCCTCCAGGTAGATGCCGTGGACGCCGCGCCAGGTGGAGAAGTTCAGGAACCACAGCGCGAAGCCGACCGGTGCGCCGGTGGTGTCGTCGACGGCGAGATGGGCGTAGGCGGCGGGACGCTCACCGAAGAGCGCCTCGCGCAACTGCTCCTCGGTGGCCTTCGCCTCCTCCAGGGCCTTCTCGTACTCGGCCAGCTCCCGGACGAGGGCGTGGATGACGGGGATGTCGGCGGGGGTCGCGGTGCGGATCATGCGGGGAGGCTAACCGCTGCGGGCGAGGAGCCGCGCCGCGATTTCCAGGTGCTCGGGCAGGGGCGGGTGGCCGTCCTCGATCCGCCACAGCGAGCCTCCCAGGACCCGGGCCAGGGTCCAGGCGCGGGCCCGGTCCCGGTCGAGGCCCATCACGTCCGTCATCGCGTCGAAGCGCCACCGGACCTCGTCGGCGTCGAAGCGATTCCACAGGGCGGGGAAGAGTTCGAAGCCGGGGTCGCCCGCCAGGGGTTTGGGGTCGATGGCCAGCCAGGGGGCGCGGTCGGCGGCCAGGACGTTCTCGAAGTGCAGGTCCCAGTGCAGGAGGCGGTCGCCCGGGTCGGCCACGACCTCACGGACGGCTGCGGCGCAGTTCTTCAGGAGGGTGGGGTCGTCGAGCCGGGGGAGGAGGGTCGCGGCCTCGTCGAGGAGGCGGGGGGCGAGGTCGGCCAGGCGGCGCAGGGCTGGTGGGGCGGGGGTGGCGGTGAGGTGGGCCAGGAGACCGGCCACGACGAGGGTGGCCTGTCGGGTGTCGGGGAGGTGGTGCAGGGTGCGGGTGGGGTCGAGGCGTTCGAGGAGGAGGGTGCCGGTGCCGTCCTCCGCTTCGGCCAGGAGGCGTACGGCGCCGTCGCCGTTCCAGGTGCGCAGGGCGAGCGGTTCGCCGACCGTTTCGTCGTCGACGTCCTGGAGCTTCAGCACCGCGGGGGTGCCGTCCGCGCGGCGGACGGGGAGGACCAGGGCACACCGGCCGCTCATGGGCGGGCCGTCACGGCGGAGGTCCCACGTCCGGAGGAAAGTCTCGGCGCGCTGGGCGAGGTCGGCGCGGTCGGCCGGATCTGCCGGGGGGTCGGTCACAGGGTGACGGTAGCCGGGGCGCTGGGGCTCTCACCACGCGATATCGACGGAATCCGAAGGAGACAGCGGTCGGCGGGGCGGGTTAACGTCCCGGCCATGAGCAGCTCGGTCAGTGATGTCGTGAACGGCGGCATCTCCTACTGGTACGCGGACGACGGTCTCCCTGCGGTGCGGGAGCCGCTGCCCGGGGACGCCTCGGCCGACGTGGTGATCGTCGGCGGCGGATACACGGGACTGTGGACGGCGTACTACCTGAAGAAGGCGGCGCCCTTCCTGCGTATTACCGTCCTTGAGCAGAAGTTCTGCGGCTACGGCGCCTCCGGGCGCAACGGCGGCTGGCTGTACAACGGCATCGCGGGCCGCGACCGGTACGCGAAGCTGCACGGCCAGGAGGCCGCGGTCCGGTTGCAGCGGGCCATGAACGACACCGTCGACGAGGTCGTCGCCGTCGCGGCGGCGGAGGGCATCGAGGCGGACGTGCACAAGGGCGGGGTGCTCGAAGTCGCGCGTACGCCCGCGCAGTTGGCCCGGTTGAAGGCCTTCCACGAGGCCGAGGCCGCGTTCGGGGAGAAGGACCGGGAACTGTACGGGGCCCGGGAGACCGCCGAGCGGATCCGGATCGCGGACGCGGTGGGGGCCTCCTGGACGCCGCACGGGGCGCGGGTGCACCCGGTGAAGCTGGTGAAGGGGCTGGCGGCGGCGGTCGAGGCGCTGGGCGTGGTCATTCACGAGCAGACGCCCGTCACTGAGATCCGGCCCAAGCACGCGGTGACGCCGTACGGGACGGTGCGGGCGCCCTATGTGCTGCGGTGCACGGAGGGGTTCACGGCGGCGTTGAAGGGTGAGCGGCGGACGTGGCTGCCTATGAACTCCTCGATGATCGTCACCGAGCCGCTGAGCGACGAGCAGTGGGAGTCCGTCGGGTGGGACGGACGGGAGACGCTCGGGGACATGGCGCACGCCTATATGTACGCCCAGCGGACCGCGGACGGGCGGATCGCGCTGGGCGGGCGCGGGGTGCCGTACCGCTTCGGGTCGGCGACGGACAACGACGGGCGGACGCAGGAGGCTACGGTCGCGGCGCTGCGGGAGATTCTGCTCGCGTTCTTCCCGCAGTTGGCGGGGGTGCGGGTGGCGCATGCCTGGTCGGGGGTGCTGGGGGTGCCTCGGGACTGGTGCGCGACGGTGACGCTGGATCGGTCGACCGGGCTGGGCTGGGCCGGGGGGTATGTGGGGTCCGGTGTGGCTACGGCGAATCTGGCGGCGCGTACCTTGCGGGATCTTGTGCAGGTGGACTCCGGGCAGGGTGGGCGGACCGAGCTGACGGAGTTGCCTTGGGTGGGGCACGAGGTGCGGAAGTGGGAGCCGGAGCCGTTGCGGTGGATCGGGGTGCGGGGGATGTACGCGGTGTATCGGGCTGCGGATCGGCGGGAGGCGGTGACGGGGGCGGCGGTGTCCTCGCCGCTGGCTCGGGTGGCGGATTGGGTGGCTGGGCGGTAGTGGGGTAGGCGGGGCTGTGGGTTGCGGTGGGGGCGGGTGCGCTCGCCCGCGCTTGCGGGGTGCCTCCCCCAGAGGGGGACCCCCGCCCACCCGTGCCGCCCCAGCGGCACGACTGCCCGCAGCTACGTAGATATGGCTTACGGCTCCAGTACCACCTTTCCCACCGTCCCCCTCGTTTCCAAGGCGTGGTGGGCCTTGGGGGCCTGGGGCAGGGGGTAGCGCTGGACTGCGGGTTTCAGGTGGCCTGCTGCGGCTTCTGTCAGGGCCCGGAGTTCCAGGGTGCGGACAGGGTTGGGGCCGCCGGCCTTCTGCATCATCGCCGGGCCCAGGACCTGTTCCGAGACGCCCTCCACCACGTACGGCTCGCCTCCCTGGATGCCCTCCGCCGACCAGCCGAAGACGACGTGCTTGCCGCCCGGGCCGAGAAGGGAGACGGCGTGGCGGGCCGCGTCGCCGCCGACGCCGTCGAAGACGACCGTGGCCGTGCGGCCGCCCAGCCAGGCGCGGACCTTCTCCGGCCAGTCGGGCTCCTTGTAGTCGACGGCGAGGTCCGCGCCGTTGGCCTGGACGCGGGCGACCTTCTCCGGACCGCCGGCCAGCCCGATGACGGTGGCGCCGGCGTTCTTGGCGTACTGGACGAGCAGGGTGCCGATGCCGCCCGCCGCCGCGGGGATCACGGCCACGGAGTCGGGGCCCAGCTCGGCGAACTGGAGGATCCCCATCGCCGTACGCCCCGTGCCGATCATGGCGACCGCCTCGGCGAAGTCCAGGTTCTCCGGGATCTCGTGCAGCCGTTCGACCTCGGTGACGGCGAGTTCCGCGTACCCGCCGGGCGCGAAGCCGATGTGGGCCACCACGCGCCTGCCGAGCCAGATGCCGGACACGCCCTCGCCCAGTGACTCGACCACGCCCGCGATCTCCCGGCCCGGGATCGTCGGCAACTGCGTCGGGGCCGGGGCGGGGCCCTGCCGGCCCTCGCGCAGCGCGGTGTCGAGGAGGTGGACCCCGGCCGCCCGGACGGCGACCCGGACCTGGCCGGGGCCGGGAACGGGGTCCTCCACCTCCTCGTACGTGAGGTTCTCGGCAGGGCCGAACGCGTGCAGGCGGATGGCGTGCATGAGGTCCCCCAGAGGAGTGGTTCGCGGTCGTTGTTTTCGCTTCCGGGGGCTACTTTTCAACCTCAAGCATGCTTGAGGTCAAGGGCCTTCTCGCCCAGCGCCAGCGACACCGCGGTCAGGGCGCTGTTGAAGGACACCTCCGACAGCACCCCGGGCGCCGCCACCTGGTCGCCCGCCAGGTACACGCCGTCCCCGCGGTCGATCGCCGGGCGGTCCCGCCAGCTCGTGCCGGGCAGGTCCACCGCGCCGGTACGGCCGCCCGCGAGCGCCTCCCGCCGCCAGGTGACCCGGTCCCGCCAGCCCTCGAAGGCGAGGTCGAGCAGTTCCTCCGCGCGGGCGATGCCGTCCGCCTTCGACTCGCCGGGGCCGATCGGGATCTGCCCCTGGATCAGGGACTCACCGGCCGGGGCGAGGGTCCTGTCCTGCGCCGTGAACCGTTCGATCCACCCCGCCCGGTCCAGGTCGGACACCGCGAAGGCGTCCCCGCGCCGGGTGTGTACCGCCAGGTCGATCAGCGCCGTACGGCCGCTCGTCCAGGTCAGGCTGTCGTCCTTCAGCAGCCGCCGCGCCGAGTCCAGCGAGGTGGCGACGACCACCGGGGTGTCGGTGGGCAGGGTGTCGACGCGGGACAGGGTCTCCATCCGTACGCCGAGGTTCCAGGCGTGGTCGGCCATCCGCCCGATCACGCTGCCCCAGCCGCCGCGCGGGTAGTGCGCCTCCGGGGGCAGCTTCGTGGCGCGGCGCAGTCGCTCCTGCACGAACGCGGCGGACAGTGCGCCCGGGTCGTGGTGGAAGAGGGCCACGGCGGAGTAGTGGGCCGCGGCCCGCGCGCCCTCCTCGCCCGCGATACCGGTCGCCCAGGTCAGGAAGTCCACGTCGACCGGCGCCTGCGGCAGACCGCGGCGCAGCAGCTTGAGCATCCCGAAGGGCGGGGTGCGGCGCAGGGAGCCCTTGTGCCGCAGCCGCAGCCGGGCCGCCTCCAGGGGCGGGAGCTGGGCGAGCGGGCCGATGAGATCGCGCTGCTTGAGCCAGGCCCAGTGGGGTCCGCCGTTGTAGAGGGCATGGGGTCCCTCGTTGGTCCGGTACGGCCCCTCGGCGGTCCGCGCCCGTCCGCCCAGGGTGTGGTGGGCCTCGTACACGGTCACGTGGGCGCCCGCCTCGGCGGCGGTGATGGCCGCGGTGAGTCCGGCGAAGCCGCCGCCCACGACGGTGATGCGGTGCATTAGGGGTCTCCCTCTGCTCGGTGGCCGTTCTGCCTATACGACGAGGCGACCGCCTCGAAATGTGACATCGGCCGTGTCTTCGCAGGTCAGCGGCTTTGGCAGGGGCTTTGTCAGTGGGGCGGTGCAGCATGGGGGCATGGTGCGTGCGGGCAGGGGCAGCGGT
The DNA here is from genome assembly GCF_900091315.1 of Streptomyces sp. DI166. Classification (GTDB taxonomy): domain Bacteria; phylum Actinomycetota; class Actinomycetes; order Streptomycetales; family Streptomycetaceae; genus Streptomyces; species Streptomyces fuscus. Next base: position 10,541 of record NZ_FLSP01000038.1, read on the forward strand.
GGCGGTGGCGATGGCGGTGGCGATGGCCGTACGAGGGTGAAGGCGGCTCGGCGGCCGGAGGTGCGGTTGCCGGGGCTGGCGGAGTTCGAGGGCGGGGAGCTGGAGCCGGACGGCGACTACGACGGTCTGGAGTTCCGGGAGGCGGATCTCGGCGGGCAGGACGGGAGCGGGGCGCGCTTCATGGACTGCGCGCTGAAGGGGTGCGTGCTCGACGGGGCGGGGCTCGGTCACGCCCGCTTCCTGGACTCGGTGCTGAGCGCGCCGCGCGGTGTCGGTACGGATCTGTCCGAGGCGACCCTGAGGGACGTGGAACTGCACGACGCCCGGCTCGGCGGGGTCCAGCTGCACGGTGCCGCCCTGGAACGGGTCCTGGTCCGCGGCGGCAAGATCGACTACCTGAATCTGCGCGGGGCCCGTCTCAGGGACGTCGTCTTCGAGAACTGCGTCCTGGTGGAGCCGGACTTCGGCGGCGCCACCCTGGAGCGGGTCGCCTTTCCGGGCTGTGTGCTCAAGGGGGCCGACCTGACCGGGGCCACGCTCACCGACGTCGACCTGAGAGAGGCGGCGGCCCTGGACATCGCGCGGGGCGTGGACCGGCTCGCGGGGGCGGTGATCGGCACGGGGCAACTGCTGGATCTGGCACCGGTGCTGGCGGGGGCGCTGGGGATCAGGGTGGAGGACTGAGGTCCACGGCGGAAAACACCCGCGGGTCGCAGGTCGGGGGTCAGGGCACTCGTGGAAACCGCGCCTGGAGGGTCCAGATCGCCGGGTTCTCCGCCAGGTCCTCGTGCAGGTCGCACAGGTCGGCGATCAGGTCGTGCAGGAAGTCGCGGGCCTCGCGGCGGAGTTCGGTGTGCGAGAAGGTCAGCGGGGGCTCCTCGGCCGGCATCCAGTCCGCCTCGACGTCGACCCAGCCGAAGCGGCGCTCGAAGAGCATCCGGTCGGTGGACTCGGTGAAGTCCAGTTCCGCGTACTGCGGGCGGGACGCGCGGGAGCCCGCCGGGTCCTGGTCGATGCGCTCCACGATGTCGCACAGCGCCCAGGCGAAGTCCAGCACCGGCACCCATCCCCAGGCTGTGGACAGCTCCCGGTCCTCCTTGGTGTCCGCGAGATAGACGTCACCGCAGAACAGGTCGTGGCGCAGGGCGTGGACGTCCGCGCGGCGGTAGTCGGTCTGCGGCGGGTCAGGGAAGCGGTTGGAGAGGGCGTAGCCGATGTCGAGCACGTAGGTGATGGTGTCACGGCCCTCGTAGGATCACGGACGTGTCCCGGTTCGTACGGCTGTGCCTGGTTCCCGCCCTGCTCGCGCTGGCGTCCTGCGGAGGTGGCGGCCAGGGTTCCCCCGGTGCGCCCGGGGTGGGCGACCCGTACTTCCCGAAGGCCGGGAACGGTGGCTACGACGTGAGCCACTACGCCCTGGACCTGCGCTACGCCCCGGAGACCCGCCGGCTCACCGGTACGGCCACCCTCACCGCCCGCGCCACCCAGGACCTGTCCTCCTTCCACCTGGACCTCGCGGGGCTCACGGTCGACGACGTCACCGTCGAGGGGGAGGAGGCGGGGTGGGAGCGGGCGGGACAGGAGCTGATCGTCCGCCCGGCCGGCGTCCTCGACGACGGGGAGACCTTCGCGGTGCGGATCCGCTACTCCGGTACGCCGAGGACGATCACCGACCCGGACGGCTCCGAGGAGGGCTGGCTGCGCACCCACGGCGGCGCGGGCGCCCTCGCGCTCGGCGAGCCGAACGGCTCGATGACCTGGTTCCCCGGCAACCACCACCCCTCCGACAAGGCCTCCTACACACTCTCGATCACCGTCCCGAAGGGCGTCGCGGCGGTCTCCAACGGGGAGCTGACCGGCGAACGGACCGGCCACGGCCGTACGACGTACCACTGGCGCACCGCCGAACCCATGGCGAGCTACCTGGCCACGCTCGCCATCGGCGCCTATGACGTCCGTCGCGCCACGGCCGGGGACATGCCCGCGCACTCGGCCGTCGCCCGCGGGGAGTCCGGGCGGCAGGCCATGTCCGAACTGCCCGGCGTGCTGGACTGGGCGGAGAAGAGCTTCGGCCCCTACCCCTTCTCCTCCACCGGCGTGATCATCGCCCCGGCCGACGCCACCGACTACGCCCTGGAGACCCAGAACCGCCCCGTCTTCCCGGGCGCCCCCGACACCTTGCTGCTCGTCCACGAGCTGGCCCACCAGTGGTTCGGCAACTCGGTGACGCCGAAGAGCTGGCAGGACATGTGGCTCAACGAGGGCTTCGCCACCTACGCGGAGTGGCTGTGGGAGGAGCAGCACGGCGGTGACAGCGCGGAGACGACGTTCCGAGGGCTGTACGCGAGTGACGACGCCGATCTGTGGGCCTTCCCGCCCGCCGAACCGCCCGGCGCCGAGCACATCTCCGACCGGCCGGTCTACGAGCGGGGCGCGATGGTCGTCCACAAGATCCGCCAGGCCGTCGGCGACGCGGCCTTCGGCGAGCTGGTGCGGGGCTGGACGGCCGAGCACCGGCACGGCAACGCGGACACCGAGGACTTCACCGCGTACGTCGAACAGCAGGCGCCCGAGCACGACTTCGGGCCCCTGTGGGCGGACTGGCTGTACGGGGAGGGCAAGCCGGAACGTCCGTGACGGCCGGTCAGGCGGGCGTGCCCAGATCCCGGCGCATCGCCGCACGCGCCGCCCAGACCGCCTCGGCGTGCTGGAGCCGCGCCGAGGGCGGTGGCGGCCAAGGGGGTCCAGTCCATGGCGGGTTCAGACCTCGTCGGGGTGGTCGGCGGGCGGGGTGAGCCGTTTGCGCAGCACCGTGCAGGGGCGGGCCTGTTCCCGGTCCGTACGGCGGTCCACGATCCCGTAGCCGAGGGCGGTCCAGAAGGCGAGGGCGCCGGAGTTGTTGTCGAGGACGGCGAGGCGTACGGCAGTGCGGCCCCCGGCGCGGAAGCGGTCCTCCACGAGGGAGGCGAGCCGCCGTCCGTGGCCCTTGCCGTGCAGGCCCGCGTCCACCATCAGCAGGCCGATCCACGGGTCGGGGTCGGCCGGATCGGGGTGCCGGGCCAGGATGACGGCCAGGCCGACGAGCCGGCCCTCGCTGCGGGCGAGCAGCACCTCGGCGCTCGGCTGCGCCAACTCCTCGGCCAGTGCCGCCGCCACCTGTTCCGGCCGGACGTCGTCCGGGTCGGGGAGGTCCCCGCTCAGGGCGAGGTACGCGCGGTTGGAGGCGTAGAGCGCGGTGAGTTCGGTGAGGAGGGGGCCCGGGAGGGCGTGGTCGGGGGAGTGCGGGAGGGGTTCGAGAAGCATGCCGGGGACGCTACTGCCCCGTGCCGCGGGTGCCCCGGTCGAACCCCCGGCCGGAGCCGGGGGTTCGGGGTGCGTCGGTGTCCTGGATCAGACGTTGACGCCGAAGTCCTGGGCGATGCCCACCAGACCCGAGGCGTAGCCCTGGCCGACGGCGCGGAACTTCCACTCGGCGCCGTTGCGGTACAGCTCGCCGAAGACCATGGCGGTCTCGGTGGCCGCGTCCTCGGACAGGTCGTAGCGGGCGATCTCGGCGCCGCCGGCCTGGTTGACGATGCGGATGTAGGCGTTGCGGACCTGGCCGAAGTTCTGCGAGCGGTTCTCGGCGTCGTAGATCGAGACCGGGAAGACGATCTTGTCGACGTCGGCGGGAAGGCCGGCCAGGTTGACGTTGATGGCCTCGTCGTCGCCCGCGCCCTCACCGGTGCGGTTGTCACCGGTGTGGACGATGGTCTGGTCCGGGGTCTGCTTGTTGTTGAAGAAGACGAAGTGGGCGTCGGAGTAGACCTTGCCCTGCGTGTTGACCGCGATGGCGGAGGCGTCGAGGTCGAAGTCCGTGCCGGTGGTGGTGCGGACGTCCCAGCCGAGGCCCACGGTGACGGCGGTCAGGCCCGGAGCCTCCTTGGTGAGCGAGACGTTGCCACCCTTGGACAGGCTTACAGCCATTGTTGGGAGTCCCTTCCCTCGTTTGCGTACGGCAGTACGGCCTTGAAGCTACAGCTACCCCTATGAACGCGGAGAGGGGTGGCGAAGGTTCCAGGTGTCTTTACTTTCTTTACCAACCGCCATGCGAACGGCGGTAACGGCGCGGCACCCGCTCGGCACCCGCGCGGATATTGGGGTGACGTGGACCGGACAGACCGGGGAACATGGACCCCATGTCCGGTCCTCACGTCATCCGCGGCTCCGTCTCGCTGCCCGAGGCCGAGCTCATGTGGCGTTTCTCGCGTTCCTCGGGGCCCGGCGGTCAGCACGTCAACACCAGTGACTCCCAGGTCGAACTCCGCTTCGACCTCGCGCGCACCGAGGCGCTGCCCGAGGTGTGGAAGCGGCGCGCCCTGGAACGCCTCGCGGGCCGCCTCGTCGACGGCGTCCTCACCGTCCGCTCCTCCGAGCACCGCTCCCAGTGGCGCAACCGCGAAACAGCCGCCGTACGCCTGGCGTCCCTGCTGGCGGAGGCGACCGCCCCACCGCCCAAGCCGCGCAAGCCGACCCGTATCCCCCGAGGCATCAACGAGCGCCGCCTGCGCGAGAAGAAGCAGCGCTCGGACACCAAGCGGGGCCGCTCGGGGCGGGACTGGACGTAGGGGCTTCGAGGCTACGAGAGCCTCAGCACCCCCACCGTCTCCCCTTCGCTCTTCTCCCCGTTCGGTTCGAAGCCGAGGCCCAGGTAGAAGTCCGCGGGGCCGTCCGGGCCCTCGTGCCAGGTGACGTACATTTCCCTGCCGCCCCGGTCGCGGATTTCGTTCGCCACCGATTCGACCGCGAACCGGCCGTATCCGCGCCGCTGTTCCCCGGCGGATATGTTCAGCCGCCACAGGCCGGAGCGGATGACGCTGCCGTCGCCGCGCCAGTCGATGTCGAGGAAGGCCATCACGAAGCCGACCGCGCGGTCGCCGTCGACGATCAGCCGGGGCCAGGCCACGCCGGGCCAGACATAGGCCTCGGCCAGGGACTTGGCCACCGGGTCCACGGCGAACTCCTGCTCGGGGCGGACCCGGACGGCGAGGGCGGCCTCGATATTCGCGGGAGTCAGGACATCGAGGCGCGGTTGTGCGGCGGCGGTCGTCATGGCCGCACCTTAGGGCGGCGCTTCACGCTCCGTCATTTGAATTCCGCTCAGCCCAATTGGCGATAGCGACCGCGGAAATACAGCAGCGGTCCCCCCTCCGCGCTCGGTACGCGCGCGGTCAGGACGCGGCCGATGACGAGCGTGTGGTCGCCCGCCTCCACCCGCTGCTCGGTCCGGCACTCCAACTGCGCCAGCGCGCCGCCCACCAGTGGCGCGCCGGTCGCCTCGCCGCGGACGTAGGGGATGTCCTCGAACAGCAGCCGGTCGCTGATCCGGCCCTTCATCGCGAAGCGGCCGGCGATGTGCCGCTGGCTCTCGGACAGCACCGAGACCGCCCACAGCGGCTGCTCGTCGAGCAGGTCGTCCATACGGGCCCCGGTACGCAGGCTGACCAGCACCAGGGGCGGGTCCAGGGAGACCGAGAGGAAGGCCGTGGCCGTCATGCCCACGTCCTCGCCCTTGGGGCCGTCCGGGGCCAGCGGGGGCTCGAACGCGGTCACCAGGACCACGCCCGCGGCCAGCCGGGACATGGCGGCGCGGAACTCGTCGTTGCTCACCCCCTCAGCATGCCCGGCGAGGGCGGACGCGGTGATCGGGGGAAGTGCGGCTGGGGGAGTCTTCGGCACGCTGGAGACGCTAGTGTGCGCCACGCGGGCGTCGCATCGGGCGGGGGGCCGAGACGGGACCTAGGACCAGCGGAGGACCTCATCGACCTCAACGGCAGCCTCTTCGGCCGGGCGAACACTTTGTGTTCAGTAAACGCACCGGGAAAACACAGAAATCCCACTCAATTGTTCATCTTTTGCTGTGACTTGAGTCACAAGAGCCATTAATTGTTGACCCTGTGTACCGAGTGGGCAGCGCGCTGTGATTCAGTGGCTGGGAAGCTGCCACAACGATACGCCGATGAGAACCCTTGATTCGCTGCGAGGTCTCGGGGGGAGGGCGAGCATGGAGACCGAGTCGGAGCCGTACGTCCGTCTTGCGACCCTGCGACAACTGCACCAGGTCATGGCGGACATGAACACCGCGCGCAGCCTGGCGGACACACTGCAGACCGTTGCCGACGGCGTGGTCACCGGCCTCGGCTACGAGCTGGCCTGCGTCAATCTGGTCCGGCAGGACGGCGACCTGGTCGTGGCCGCCCTCGCCGGCAACCCCGCGGCCGAGGCGCTGATCACCGGCCGCACCGGCTCCCGCGAGTCCTGGGAGCGGCGGCTGAGCATGGGCGAGCGCTGGGGCGACCTGGTCTTCATCCCGCACACCGAGGGCTGGGTCCTCGACGACGACGACGTCCCGCAGTGGTACACCGACGGCCCCGCGCCGCGCTTCGAGGACGAGTGGCACCCCTCCGACCGCCTTTTCGCGCCCATGTACACCCCCGGGGTGCACGGCGGCGGCAGCGGCGAGCTGATCGGCGTGCTCTCCGTGGACCGCCCGCGCAACGGCCGGCTGCCCGGCGCCTGGGGGCGCGAGGCCCTGCAGATGTACGCGTTCCAGGCCGCCATCGCGATCAGCAACGCGCGTCTACGTGCGAATATGCAGCGGGCACTGGTCAGGCTTGAGCGCGAGCAGCAGGCCCTGCGGGCCAGCGAGGAAAGCTTCCGGCAGGCCTTCGAGTACGCCCCCTCCGGCATGGCCATCGCCGAGATGGGCGGCGACCAGCACGGCCGCATCCTGCGCACCAACGACGCCCTGTGCCGTCTGCTCGGCCGCCCGGCCTCCGCGATGCGCCGCTACTCCTTCTCCGACCTGGTCCACCCCGAGGACATAGGCACCCTGCTGCGCACCTCCGCCGAGGGCGGCCGGGCGGAGCTGCGGCTGGCCCGCCGGGACGGCACCTACGTCTGGGTGTCCCTGCGCAACAGCGTGGTCGCCGACGCCGCCGACGGGCCGCGCTTCCTGCTCACCCACGTCGAGGACATAGAGGAGCGCAAGCGCCGCGAGCTCCAGCTCGCCCACCGCGCCTCCCACGACTCGCTGACCGGCCTGCCGAACTCCGCCGAGCTGCGCGCCCGGCTCTCCGCCCGGCTCTGCCGGCGCCCCGCGCACGCCGGCGCGCTGGAGTCCCTGGACGCCGCCTACGGCCACCCCGGGTACGACGTCAACGTCCAGGGCTTCGACGACTTCCCCGGCACCGACGTCCTCGACGGCTACGACCACCATGTGCACACCGTCGCCCCCGAGAGCGAGCGCGACGACGGCACCAAGGGGCTCGCGGTGCTCTTCTGCGACCTCGACGGCTTCAAGTCGATCAACGACCGGTTCGGGCACAACGCGGGTGACGCGGTTCTCATCGAGGTCGCCCGGCGGCTGTCGCGGGGCGTGCGCGACGGTGACACCGTGGCCCGGCTCGGCGGCGACGAGTTCGTGATCCTCGCCGACGGGCTCGGCAAGGCCGACGCCCAGGACCTCGCCGTACGGCTGCGCAACGAGATCATCCAGCCGATCCGCGCCGAGGGCCGGGCGGTGCGGGTGGGCGCCAGCTTCGGCATCGGGTGGGCGCACTGCGGGATGACGGCGGACGAAGTGCTGAAGTCCGCCGACGAACGGATGTACGTAGAGAAACGATCTCGTCCCAAACAGCACAGACGCGCGGGTTGATCCCCAGGTCAGCGAGCTGATGAGGTCCGAGTCACCCGTTTGGGTCAGCTGGAGCGGGTAGGCTCGCCCTTCGTCACACGTACCGAATCCGCCCGCACCTGGTGAGGAGACCTAGGGATGACGTCCGGCAACAACGGCGCCGATACGCCCGAGGACGACGACCCGTTCGGCTACCTCTACGCCGACGGGCAGGCCAACGGGGCCCAGCCGCCGTCCGGGGGCTATGGCTACCCGAACTCGGTCAACCGGGTGCGCTCGGTCGGCCAGCGGCAGTACGGCCAGCAGGCGGCGCCGACGGCCGCGTACGGCCAGGTTCCGCAGCAGCAGGGTGCCTACGGCCAGCCGAACGCCCACTACGCGGCCCCGGAGACCCTGCCCGGCGGCGCTCCGACCACCCAGCAGGCCCCGGCGTACAGCGGCGGCAGCGGCCGCGGCGGCGGGCCCAACACCAAGGGCCTGCTGATCGGCGCCATCGCTGTCGTCGCGGCGGTGGTCATCGGCATCGCGGTGGCCATGGCGGGCGGCGACGACGAGCCCGACGACAACAACCAGGCCGGCGGCTCCACCCCGACCCAGCAGGAGACCAAGGAGTCGACTCCCTCCAAGGAGGCCAAGGAGGAGAAGCCGAAGGACCTGCCGGAGATCGACGCCAAGGCGCTGCGGCTTTCGCCCGGTGTGACCACGGCGTCGGACGTGCAGGGTGCCAACGCGGGCACGTATGTCACGGGCCTCAACCAGCCCGGCGCCTCGGTCACCTGGACGGTCGACGACATCCCCGAGGACGGCCCCTACACGCTGTTCACGCGGTTCAGCGTGCCCGGCAAGGACCAGTCGATGACGCTCACCGTCAACGGCAAGGTCTTCCCGACCAAGGTCAACTTCTCCAACTTCGCGCACGCACCCGAGGGCGACTACGAGAAGGGCTGGGCCGACACCTTCTCGTATCCGGCACTCAACAAGGGCACCAACACCCTCACCCTGTCCTGTGAGAACGGCGACAAGTGCGACGTCCTGCTGGACCAGATGTGGATCAAGGCGGGGAACGTCAAGAACTAGGCCGCGCTGACCTCCCCGGTCACCTTCACCCGCCCCAGCAGTTCCTCGTACGTCCCCCGGTCGAACTCCCCGGCCACCGGGGACAGGACGCTCGCCGCTGACAGGGCTGCCGCGCGGGTCAGGCGGTCCGGCCAGGGGAGGTTCTCCACCAGGGCCGAGAGCAGGCCCGCCATTGCCGCGTCGCCCGCGCCCGTCGGGTTGCCGTGCAGGGAGGCCGGGGGCGTGGCGCGCCAGCGGCCCTCCGGGGTGTGGGCCAGCAGGCCCTCCGCGCCGAGGGAGGCGACCACCGCGTGGGCGCCCCGACGGCGGGCGTCCTGGACGGCGCCCAACGGCTCGTGGGAGCCGGTGAGTTCGGCCAGTTCGTCGGCGTTGGGCTTGACGATGTCGGGGCGGGCGGCGACCGCGCGGCGCAGGGGCTCGCCGCTGGTGTCCAGCAGCACTGGGACGCCCGCCGCACGGGCGGTGCGGATCAGACCCGCGTACGCGTTCACCGGGACGCCCGGCGGGAGGCTGCCGCACAGGGCGACCGCGTCGGCGGACGGCAGCAGGTCGTCGTAGCGGCGCTGGAAGGCGGCCCATTCGGTGGGGGTGACGGCCGGGCCCGGTTCGTTGAGCTGGGTGGTGTCGCCGGTCACGTCGTCCACGACGGCTATGGTGCGGCGCGTGGCGCCGGTGCCGAGCGGGACGAGGGCGTCGTGCAACCCCTCGGTGGCGGCGAGCAGTTCGCGTACGACGTCGCCCGTGGCCCCGCCGGCGAAGCCGGTCGCCGTCACCTCGTGGCCGAGGGCCGCCAGGACCCGTGCCACGTTCAGGCCCTTGCCGCCGGGGCGTTCGAGGACCCCGGTGACCCGGTGGGAGGCGTGCGGCTTGAGCCCCCGTACGCGATAGGTGATGTCGAGAGCGGTGTTCAGCGTGACCGTGAGGATCACCCCGGACCGACCTCCCCCCGAAAAGCGGTGCTGACTCTTCCGATCCTGATCATGCCAAACAGACGGCGGCCGTCCCAGCCCTCGGGACGGCCGCCGCCTGTCTGTTACCGGACGGATCACACCAGGTGGGGTTCGACCACCCAAACCCCCCGGCGCAGCACGCCCTTCACGTCGAAGGAGGCGTCCAGGAGTACCAGGTCGGCGTACTTGCCGGGCTCCAGGGAGCCGATCGAGTCGGACATGCCGAGCAGCCGGGCGGGGGTGGTGGACAGGGCGGTGACCGCGTCCTCGACGGAGAGCCCGTCCAGGGTCACCGCGCGCTTGAAGGCGCGGTCCAGGGTGAGGGTGGAGCCCGCGATCGAGCCGCCCTCCACCAGCCGGGCCACACCGTCGGCGACCTCGACCTCCAGCGGGCCGAGCATGTAGCGGCCGTCGCCGAAGCCGGCCGCGTCCATGGCGTCGGTGATGAACGCGACCCGGTCGGGGCCCGCGTGATGGAACGCCAGCTGGAGGGAGGCGGGGTGCAGATGCGTGCCGTCGTTGATCAGCTCGACGGTGATCCGCTCGTCCTCCAGCAGCGCCGCGATCGGTCCCGGGGCCCGGTGACCCAGCGCGGGCATGGCGTTAAACAGGTGCGTCGCCACGGTGGCGCCCGCGTCGATCGCCTCCACGGTCTGCTCGTACGTGGCGTCCGTGTGCCCGATCGCCGCGATGACCCCGTGCTCGGCGAGCAGCCGCACCGAGTCGACGCCGCCGGGGAGTTCGGTGGCGAGGGTGACCATCCGGGCCTGGCCGCGGGCGGCGTCGATCAGCTTGCGCACCTCGGCCGGGTCGGGGTCGCGCAGCAGTTCCTCGGAGTGCGCGCCCTTGCGGCACGGGGAGATGAACGGCCCCTCGAAGTGGATGCCGGCCAGGTCGCCCTGCTCGGCCAGCTCGGACAGCAGCCCGGCGCGCTGGGCGAGGAAGTCCATGTCGCCGGTGACGGTGGAGGCGACCAGGGTGGTCGTGCCGTGCCTGCGGTGGGTGTCGATGCCGGTCAGCACGTCCTCGACGGTGCCGGAGGTGAAGCTGGCACCGCCGCCGCCGTGGTTGTGGATGTCGACGAAGCCGGGCACCACGTAGTGGCCGGTGACGTCGATGACCTGGGCGTTCTCCTGAGCGTTCGCGGCGATCCGGTCGCCCTCGACGACCACCTCGCCGTTGTCGACGACCCCGCCGGGCAGTGCCACCCGGGCACCCTTGAGGATCGTCTGCGCTCCGGTGCGGAGCCGCGTGTCGGCGCCGCTCCGCGCCCCTGGGGGAGTTGCCATCAGGTCGTTACCTCCGTGCCGTCAGTAGTGTCGAGGAGATCCCAGGCCAGTAGCCCGGCGCCGAGGCATCCCGCCGCGTCCCCCAAGGCCGCCGGGACGATCGTCGGAAGCTTCTGGAACGTGACCCGCTGCCGGACGGCGTCCCGCAGCGGTGTGAACAAGGTTTCCCCCGCCTCGGCGAGGCCGCCACCGATGATCAGTGTGCGCGGGTCCAGCAGGGTGAGCGCCGTGACCAGGCCGTCGGCGAGCGCGTCCACGGCCTGCTGCCAGACCCGTACGGCATTCGGGTCGCCGGACGCGACGGCCTTCGCGCAGTCCGCGGCGTCCGCGTCCGGGTCGCCGCTGGCCGCCGCCCACGCCTCGGAGACCGCCGAGGCGGAGGCGAGCCGCTCCAGGCAGCCGCGCTGGCCGCAGGGGCACTCGGGGCCGCCGGGGCGTACGACGACATGGCCGATCTCGCCCGCGAAGCCGTGCGCCCCGGCCTCCACGCGCCCGTCCACGCCGATCGCGCCCGCGATGCCGGTGCCCAGCGCCACGAACAGGAACCGGTCCGCGCCCTTGCCCGCGCCGATCCGGCCCTCGGCGAGGCCGCCGGTGCGCACGTCGTGGCCGAGGGCGACCGGGACGCCGAGCATGGAGGTGAGCAGGCGGCGCAGGGGAACGTCGCGCCAGCCCAGGTTGGCGGCGTAGGCGGCGACACCGGCCGCCTCGTCGACGATGCCGGGGACGGCGACGCCGGCCGCGGCGGGGGGCTCGCCGAGGGTCTCGGCGCCGTGGGCGCGCAGTTCGGCGGCGAAGTCGAGGATGTTCGCGACGACCGCGTCGGGGCCGCGTTCGCGCCCGGTCGGGCGGCGCGCCTCGTACAGCAGCGCGCCGTCCGCCCCGACCAGGGCGGCTTTCATCCCGGTGCCGCCCACGTCGAGGGCGATGACATGTCTCACGGGGGACAGTGTGACCCTTGTACCGGTAAGAGGTCTAGTCCACTACGTGGTGTAGACCTTATGGTTTGCTTCGAAATTTTTCGCGACGGGCTGGTTTGGGGCTGAGGTATTACATGCGGCGTCGGAGCACAGGGATGGTCGCGGTGCTGTCCGCGCTGGGCGTGACGGCGGTCCTGGGCGGCTGCGGGGTGACCGGTGGATCGGACCCGGTCACACTGAGGCTGGTCGCCGCGGACTACGGCGACAGTGCGGGGAACAGTTCCAAGAAGTACTGGGACGCGCTGGTCGAGGCGTACGAGAAGGACCACCCCGATGTGCGGGTCGAGGTCAGCGTGTACTCCTGGACGGACGTCGACCGCAAGGTCAAGGAGATGGTCGACGCGGACAAGGCGCCCGACCTGGCGCAGATCGGCGCGTACGCCGACTACGCCAAGGCGGACAAGCTCTACACCGCCAGCGAGCTGCTCTCCATCACCACCCAGGCCAACTTCCTGCCGCAGCTCGCCTCCGCGGGGGCGGTGAAGGGGGAGCAGTACGGGATGCCGTTCGCCTCCTCCACCCGGCTGCTCTTCTACAACAAGGACCTGTTCGCCCAGGCCGGCCTCCAGCCGCCGAAGACCTGGGCGGAGCTGAAGGCGGCCGCCGCGGCGCTGAAGGCGGACGGCGTGAAGTTCCCCTACGCGCTGCCGCTCGGGCCCGAGGAGGCGCAGGCCGAGACCATGCAGTGGCTGCTCAGCGGCGGGGGCGGCTACACCGACACCAACGCGGGCATCTACAGCATCGACGACCCGGAGAACGTCAAGACGTTCGACTGGCTGAAGTCCGAGCTGGTCGGCGAGGACCTGGTCGGGCCGGTCGCGCCCCGGTCGCTCAACCGCGCGGACGCCTTCGAGGCGTTCACCGAGGGCGATGTCGGCATGCTCAACGGGCATCCCACGCTGATGAAGGCCGCGGAGGACAAGGGCGTGAAGTTCGGCATGGTGCCGATGCCCGGCGAGGACGGGCCGACCCGGATCTCCATGGGCGTCGCCGACTGGATGATGGCCTTCAAGCAGAACGGGCACGCGGAGGAGGCCGGGGACTTCCTGGACTTCGTCTACGAGGACGAGAACGTGCTGGAGTTCTCCCGCCGGTACGACCTGCTGCCGGTGACGATGCCGGTGTGGGACGTCATGAGCGAGGCGAAGGAGGACGCGCACCTCAAGCCGTTCCTGGAGGCGCTGCCGACCTCCGAGCTGTACCCGGTGGGCCGTACGTCCTGGGCGGCGGTGAACGCGGAGATCAAGAAGAAGATAGGCGGCGCGGTCGCCTACGGCGGTGACCCGGCCACCGTCCTGGGCGAACTCCAGGCGAGGGCGTCGAAGGAGGAGACGGCGGAGTAGGGCCGGGTGTGAGGGCCGGGTGTCAGTGGCGCCGGTTACGGTTCGTCCCGTGAACCAGGAACCACTGAACCCGAGGGAACAGTCCGTCCTGGCCCTGGAGCGCCGCGGTTTCCCGACGCCCGGCGCGAAGGAACGAGCGATACGCGAGGAACTGGACCTGTCCCCGGTGCGCTACTACCAGCTCCTCAACGCCCTGCTGGACGACCCGCGCGCGCTGGCCCACGACCCGGTGACGGTGAACCGGCTGCGCCGGGTGCGGGAGGCGCGGCGGGCGGAGCGATGATTCGCGGGGCGCTGGGTGGATAGGGTCCCTCGTATGGGCAGCCACACGGATTCGACCGCCTTGCCGGAGCCCGCGACGCCCGCTGGACGGGCCGGGCTCGACGCGATTCTCGCCGATCCGGGGCGGGCGGTGATCGCGCTCGACTTCGACGGGACCCTCGCGCCGATCGTGCCGGACCCCGAGCAGGCCCGGGCCCACCCCGACGCGGTGCCCGCGCTCGCCGCGCTCGCGCCGAAGGTGGCCTCCGTGGTGGTGGTCACCGGCCGCCCGGCGGGCGTCGCGGTCCGCTACGGCGGGTTCGCGGGCGTTGCCGGCCTGGACCATCTGGTGGTCCTCGGCCACTACGGCGCCGAGCGCTGGGACGCCGTCACCGGTACGGTCACCGCCCCCGCGCCCGACCCCGGCGTCGCCGCCGCCCGCGCCGAACTGCCCGGGGTCCTCGACGGCGTCGGCGCCTGGCAGGGCACCTGGATCGAGGAGAAGGGCCGCGCGGTCGCCGTGCACACCCGGCGCGCCGCCGACCCGCAGGCCGCCTTCGAGGCCCTGCGCAAGCCGCTCGACGACCTCGCCGCCCGCCACGGCCTGATCGTCGAGCCGGGCCGCATGGTCCTGGAACTCCGCCCCCCGGGCATGGACAAGGGCGTGGCCCTCCTCGACTACGCCCGCGAGGCCGACGCCGGCTCGATCCTCTACGCCGGCGACGACCTGGGCGACCTCCCGGCCTACGCCGCGGTCGAACAACTCCGCTCGGAGGGCACCCCCGGCCTGCTGATCTGCAGCGGCAGCGAGGAGGTCCCGGACCTGGCGAAGAAGGCAGACGTGGTGGTACCGGGGCCGGAGGCGGTGGCGGGGTTGCTACGGGCCCTGGCGGAGGCCCTGTAGGGCGTCGCCCACGAGGCACCGGGGCCGACCCGACGGCTTCACCGGGCGCCGTGGTGGCGTGGCGCCGGGCCGCGGCTTGGCGGGCGGGCTTGAGGGACCCGCGGTGCCTTGGGCCAGTGGCAGCCGGGGGCTCGCGGCTGAAGGCGGGCACCACGGTGGCCTGGCGGTCGCCGACGGGCCGGGGGTGCCGTGCGCTCCCGACTGCGGGCTCTGGCCCGGCGGCGGGGTCGGGAGGGGGACCTCCGGGCGGGTGCTTGTGGCGTGCCGCTCGTCGTGACCGTGCGGGGCTTCGGGCCGTGCACGTGGCCCGGTAAGTCCCCGGTGTTCCTCAGGCCGTCAGTGCGTTCAGTTGGTCCAGGAACCACTGTTTGGGGGGCAGGGCCGTGGCCGCCGCCGACAGGCGCTTGCTGCGTTCCGCGCGTTCGGGCTGGGGCATGAGCAGGGCCGTGTGGAGGGCTTGCGCGGTGTCGAGGATGTCGTACGGGTTGACCACCAGGGCGTCCTCGGCGAGTTCCTCGTGGGCGCCCGCCTCGCGGGAGAGGACCAGGGCGCAGCCCTCGTCCGAGACGATCGGGACCTCCTTGGCGACCAGGTTCATGCCGTCGCGCACCGGGTTGACCAGGGCCACGTCGGCGATGCGGTAGGCCGCCAGGGAGCGGGCGAAGTCGTCCTTGACGTGGAGCACCACCGGGGTCCACGTCGGGGTGCCGTACTCGGCGTTGATCCCGTCGGCCACCCGCTGGACCTCCGCCGTGTAGTCGCGGTAGACCGCGAGGTCCTGGCGGGAGGGGTAGGCGAAGGCCACATGGGCCACGCGCTCGTGCCACTCGGGGTGGTCGGCGAGCAGTTGGCGGTACGCCAGGAGGCCCCGGACGATGTTCTTCGACAGCTCCGTACGGTCCACCCGGACGATCGTGCGGCGCGGTTCGCCGGACGGTGCCGGGCCGATCTCCGCGCGCAGGGCCTCGATGCGCTCCTCGACGTCCGGCTCGTGGGACCTCGCCCGCAGGAACTCCGCGTCCGCGCCCAGGCCGTGCACGCCGACCTGCGTACCGCCCAGACCGCCCGCCAGCTTCGTGGCGCACGCCGTGAAGGCGTCCGCCCAGCGCCGGGTGAGGAAGCCGAGCCGGTCCGCGCCGAGCATGCCCTCAAGGACCTCCGTCGCCACCCGGTCGGGCAGCATCCGGAAGTAGTCCACCGGCGCCCAGGGGGTGTGCGAGAAGTGGCCGATGCGCAGGTCGGGCCGGAGCTTGCGGAGCAGACCCGGCACCAGCGTGAGGTGGTAGTCCTGCACCAGGACCGCCGCGCCCTCGGCCGCCTCGTCGGCCAGCGCCTCGGCGAAGGCCCGGTTGTAGCGGCCGTAGTTCTCCCACTGCCGCCAGAAACCGGCGTCGAAGACCGGCTCCAGCGGGGTCTGGTACAGCATGTGGTGCACGAACCACAGCACCGAGTTCGCGACCCCGTTGTACGCGTCCGCGTGCACCTCGGCCGGGATCGGCAGCATCCGCACGCCGTCCTCGCCGACCCCGCGGGCCACCGCCTCCCGGTCGCCGTCGGACAGCGCCGAGCACACCCACAGCGCACCCGCGTCCGGCCCGATGGCCGACAGACCCGAGACCAGCCCGCCGCCGCCCCGTTTGGCGCGCAGCGAACCGTCCTCCTGGACGGCGTAGGAGACCGGCCCGCGGTTCGACGCGACCAGCACCTGGGCGGCTCCTCGGGCGGAAGTCACATGCGTGGAAGCCATGTGCTCCAACCTAGCCCGTGCCGTAAACGCTCAAACGTACGAGCCGCCGGACGGGACGAGCATCACGCCGCCCTCACGCCACTTTTCGTGACGCGTACTCCGCGATCTCCACCATCGGCGGGCGCTCCTCGGTGTCCACCGAGTACGTCCGCGGCTCGAACCCGTCCTCGCCGCGCTCGAACTGGATCAGCGAGGGCCGCACCAGGTGCCCGCGGGCCAGCCTGAGCTGCGCCGTGCGGTAGATCGCCGCCGACATCCGGCCGAGCGCCTGCCCGTCCTGGTGCCGGTGCTTGCGCACGCCCACGTCCACCTGGGCCAGCGCGTCCAGCCCCACCAGGTGCAGCGCGTCCACCAGCATGCCCAGCTCCACGCCGTAGCCGACCGGGAACGGCAGCTGCTCCAGCAGGGTGCGCCGGGCCGCGTACTCCCCGCCCAGCGGCTGCACGAACCCCGCGAGCTGCGGCCAGTGCATGTTCAGCAGCGGGCGTGCCATCAGCTCGGTGACCCGGCCGCCCTGCCCGGCGGCGCCGCCCAGCGGACGGTCGTACATCGCCTTGACCAGGTCCACCCCGGGGTCGGTGAGCAGCGGGCCGACGATCCCGGAGACGAAGTCCGAGGAGAACTCCTTCAGGTCCGCGTCGATGAAGCAGACGATGTCGCCCCGGGTGACCAGCAGCGACCGCCACAGCACCTCGCCCTTGCCGGGCACGGTCGGGATGCGCGGCAGGATCTCGTCCCGGTGCACCACTGTCGCGCCGGCCGCCGCCGCGACCTCGGAGGTGCGGTCGGTCGAACCGGAGTCGACGACCACGATCTCGTCGACCAGCGGCACCTGCTGCATCAGGTCGTGCCTGATCACGGCGACGATGTCGCCGACCGTCTCCTCCTCGTTGAGCGCGGGCAGGACCACACTGACCGTCTGGCCGGTGCGCTGCTTGGCCGCCAGAATCCGGTGGAGCGGTCGATCGGTCACCGACCAGGAGCGCTCGGTCAGCCAGCGCTCGACTTCGTTCAGCACAGTGCGCGGCTCCTTCGGGCCGGCCGCGGATGCGGCTTGTGGATGGGGCTTGTGGATGGGTTCGTCTCGCGGTTCGGACGACTATCTCAACTGTCCAGGTCGTCGGTTACAGTCTTGAACAACGCGGATGACCATCGCATGTCCGGGATGGCCCGACGTTCACAACTTCATACCGCTCATCCAGAGGGGCAGAGGGATACGGCCCGATGAAGCCCCGGCAACCCTCCAGTCGGCTCTCGTTCACGCGAGGCTCCCGGCTAGGGAAGGTGCCAAATCCGTCTCACGGCGAGATGCGTCGTGAGGAAGATGAGGAGAAAGGGCCTCGCCTCACATGGCTGTGCAGACTGTCGCAAGCACCGGCAATACCACCGTCGACCTCGGACCCGCCGCCGCCCTGAGCTGCCGCGAATGCGGTCACCGCGTCCCCCTCGGCCCGGTCTTCGCGTGCGAGGAGTGTTTCGGCCCGCTGGAGATCGCCTACGACTTCTCGTCCTACGACACCGAGGAGCTCCGCAAGCGCATCGAGGCGGGACCCGCGAACATCTGGCGCTACGCGCCGCTGCTGCCCGTCCCCGCGGACGTGGCCGACAAGCCGAACCTCAACCCCGGCTGGACCAAGCTCGTCAAGGCCGACAACCTGGCCCGCACGCTCGGCGTGACCGGCGGTTTGTATGTGAAGGACGACTCCGGTAACCCGACGCACTCCTTCAAGGACCGCGTCGTCGCCCAGGCCCTGGAGGCCGCCCGCGCCTTCGGCTTCACCACCCTGTCCTGCTCCTCCACCGGCAACCTGGCCGGCGCCGTCGGCGCCGCCGCGGCCCGCGCCGGCCTCCGCTCCTGCGTGTTCATCCCGCACGACCTGGAGCAGGGCAAGGTCGTCATGGCCGCCGTCTACGGCGGCGAGCTGGTCGGCATCGAGGGCAACTACGACGATGTGAACCGCTTCTGCTCCGAGCTGATCGGCGACCCGGCCGGCGAGGGCTGGGGCTTCGTCAACGTCAACCTGCGGCCGTACTACGCGGAAGGCTCCAAGACCCTCGCGTACGAGATCTGCGAGCAGCTCGGCTGGCGGCTCCCGGACCAGATCGTGGTGCCGATCGCCTCCGGTTCGCAGCTGACGAAGATCGACAAGGGTCTGCAGGAGCTGATCAAGCTCGGGCTGGTCGAGGACAGGCCGTACAAGATCTTCGGTGCGCAGGCCGAGGGCTGCTCCCCGGTGTCGGTGGCCTTCAAGGCGGGCCATGACGTGGTCCGTCCGCAGAAGCCGAACACCATCGCCAAGTCGCTGGCCATCGGCAACCCGGCGGACGGCCCGTACGTGCTGGACATCGCCCGCCGCACCGGCGGCGCGGTGGAGGACGTGACCGACGAGCAGGTCGTGGACGCCATCAAGATCCTGGCCCGGACCGAGGGTATCTTCGCCGAGACCGCGGGCGGGGTGACCGTCGGCGTCACCAAGAAGCTCATCGAGAACGGCGTCCTCGACCCCACCAAGACGACCGTCGTGCTCAACACCGGCGACGGACTGAAGACCCTGGACGCGGTGGCCGGCACCGGCCTGACCGCGACCATCCGCCCGAACCTCGACTCCTTCCGAGAGGCTGGCCTCGCATCATGAGCGTCAACGTCCGCATCCCCACGATCCTGCGCACCTACACCGGTGGCGCCGCCGAGGTGACGGCCGAGGGCGCGACCCTCGCCGAGGTCATCGCCGACCTGGAGAAGAACCACACCGGCATCGCCGCGCGCGTCCTGGACGACCAGGGCAAGCTGCGCCGCTTCGTCAACGTGTACGTCAACGACGACGACGTCCGCTTCGAGCAGGGCCTGGAGACGGCGACCCCCGACGGCGCCGGGATCTCCATCATTCCCGCGGTCGCCGGCGGCTGATCGTTACCGTCGGTAAGGTGCGTCACAGAGAGTTCACCGAATTGCCCTCTCCGTAAGAGAAACGGAGGGGGCAATTCTGCATGGTTAGACGCGATAGAGTTGGGGAACGTGCCTGCTCTTTGCATGCCGGACGCATATGAACGCGCACTCCGCATGCGCAAGAAGTAGCCAAAGTGTGCGTGCCTTTTGCGTCATTCGCGCCTTTTGTTGGGCCCGACTTGCCCTGAATTCGGGCGAATTCTCACTACATTCCGGACCGGGTGCGTCCAGAATTCTCGTCCGATTGACCTGTTGCAGACGGCAGTTGGACAGATACATTCAGCCGCGGTCGACGCGTTCCGGCGCACGCCCCCAACGACTGGGGGGTGAGGTCTGACCCGGGTCCGCGAAGTGTGGATCTGTGCAAGGGCCAGTAATAGGGGAGTTAGGCATGGCTCAGGGCACCGTCAAGTGGTTCAACGCGGAGAAGGGGTACGGCTTCATCGCGGTCGACGGTGGTGCGGATGTTTTCGTCCACTACAGCGCGATCCAGATGGACGGGTACCGCACCCTGGAAGAGGGCCAGCGGGTCGAGTTCGAGATCTCGCAGGGCCAGAAGGGCCCGCAGGCCGACATGGTTCGCGTCACTGCCTGAACGCGCGACCAACGAACCGCAAGCGAGTCTTCTGCAGAAGGGCCCGTGCCCAGGGGACCCAACTCCCCGGGTGCGGGCCCTTCCGCATGCCCTCCGGGCTGCCGGAACACCCTCGGCACACCCCGCCCGATCCCTGGGAGCCGCTTGCACTCGCAGGGGCCGAGTGCTAATCATTGGCGTTAGCACTCTGAAGGTGAGAGTGACAAAGAAGGACCGGGTCGGTGAGGCCGCAGGCCGGGTGGGGCAAGGAACCACGAGGCAGGCAGGCCGTCCGTCGCGGGCGCGGGCGCGGTCCGAAGGAATCACCCCCAGTCCTGGAGGGACCACTTCACATGGCCAAGATCATCGCGTTCGACGAGGAGGCGCGGCGCGGCCTCGAGCGCGGCATGAACCAGCTCGCGGACGCCGTGAAGGTGACGCTCGGCCCCAAGGGCCGCAACGTCGTCCTCGAGAAGAAGTGGGGCGCCCCCACGATCACCAACGATGGTGTCTCCATCGCCAAGGAGATCGAGCTCGAGGACCCGTACGAGAAGATCGGCGCCGAGCTGGTCAAGGAAGTCGCCAAGAAGACGGACGACGTCGCCGGTGACGGTACGACCACCGCGACCGTTCTCGCCCAGGCACTGGTCCGCGAGGGTCTGCGCAACGTCGCCGCCGGTGCCAACCCGATGGCTCTGAAGCGCGGCATCGAGAAGGCCGTCGAGGCCGTCTCCGCCGCCCTGCTGGAGCAGGCCAAGGATGTCGAGACCAAGGAGCAGATCGCTTCCACGGCCTCCATCTCCGCCGCCGACACCCAGATCGGCGAGCTGATCGCCGAGGCCATGGACAAGGTCGGCAAGGAAGGCGTCATCACCGTCGAGGAGTCCCAGACCTTCGGTCTGGAGCTGGAGCTCACCGAGGGTATGCGCTTCGACAAGGGCTACATCTCGGCGTACTTCGCCACCGACATGGAGCGTATGGAGGCCGTCCTCGACGACCCGTACATCCTGATCGCCAACTCCAAGATCTCCGCGGTCAAGGACCTGCTCCCGCTGCTGGAGAAGGTCATGCAGTCGGGCAAGCCGCTGCTGATCATCGCCGAGGACGTCGAGGGCGAGGCCCTGTCGACCCTGGTCGTCAACAAGATCCGCGGCACCTTCAAGTCCGTCGCCGTCAAGGCCCCGGGCTTCGGTGACCGCCGCAAGGCGATGCTGAACGACATCGCCATCCTCACCGGCGGCGAGGTCATCTCCGAGGAGGTCGGTCTCAAGCTGGAGAACACGACCCTCGACCTCCTGGGCAAGGCCCGCAAGGTCGTCATCACCAAGGACGAGACCACCATCGTCGACGGTGCCGGCTCCTCCGAGCAGGTCCAGGGCCGGGTCAACCAGATCCGCGCCGAGATCGAGAACAGCGACTCCGACTACGACCGCGAGAAGCTCCAGGAGCGCCTGGCCAAGCTCGCGGGCGGCGTGGCCGTCATCAAGGCCGGTGCCGCCACCGAGGTGGAGCTCAAGGAGCGCAAGCACCGCATCGAGGACGCGGTGCGCAACGCCAAGGCCGCCGTCGAGGAGGGCATCGTCGCCGGTGGTGGCGTGGCCCTGCTGCAGGCCTCGCAGGTCTTCGAGAAGCTGGAGCTGGAGGGTGACGAGGCGACCGGCGCCAACGCCGTGAAGCTCGCCCTGGAGGCCCCGCTGAAGCAGATCGCCGTCAACGGTGGTCTTGAGGGCGGCGTCGTCGTGGAGAAGGTCCGCGGTCTGCAGGTCGGCCACGGTCTGAACGCCGCGACCGGCGAGTACGTCGACATGATCGCCGAGGGCATCATCGACCCGGCGAAGGTGACCCGTTCCGCGCTGCAGAACGCCGCCTCCATCGCCGCGCTGTTCCTCACCACCGAGGCCGTCATCGCCGACAAGCCGGAGAAGGCCGCCGCGGCCGCTCCGGGCGGCATGCCGGGCGGTGACATGGACTTCTGATCAACCCCTGGTTGATCCACGTCCTTGCCGAGGGCGGCACTCCCTGTTCCGTACAGGGGGTGCCGCCCTCGGGCGTGTCCGGGGTCACATCAGGGGCCGGGGGAGAGGGGGAATGGGCCGCGGGGCCCGGCGGGTTGACGCTGAACAGCATTCCATGCACACGCACATACCAGCCGGCACCCCCTCCCAAGGAGCCCCCACGTGACCGTCACCGCGTCCGAGGTCGCCACGCGCGCCGCCGAGATCCTCTCCCGCCCGGCCTCGATCAACGGCCTGACCGTCCCCAACCGCATCGTGATGGCGCCGATGACCCGCATGTTCTCCCCGGGCGGCATCCCGGGTGAGGACGTGGTGTCGTACTACGCCCGCCGGGCCGCGGCCGGGGTCGGCCTGATCGTCACCGAGGGCACGTACGTCGGACACGACTCCGCCGGGCAGAGCGACCGGGTGCCCCGGTTCCACGGGGCGGAGCAGCTCGCCGGGTGGACGAAGGTCGCGGACGCGGTGCACGCGGCGGGCGGCACGATCGTCCCGCAGCTGTGGCACATCGGCATGGTGCGCGAGCAGGGCCAGCCGCCGTTCCCCGAGGCCCCCGCCGTCGGCCCGTCCGGGCTGCGCGTCGGCGCCGACGAGCCGACCGGGAAGGCGATGACCCGGCAGGACCTGGACGACGTCATCGGCGCGTTCGCCGAGGCGGCGGCCGCCGCGGAGCGCATCGGCTTCGACGGCGTGGAGCTGCACGGCGCCCACGGTTACCTCATCGACCAGTTCCTGTGGGCGGGCACCAACCGCCGTACCGACGCCTACGGCGGCGACCCGGTCGCCCGTACCCGGTTCGCCGCGGAGATCGTGGCGGCCGTCCGTGCCTCCGTCTCGTCCGACTTCCCGGTGATCTTCCGCTATTCGCAGTGGAAGCAGGAGGTCTACGACGCCCGGCTCGCCGAGACCCCCGAGGAGCTGGAGGTGATCCTGACCCCGCTCGCCGAGGCCGGGGTGGACGCCTTCCACGCCTCCACCCGCCGCTACTGGCTCCCTGAGTTCGACGGCTCCGACCTCAACCTCGCGGGCTGGACGAAGAAGCTGACCGGCAGGCCCGCCGTCACCGTCGGCTCGGTCGGGCTGAACGGCGACTTCCTCAAGGCGTTCCAGGGCGAGGGCGCCGAGCTGGGCTCCCTCGACAACCTGCTGGAACGGCTGGAGCGCGACGAGTTCGACCTGGTCGCCGTGGGCCGGGCGCTGCTCCAGGACCCGAACTGGGCGCAGAGGGTCCTCTCCGGGCGGCTCTCCGAACTGGCCCCGTACGACCCGGCGTCGCTGACCAGGCTGACCTGACCGCAGCACGTCGACACCGACCAGGGGCCCGGTCCTGACCCGGGCCCCTGCTTCCGGCTTTGGAGTAAGTCAGTCAACTGACTTAAAGTTGCCCGAGTCAAGCTCTCTCGCGCATCCCCCTCTCGGCCGACGGAGGCCCCTTCATGTCCGACACGCCCGCACCGCCGCGGCCGAATGCCGTGGTGGCGGTGCTCGCCCTCGCCGGCATCGTCGTCTCGCTGATGCAGACCCTGGTCATCCCGATCGTCCCCGAGCTGCCGAGGCTGCTGGACGCCCCGGCCTCGGACACCGCCTGGGCGGTCACCGCCACCCTGCTCGCCGCCGCCGTGGCGACGCCGGTCGTCGGGCGGCTCGGCGACATGGTCGGCAAGCGGCGGATGCTGCTGGTCAGCGCCGTGCTGCTGGTCGCGGGCTCGCTGGTGTGCGCGCTCAGCGAGTCGCTGGTCCCGATGATCATCGGACGGGTGCTGCAGGGCCTTGCCTCCGGTGTGATCCCGCTCGGCATCAGCATCATGCGGGACGTGCTGCCCGCCGAGCGGCTGGCCTCGGCCACCGCGCTGATGAGCGCCTCCCTCGGCATCGGCGGCGCCCTCGGCCTGCCGGCCGCCGCGCTGATCGCCGACAACTTCGACTGGCACACCCTGTTCTGGACCTCGGCCGTCCTCGGCGCCGCCGCCACCGTGCTGGTGGTGCTGTTCGTCCCGGAGTCGAAGGTGCGCACGGGCGGCCGCTTCGACCTGCTCGGAGCCGCAGGCATGGCCGCCGGCCTGATCTGTCTCCTGCTGGCCATCTCCAAGGGCGCCGACTGGGGCTGGACCAGCGCCACCACGCTCGGCCTGTTCGCCGCGACCGCGCTGATCCTCCCCGCCTGGGGCTGGTGGGAGCTGCGGACCTCGCAGCCGCTGGTCGACCTGCGCACCACGGCCCGCCGTCAGGTGCTGGTCACCAACCTGGCCTCGATAGCCGTCGGCTTCGCCATGTTCGCGATGTCCCTGGTCCTGCCCCAGCTCCTCCAGCTCCCCGAGCAGACCGGCTACGGCCTCGGCCGTTCGATGCTGGTCGCGGGCCTGGTCATGGCCCCCTCCGGCCTGGTCATGATGGCCACGGCCCCCGTCTCGGCCGCCGTCTCCCGGGCCCGCGGCCCGAAGGTCACCCTCATGATCGGCGCCCTGATCGTGGCCGCCGGGTACGGCCTGAACATCCTGCTGATGTCCGAGGTCTGGCACTTCGTGCTGGTGTCCTGCGTCATCGGCGCCGGTATCGGCTTCACCTACGGCTCGATGCCCGCGCTCATCATGGCCGCCGTGCCCGCCTCCGAGACGGCCGCCGCGAACAGCCTCAACACCCTGATGCGCTCCATCGGCACCTCCACGGCCAGCGCCATCGCGGGCGTCATCCTCGCCCAGATGACCACGAACTTCGGCGGCTACGCCCTCCCCTCGGAGAACGGCTTCAAGGTGGTCCTCGCGGTCGGCGCCGGAGCGGCCCTGCTCGCCTTCGCGGTCGCGTCCTTCATCCCCCGCCAGGGCGTCCCACCGACACCGGCCACGGAACCGAAGACCCCGGCCGAGGCAGCGGCCAAGTCCTGAACTCGAAGGCGGTCGGGCGGCCGTCACCCGGCCCCCCGACCGCCTTCCGCTGCCCGCTGCAGCCCCCCGAACAGATACGTCGCCCCGAACCCGACCACGTACCCGGTGATCAGTCCGCCCGCGTACACCGTGACCGTCGTTGCCCAGCCGCCGTCGCCGGAGAGCAGGGGGAACAGGGCCCAGCCTGAGGGGCCGATGGCGGTGGAGCCGACGTGGTCGCCGAGCATGGCGAAGGTGCCGATGAAGGCGCCGCCCGCGGCTCCGCCGACGCAGGCCGTGAGGAAGGGGCGGCCGAGGGGGAGGGAGACGCCGTAGATGAGGGGTTCGCCGACGCCCAACAAGCCTGCTGGGAGGGCGGACTTGATGGTGGTGCGGAGGGAAGTGTCGTGGTGGAGGCGGACGTAGACCGCGAGCGCCGCGCCTACCTGGCCCGCGCCCGCCATCGCCAGGATGGGGAGCAGGACGGTGTGGCCCTGCTGTTCGATGAGCGTGGTGTGGATGGGGATCAGGGCCTGGTGCAGGCCCAGCATGACCAGGGGGAGGAACAGGCCGCCCAGGACCAGGCCCGCGAAGGCGCCCGTGGTCGACAGCAGCCAGTTCGCCGCCGTGCCGATGGCGGTGGAGATCTCACCGGCCGCGTACATGAGGCCGTAGAGCGTGCCGAGGCCCGCGACCAGGACCGTCACCGTGGGAGTCAGCAGCACGTCGAGCGCGCCCGGCACCCGGCCCCGGCACCGCTTCTCCACGTACGTGCCCAGCAGTGCCGCCGCCAGGGCGCCGAGGACTCCGCCCTGGCCGGGAGCGAGGGTCACCCCGAAGGCGGTCACCTTCGCGACCCCGGGGTAGACCACGACCGCCGCGACCGCGCCGCCCAGGACGGGGGTGCCGCCGAACTCCTTGGCCGTGTTGTGGCCGACGAACACCGCGATCAGCGACATGAAGGCGGCCGGGAGCACGGACAGCGCCGCCGTCACGCCGGGCAGCCACCCCAGGTTCACCAGCAGGCCGTTGACCCCGGCGAGGATGCCGCAGCCGATCAGCGCCGGGATCAGCGGGACGAAGATGTTCGCCAGGCGGCGCAGAAGGAGTTTGCCGGGGGTCGCGTTGCGGGCCTTGGCCTCCGCCTTCAACGCCTCGCCCTTCGCGGCCAGTTGGCCCGCGGAGGTGAGCAGCGCCTCGAACTCCGCCGTCACCCGCGCCACCACCCCCGGCCCCAGCACGATCTGGTACGTGTCGTCCTCGACCACCCCCAGCACCCCGGGCACCGCCCGCAGCGCCTCCTCGTCCACCAGGGAGCGGTCGGCCAGGCCCAGGCGCAGCCGGGTCATGCAGTGGGCGACGGAGGTGATGTTCGCGGGGCCGCCGACCAGGGGGAGGAGGGCGGCGGCGGTGTCGTACGAGGTGGTCACCCCCCGAGCGTGCGGTTCAGCTGCCCGCCGCCGCCAGCGCGGCACGCAGATGGCCGCCGGACTCCTCCAGAAGGCGGGCGGCGGTTGGGCCGTCCACGCCGGTGACGATGGCCAGGATGGCGTTCTTCACCTCGCCGTCGGTGGCGGCCAGCGCCCGCTCGATCTCCTCGTCGTCCGCGCCGGTCGCCAGCGCCACGATCCGCCGCGAGCGGGCCCGCAACTTGTCGTTGGAGGCGCGCACGTCGACCATCAGGTTCCCGTAGGTCTTGCCCAGCCGGATCATCGTGATCGTCGAGATCATGTTGAGGACCAGCTTCTGCGCCGTGCCGGACTTCAGCCGGGTGGAGCCGGTGAGGAACTCCGGCCCGACCACGATCTCGACGCCGTGCTCGGCGGCGGCCGCGAGCGCGCTGCCCGCGTTGCAGGACAGGCCGATCGTCAACGCGCCCAGCGCGCGGGCGTGTTCCACGGCGCCGATGGCGTAGGGCGTGCGGCCGGAGGCGGAGATGCCGACCACCGTGTCCAGGGGGGTCAGGGTGAGCGCGTCGAGGTCGGCGTGGGCCAGCTCCTTGGAGTCCTCGGCGCCCTCGACCGGGCTCACCATGGCCGTCGGACCGCCCGCGATCAGGCCGACGACCTGGCCGGGCTCGGTGTTGAAGGTGGGCGGGCACTCGGAGGCGTCGAGCACGCCGAGCCGTCCGGCGGTGCCCGCCCCGGCGTAGACCAGGCGTCCGCCGCGGGCCATGCGCTCGGCGACGGCGTCGATGGCGGCGGCGATCTCCGGCAGCCGCTCGGCGACGGCGGCGGGTACGGAGGTGTCCTCGCCGTTCATCAGGCGGGCCAGTTCGAGGGTGGGCAGCCGGTCGATGTCGGCGCGGTCGGGGCGGAACGCCTCGGTGGTCAGCGTCTCCAGCTCGGCGCGCAGCCGGCGGGTGTCGGACGTGGAGGTCATGGGCTCTTTCCGGGTGCGGGTGCGGCCTGGCCGTCGGTGCTCACCGTCGGTGCCGGTGGGCCAGGGCCTCGTAGGACGCCGACAGGGCGGGCGCCGCGGCCTCGTAGGTCCGCTGGGCGACACCGATGAACAGGCAGTCCACGACGAGCAGTTGACTGGTGCGGGAGGACATGGCCGCGGGGCGCAGCTCGCTCTCGCGGGCGGTGGAGGTGGTCAGCACGTGGTCCGCGTACTGGGCGACGGGCCCGTCCGGCCGTCCGGTGACGGCGACCGTGGTCGCGCCGTGCTCGAAGGCGACCCGAAGCGGTTCGATCACGTCCCCGGTGGAGCCGGAGTGGGTGAACGCGACGGCCACGTCGCCGCCGCGCAGTTGCACGGCGTTGGTGACGGCGAGGTGCGGGTCGCTGTGCGCGTGGGCTATGAGACCTATGCGCAGCAGTTTCTGCATGAGGTCCTGGGCGACCAGGGCGGAGGCGCCGACGCCGTAGACATCGATCCGGCGGGCGCCGGCCAGCGCGGTGACGGCGGCGCCGAGCTGGGCGGTGTCGAGTCCGGCCGCGGTGTCGGCGAGGGTCTGCTGCTCGTCGTAGGCGAGTTTGGCGACCACGTCGGCGATGGGGTCGTCCACCGCGATGTCGGTGGTGAGGGCGGGCGCGCGGCCGGACTGCTGCTGGGCGGCGAGTCCGGCGAGGGCCAGGCGAAGATCGCGGTAGCCGGGGTAGCCGAGCAGCCGGGCGGTGCGTACGACGGTGGCCTCGCTGGTGCCGGTCAGCTCCGCGAGTCCGGTGACGGTGAGCGCGGCGCAGCCCGCGGGGTCACCGGCGACGGCCTCGGCGACCCGCTGCATGGAGCGGGTCATGGACGGCGCCAAGGTGCGCACCTTGGCCGCGAGGGCGGCGGGCGCGGGCGGGGGACCGCTGGGCTTTTCGAAAGTTTCCTTCACGCGCTGGGTCACGATATGAAAGATATTTTCGCTTCGGTGTCGCGGTCAAGAGTGCGCACAATAGGGGGCATGGTTCCCTTCGGCAGCCCCTCCGACAACCCTTCCGACCCTTCCGGCAACCCCGTCGGTCACCTGGAACAGGCGTTGCACGCGGCGCGTGCGCTCGTCCTCGCCGATCTGGTCGCGGGCCGGGTCGCCGAGGCGGACGTGGTGTCGCTGGTGGAGGAGTCCGTCACGGAGCGGCGCTGGTGGGTGCAGCAGTGGCCGGAGGGCGCCGGGTTCGTCGCCGGTCTGGTCGCCCAGGACGTCCAGGACGCCCTGCTGGAGCGGTACGGCCGCTGGCCGCTGTGCCCGGTCTGCGCGACCGGCGACCCGCACGCGCTGGACGTGGAGCCCGAGCTGGGCCCCGACCCGCACTGGGTGTGCCACAAGGCGGGCGTGAAGGTCGCCTCGGT
Source organism: Streptomyces sp. DI166 (assembly GCF_900091315.1). GTDB lineage: Bacteria > Actinomycetota > Actinomycetes > Streptomycetales > Streptomycetaceae > Streptomyces > Streptomyces fuscus. The sequence continues at coordinate 38,944 of NZ_FLSP01000038.1, forward strand.
CGGCAACCTGGGCAGCGCGACGGGCGGGGCGGGCGCCACGTGAGCCTCGCGAGCCACGTGGGTCCCGCGCAGCTCGCGAGCCCCATGAGTCCTGTGCACCCCGTGGGGCGTCCCTCGTGACGGTGTACATCGACCCTCCCACCTGGCCCGGCCACGGCCGGATGTGGTCCCACCTGGTCTCGGACGTCTCCTACGCCGAACTCCACGCCTTCGCCGCCGCCCTGGACGTACCCCGGCGCGCCTTCGAACGGGACCACTACGACCTGCCCTCCCACCGCTACGCCGACGCGGTGGCCGCGGGCGCGGTGGAGGTCAGCAGCCGGGAGGTCGTGCGCCTGTTGTACGGCGCGGGACTCAGACGCCGCAAGCACAGCGCGTAACCCGTTCCGCGGGTACGGCCCTCAGGCCGTCCGCAGATACACATGGAGCGGCCCGTCCGACTCCCGGCTCTCGCTCATCGCCCGCTCCTCCTCCAGCGTGGCCCGCACGAACCCGGCCCGCTTGACGACCGCCTGCGACGGCCAGTTGGCGTGCTCCACGGTGGCCATCAGGGTGCGTACGTCGTCCCTGGCCAGCGCCCACGCGGACAGCGCCTGGAGCGCCTCGGTGGCATAGCCGTTGCCGCGCGCCGGTGCCGCGAGGTCGTAGCCGATCTCCACCCGGCCCTCCTCGTCCGGGGCGCCGTGGAAGCCCAGGCCGCCCACCGCGCGGTCGTCCTCCCTCCGGACCAGCACGAACACCCCGAACTCCGGCCGGTGCACGCCCGCCTCGTACGCCTTGACCAGCATCCCGGAGGCCTCCCGGGTGCCCTCGTACGGGCCGCCCTCGACCCAGTCGAAACCGCCGTCGCCGCCCGCGGCGAGGTCCGCGGCCGCCGCCGGGGTGAGGCCTTCGAGGGTGAGCCGGTCGGCGGGCAGGACGAGGTTGTTCTGCCAGCGCCACTCGGTGACCGGCGCACGGCCGGGCAGTTCACCGCGCCCGGTGGCCCACAGCAGGGTGCGCCAGGGGTCGGGGTCCGGCCGGACCTCCGGGAAGATCGTGGTGAGCACGTACTCGGCCGACGCGGCGGGCGGTTCGTACGCCAGCCCCAGCCCCTCGGCGATGTCCCGTGTGTGCAGCAGTACCTCCGCGACGCCCATCGCGGCGAAGCCGTCGCGGTTGGCGGAGCGGAACGGGTAGGGGTGGTAGGCGCGCACCGCGCGCGGGGCGGTGCGCACGGCGGCCACCAGCAGGGCGCCCATGGTCTCGATGACCTGCAGTACGCCCTCGTTGCCGGCGCCGTCGTCGACGGTGAGGTCGAAGGGGACGGAACTGTCGGCCCGCGCGGCAAGCCGCCCCGCGTACGCGATCAGGTCGTCGGCGATGTGCTCGGCCGTGCGCCGGCAGCTCCACTCCAGCCCCCCGGCGCGCACCGCCTCCCAGTCCCGGTCCACCGCCGTCCGCAGCAGGGCCACCGAGCCCGCCACCGCCTGCCGCACGTGTTCCCCGCCCGTGTGTCCCATACGGGCACACTAAGCGGGCGGCTCGGCGGGCAGCGACAGCATTTCCAGCTCCGCGTTCAGGTTGTACCGGGCCGTGGCCTCCCATTTCTCCGCCCCGTACGGCGTCCGGTACAGCCGGGGCAGCTCCAGGAGTTGACGCAGAATCGCCGCCCGTCCGGCGCGGAAGGCGTCGCTCGGCACGAAGTGGTACTCCTCGCGGACGGCGGCCGTGTACGCGGCGTACGCGGTGGGCGGCGCCGCCAGCACGGCGAGGTCGGCGTCGCACAGCACCTGGCCGTCACGGTCGTCGTCGGCCGGGTCGTGCGTCACGGTCAGCCGCACCAGCCGGGCCACCTCGGCGGTCCTCTCCTCCGGCAGCCCCGCCTCGGCCAGCGCCCGCTCGGCGAGCCGCGCCGACCGCTCCTCGTTCTCCGACCGGTCCGGCAGATAGACGGCGTCGTGGAACCAGGCCGCGAGCCGCACCACGTCCGGATCGTCGGCGTACTCCTCCAGCACGTCGATCCGGTCCAGCACCTCGGTCAGATGCGCCACCGTGTGGTACTTCCGCTGCGGCTCCCCCCACCGCTCCAGCAACCGGTCGGCATACACCCCCGCGTCGGGCCCGCCACCGGGACCGCGGGCGGCTTCGAGAGCGCGGACGAAACGGGAACGCAACGCGTCGAGATCGGCCATGCGCCCCATTGTTCCCTCCCGCGCGGGCGCGGGCGCACGCCTTAGCGTGGGGTGATGACTGACACATGGGTACGGGATCCGGAGCTGCCGGGGCGGCTGCTCACCGTCGAACGGGACGCGTTGGTGCCGGTGCTGCGGGCGCGCGACGAGGCGGACTTCGCGGCGCCGGTGCGGGCGTGTCCGGGGTGGTCGGTACGGGATGTGCTGGCGCACTGCTCGGCCGCGCTGACGCGGGTGACGGAGGGACGGTTCGAGGAGGGGGTCTTCTCCCCCGAGGCCAACGAACGGGACATCGCCGAGCGGGCCGAGTGGCCGGCCGGGCGGATCGTGGACGAGCTGGAACGCGGGATGACGGAGTCCGGGCCGGTGCTGGCCAAGGCGGGCGGGGTGTTGGACGCGCTGGCGCTGGGGGAGTGGGTGCACGCCGGGGACGTACGGGAGGCGTGGGGCGAGCCGGAGGCGTACGCCGGGCCCGGGCTGGCGTACGCGCTCCCGCTGCTCGCCGCCGTGACCCGGGCCCGGGGTCATCTCGCGCTCCAGGCCGACCTGGACGACGTCGACGACCCGCTGCGGCTCGGTGCCGACGCCGGTGACCGCACGCCCGCCCGTTTCATCGGTGACGCGGCCACGCTCGTACGGCTGTACTCCGGGCGGCGCCCGGCGGCGCCCTACGAGCTGGCCGGGGCGGAGGAAGGGGAGCTGAAGATCTTCCGGTGACCGGGACGTGGGGTACGCCTCGTGATCGGGCGGTGTAGCAGGCGTAGTCTTGGAGCAGGATTGGACTAGACCTGTAAATCCGCCGAGCTGTAGTCGACCTCTGGTCGCCGACGAAGGGGCCCCATGAGCAAGCGTGCAGTCCTGGAGGTGATCGCCCTCGACGCCGAGGACGCCATCGCCGCCCAGGCCGGAGGCGCGGACCGCCTCGAACTGGTCACCGAGATGGCGGCCGACGGGCTCACCCCGCCGGCAGCGACCGTCGCCGCGATCCTGAAGGCGGTGGACATCCCGGTGCGCGTCATGCTGCGCCTGGCGGACGGGTTCGCCGCGGGGGACGTCGACCGGCTGGTGGCGGTCGCCCGGGAGATGCGGGAGACCGGGGCACGGGAGTTCGTCCTCGGGTTCCTCGACGCGGACGGCACGGTGGACCTGGACGCGGTGGAGCGGGTGGTGGCGGCGCTCGGCGGCTGCCGCTGGACCTTCCACCGGGCCATCGACAACGCGGCCGACCGGGACGCCCTGCGCAAGGCCCTCGACGGGCTGCCCGGCCTCGACACCTACCTCACGGCGGGTGCCTCGACCGGTGTGGACGAGGGCCTGCCCACCCTCCTCGCCGAGGCCGCCCGCGACGGCGAGCCCGGCTACGACCAGCAGGTCCTGGTGGGCGGCGGCCTCCGCCTCGACCACGTCCCCCATCTCCTCGCCGCCGGCATCACCGCCTTCCACATCGGCGGCGCCGCCCGCCCCGGCGGCTGGACCGAGCCGGTCTCCGAGGCGGCGGTGGCCCAGTGGCGCCGCGCGGTGGACGCGGCGGCCTGACGCACCCCAGGGGGGCCGCTCTACCCCGCCAACTGTTCCGGCAGTGGCCCCCCGTGCGTCACGATCAACCCCGACACCGCTCGGGTCAGCGTCACGTACAGGCGGCGCAGGCCGGTGCGCTCGTCGGGCTCCGCGTCAACGACCGCCTGGGGTTCGTCCAGGACCACGTAGTCGTACTCCAGGCCCTTGGCCAGGGAGGCCGGGACCAGGGTGAGACGGGTGCCGGCGGTGGTCTCCTCGCCGGGGGAGAGGTGGCTCAGGCCCGCCTCGGCCAGGGCCGCCGCCAGCTCGGGGATCCTGGCGTCCGCCGCGATCAGGCCCGTCGAGCCCTCGTTGCGCAGCAGTTCCTCGCAGGCGCGCACCACGTCCGCCGGGCCCGACACCTGCCGTACCTCGAACATGCCCGGGTTCTCCCGGACCGAGGCCACCGGGGTCAGCCCCGGCGCGATGTGCGGGAGCAGGCGGGAGGCGTACGTGATCACGTCCGTCGGGACGCGGAAACCCGCCGTCAGCTCCTCCACCACCCCGTCCGGCTTGCCGAGGTGGGTCAGCGCCTCCGACCAGCTCCGCGTCGCCCACGGCGTGGTGCCCTGCGCCAGATCGCCCAGCACCGTCGCCGACCCCGTCGTACAGCGCCGCCCCACCGCCCGGTACTGCATCGGCGACAGATCCTGCGCCTCGTCCAGCACCACGTGCCCGAGCGAGTGCGTGCGCTGGATCAGGTCCGCCGCCTCGTCGATCAGCACCGCGTCCGCCGCCGACCACTTCGCCGACTTCACCGACCGCACGGGCCGTGCCCACAGAATCGTCTTCCGCTCCTCCTCGCTCAGCACACCGTCCGCGTGCGCGGCGAGGAACTCGGCGTCCGTCAGCAGCCGCAGCACCAGCTTCGCCGGGTCCACCGGCGGCCAGATCGCCTTCACCGCCGCCTTCACCGCCGCGTTGCGCGCCACCGCGTCCTGCACCCGGTCGTCCGGCGCCTCACCGGACCGCTCCATCTGCACCAGCACCGCGTGCGCGATCCGCTGGGGCAGCGCCTCCCGGGCGGCGCCGTAGCGGATGTCCCGGTCCAGCAACTCACGGACGATGTCTTCGAGTTCGTACGCCGGCACGCGCCACCGGCGCGACCCGCGCACCACCACGACGGCCTCCGTCGGCATGGTCACGTGCGCGTACAGCGCCCGCCGCAGCACCTCCGCCATCCGGGCGTCGCCCTTCACGATCGCCGCCGCCGCGTCGTCGCCGCCGCGCACCTCCACCTGCCCGACCAGGTCGTCCACGGTGGCCTGGCGCACCGACAACTCGCCCAGTGCCGGGAGCACTTGCTCGATGTAGTGCAGGAAGGACCGGTTCGGCCCGATCACCAGCGTCCCGGTCCGGGCCAGCCGCTCGCGGTGCGCGTACAGCAGATACGCCACCCGGTGCAGACCCACGGCCGTCTTCCCGGTCCCGGGGCCTCCCTGCACACACACCGTGCCGCCGAGCCCGGACCGTACGATCTCGTCCTGCTCGGGCTGGATGGTGGCGACGATGTCCCGCATCGGGCCCACACGCGGCCGTTCGATCTCCTGCTGGAGCAGCCTGCTGGTGCGCGCGATCTCCGCCGGGTCGGACAGATGCTCGTCCTCGTACGCGGTCAGCTCGCCGCCCGTGTACCCGAAGCGGCGGCGCAGCCCGACGTCCATCGGGTCCTTCTTGGACGCCCGGTAGAACGGCTGCGACACCGGGGCGCGCCAGTCGATCACCATCGGATCACCGGCGGCGTCGTGCACATGCCGCCGCCCGATGTAGAAGAGTTCGCCCTCCGCGCCCTCGGCCATCTCCACGCCCGGCGCGTGCAGATAGTCGAGGCGGCCGAAGAACAGCGGGGTGTCGCTCAGATCGGCGAGCGCCTTGATCCGCTCGTCGATCTGGTGGGCCAGCACGGCGGCGTTGACCCAGTTCGCGGTGACGTCGGTGATGTCGAGCGCCTCCACCTCCTTGCGCATGGCGCGCAGCGCGGCGCGGGAGGCGGCGAGGTGGGAACGCTCACGGGAGAGGGGGTCGTCGGCGGACGTGGACAAGGGGGTGCCTCCGGTCGGACCTACGGGTACGGGCGCGCACACGGGCGCGACGAGATGCCGTCCGGTACCGGCCGGACGGCGGCACTCCATGGAGGGAGGCGGGCAAGAGCGGAGATTCTAGGCGAGCGGACAACACGGGCGCCAACGAATTACGCGGCCCCCGGCCCGTGGGTCATCCCCTAGGGGACGCCCCCCTCCTCCCCGAGGGGTACCCGTCGCCCCACAGACGTACGGCGGCCCCCCGGCGATTCGCCCGAGGGACCGATGCCCTCCTTACCCCCCGCGAGCAACCATGGAGACATGAGCGCAGCAACCATCAACCCAGTCCACGGCCGCCATCCGGCCACCGGTGCCACCCCGGTCCTCGGCAGCCACCACCACCGCCTCGGCGACGCCCTGCGAGCCGTGAAGGTCTTCGCCCGCGCCGCCCTCGACGTGATCGTCCTCGGCGAATACGCCGAACAGGCGGGCGTCCGCCGCAAGTGACGCCCGCTCCCGCGGGCGCGCCTCAGTCGGCCTCCGGCAGCAGGATGTCCGCGTCGTCGAAGATCCGCAGCATGACCAGCAGCAGTCGGCCGCGGGAGACCATGTACTCCGCGACGATCTGGGACGTGAGCCGGATTTCTCGGTCCTGGTCGCCCACTCCTATGGGGCGGGACAGCTCCGTGTACGGGTCCCGAGCGAGAATCTCCACCGCTTTGTCGAACGAGGCCCTGCGTACAGGGTCCAGGCGGTCCCGGTCGCGAGCTGCCGGCTCGGTGTACAGCACCTCGTAGACGTCCTCGTGGGGCATGCTGCCCTCCCCTGCAGTGGCTTGCGCAATCACCTCAGCGTACCGACCCGCGTCAGCCAAGAGGGAGCCGTTTCCTCAGCCCTCCGCGAGGATCTCGTCCGCGTCCACGATCCGGTACGCGTAGCCCTGTTCCGCCAGGAAGCGCTGGCGGTGGGCGGCGAAGTCCTGGTCGATGGTGTCGCGGGCGACCACCGAGTAGAAGTGCGCCTGGTGGCCGTCGGACTTGGGGCGCAGCACGCGGCCGAGGCGCTGGGCCTCCTCCTGGCGGGAGCCGAAGGTGCCCGAGACCTGGATGGCGACCGTCGCCTCCGGCAGGTCGATGGAGAAGTTGGCCACCTTCGAGACGACCAGCACGCTGATCTCGCCCTCCCGGAAGGCGTCGAAGAGCTTCTCGCGCTGCGCGTTGGACGTCTCGCCCTTGATCACCGGGGCGTTGAGATGCTCCCCCAGCTCGTCGAGCTGGTCGATGTACTGCCCGATCACCAGGATCTGCTGCCCCGCGAACCGCCGGACCAGCGCCTCCGTGACCTTCCGCTTGGTCGCGGTCGTCGCGCAGAAGCGGTACTTCTCCTCCTGCTCGGCGGTCGCGTAGGCGAGCCGCTCGGAGTCGGTGAGGTTCACCCGGACCTCGACGCAGTCGGCGGGCGCGATGTACCCCTGCGCCTCGATCTCCTTCCACGGCGCGTCGAACCGCTTCGGGCCGATGAGGGAGAACACGTCCGACTCGCGGCCGTCCTCGCGCACGAGGGTCGCGGTCAGGCCGAGGCGCCGCCGCGCCTGGAGGTCGGCGGTGAACTTGAACACCGGCGCGGGCAGCAGGTGCACCTCGTCGTAGACGATCAGGCCCCAGTCCCGGGAGTCGAACAGCTCCAGGTGCGGATAGACGCCCTTCCGCCGGGTCGTCAGCACCTGGTACGTGGCGATCGTGACGGGCCGGATCTCCTTCTTCGTCCCGCTGTACTCGCCGATCTCGTCCTCGGTCAGCGAGGTCCGCTTCACCAGCTCGTGCTTCCACTGCCGGGCCGAGACCGTGTTCGTCACCAGGATCAGCGTCGTCGACTTGGCCTGCGCCATCGACCCCGCCCCGACCAGCGTCTTGCCCGCGCCGCAGGGCAGGACCACGACCCCGCTCCCGCCGTGCCAGAAGTTCTCCACGGCCTGCTTCTGGTACGGCCGCAGCGCCCAGCCGTCCTCCGCCAGCTCGATCGGATGCGCCTCGCCGTCCACATACCCGGCGAGGTCCTCGGCCGGCCAGCCCAGCTTCAGCAGCGTCTGCTTGATCTGCCCCCGCTCGGAGGGGTGGACGACGACCGTGTCCGGGTCGATCCGGGCACCGACCAGCGGCGCGATGCGCTTGGAGCGCAGCACCTCCTCCAGCACCGGACGGTCGGTGGTGGTCAGCACCAGCCCGTGCGCGGGGTGCTTGCTCAGCGTCAGCCTGCCGTAGCGGTCCATGGTCTCGGCGACATCGACGAGCAGCGCGTGCGGCACCGGGTACCTGCTGTACTGCACGAGCGCGTCCACGACCTGCTCGGCGTCATGACCGGCGGCGCGGGCGTTCCACAGCCCGAGCGGGGTGACCCGGTAGGTGTGGATGTGCTCCGGCGCCCGCTCCAGCTCGGCGAACGGCGCGATGGCGCGACGGCACGCGTCGGCCTGCTCGTGGTCGACTTCCAACAGCAGGGTCTTGTCGGACTGGACGATCAGCGGTCCGTTCACGTACGCATCCCTCCGGACTGGTCCAAACCTCCAGTGTGCCGCACTCGCGAACGAACGGGCTCAGTCGTCCGCCAGCTCCGCCACCCCGGTGATCCGGTGCAGGGGGTACGTGCGGACCTCGTCCGCGGTGTGGTCGTACGCCGTCACGAAGCCGCCCTCGACCCGGATCGGGGCGATGACGCGCTGGCTGGCGGCGCCCTCGGCGTTGACGTAGCCGATCCACAGCGCCTCGCCGGTCAGCACGGCGGCCTGCATGGTGGCCAGGGTCTCGGCGGAACCGGTGCGCGGCAGCTCACCGCCCGCGAGCGGGGCCGCCTTGCGCGGGGTCGTGGAGGCCATGTCGCCCGCCCGGATCGCCCGGATCGCCGCCGAGAGGAGCGTGGCGTCCGGTACGGGCGGGCCGTCCGGAACCGGCTCCGGCGCGGTGCGCGGCGGGGTGCGGTGGGCGAGGGCCCGGGTGATCAGCACATCGCCCTCGGCGGACTCGGCGGCCGGGGCGAACCCCATCGCGCGCAGCCCCTCCAGCAGCGTCGCCGGGTCGGCCTGCGCGGCGAGCACGGTCGGCGCGAGACGGCGCAGCCGCAGTCCGGCGGCCCGCTTGTCGGCGAGGATCTCGTTGAGCATCGCGTCGTCGTCGCAGCGCACGTACGCCGAGGCCGCGCCCACCCGCAGATGCCCGTGCTTACGGGCCACGTCGTCGATCAGGTACGCCAGCGGCTGCGGCACCGGAGTGCGGGAGTGCGCGGCGAGGAAGGCGTGCAGGTCGGAGGCGGACTGCCCGGCGTCCAGGGCGCGGCGCACCGACCCCGGCGTGAACCGGTACACCGTCGCCCCGCCCTTGGACTCCACGTCCGCGAGGATCCCGAGCATCTCGGCGAGCGGGCGCTGGAGCGGGCCGGGGGCGACGGCGGTGAGGTCCGCCTGGAGCAGCACGTGGTCCAGGGGCTCGGGCAGGAGCGGGGTCAGCAGCCGGGCCGCCGCCGCTGCCGCGGTGGCCTGCTCGGGCGGGGAGAGCGGGGCCAAAGGGGCGGGGCGGTGGTGGTGGACGGGGAGCTTGTCGCCGGGGCCGGTCGGCTCGGGGTGCTCCTCGGCGCGGGCGTGGACGGCGGGCTCCGGCAGGCCGAGCAGGGCGCGGCCGTGCGCGGAGAGGGCGCCGCGTCCGGTGACGCCGAGCCGTTCGGCCTCCGCGAGCGTCCACTCGGCGAGCTGCCTGCGTGGGTCCTCGTCCTTGTGCTGCCCGCGCAGCGGACGCTCCCAGCCCAGCCGGGCCAGCACCGACTCCGGGCTCGCGGCGGCGCCCTCCGGCAGGCCCGCCAGCAGGGCCAGCACCCGGTGCCGTACCTCGGGGGCGGCGGAACGGTCCAGGCCGGGGCCGAGCGCGTTCAGCGGGCGGTCCTTGGCGTCCCGGCCGCCGACCACGCCCGCGACCCGGGTGGCGGCCAGCCACGCCTGCGTCAGCCGGGCCCAGCGCTGCGCCGGGGGCTCCTCCAGCCACTCGTCGTAGGCGGGGGTCGCCGCGTACCGCTCGTCCGCCTCGCCGTCGGAGGCGAGCAGTCCGGCGGCGTAGGCGAGTTCGACCCAGAACGCGGCCTCCGGCTCGGAGACGTCCAGGGCGACGGCGGTGCGCTTGAGGTCACGGACGCTGAGCCCGCCCGCGCGCAGGACCGCCGGGCCGCCCTCGTCCCAGTCCTTCAGCAGCTCCTCCACGGTCGCCAGCGCGGTGAACGCCTGCCCGGCCGCGGTGCTGTCCACAACCTGTGGACGGTACGTCGCCGCGGCCTCCACGGCGGGCGGCAGCGGCTCGGTCGTGCGGTGGGCGCGGCCCTCGCGCAGGTGCAGGGCGACCTCGCGCGGGAGCACGACGGTCCCGGGCGAGGTCGGCAGCAGCAGGCCGCGGTCGAGAAGCCAGCGCAGGCGGGGGGCCGGGTCGGCGGTGACCTGGCCGTAGGGCGGGCCCCAGACCAGGCGGTGCAGTACGTCCAGGGAGTCCGCCGAGGCCTGGGCGAGCAGGGCGGCCATCCGGGTCCGGTCCGTGAACAGGTCGGTGAGCGCGGCGACGGCGGAGACGGAGTCGTGCGTGGACGGCAGTCCGGCGGTGGTGACGATCTCCTGGATACGGCCCGGGGACATGCCCGCCGTCGCCTCCCGCACGGTCGGGCCGAGGCCGGTGGGGGAGGGGTGCTGGGGGCTGGGGGTGAGCAGCTCGCGGGCGGTGCGGACGAGTCGTAGGCGGTCGTCGGCGCCCCAGACCAGGGCCTGTTCGCGCAGGAGGGCGACGGCGCGGGGGAGGGCGCCCTCGACGGCCGGGTCGCCCTGGTCGCCCGCCATGAGGGCGAGCAGTTCGTCGTACGAGGCCGGGTCCGCGGCTACGGCCAGGGCCTCGGCGGTCTGGAGTGCGAAGCGGTCCAGGCGCTCCAGGGCGCGTACGACGGAGGCCCTTGTCCCGGCGCGGGTCGCGAGCTGCGTGAGGTCCGTCGGCACCGGGGTGATGAGGTCGGGGCGGCTGCGCAGGAGTACGGCCAGGGAGGCGTCGTCCCGCCCGCGGAGCGCTTCCGCGAGGGACCTGGGCGAGGGTGCCGGATCGCTCATCCGGTCCACGGTAGCGGGTGGGCGGGGGTCTGGGGTTGCTGTGCGTCACACGACGCCGTGTCCTGGGGGCCGGGTTCGCTCGGGCTCGGCCCGCTGTGGCTCGCGTGGGGGGTGGGTCCGCTTGCCCGCGCGTGCAGGGTGCCTCCCCCAGAGGGGGGACCCCCAGCCCACCCGTGCCGCCCTGCGGCACGACTGCCCGCAACTAGTGCCGCATCAGGCAACGTTCGCCCTGTCGACCACGTCGCGTAGGCGTTGGTCGGCGGCGTGCTTGTTCCGCCAGATGATGTAGCGGCGGATCATGCTGCCCTGCTCTTTGTGGCTGGCGTGGTCGGTGCCGTCCAGTGCGAAGTAGCGCAGGGCGGTGAACTGGGCCTCGATACCGTTCAGCCAGGAGCTGTTGGTCGGCGTGTAGGCGAACTCGACGTTGTTGGCCGCAGCCCAGTCGCCAACCCGGCTGTCCTTCTTCGTGGTCAGATGCGGGGAGAAGTTGTCGAGCACGATCGCGATCCGGATGTCCGGCGGGTAGAGGCTGCGCAGGTAGCGGCAGAACTCCAGGAACCTGGTGCGGTTCTTCTTCGGCTTGATGTGGCCGTAGAGCTTGTCTTTGGCCAGGTCGTAGGCGGCGAAGAGGTGGCGGACGCCGTGCGGGCGGGTGTAGGTCGCCCGGCGACGGGGCCGGGGTTCCCGGTCGGGGTCCTTGTGTTTCCCGCCGCGCTCGGTCCACTGCCGCCCGGGGTGGGGCTGGAGGTTGAGCGGGCCGAACTCGTCCAGGCATAAGACGACTTCGGGCTCGTCGGCCTCGGGTATGACCTCGCCGTCGGCGATCGCGTAGAGATGCTCAACGCGGGCCTTCTTGGCCGGGTAGTCGGGATCGCGGGAGGTCTTCCAGGTCTTTATGCGTTGAAAGGACACGCCCTCCTCGCGGAGCAGGACCCGCAGGCCCTCGTGGCTGATGTCGTCGACCACCCCCTCAGCGACCAGGAAGTCGGCCAGCTTGGCCAGGCTCCAGGTCGAGAACGGCAGGCCGTGCTCGGCCGGCCTGGACTTGGCGATCTTCTTGATCTCCCGGCGTTCCGGGAGGGTGAAGGTCTTCGGTCGGCCTCCCTTGTACTTCGGGTAAAGCGCCTCGAAGCTGTCGGCGTTGAAGTTGTGGATCACATCCCGGACCCGGTCCGCACTGGTGAACGTCACCTCGGCGATCTTCGCCACCGGCATGCCCTGCGCGGACAACAACACCATCTGCGCCCGCCGCCAGGTCACCACCGACCCGGTGCCTCTGCGGATGATCCGCAGCAGGCGCTGCCCCTCGTCGTCATCGATCTCACGGACACGTACTCGTTCTGCCACCCGCACAGCCTGACAACACCGCGCGGTCCGGACCACCGTCCGAACGGCATGTCACACCCGGAAATCCCTGCTTGACAGGACGCACGTGGTCACAGAACGCGGAACGGTTCGGCTCACAACGGTCCGACGAGACCTGCCCGCAGCCGACGTGCCGGCCGTCGGACCGCTCAGGCCAACTCCTCCGACACGACATCGGTGGCCCTGCCCCGCGCGTTTGTGGCGGTGATCGAAACAGCGTCGAAGGCGGCGTGCCGGACGACCTCGAACGGGACACGACGACCGTCGACGAGCGTGACCAGGTCGGGATCCTCAGCGTCTACGACCTCTTGGCGCTCAGCCTCCCAGTCGATGTTGTAGCCGACCCAGACCACCAGCTCGAAGGTGTCCTCGCCATCAGCATCGACATACACCTGGTCGGCGCGGCGAGTGCGCAGTCTGTCCTCGTCCCAGCTGTCACAGAACATCGCGTCATGGCCATGCACCGCGCCGTCGAACAGCAGAATCTGCTGTCCCGACTCGGTGACTGCGTACACCAGCGCGGGCAAGTCGTCACCGACGATCAGCCCTTCGAACAGCTCCCCGTAGTAGCGCAGCTGGAATCGAGTCTGGCCGTCCTTGGATCGCAGCCGTGCCGCCCAGCCGACCTCCAGCAGCCCTGCCCAGCGCTTCTCGGTCACATTGCAGGGACGGTCGGCCGGCTCGGTCAGGCCGACCAGGTGAGGCGGCCCAGGGCGCGTTGTCGTCCCAGACACGGACATGCCATTCGTCATGTGTTCAATCATCGGGTATCCGATCCATGCAGGCCGACGGCCACAGGGCGAACGTTGCCTGATGCGGCACTAGGTCGGCGCGACTGCCCGCAGCTATGCGGATGCGGCGGCGCGGCTGGTCGCGGCTGCGTGGATTTGGGGGGTGGCGCGGTATTTTCGTGGCGTGGGGGTTCAATAGGGCCACCCCGGAGGGGACTTCGGTGGGTATTGAGAGTGACCAGGTCGTCTTTGAGTATCTGAGCCGCGTCGGAGACGTGGCGCAGCAGCGGCAGTTGCCGTCGGCGACCCGGATGCGGCTGGTGTCGGAGCTGCGCAACGAGATCGACCGGCGCCGCGCGAAGGTTCCCGTCGACAGTCCCGCCGCCGTGCGCCGGATCATCGACCGGCTCGGCACCCCGGACGAGGTCGTCGCCGCCGCCGGGGGCACCCCGGGTGCGCCGCAGGCGCCGGCCGCCGCCGTGCCCGCGCAGCCGGACCGGGTGGAGAAGCGGCCCCGGCGGATCGTGCCCCGGCCCCGGCCCGCGGAGGAAGTCCCGGCCGACGCTCCCTCGCCGCCCCATCTGGCCAGTACGCACGAGCTGGGGGACAGCTCCCTCCAGCCCGACTGGTGGCGGGTCGACTCCGGACCCTTCGGGGTGGGGGACGAAGTGCCGGGGTTCGTCGGGGGCGTGGAGATTCCGGAGCTGCTCAGGCCGCCGCCCGCCAAGCCTCCGGAGGACAAGGCCCCCGCCGTCGTCGAGAAGGCGGAGGAACCGGCCGAGGAGGAGACCCCCCCGGCGCCGCCTCCTCGGGCTCGCCCTCCCCGTGCGCAAGAGCTGGCAGAACCCCCTTCTCCTGCTCGCCGCCGCCGCGTTGGTCGCCGGAGCCGTGCTGGGCAACCTCGTCGTTCTGGCCGTCGGCTGGCTGCTCGCCTACGGCTCCCGCAGGCTCACCGAGGGCGAGAAGAAGGGCGCCGTCATCGTGCTCCCGGGGCTCGCGGTCACCGCCGGGATCGTGTGGCTGTGGGGCCGTACCGAGCGCCGCTGGGGCGAGCCGATCGCCGAGGGGCACATGAGCGACGCCATCGGGGAGACCTGGCCCTGGGTGGTGCGCGGCGCCGCCGTCGCGTCGGCGCTCTACCTGGTCTGGCGGTCGCAGCGGCAGAAATAGGTCACGGTGGACGGGCCCCGCCACCGGGCACAATGGCCCATATGGCCTCCACCGAGAACCCCGCGTCCGCCCCCACCGTCGGCTTCGATCTCGACATGACCCTGATCGACTCCCGCCCCGGCATCCACGCCACCTACACCGCGCTCGCCGAGCGCACCGGGACGTACATCGACGCCGACCTCGCGGTCACCCGGCTCGGGCCGCCGCTGGTGGAGGAGATCGCCAACTGGTTCCCGGCCGAGCGGGTCACCGAGGTCGCCGAGCTGTACCGGGCGATGTACCCGGAGTTCGCCATCGCCGCCACCCCCGCGCTGCCCGGCGCCGCCGAGGCCGTCGCCGCCGTACAGGCCGCCGGTGGCCGGGCGATCGTGGTCACCGCGAAGTACGAGCCCAACGCCAAGCTGCACCTCGCCCACCTCGGCATCGAGCCCGACGCGATCATCGGTGACCTGTGGGCGGAACGGAAGGCGGAGGCGCTGCGCGAGCACGACGCCTCGGTCTACGTCGGCGACCACCTCGGCGACATACGCGGCGCCCGCGCCGCCGGTGCCCTCTCGGTCGCCGTGGCCACCGGCCCGTACGACGCCGATGCCCTGCGCGCGGCCGGCGCCGACGTGGTGCTCGCCGATCTCACGCGCTTCCCGCGGTGGCTGGAGTCCTACCGGCCCGCCCGCGCCTGACGGCGCCCGGCCGAGATCGACTGGAACACCCCGGCGCCCGCGATCAGGAAACCGACGCCCATCAGCATGCTCAGCCCGAACATGTAGGTCGGGAACGGGCTGGTGCCGAGCAGCAGCGGGGCCACCGTGACCACAGTGGCCAAGGCGCCGAGGATGAACACGACCCCTCCGACTCGGATCAGTCGGTCACCGGGCGCGGCGGAATTCGTTTGGGTTTTGTCACGCACCGGACCAGGGTAGTTCCCTGCGCGAGGGAACAACCCGGGGACGTCTTGTCACCCGCCCGAAGACCATTAGCCTGGGTACCGGCGGGTCGTGGTCGACCCGCCCGAGTGCTATCAAGAGCAGTTTTCCGAAGCAGTTTTCCGACGAGTACGAG
Source organism: Streptomyces sp. DI166 (assembly GCF_900091315.1). GTDB lineage: Bacteria > Actinomycetota > Actinomycetes > Streptomycetales > Streptomycetaceae > Streptomyces > Streptomyces fuscus. Next base: position 54,143 of record NZ_FLSP01000038.1, read on the forward strand.
GACGAGGACAGACGTGCCTACCGGCAAGGTCAAGTGATTGAGCTAGGCACACACTGTTTTCCGCCGTCTCCCCACGAGCCGTCTGGCTCCGACACACCGAGGACGAGGTTCACCCCATGCCGACGGGCAAGGTCAAATGGTTCAACAGTGAGAAGGGCTTCGGCTTTCTCTCCCGTGACGACGGCGGCGACGTCTTCGTCCATTCCTCGGTCCTCCCCGCCGGAGTCGAGACGCTCAAGCCGGGCCAGCGGGTGGAGTTCGGTGTTGTCGCCGGTCAGCGTGGTGACCAGGCCCTGTCCGTCACCGTACTCGACCCCACCCCCTCGGTCGCGGCGGCGCAGCGCAAGAAGCCGGACGAGCTGGCCTCGATCGTGCAGGATTTGACGACCCTGCTGGAGAACATCACCCCGAACCTGGAGCGGGGCCGTTACCCGGACAAGAACTCCGGCAAGAAGATCGCGGGTCTGCTCCGGGCGGTCGCCGACCAGCTCGACGTATAACCGCCGTCCCGGTTACGGGAATTCGAGCGCGTCCGGGCCGAGGGGCGGCAGCAGTCCCTCGGCCGCCGCACGTGTGAGCAGCCCGCGCACGGCCGCGTAGCCGTCCTCGCCGAGGTCGGCGGTGAACTCGTTGACGTACAGCCCGATGTGCTGGTCGGCGACGGCCGGGTCCATCTCCTGGGCGTGCTCCATGACATACGGGCGGGAGACCTCGGGGTCGTCCCAGGCGGCCCGCACCGAGGCCCGTACCGACTCGGCGAGCCGGGTCAGCACCTCGGTGCCCAGGGAGCGCCTGGCGATGATCGCGCCGAGCGGGATGGGCAGCCCGGTGGTGTGCTCCCAGTGCTCGCCCATGTCGGCGAGCTTGTGCAGCCCGTAGTTCTGATACGTGAACCGCGCCTCGTGGATGACGAGTCCGGCGTCCACCTTGCCGTCCCGCACGGCTGGCATGATCTCGTGGAACGGCAGCACCACGATCTCCCCGACCCCGCCGTCCAGGGTGTCCGCGGCCCACAGCCGGAACAGCAGGTACGCCGTCGACCTCTCGCTGGGCACGGCGACCGTGCGGCCGGTCAGGTCCAGGCCCGGCTCCCGGCTCAGCACCAGCGGCCCGCAGCCCCGGCCCAGCGCCCCGCCGCAGGGCAGCAACGCGTACCGGTCGAGGACGTAGGGGAGCACCGCGTACGACACCTTCAGCACGTCGAACTCGCCCCGCTCGGCCATGCCGTTGGTGAGGTCGATGTCCGCGAACGTGACGTCCAGTGCGGGCGCTCCGGGCACCCGGCCGTGGGCGAGGGCGTCGAAGACGAAGGTGTCGTTCGGGCAGGGGGAGTAGGCGATGCTCAGGCTCATACCGTCTTCCAACTCTCCAGTACGGGTGCGAGCTTCCCGAACCCCTCCGCCAGCGCCTGGAGCGCCTCCCCGATCCGCCAGGCGGCGCGGTCGCGCGGGCCGACGGGGTTGGAGACCGCCCGCACCTCCAGCACGGGCACCCCGTGCAGGGCGGCGGCCTCGGCGACCCCGAAGCCCTCCATGGCCTCGGCGAGCGCGGTGGGGTGGCGGCGGCGCAGTTCGTCGGCGCGCTCGGCGGTGCCGGTGACGGTGGAGACGGTGAGCACGGCGCCGGTGCGGGCGCCGGTGGCCTCCGCCGCCTGAGGTACGAGGGCGGCGGGCGGCAGGTGGGTGACCGTGCCGAAGCCGAGGTCGGTGACCGGGAGGAAGCCGTCGGGGGTCTCGGCGCCCAGGTCGGCGGCGGTGATCTCGTCGGCGACGACGAGCGTGCCGACGGGGGCGTGCGGGGCGAAACCGCCGCCGATCCCGGCGGAGACGACCAGGTCGTACGGGGCTTTCGTGAGTGCCGTGGCGGTGCCGGCGGCGGCGCGGGCCGGGCCGACGCCCACGGCGATCACCTCACCGGGGAACGTCCGGGCCACCGCGTCCCGTTCGGCGGGGACCGCGGTGGCCACGAGGACGCGTGCCGAGGGGGCGATCAGTCGTCCTTCTTCAGCTTGAAGGACCACAGCCCGGTGGCCTCCGGGCTCTGCTTCTCACCGTCGCCGGCCTTGATGGTGACGAGGGTGGAGTTGCCCTGCGCGCCGTACTGGGCGTTGAAGAACACGCTGCCCGGGATCGCCGTGTAGGTCTTGTCGAAGTCGTTGGTGATCGGCTGGCCGTTCATCAGGATCGTCCAGCGCTTCTTGGCGATCTCGGGGTCGACACCGAAGCGCACCGTCTCGTCGGGGTCGACGGTGATGGACTTGATGTCCTTGTCCTTCAGGCACTGCGTGATGGTCTTGTTGTCGAGGGTCTCGCCCTCACCACCGCAGGTGGCCTCCTCGCTGACCGAGGACGTGCCCACGGTGATCGTGGCCATCGGCGTCGGCTTGTCGCAGGCCGACAGAACGAGCAGTCCGGCGGAAACGGCGCCGGCGGCGGCGACGGCGCGGCGGCGTCGCGGGGCGGAGTGCAGCGTGGTCATGGGCGAAGGCTATCGGGCGCGTCCTGCGCTCTCTTTACGCGGGGTGCGGCGTGCCGTGCTTATGCCACCCGCGTGCGGGGGCCGCCGCCGTGGCGGGCCGAGGAGATCAGGCCCCGGACGGTGGTCAGCCAGCCCGTGGCGACGATGGCGGCGCCCACGGACAGACCCACGGGGCCGTTCAGGGGCAGCACGATGCCGATGGCGCCGCCGAGGACCCAGGACATCTGCAGCAGCGTCTCGGAGCGGGCGAAGGCGGAGGTGCGCACCAGTTCCGGCACGTCCCGCTGGATGAGGGCGTCCAGGGACAGCTTGGCCAGCGCCTGCGAGAACCCGGCGACCGCGGCGAGGACGGCGACCATGGCGGCGCCGAAGAAGATCGCGGCGGTGATCGCGGCGGTCGCCACACAGGCCACCACGGTCACGATGATGATCTCCGGGGCGCGGGACCTCAGCCAGGCCCCCACGGCCGTACCGCAGGCGTTGCCGACGCCGGCCGAGACGGCCACTATCCCCAGCGACACCGCGGCGCTCTGCCCGGCCATCGGATGCTCGCGCAGCAGGAAGGCCAGGTAGAAGATCAGGAAGCCGGAGAGGCAGCGCAGGGAGGCGTTGGCGCCCAGCGCGTGGGTTACCGCGGGGCCGACCGTGCGCAGCCCCGGCCGCTTGACCGGCTTCAGGTGCGGCCCGTGCAGGTGCTTCTCGTCCGCCGCCAGCAGCGCGGTGTCCTCGCCCTTGGCCGAGTCGACCTTCGGCGGCAGCGAGAACGACAGGAACGTCCCCACCATGAAGATCACGAAGGCGCCGTAGAGCGGCCAGCGCGGGCCGAGCGCCTGCAGCCCGGCGCCCACCGGGGCGGCCACACCGGTGGCCAGCAGTCCGCCGAGGGTGACTCTGGAGTTCGCCTTGACCAGGGAGAAGCGCGGGGGCAGCAGCCGGGGCACCACGGCGCTGCGGATCACCCCGTACGCCTTGGAGGAGACCAGCACGCCGAGCGCGGCCGGATACAGCTCGATGGAGCCGGTGCTGACCGCCCCGGCGAGGATCAGGGCGAGGAAGGCGCGGGCCAGCATGGCGCCCGCCATCGCCGCCCGGCGGCCGTGCGGCAGCCGGTCCAGCAGCGGGCCGATCACGGGCGCCAACAGGGTGAACGGCGCCATCGTGATGCCGAGGTACAGGGCGACCCGGCCGCGGGCCTCGTCGGTGGGCACGGAGAAGAAGACGGTGGAGGCCAGGGCGACGGTGATCATCATGTCCCCGGCGCCGTTCACCCCGTGCAGCTCGATCAGCTTGCCGAGGCCGGACTCCCCGGCGCCCTGGGCGTGGGTGGCCTTGCGGATACCGCGGGCGGTACCGGTGACCGGCAGGTGCAGGGCACGCCCGACGGAGCGGACGGCGCCGCCGAGTCGGCCCGAACCGCCGCCTCTGCTGCGGCCCCTGTCCCCACCGACCCCGGTGGCTCCCTGAGGCGTCCGCGCGGCTGCCACGTCGTCATAGTGCCCCGAGAACGGCGTCCGTAGTGCGGTTACCGCGCGTATGGGCGCGGCTTTGTCAGTGGTTTGCGACCGTCGGTGTAGGCCGAGCGCCGGTGAGCAGGTAGCGTGCGTATCTCGGCCATCCCGCAGAATGGATGGTGACAGGTGCGCCCGAGTGCGAGGGGCGTGGACGTCGACGCGGTCCGCCGGTCCGCTCCGTCCGCCCGCTCCGCCGCCTTCAGGCAGCCGCACCAGAGAGACGGCGTAGGAGAGAAGCGATACCTGTGAGCGCAGCGAGCACGCGAAGCCGCACCCCCGACCGCCTGTGCGCCGAGGCGGTCGACCTCGCCCGCACCGCCGCCGAGGAGGCTGCCGCGCCCGGCGTCGTGGGGGAGCACACGGGGCTGGTCTCCGAGGGCGACCGCGTCGTCACGCACTTCTTCGAGTGCAAGGAACTGGGGTACCGCGGCTGGCGCTGGGCCGTGACCGTGGCCCGCGCCTCCCGGGCGAAGATCGTCACCCTGGACGAGGTCGTCCTGCTGCCCGGCCCGGACGCCCTGCTGGCACCCGAGTGGGTGCCGTGGAGCGAGCGGCTGCGTCCCGGCGACATGGGTCCCGGGGACCTGCTGCCCACGGACGCCGAGGACCTGCGTCTGGAGCCCGGTTACACCGGCGAGGACGAGCCGCTGCCCAGCTCCCCCGTCTCGCACGAGATGGCCGAGCTGGTCGAGGCCGAGGACGCCGAGGTCACCGAGGGCGCTCCGGCCAGTCTGCCGGTCGCGCCGACCCGCGGCTCGATCGCGGCGGTCGCCGAGGAACTGGGCCTGCGCCGGGCCCGGGTCCTGTCCCGCTACGGGCTGCACATCGCCGCCGACCGCTGGGAGGAGGCGTTCGGCGCCAAGACCCCGATGGCGCAGGCGGCCCCCGCGCCCTGCGTCAGCTGCGGCTTCCTGATGCCGATCGGCGGCTCGCTCGGCCAGGCCTTCGGTGTCTGCGCCAACGAGTTCTCCCCGGCCGACGGCCGCGTGGTCTCCCTGGCCTACGGCTGCGGCGGCCACTCCGAGGCCGCGGTCATGCCCCGTCCCCCGCAGCCGCCGCCCCCGGTCATCGACGAGACCACCGTCGACCCCTTCCCCCTCCGCCCCTCGGCGGACTCGGGCTCGGTCCCGGCGGTCCCGGACGACAGCGCGGCGGATCTGGGGCACTCGTAGGGGTTACGCGGCCCTGGCGCCGCACCACTGGCGTGTGCGGCGGCTTCAGGCCACGCCGGGCCCCTATGGACACATGAGTGGAAGGCCTTCTGTCAGGGCCGAGGGATCTCGGCGTACAGAGACGGGTCGATGTGGAAGGCGACGGCAGGTGCGACGAGCGCCGTGCACGCGATGCCCGCGTACCAGGACCGGTGGACGTTGACGGCCCGGGTGACGAGGTAGTTGGTGAAGGCGCACATCAGCAGGTACGGGACGGTGAGGAGGACGATCCCGGCCACCGCGGGGCCCATGCCGTCGTCGGTGTCCGTCGGTGACGGCTCGGACGCCCAGCCGTATTCGGGCAGCACCCAGACCTCCAGGAGCCGCCAGGGCAGGTCCACGACGCTGTTGCCCAGGTAGCCGAGGACGAGGTTCACGGCGGCGGCCAGGGCGACGGTGGCGGCCGCTCGCCCGCGCGGGCCGCGCACCACGGCCAGGAACTCCTCCTGGCTTCGTCCCGGCCGGCTCACAAGTGGTCGCCCCGGGCGATGGCGTTGTACTTCTCGAACGTCGCGTGCACCTTCGTCCCCCTCCGCGCCTCGGTCTCCGCGTTCAAGTTGTCGCCCCGGTAGTACTTCAGGTACGTGGCGTGTGGTCGTACGCCGACGTCACAGCGACGGGTCGGTCAGGTACGTCGCACGGGGTCAGAGCCTAGGCACAGACCGGATCCGGGGCGCAAGGGGTGGCGGGTGCGGTTCGTCGTCACCGCGTACGCGCCGACGCTCTGCCTGCGGGAACGTCTGTCGTTCCGGCACCCCGGCCGCCAAGCGGTACCTTCGTCGCACGACGAGGAGTGGAGTGAACGTGAGCAAGTTCGTGCGGCCGGCTGTCGAGGGGGCGGACCCGTTCGGGACCGCCCGGCTGCGGCGCGGAGTGCTGGACGCGTGGGCCACCAGTCCGGCCCGGTTCCGGGAGGACGCCAACGCCGAGGAGGACCTGGTTCTCGGCGGGTACCGGGACCGGCTCGTCGTCGAGCTCGCCCAGAACGCCGCCGACGCCGCCGCTCGTGCCGGAGTGCCGGGGCGGCTGAGGCTCACCCTGCGCGACGGGGTCCTCGTCGCCGCCAACACCGGCGCCCCGTTGGACGCGGCCGGGGTCGAGTCGCTCTCCACGCTCAGGGCCTCGGCCAAGCGGGACACCCCTTCCATCGGGCGGTTCGGCGTCGGGTTCGCCGCCGTGCTGTCCGTCACCGACGAGCCCGCCGTCGTCGGGCGGCACGGGGGCGTGCGCTGGGCGCTCGCCGAGGCCCGGGAGCTGGCCCGCGAGACCGCGCGGCACAGTCCGGGGCTCGGGGACGAGATCCGGCGCCGCGACGGGCATGTGCCGCTGCTCAGGCTGCCGTTCGCGGCCGAGGGCACCGCCCCGGCGCCGTACGACACCGCCGTCATCCTGCCGCTGCGCGACACGGCCGCCGCCGATCTGGCGGAGCGGCTGCTGGACGCCGTCGACGACGCCCTGCTGCTGGCGCTTCCCGGGCTCACCGAGGTCGTCGTCGAGACCGACACCGTGCGTACGATCAGCCGCCGCACGGAGGGCGCCGAGACCGTCGTGGAGGACTCCCGGGACGGCACCACCCGGTGGCGTACGGCCACCGCGCACGGGCCGCTCACCCCGGAACTGCTTGCCGACCGGCCGGTGGAGGAGCGGCTGCGCCCGCACTGGTCGGTCACCTGGGCCGTGCCCGCCGACAAGGACGGCACCCCGGCCCGCCCGCGCACCAGCCCCGTCCTGCACGCCCCGACCCCCAGCGACGAGGCCCTCGGCGTGCCCGCGCTGCTCATCGCCTCCTTCCCGCTGGACACCACCCGGCGGCACGCGGCCCCCGGCCCGCTGACCGACTTCCTCGTGGAGCGCGCCGCCGACGCCTACGCCGAACTCCTCGCCGCCTGGCGCCCGGTGACCGCCCAGATCATCGACCTGGTGCCCGGCCCGCTCGGCAAGGGCGAACTCGACGGCGCCCTGCGCGCCGCGATCCTCCAGCGCCTGCCGCGCACCGCCTTCCTGCCGCCCGCCCTCGACGCCGACGACGACGAACTCCCCGAGGCGTTGCGCCCGAGGGACGCCGAAGTGGTGGAGGGCGCGGGCGCCGAGACCGTACGGGTGCTCGCCGAGGTGCTGCCCACCCTGCTGCCCGCCGGGCTCGAACGGCGCGTGGAACTGCGCACGCTGGGCGTGGCCCGGGTGCCGCTGACCGACGCGGTCGACCGGCTGGCCGGTCTGGAGAAGGACCCCGAGTGGTGGCGGCGGCTCTACGACAGCCTCGCCGGGGTCGACCCCGACCGGCTCTCCGGGCTGCCGGTGCCGCTCGCCGACGGGCGCACCACCATCGGCCCCCGCCAGGTCCTGCTGCCCGCCCCGGACGCCGCCGGCATCGACCCGGAGGTGCTGGCCCGGCTCGGTCTGAAGGTCGCCCACCCGGACGCCGCCCACCCGCTGCTGGAGAAGCTGGGCGCGCTGCCCGCCACCCCGCGCGCGGTGCTGACCACCCCGCAGGTGCGGGCCGCGGTCGCCGCCTCCCTGGACGACGAGGGCGGTTTCGACTGGGAGCAGGACGCGCTGGACGCCGAGGAACTGGCCGACACCGTGCTGGCCCTGGTCCGGGACGCCGACCTGGAACCGGGCGACGAGCCCTGGCTCGGCGCGCTCGCCCTGCCCGACGAGGACGGGGAGCCCGCCCCCGCCGGTGAACTGGTCTTCCCCGGAAGCCCCTTCCACCAGGTGATGCGGGAGGGCGAACTCGCCACTGTCGATGCCGAGTTGGCGGACAAGTGGGGTGAACAGCCGCTGGCCGCCTGCGGCGTGCTGGCGCACTTCGCTCTCGTCCGCGCCACCGACGTCGTCCTCGACCCCGACGAACTGGAGCCCCGCGAGGGCGACTTCGCCGAACCCGACGACGCCGGGCTGCTGGACGCCGTGGACGTGTGGTGCGAGGACATCCTCGACCGCTTCCCGGACACGCCGGTGCCGCCCGTCGCCACCGAACTGGTCGCCGTGCGCGACCTGGACCTCGTCGACGACGACAAGTGGCCCCAGGCCCTCGCCCTGCTCGCCCGGCCCCCGTACCGCGACGCCCTCACCCAGCAGGTGCGCATCCTGCTTCCCGACGGCACCCACGAGGTCGTACGGCCCTACACCGCCTGGTGGCTGCGCGGGCACCCGGTGCTCGACGGCCGCCGCCCCGCAGGACTGCTCGCCGCGGGCGGCGACCCGCTGCTGCGCGGCCTGTACGACGAGGCCGACGCCACCGGGTTCGACGACGAACAGGTACTGCGGGCGCTGGGCGTACGGACGTCGGTGGCCGCGCTGCTGGACGAGCCCGGCGGGGCCGCGGAACTCCTCGACCGGCTCGCCGACCCCGACCGTGCGGTGACCGCGGCCCAACTGCACGCCCTGTACGGCTTCCTGGCCGAGCTGGACCCCGAGCAGGTGACCCTGCCGGACGAGCTGCGGGCCGTGGTGGACGGCCGGGTGGAGGTGGTGGACGCCGCCGACGCCGTGGTCGTCGACTCGCCCGACCTGCTCCCCTTCACCGAGGGCGTAGCCCTGCTCCCGGTGCGCCCGGCGCGCGCCGCCGAGCTGGCCGAGCTGTTCCAGGTGCGGCGGCTGAGCGAGTCCGTCACCGGGCGCGTCGACTCCGAGGGCACCGAGCACGACGTACCGGAGTCGGTGCGGGTGCTGCTGGGCCCGCGCACGCCTTCCTCGTACATCGAGCACGAGGAGCTGGTGGTGGACGGGGTGGAGATCGACTGGCGGCTCACCGACGACGGCGTTCTGCACGCCGCCACCCTGGAGGGGGTGGCCGCGGGGCTCGCCTGGGCGGCCGGGCAGTGGCCGCGCCGGTTCGAGGTGGCGGCGCTGCTGGAGGACCCGTCCCGCACGCAGGAATTGGCCCGCGACCGCTGGTTCGACTGAGGTCCGGCCGAGGCCCGTACCGGCTCCCGGACGGGCCCGGAAAAATTCCTCACAGAATCTTCGTACGTCGTACAACCTTTTGATCGTCTCGCGAATCGGATCATGTGAGCCAACAGGCTCCATGATCACTTGGGCTCCGGCCGACGACGAGCCGTTGGGAACGACCAGCGTCGGGGCCCCTCTCCACACTGGGGAACACATGCGTATTCGCGCCACCGTGGCCGCCGTCTCCGGCGCCCTGGCCCTGTCCGCCGCCGTCGCGCCGCTCGCGCAGGCGGACGACTCGCGCCAGCCCGTCCAGCGCAGCGCCGCGAGCGAGGCCGCCCACGCGGCCACCGGCAAGTCGGTTTACGCCGCTGCCGCCGAAGGCGAGCCCTACCTGCTCAACGCGACCTTCTCCAACGTGAAGGTCAACAACGGCAGCGACATCAAGGTCGGCACCACCAACGTGGTCAAGGTGCCGGTCTCCTTCACCCTCACCCACGGCGCCGAGGTCGACATCCACGCGGACGACTTCTTCGCGGGCGTCGAGCTGTACCGCGGTACCTCCTTCGACGACGTGATCTGGTGGTTCGACAGCAACGACGCCACCTGCACGGACACCTCCGCCACCGCCGCCAGCTGCAAGGCCACGGTCGAGATCGACCCGTTCTTCCTGCTGAACGAGGACGCGGGCAGCTGGAAGGCCGCCGCCTTCGCGGTCGCCTTCAACGGCGAGGACCCGGAGGACCCGCAGAACCTGGACAACATCGGCGTCGCCGTGAAGGACAAGACCAACTCCTTCAAGCTGCAGCGCTACTCCAAGCTGACGGTCAACGCCTCGCCGGAGCCGGTGAAGAAGGGCAAGACCATCACCGTCACGGGCAAGCTGACCCGCGCCAGCTGGAACGACGGCAAGTACGTCGGCATCCCCAGCGGCCAGAAGGTGGAGCTGCAGTTCCGCAAGAAGAGCAGCAGCAGCTACTCCACCATCAAGACCATCAAGACCACCTCGGGCGGCGCCCTGAAGACGACCGTCACGGCGTCCCAGGACGGCTACTTCCGCTACGTCTACCGCGGCATCACGAGCACCGCGAAGGCCGTGGCCACCGGTGACTTCGTCGACGTGAAGTAAACCGGCTTCCGTCGTACGCGTCCGCCCGGTCCCGATAGCCAATCGGGGCCGGGCGGACGTGATTTGGGGAACTCGCGGGCAACCCGACGCCCCGTGCGTCCCTCTATCAAGTGGAGCATCCAGGCTCCCTTCACGACCATTTGGGGAACACATGCGTATTCGCGCCACTGTCGCCGCAGTCTCCGGCGCCCTGGCCCTGTCCGCTTTCGCCGTACCGGCCGCGCAGGCCGACGACTCCGGTTCCGCCTACGGCGCCGACGTCGCCCAGATCCGCGCCGCCCACGTCAAGAGCGCCTTCGGCGCCCGCGCGGACGCCCCGTACGACATGGACGTCACCTTCTCCAACTTCAAGATCGCCAAGTCGGTCAAGGTCGGCACGACGCAGCACGTCTCCACGACGGTCACCTACACGCTGACCCACGCCGCGAACATCGACATCAAGGCCGCCGACTTCTCCACCGGCCCCTACCTCTACAAGGGCTCCTACACGGCCCCCGACAACATGCTGTTCGGCAACAAGCCGGCCAGCTGCACCGCCACCTCGGCCACCGTCGCCACCTGCACCGGCAAGATCGACGTCTACCCGGGCGACGGCGAGCTGCTGAACTCCGACGCCGGCACCTGGAAGGGCGGCGCCCTCGCGCTCGCGCAGAACGGCCAGGACCCGGCCGCCGAGGACTACGACATCACCAAGGTCGGCTACGCCGACAAGGGCGGCCTCGGCAGCACGCTGGTCCAGCGCAACTCCAAGCTGACGGTCAACGCCACTCCGGAGCCGGTGAAGAAGGGCAAGACCATCACCGTCACCGGCAAGCTGACCCGCGCCAGCTGGGACAGCGGCAAGTACGTGGGCCTGCCCGCGGGCCAGAAGGTGACCCTCCAGTTCCGCAAGGCGGGTTCCTCCTCCTACACCGACGTCAAGACCGTCAAGACCACCACGGGCGGCGCCCTGAAGACCACGGTCAAGGCGGACAAGGACGGCTACTTCCGCTACAAGTACGCCGGCATCACGAGCACCGCCGCGGCCACGGCCACCGGCGACTTCGTCGACGTCCGCTAGGACACCTCCCGCTCACGCGGGCACGCGGCGGTCGACCCACTTCCACAGGAACTCCAGGGCGGCCGCCGCCACCACCGCGATGCCCACCGCGATCCACGGCATGGTCATCCCGACCAGCTTCAGCGCGAAGAACTCCTGGAGCCAGGGCACCGCGAGCACCAGCAAGAACCCCAGGCCCATGGCCGCCACCAGCGCCACCCGCCACCAGGTGTAGGGGCGGGCGATGATCGCCAGCACCCACATCGAGATCAGGAACAGCGTGAGTGTCGCCGCACTGGTCTCCGCGTCCAGCGCGCCCTCGCCCGTGTAGTAGTGCCGGGCGACGAGATACGTCACGAACGTCGCGATCCCGGCGACCAGTCCGCCCGGGATCGCGTACCGCATCACCCGCCGTACGAAGTGGGGCCTGGCCCGCTCCTTGTTGGGGGCGAGGGCGAGGAAGAACGCCGGGACGCCGATGGTGAGCGTGGACAGCAGGGTCAGGTGGCGCGGCAGGAACGGGTACTCCACCTGCCAGCACACCACCAGCAGCGCCAGCAGCACCGAGTAGACGGTCTTGACCAGGAACAGCGTGGCGACGCGGGTGATGTTCCCGATCACCCGGCGCCCCTCGGCGACCACCGAGGGCAGCGTGGCGAAGCTGTTGTTGAGCAGCACGATCTGCGCCACCGCCCGGGTCGCCTCCGACCCGGAGCCCATGGAGACGCCGATGTCGGCGTCCTTCAGCGCGAGGACGTCGTTGACGCCGTCGCCGGTCATCGCGACGGTGTGCCCGTGGGACTGCAGGGCGCCCACCATGTCCCGCTTCTGCTGCGGGGTGACCCGTCCGAAGACGGTGCCCGCCTCCAGCGCGCCCGCCATGCCGTCCTTGTCGTCGGGCAGCGTACGGGCGTCGACGGTGCTGCCCTCCAGGCCCAGCTTGGCGGCGACGGCGCCCACGGAGACGGCGTTGTCGCCGGAGATGACCTTGGCGCTGACGTTCTGCTCGGCGAAGTAGCGCAGGGTGTCCGCGGCGTCGGGCCGCAGCCGCTGCTCCAGCACCACCAGCGCGGCCGGTTTGGCGCCGACGGCCACATCGGGGGCGTCGAGGTCGCGGCCGGTGCGGGCCAGGAGCAGGACGCGCAGGCCCTGCTCGTTGAGCCGCTCGGTCTCGGTGAGGGCGGCGTCGTCGGGGGCGAGCAGGACGTCGGGCGCCCCCAGCAGCCAGGTGCTCGTCTCGCCGTCGCCCTCGCTGAAAGTGGCGCCGCTGTACTTGCGGGCGGAGGAAAAGGGCAGCGACTCGGTGCAGCGCCAGTCCTCGGTGTCGGGGTAGGCGTCGATGATGGCCTGCAGGGAGGCGTTGGGGCGCGGGTCGGACTCGCCGAGGGCGCCGAGCACCTTGCGTATGTACTCCTCGTCGTTGCCGCCGAGCGGGCGCAGCTCGGTGACGTCCATGCCGCCCTCGGTGAGGGTGCCGGTCTTGTCGAGGCAGACGGTGTCGACGCGGGCGAGGCCCTCGATGGCGGGCAGCTCCTGCACCAGGCACTGTTTTCGGCCAAGCCGGATGACGCCGATGGCGAAGGCCACGGAGGTGAGCAGCACCAGGCCCTCGGGGACCATCGGGACAATGCCGCCGACGGTGCGGGCGAGGGAGTCGTCGAGGTCGTTGTCCTTGACGAAGAGCTGGGTGGCGACCAGGCCGAGCGCGGCCGGGATCATCATCCAGGTCACGTACTTGAGGATGGTGGAGATACCGGTGCGCAGCTCGGAGTGGACCAGCGTGAAGCGGGAGGCCTCCTCGGCGAGCTGGGCGGCGTAGGCCTCACGGCCGACCTTGGTGGCCTGGAAGGCGCCGCCGCCCGCGACGACGAAGCTGCCGGACAGGATGCGGTCGCCGGGCCGTTTGACCACCGGGTCGGCCTCGCCGGTGAGCAGGGACTCGTCGATCTCCAGGCTGTCGGCCTCGACGCACACCCCGTCCACGACGGCCTTGTCCCCGGGGCCGATCTCGATGAGGTCGTCCAGCACGATCTCGGCGGTGCTCACCTCGGCGGCCACTCCGTCGCGCCGGACGGTGGGCCGGGCCTCGCCGATGACGGCGAGCGAGTCGAGGGTCTTCTTGGCGCGCCACTCCTGGACGATGCCGATGCCGGTGTTGGCGAGGATCACGAAGCCGAACAGGCTGTCCTGGATCGGCGCGACGAACAGCATGATCAGCCAGAGCACGCCGATGATCGCGTTGAACCGGGTGAAGACATTGGCCCGGACGATGTCGACGGTGGACCGGCTGCTGCGCACCGGTACGTCGTTGACCTGCCCCCGCGCCACCCGCTCGGCCACCTCGGCGGCCGTCAGCCCGCCCGTGCCCACCGGGGCGGGCAGGGGTTGGCCGGAATCGACTTCGGTGCCCGCGTCGATGTGCGTCATGCATTCGACGGTACGTGCGGTTTTCCGGCTTCACCCGCCGAATGCGGCGAGATCCGACTTGGGAAGGACGGGCAACGGGGCGCAGTGGTGCCGTGGTTGTACGTCCCGGGTCAGGGGCGCTCGGCCTCGGCCCGCTTGATGGCGGCGTCCCGCTTGCGGACGTACCAGATGCCGATCAGTCCGAGCCCGCCGCCGGCCAGGCAGGTCCACACCCACCAGGTGTGCCCGTGGTCGTCGAACCAGCCGTAGAAGGGCAGCTGGACCAGGAAGAGGACGAACCACAGGATCGTGCCGCCGGTGATGGTGGCGACGACGGGGCCCTCCAGGGGCTCCGGTGCCTCGTGCGTCGGTGTCCACTTCGCCATGGGCACAGCTTACGAGGCGATCCGAGTGTGACCGGACCGGGCGGCAACCACGCCGATCTACGCGCGGAGATAGCGATCAGTTCCTTATATGTTCATACTGAAACGGTTTGTGTCTGACCACTTCTCTTCGTAGGAACCGCCAAAACATGTCCACCTCGGCCCCCGCCAAGGTCCCCGCCCCTGAGCCGGGAGCCCAGCCGTCGCCCAGCCCCCTCGACCGCTTCTTCAAGATCACCGAGCGGGGCAGCACCCTGCCCCGGGAGATCCGCGGCGGCTTCGCCACCTTCTTCGCGATGGCCTACATCATCGTGCTGAACCCGATCATCCTCGGCAGCGCGAAGGACATGTACGGCAACCAGCTCGACAACGGCCAGCTGGTCACCGCCACCGCGCTGACGGCCGCCTTCGCCACCCTGATGATGGGTGTCATCGGCAATGTGCCGATCGCGCTGGCCGCCGGACTCGGCGTGAACTCCGTCGTCGCGCTCCAGCTCGCCCCCCGGATGTCCTGGGCGGACGCCATGGGCATGGTGGTGCTGGCGGGCTTCGTGGTGATGCTGCTGGTCGCCACGGGCCTGCGTGAGCGGGTGATGAACGCGGTGCCGTTCGGGCTGCGCAAGGCGATCTCCATCGGTATCGGCCTGTTCATCATGCTGATCGGTCTGGTCGACTCCGGCTTCGTCTCCCGTATCCCGGACGCCGCCCACACCACCGTTCCGCTCCAGCTCGGCGCCGACGGTCACCTCAACGGCTGGCCCGTGCTCGTCTTCGTCCTCGGCGCGCTGCTCACCCTCGCGCTGATCGTGCGCAAGGTGCCCGGCGCCATCCTGATCTCCATCGTCGCCATGACGGTCGTCGCCATGGTGATCGAGGCGGTCGCGGACATCCCCTCCTGGGGCCTGACCGCCCCGACGTGGCCCGGCAACCCGGTCGCCACTCCCGACTTCGGCCTGGTCGGCGAGGCCAGCCTGTTCGGCGGCTTCGAGAAGGTCGGCGTGCTGACCGGGGTGCTGTTCGTCTTCACGGTCCTGCTGTCGTGCTTCTTCGACGCGATGGGCACGATCATGGGCGTCTCCGACGAGGCCAAGCTGACCGACGCCAAGGGCCAGATGCCCGGCATCAACAAGGTCCTGTTCATCGACGGCCTCGCGGTCTCGGCGGGCGGCTTCTCCTCCTCCTCGGCCACCACCGCCTTCGTGGAGTCCACGGCGGGCGTCGGCGAGGGCGCCCGCACCGGCTTCGCCAACGTCGTCACCGGCGGTCTGTTCACCGCCGCGCTGTTCCTGACGCCGGTCGCCACCATGGTCCCGTCGCAGGCGGCCACCCCGGCGCTGCTCGCGGTCGGCTTCCTGATCCTCGCGAACTCCGTCAAGGAGATCGACTGGGCCGACTACACCATCGCGATCCCGGCCTTCGTGACGATGGTGATGATGCCCTTCACCTACTCGATCACCAACGGCATCGGCATGGGCTTCATCACCTTCGTGGTGCTGCGGCTCGCGGCCGGGCGCAGCCGGGAGGTGCCGGTGGCGATGTACGCCGTCGCCGCGGTGTTCGCCTTCTACTACCTGATGCCGGCCCTCGGCCTGACCTGATCCCGGTGCCTGCGGGGCTCAGGTGACCCCGTAGAACTTCTCCGTCTCCTCGACGGCGGCCTGGAACCGCTGGTCGAAGTCGTCCCGAATGAGCGTCCGGACCACATAGTCCTGGACGCTCATTCCCCTTTTCGCCGCATGGTGCCGGAGCCGTTCGAGCAGCTCCCCGTCCAACCGCAGGCTGAGCACACTGGTCCCCATGGGTCGAGGGTCACCTCATCCGGGCCGCACGCGGGTCACTTTCCGGCCGCCCCTCACTCATATGGGTGATGCGAGGGTTCAGTGGCCGGGGTCACGGGCATCCGGGCGCATTCGGGTGGTCTTTAGTCAGGGTAATGAGTTAGCCTAAAGAACATGTCGGACCTCACCCATGGCGACGACGCTGCCGCCGTGAACTCCCTGCGCTCCGCCGTGATGCGCCTGTCCCGCCGGCTCAAGCACCAGCGGGTCGACGAGTCGCTGAGCCCCACCGAGATGTCGGTGCTCGGCACCCTCTCCCGCTGCGGCAAGGCCACCCCCGGCGAACTCGCCCGCAAGGAACACGTCCAGCCGCCGTCGATGACCCGCATCGTCGCCCTGCTGGAGGCCAAGGGCCTGGTCCGGCTTGAGCCGCACCCCGAGGACCGGCGCCAGAAGGTCGTCACCAGGACCGAGCAGGCCGAGGCGATGCTCGAAGAGAGCCGAGCCAAGCGCAACGCCTTCCTGGCCGACCTGGTCGCCGGCCTGGACGAGGACGAGTGGGCGAAACTCCGCGCCGCCGCCCCCGTACTGGAGAAGCTCGCACACCTGTAAGCGACCCACGAAGGAGGCGAACCCTTTGAGTACGGGACCCGGAGCACCTTCCGCCCCCGCACCGAACACCCCTACCACCCGTAAGTCCTCGACCTTCGGCTCGCTGCGCGTCCGCAACTACCGCCTGTTCTTCCTGGGACAGGTCGTCTCCAACACCGGCACCTGGATGCAGCGCATCGCCCAGGACTGGCTGGTCCTCAGCCTCACCGGCTCCGCGACCGCCGTCGGCATCACCACCGCCCTGCAGTTCCTGCCGATGCTGCTCTTCGGCCTCTACGGCGGTGTCCTCGTCGACCGGCTGCCCAAGCGGCCCACGCTGCTCGTCACCCAGACCGCGATGGCCCTCACCGGACTCGCGCTCGCCGCGCTGACCCTCACCGGGCACGTCGAGGTCTGGCACGTCTACCTCGCCGCCTTCGCCGTCGGCCTCGCGACCGTCGTCGACAACCCGGCCCGGCAGACCTTCGTCTCCGAGATGGTCGGCCCCGACCAGCTGCAGAACGCGGTCAGCCTGAACTCCGCGAACTTCCAGTCCGCCCGGCTCATCGGCCCCGCCGTGGCCGGGCTGATGATCACCGGCGTGGGCACCGGCTGGGCCTTCCTCTGCAACGGCCTGTCCTTCGTCGCGCCGATCACCGGCCTGCTGCTGATGCGCGCCCGCGAACTGCACGTCGTGGAGCGCGCGCCGCGCGGCAAGGGCCAGCTCAGGGAGGGCCTGCAGTACGTCGCCGGGCGCCCGGAGCTGATCTGGACCATCGTCCTGGTCGGGTTCGTCAGCACCTTCGGCTTCAACTTCCCCGTCTACCTCTCCGCCTTCGCCGACGACGTCTTCCACGCGGGCGCGGGCTCCTACAGCCTGTTCAACACCCTGATGGCGGTCGGTTCGCTCTCCGGCGCCCTGCTCGCCGCCCGGCGCGGCACGGCCCGGCTGCGGATGGTGGTCCTGGCGGCGGTGGCCTTCGGCTCGCTCCAGATCGTCGCCGCGCTCGCGCCCTCGCTGTGGACGTTCGCCCTGTTCATGGTGCCGATCGGCATGTTCGGCATGACGGTCAACGTCACCGCCAACAGCAATGTCCAGCTCAGCACCGACCCGGCCATGCGCGGCCGGGTGATGTCCCTGTACATGATGGTGTTCATGGGCGGCTCGCCCATCGGCGCCCCCATCGCCGGCTGGATCACCGACGTCTACGGGGTCCGCGCCGGCCTGGCCTCGGGCGGCGCGATGGCCGCGCTCTCGGCGGCCGTGATCGGCCTGGTCCTGGCCCGGGTCGGCAACCTCCGGCTCGCCGTGGCCTGGCACCGGGGGCACCCGGTGGTCCGCTTCGTGCCCAGGGAGCAGGAGCGGCTGGCCACGGCGGTGTGAGGGGGACCGGGGGCGGTCGCCGGTGGCAGCGCGGGGCGCGCTGGGCACGGTCGCCGGTGGCAGCGCGGGGCGTGCCGGGCACGGTCGCCGGTGGCAGCGCGGGGCGT
>NZ_FLSP01000039.1 GCF_900091315.1 Streptomyces sp. DI166
TGGTTCCCGGGGGCCGGCCGCCCCCGCCAGATAGCGGCGCTCCGCGGCCTGGCGGCTGGCGACGCCCAGCGGGTCGGCCAGATCGGCCCAGCTGGCGCCGACACCCCGGGCCGCCTCGATCAGCCCGGTCTCCCAGCCCGCCAGCTGCTCGCGGACCTGCCGGAGCAGCAGCAGGGAGGCGAGGGCCTGCTCCAGGCCGATCTCATGGCCCGCCGTGTCCTCCGGCCCCTGCTGCCGGGCGGCACGAAGGACTTCGTCGATGGTCTCCAGGGCTGTCGCGGCGGCGAGGATCGACGCCGGACGGTTCGCGTCGGCGCCGGTCGGGGCCGTCCGGTCGGCCGGGGTCATGGCACCTCCCTCTCGGTGTCACGGTGAGCAGTGTCATCCTTTGGACGACATCTTGTTTGTCATCCATTCGATGACATGCTACAACGTTATTGAGGCGCATTGGCAGTAACTGCCCACGACCAACCAGGAGGTGTTCTTCCGATGTTGATGCGCACCGACCCGTTCCGTGAGCTCGACCGGCTGGCTCAGCAGCTGATGGGTCCGGGCACCTGGTCGCGGCCCACCGCGATGCCCATGGACGCCTATCGAGAGGGCGACGAGTACGTGGTGGCCTTCGACATCCCCGGCGTCAGCCCCGACGCGATCGACATCGACGTGGAACGGCACATGCTGACCGTCAGGGCCGAGCGTCGCCCCGCGACCAAGGACGGCGTCAAGACGGAGCTGTCGGAACGGCCGCTGGGCGTCTTCTCGCGGCAGATCATGCTCGCCGACACCCTGGACACCGAGAACATCCAGGCCGACTACGACGCGGGTGTGCTGACCCTGCGCATCCCGATCACCGAGCGGGCCAAGCCGCGCAAGATCGCCATTCGGTCCGGTTCCGACCGCAAGGAGATCACCGGCTGATCAGGGCGGACGAGAGCAGCAAGCAGCGGAGGACGGGCATCTGATCTCCCCCGTGCCCGTCCCCCGCTTCCCTCCGGCCCAGAAGGGTGGCGGCAGACGTGACGACTCTCCAGCGGGAAGCGTTCCTCGACACGGTGCGGGAACGCGGTGGATACGACACCTGGCAGGAGGCCGACCGCGCGGCCCGTGTGGTGCTCGCCCTCCTGGGCGCCCACCTGGCCGGCCAGGCACGGAACCGGCTGGCGGCACGCCTGCCGGAGGAATTCGCCAAGGTTCTGCGCAATCCCCTGCGCAGCGCCGAGCCGCTGTCCTCGGAGCGCTTCGTGCGCGCGACGGCGGCCTGGATCGACGGGGCCACCGAGCAGACCGCCGCCTGGGACATCGGAGCCGTCCTCAGCACGGTCGCCGACGCCGCCGACGACGATCTGCTCAAGGAGATCCTGCTCCAGCTCCCCGCGGGCTACGACCTGCTCTTCGGCCGTCCCCAGCCCGCCTGACCGACCGCAACCCCCGGTGCCCGCACGGCGGCACCCCGAACCCGGTGACAGAAAGGCAACCACCGCAGTGATGTCCGAGTCACGCTCATCGCTCCAGCAGCCGACCTACAGCCGCGCCTACGAGCAGATGCTGGAGAAGGTCCGCTACGACGGCGCCTATCCCACCCGCGAGCGGGCCGAGGAGGCCGTCCGCCTCGTCCTCGCGGGACTGGGGCGCCAGCTGACCGGCGACGAACGCGTCGAACTGGCCGCACGCCTGCCCCACGAAGCCGCCCGTATCCTCACCGCCCAGATACCCGACACCCAGCCCCTCGGCGGCTGGGCCTTCGTCAAGGACCTCGCGACCCGCACCGGTGCCTCCCTGGCCACCACCCGCTGGGACACCGGATCCGTCTTCGCCGCCGTCTCGGCCCACGCGGGCCCCGACCTGGTGACCCGTATCCTGCGGCAACTCCCCTCCGGCTACGCGCTGTTGTTCGGCCGCGCCGAACTGACTCCCGCCGCGTAGCCGGCGACCCGCGCACGCGGGGCGGACGTGACGCGGCTGCCGCTGTCCGCCCCGCGCGGTTCCGGGCCCGGCCCGTGTCCCCTGGTCGCCATGGCGGCCCGGCCCGAGGGCGGCGAGAATGGGACTGCCCTGCCCGGAGACCCGATCAAGCGCAGGTGATCGCCCATGTGCCGATGGCTCGCCTACTCCGGCACGCCCCAGTTGCTCGACACCATCCTCTACCGGCCCTCCCACTCACTGATCGACCAGAGCCTGCACTCCCGGCTGGGCGTCGAGACTACGAACGGCGACGGCTTCGGCATCGGCTGGTACGCGCAGGAGCACCTCGACTCCCCGGCCCTGTTCCGGGAGATCGGCCCCGCCTGGAACAACCGCAACCTGCGGGAAGTCGCGGGCCATGTCCGCTCCCCGCTGTTCTTCGCCCACATCCGCGCCTCGACCGGCACGGCGGTGCAGCAGACCAACTGCCACCCGTTCCGGCACGGCCGCTGGATGTGGATGCACAACGGCGCCATCGAGGACTTCCACCTCATGCGCCGCGAGCTGGCCATGCTCGTCGACCCCGCGCTGTACTCCGCCATCGAGGGCAGTACCGACTCGGAGACGATGTTCTATCTGGCGCTCACCCTCGGCCTCGACAAGGACCCGCCGGGCGCCGTGGCCCGCATGGTGGGCGTGGTGGAACGCAGCGGACGCAACCACGGCGTTCGGCACCCGATGCAGATGACGATCGCGGTGTCCAACGGCGAACGCTTGTGGGCCTTCCGCTACTCGACCGAGGGGGCCTCCCGCTCGCTGTTCTACAGCACCCGCGTGGACGCCCTGCGCAAACTGCACCCGGACATCGGGTTCCTGCGCGAGGTCTCCGACGACACCCGCCTCATCGTCTCCGAACCCCTCGGTGACCTCCCGGGCGCATGGCACGAGGTCCCCGAGAGCACATACGGCGTCGTCCACGCCGGAGCCGACGAGATGCATCCCTTCACGCCGGAACCGGCCTGACACACCCCGGGCGGGGCACCCGTGACGCGTGCCCCGCGAGTCGGTGACACCGAGCCGGTGGATCAGCGGGTGGGTGCAGCCGCCGTGGTGCTCAGCCCACGGGGACGAGAGTCAGGTACGCCAGGCCCAGGACACCCCGGTATCCCCGCAGCCATGTAGCGCGGTGCCGCTCGACGCGGTCCCGGGTCTCCTTCGCCAGGGGGTGATCCGGGTTGGCGGCCAGCCACTCCTCGACATCGGCCTGGTAGGCCGACTCGAACTCCTCCCACTCGTCGTTGTTCGCCGTCTCGATCCAGGCGGGACGGAAGCCCGCGGCAACGGCCAGGTCGACAAGCCCCGCCAGGTCGTAGAACTCGGCAGCCGAGGCGTCCGGCCACATCGTGGCCAACTCAGCGTCGGTGGGCGGGCGTTGCCAGAACCCCTCGCCGAGGACGACTCGGCCGCCCGGATTGACCAGACGGCGCAGGGCGGGCAGGGCGGCCTTGATGTGCTCGGGCGGCCGGGCATCACTGAGGGCCTGACTGGCACCGAGGCAGAGCACTACGTCGGCGGGTTCCAGGGTGCCGTCGATGGCGGACTCCTGTACGAAGCCGACGCGTTCGGCCAGCCCGCGGGACTCGGCGTTGGCGCGTCCGCGGGCCAGGTCGTCCTCATTGAGGTCGACACCCATCCCGGTCGCGGCGGGTGTCGCTTCGAGGAGGCGGAGCATGAACTCGCCCCAGCCGCAGCCGATGTCGAGCACTGATGTCGGCGGTGCCGAGGTGTGCGGTGCCGACAGTCGGCGGATCATCCTGTGCGCCCGCTCCTCGGAGAGGGGGCCGTGGAAAGTGAGTCGGGTCAACCGCGGCGGCTCGGTGGTGTCGTCCATGAGCCTGAACATTACGGAGGCATGATCGGCGACGGCACCGGTTTTCCCCACGGATCGTCAGGGCGGGCCGCCGACAGTTCAACTCGGGAAGTCAAGCAGGACACAGCTCATGTACGTACTATCGCTACGGCACCACTTGCAGCAGTAACCGCTACTGCTGACATGGGACCAGGCAGAACAGTCAGACGCGTTGGACTTCGCATACGCCGGAAGTCACTGCCTCGTGCAGACCCGGCGCCGAACAAGGATGTGAGCACCGTGTCCAATACCACCGCCGAATCGAGCGGGTTGACGTCGCAGTACAGCGCCCAGGTGGCCGGCGACCTCGAACGCAACCTCAAGGAACAGGAACGCATCAGCGGCGAGATCGAGGCACTGCAGACGCAGCTCGCCGCGCTGCGCCACGACCACGCCGTCCTGGTGAACATCCAGCAGGCACTGAGCGCTTCGGCACCGGCCGATGTCACCGACACCGCGGCCGATGTCACCGACACCGCGGCCGATGTCACCGACTCCTCGGCCGACGTCACCCAGACCGCGGCCGACACCGCGGCGCCGACGGCACCCGAGGAGCCGGCAGTCACCTCCGAGGCCGCTCCCGCCGCCAAGGTGCCCGCCCCGCGCACCAAGCGGGCGAGCACCGCCAAGACGGTCAAGGCCAAGAAGACCGGCACCGCCACGCGCAAGCGGACCAGCACCAAGAAGGCCGCCACGGCCAAGCCCGCGACGTCGGCCTCGCCCACGCTGGTCGACCTCGTCCGCGCACACCTGGCGGGCCAGAGCGAGCCTCGCAGCGCCACGGAGATCGCCGCCGAACTGGGACGGCAGCACCCCGAGCGCAACGTCAAGACCACGGTCGTACGTACGACACTGGAAGGGCTCGTGGCCAAGAGCCAGGCGGAGCGCAGCAAGCAGGGGAAGTCGGTCTTCTACACCGCCCCGGAGGCCAAGCCGAAGGACAAGGACAAGGAGAAGGAGTAGGAGTCCATGCCCCCGGCCGATCTGATCCGTCCAGGGAAGCAGGGACATGGCCACCGTACGAGGCATTGATGTCCGCGGTACGCAGCACTGCGAGACGACGGCGTCAGGGGTCCTGCTGCGGCAGCAGGGACTCGATCTGTCCGAGCCCATGCTCTTCGGCCTCGGTTCGGGTCTGTCCTTCGTCTACTGGGACAGCAAGAACATGGGCTTCCCCTTTCTCGGGGGCCGGGTCAAGCCGTTCGAGCTGACCCGGAATCTCGCCGACGGACTCGGTCTTGAGCTGGTTGTGCAGGAGACCACCTCGCCTCGCAGGGCTTGGGAGAATGTGGCGGCCCGCATCGACGCGGGCCGCCCAGTCGGGCTGCAACTCGACAGTTACTACCTGGACTACTTCTCGTCCAAGGTGCACTTCGCCGGTCATGTCGTCGCCCTGTACGGCTACGACGACACCGACGCCTATCTGGTGGACACCGAGCAGCAGGGCGGTGCGGTCACCACCAGCCTGGCGAGCCTCGCCGAGGCGCGCGCGGCGCGCGGCCCCATGGCGGCCAAGCACCGCTCCTTCACCCTCACCGCTCCCCCGGAACCGCCGTCTCTCCATGACCGGATCGTCCCCGCCGTCACGGCCTGCGCCGAGGCGTTCCTCAACCCGCCCATCGCCAACCTCGGGCAACGGGGCATCGACAAGGCGGGGAAGCTGGTGCGCACATGGCTGCGGCGCACCGAGCGTCCGGACCGGGACCTCCCGCAGGCGGCACTCCTGATGGAGCGGGCGGGCACGGGCGGTGCGCTGTTCCGCAACCTCTACCGCGACTTCCTCGCGGAATGCGCCGAGTTGCTCGACAGCGAACGCCTGCGCACCGGCCATCGACTGTACGCGGAGGCGGCGACCCTGTGGACCGAGGTCGCCGAACTCATCACCAAGGCCGGTGTGTCGGGCGATGCGCACTGCCTCGAACAGGCGGGCTCGCTCCTGCACGACATCGCACGCGTGGAACGGGAGGCGATGCAGACGTTGAGCGGCCTGTAGCTCGGTCGCCGCACGGCTACGGGTAGAGCTTCTCCCCCTTCGCCAGCATCGCCACGAACTTCTCGATCCGGCGGGCCCGGGTCTCGGGGCGCTTGGCGTCGTGGACGCGGTGCAGGATGGCGAACCGGTTCTGGCTGTTGAGGGTGGCGAAGAAGGCCGCCGCGGCGGGTTCGGCGTCCAGGGCGGCGGCCAGGTCGTCCGGAACCTCGGCGGTGCTGGGGCTGTCGTAGGCCGCGTCCCAGCGGCCGTCGGCCTTCGCGCGGTCGATCTCGGCCTGCCCCGGCGGACGCATCCGGCCGCTCTCGATCAGGGCGGCCACCTTCTCCCGGTTGATCTTCGACCATTTGCTGCGCCCCGTGCGCGGGGTGAACCGCTGAAGCCACCACTGGTCGTCGAACTTGGCCTTCTGGCCGTCGATCCAGCCGTAGCAGAGGGCCACCTCCACCGCCTGCGCGTAGGTCAACGCGGCGACTCCGGGCGCCTTCTTGCGCAGTTTGAGCCAAATCCCGGGCGAGGAGGCGTGGTTGTTCGCCAGCCATGTCTCGAAGTCCTCGGCGGTGCCGAAGACGACGGTCTCCAAGTCCTGTGTCACGTCAGTAGAAAACCACACACCACTGACACCGCGACTTCTTCGGGGATCAATCAATCTTTGTACTTCTTGTGTACAAAGCTATGGACGCACCGGAAGAAGTCTTTTAACGTTTCCCGCGCGCCACAGCACTCTGCTCCACCCACCCGCTGCACCCGCCACCCGCAGCCCGGCTCCGTATGCGATACGAGCCGTGAGGAGGACGTATGAGCACATGGCCCGCGCGAAGACGCGGACTCCACCGATCCCTGACCACCGCACTGATCTGCTGCACCGCGGCCCTGGGGCTGTCGGCCCTCCCGGCCGGTGCGCAGCCGCGGGCGGCCGATGAACTGCCTCCGCAGGAACCGGGCGTCACCCTGCGCGTGTTCGACGTGCAGGTCCCGCTGGACAAGCTGTGCACGCTCAAGCCGGGCCAGACGCCGAACGTCGACAGGTTGAGGCCGGTCATCGACTTCTCGTCGGCCGAGGACTTCGGCTTCGAGTCGAACTTCGTCAGCGAGATCACCGCCAACGTCAACGTGCCGCAGGACGGCTCGTACACGTTCCGGCTGACCAGTGACGACGGCTCCCGTCTGCTCATCGATGACAAGGTTGTCATCGACCACGACGGGCTGCACGGCGCCGAACCCAAGGACGGCGCGGTCGAGTTGACGGCGGGTTACCACGCGCTGCGCATCGAGCACTTCGAGCGCGGCGGAGGGCAGCAGGTCACCCTGGACTGGCGGCCGCCCGGCGCCTCCGACTTCACGCTCGTGCCCACCTCGGTGCTGAGCACGGAGGCGGACGTGGTGCGCGTGACGGCGCCCGGACGCAAGGAGTGCGAGGGCGCCTTCGACACGCCGGGCGACGGCCTGCCGCTCACCGAGGTGCACCCCGACTACGACCTGACGAACCTGCGTCCCCCGGGCTTCGAACCGCAGGTGACCGCCATGGACTGGCTGCCCGACCGGCGGCTCGCCGTCACCACGTGGGGCGGCTCGCAGACCACGGCGGGCGAGGTGTACCTGCTGGACAACGCCACCGGCGCCACCGGCCCCGACAAGGTGACCGTCAAGAAGATCGCCTCCGGGCTCAAGGAGCCGATGGGCGTCAAGTACGTCGACGGGAAGCTGTACGTCTCGCAGAAGCACGAGCTGACCGAGTTGACGGACACCGACGGCGACGACGTCATCGACCGGACCCGCACGGTGGCGACCTGGCCGTACGGCGGCAACTTCCACGAGTTCGCCTTCGGCCTGCTCTACAAGGGCGGGTACTTCTACCTGAACCTCTCCGTCGCCATCAATTACGGCGGTGCCACCACCGATCCGCAGCCCGCGCAGAACCGCGGGACCACCATCAAGGTCCACCGCAAGACCGGCAAGGTGTCCTACATCGCGGGCGGTCTGCGCACCCCGAACGGTATCGGCTTCGGCCCCGGCGGCGATCTCTTCGTCACCGACAACCAGGGCGGCTGGCTGCCGGCCTCCAAGCTGGTGCACATCAAGCAGGACCGCTTCTTCAACCACTACACCAACCCCGACGGCCCGTTCGACACCAACCCCGTCACCCAGCCCGTCCTGTGGCTGCCGCAGAACGAGATCGCCAACTCCCCCAGCACTCCGCTCTACGTCACCAAGGGCCGCTACGCCGGTCAGATGCTGTTCGGTGACGTCACCTACGGCGGGCTGCAGCGGGCGTACCTGGAGAAGGTCAAGGGCCTGTACCAGGGCGCCGTCTTCCGCCACACCCAGGGCCTGGAGGCGGGCGTCAACCGCATCAGCCGCGGACCGGACGGCGCGATCTACGCCGGTGGGCTCGGCGCGGGCGGCAACTGGGGCCAGGAGGGCAAACTGACGTACGGGCTGCAGAAGCTGACGCCCAACGGGGGCAACGCCTTCGACATCCTGGCGATGCGCGCCGTGGACGGCGGTTTCGAGCTGCAGTACACCCAGCCGCTGTCGCAGGAGACGGCACAGAACCTGGCGGCCCGCTACCGGGTGAAGCAGTGGCGCTATGTGCCCACCCCGGCCTACGGCGGCCCCAAGGTGGACGAGGAGCCCCTCACCGTCCGCTCCGCGAAACTCTCCAAGGACCGCAAGAAGGTGCGGCTGGCCATCGCGGGCCTGAAGCCCGGCCGTGTCGTCCATGTCCGCTCGCCGCGCCCGTTCGGCTCGGACTCGGGTGAGTCGCTGTGGAGCACGGAGGCGTGGTACACGCTCAACAACCTCCCCGGCGCTCAGCCCGGGTCGGCGACCCTGTACGAGGCGGAGGAGGCCGCCCGCAGCGGCGGGGCCGGTACCAACACCGACCACTCCGGCTACTCGGGCGCGTCGTTCGTCGACGGCTACGGAGCCGAGGGTGCCACGACCACGTTCACCGTGAAGGTGCCCAAGGCGGGTACGTACGACGTCGGACTGCGCTACTCCAACGGCCCCAATCCGTTCCAGGGGACCAAGACGATCAGCGTCGACGTCAACGGCACGAAGGTGAAGCAGACCCGGCTGCTCAGTACGGGTGACTGGGAGACCTGGTCCACGCAGACGGAGAAGCTCACCCTGCGGGCCGGTACGAACACCATCGCCTACCGGCACGACGCCGGCGACGACGGGCATGTCAACCTGGACCTGATCACCGTGCACAGGTCCGGCAAGCGCGTCACCCTGTTCGACGGGGCGGACCGGTCACTGTGGCAGCACACCTCGGGCCGGGCCGCGCAGTGGCCGCTGCTCCCGGACGGCGGCATGGAGGTCTGCTGCGGCGATCTGCGCACCAAGACCGCCTACCAGGACTTCAGGCTGCATGTGGAGTTCCGGCTGCCGAACCTGCCGCCGGACGTGACGGGCCAGGACCGCGCCAACAGCGGCGTCTATCTCCAGGACCGCTACGAGCTTCAGATCCTGGACTCCTACGGCGACACGGACCTCGCGGACAACGAGGCAGCGTCGATCTACAGCCGCAAGGCGGCCGACGTCAACGCGGCGCTGCCGCCGGAGACCTGGCAGTCGTACGACATCGTCTTCCACGCGGCGCGCTACGACGACGCCGGGAACAAGACCGCCGACGCGCGGGTGTCGGTGAAGTGGAACGGCCGGACCGTCCACGACGACGTCGCCCTCGCGTCCCCGACGGGCGGAGGCGCGCCGGAGAGTGCTGCGGCGGGGGCGATCCGGCTCCAGGACCACGGCAACAAGGTCCAGTTCCGCGACATCTGGATCGAACCACTGAGCTGAACGGTTCCCCCGACCGGCCCCGCCGTGTGCGCACACGGCGGGGCCGACTGCCGTGCTGTCACCTGTGCCTGCGCCAGCGGAGCAGCAGGAGCAGGGTCAGCGCCGCGCCTCCCACGGCGAGGAGCGGGGTGCGGTTGGCCAGCACCTGGGTCTTGACCTGCGTGGCCGTCTCCGCGGCCTGGTTCTTGACCTGCGTGGCCGTCTCCGCGGCCTGGTTCTTGACCTGCGTGGCCGTCTCCGCGGCCTGGTTCTTGACCTGCGCGGTCTTCTCCGCGGCCTGGGTCCTGACCAGCGCGATCTTCTCCGCGGCCTGCTGCTTGGCGGCCGCCGTCCTCTCCTGGGCGCGGGCCTTGATGTCGGTCTTCGCCGCGAGGGCCTCTATGGTCTCGCCGAGTTCCTCGCGGTCCTCGTCGACCTGCTTGCGCAGTTCCTCCTGGGAGGGCGTCGCGGGCGCGTCGTCCTGGGGCTTGTCGTGGGTCATCGGTGTGCCTTCTCCTTGATCTCGGCGATGTCGGCCTTGACGCCGTCGATGGCCTGGCCGGGTGTCGCCGGGGTTGCCTTGTTGATCTGCTGCTTGCCGAGCATCGCCATCAACGCGGTGATGACGGCGAGCACGCCGGTGACGATCAGACCCGCGGCCCACACGTCCCTCGCCAGCGACAGTGCGGCGATCGCTGTGGCCACCAGTGCCTGGAGCGTGATCACGCCCATCAGTCCGGCGCCGCCGAACAGGCCGCCGCCCTTGCCGAAGCGCTTCCCCTTCGCGGTCATCTCCAGCTGCGCCAGGCGCATCTCGTCGCGGACCAGCTGCGACAACTGCTGCGAGGCACGTTGCACCAGCTCGCCCACCGATTCCTGGGCTCCGGCCGCTGAGTGGTGGGCCCTGTCTGCCGTCATGGATGCTCACCCGTTCCTGTTCGGCGGTCTCGGTCGGATCGGCTCCCGGGTACCCCGTGCCGGGCGGGCCTCACCGCTCGTCCCGGGACGTACCGCTGTCCGCGGTCTCCGCCAGGCGGCGGCGGTCCTCCTCGTCCCACTTACGGGTGTCGCGGGGCCGGACATAGGGCTCCTGCCCGGCCGGGTGGCCGCCGGCGACGGCGCGCTGACGGGCCAGTTCCGCGTCCCACTCCAGGCCCAGCAGGATGGCCAGGTTGGTGATCCACAGCCACACCAGGAAGACGATCACGCCCGCGAAGGTGCCGTAGGTCTTGTTGTAGGAGCCGAAGTTCGCCACGTACAGCGCGAAGCCCGCCGAGGCCAGGAGCCAGATGAGCAGGGCGAGGACACTGCCCGGGGTGATCCAGCGGAAGCCGCGCACGCGGGCGTTCGGTGTCGCCCAGTACAGGATCGCGATCATGATCGTGACGAGGACGACCAGCACCGGCCACTTGGCGATCGACCATGCCGTCAGGGCCGTGTCGCCGATGCCCAGGGCGGAGCCGACCTCCTCGGCCAGGCTGCCGGTGAACACCACGATCACCGAGCTGATCACCGCCAGGACCATGAGGACGACGGTGACGCCGACGCGTACGGGCAGCACCTTCCAGACCGGGCGGCCCTCGGGCACGTCGTAGACCGCGTTCGCCGTCCTGATGAACGCCGCGACATACCCGGACGCCGACCACACGGCGAGCAGCAGGCCGAGGACGGCCATCAGGGATCCGACACCGGCGCTTCCCTGAAGCTGCCGCACGGCGTCGCTCAGGACGTCCTGTACGGCGCTCGGAGCCACCTTCTCGATGGTGTCCAGCGCCTCCCGGGTGGCCGACTCCCCGGCCACCCCGAGGAGGGAGATCAGGGCGAGGAGTGCCGGGAAGAGGGCCAGGATGCCGTAGTAGGTCAGCGCCGCGGCCCGGTCGGTCAGCTCGTCCTTCCTGAATTCCTTCAGGGTGCCTTTGAGCACCGCTTTCCATGAGCTTTTGGGCAGGTCGGTCGGGCTGTCCGGCTGCTCCCGCTCCACCTGCGCGTCCGGCCCGGTCTCAGCCGTGTCGTGCCCGTGCCTGCCATGCCGTCTCAGCGTGCGTACCATTCCGGCCGGGTATCCCGTGGACGCCCGCCCAACCACCGAGAGGCACCCGGGCCCGGGTCACTCGTAGCGCAGCCTCAAGGATTCCTCTTCCGCCCGCTCGACGTCGTCGAGGGTCAGGTCCGGCAGGTTCAGCTGGGCGAGGGTCACCTCGGCGCTGGTGGGCTGGGCGTCCGCGGGCAGCCATTGCTCCGGCTTCCAGGCGTTGGCCCGGATCAGCGACTTCGGGCAGTGCGGATAGACCTCCTCGGCCCGCACGACGATCGCGGTGACGGGCGGCCTGCCCACGGGGGTGAGCCGGGAGAGCAGCTCGGGGTGGGCCGTGACGCAGGCGCGCCCGTTGACCCGGAGCGTGGTCGGCCGGCCGGGGATGAGGAAGACCAGCCCGACCCGTCCGGTCGCCACTATGTTGTGCAGGGTGTCGAGGCGCCTGTTGCCGGTCGCGTCCGGTATCGCCAGCGTCCGCTCGTCCAGCACCGACACGAACCCCGGTGGCCCACCGCGCGGCGTCACGTCCGCCCGCCCCTCGGCGTCCGCACTCCCGACGAACACCAGCGAGGAGCACCCGATCAACGCCCGCGTCTGCTCGGTCAACCGGTCCATCTGCTTGCGCAGCGCGTTCGGACCGGGCTCCGGGTAGAACGCGTGGAGCTGCTCCGGGGTGGTGAGGGCGTGTGCCCGCAGGGAGTTGAACAGTGAGTCGGCGGGCGCGGAGTCGGTCGTCATACGAAAGACCCTAGGCGGACGGCCGGGTTACGGCGATCCGGCCCCCTGACGGTCGGCCACCGCCTGCTGCTGTCCGTCCCGGCAGAACCGGCGGTCCCGCTCGGCCAGTTGCTCCCGTGGGCCCGCCGAGCGCAGGACGACGTCCAGGGCGCGGTCCGGGTCGGCGGCGTAACAGTTGCTGAACCAGGCCATGTTCGCCTCCACGACCGCCCACGTGTCGCGGGTGCCGGTGAGCAGACCGACGTCCAGAACCACCGCGCTGGGCAGGCCGTCGCCACGGTTGGTAAGGAGGTCGTGCGCGAACTCCTGTACGGCTTCCC
Organism: Streptomyces sp. DI166; assembly: GCF_900091315.1. Classification (GTDB taxonomy): domain Bacteria; phylum Actinomycetota; class Actinomycetes; order Streptomycetales; family Streptomycetaceae; genus Streptomyces; species Streptomyces fuscus. The sequence continues at coordinate 12,681 of NZ_FLSP01000039.1, forward strand.
GGTGAAGGTGGTGCTCCAAGGGCCGCGCGTCGAGGCTGCCGTACGTGGCGTACTGGGAACCCGTGCGGACCTCGCCGTCCAGGACGTACAGGCGGAACTCCGCCGCCCAGGTGACCACCTCGCTCACCTGTACCGGCAGTTCCGGGGGCAGGCCGGTGGGGAGGGAGGCGCCGTCGGTGTGGACCGCGGCCGGAAAGCTCTTGTCCGTAGGGGGCTTGACGAAGGCGGGGTGGGACAGCGCACGTGCCTCGGCGAGGGTGGTCAGGGAGATCCGTCGGCCGGTGTACTGGTGGGGCAGGGTGGTCAGCCAGTCGTCCGCCGGTTCCAGGAGGGCGACGTCCAGGTCGTCCGCGACGCGTGCCGCGAAGGCGGGGCCGCCGTGGTAGTGGGCTCCCCGCCTGCCCCGCAGCGCGCCTGTGCCGCCCCGCGTGGGGAGCACGTGTACGTCCAGGCCCCGGCGGTGTGCCGACGCCGCCAGCAGGTCGCCCGTCGTCGTGTACTGCGGCGCCATCGCCAGGAAGCCGTGGTCCGTCACTCGGCCGTTTCCTCGTCACCGCGCCGTCGGCGTACGCGCTCCGCGATGCCGGTGGAGAGCATGCCCGTGACCGATCGTGCCCGGTCCAGGGACTGGTTGCGCAGGCGGCGGGCCGCGTCCACACCCTCCGCGCCCGTCTCGATCACCTTGGCCCTCGCCTCCGCGGCCGCCTCCTTCCAGCGCCTCGCGTCCAGGGACTGCCGTCCCTGCTCGATCCCCAGGTGGCCGTGGAAGTCCACCACGGCGGTGGCCACCTGGTTGCTCGACCGCACCACGGACGGGGAGGCGGAAGGGTGCAGCAGGACCTTGGTGTTGGCCGTGTCGGCCACCATGTCGACGCGGGACAGGAGGCGTTCGGTGGTGCCGGAGATGAGTTCCCTGCGCTTTTGGCGCGCGGTCTTCAGCGCGAGGCGGTGCCGGTCCAGTTCGTCGGGTGTGGTGTCCAGGACCCGGTCGAGCTCCAGTACGGCGAGGGCGTCGTGGAGTTGGCAGCACCGGGCCAGTACGGCGAGCCACTCCCGTACCGCGGACTCCGCGTCCCTGGAGGCCCTGGCGAGTTCGCCGATCTTGTTCTTCTCCTCCATCTTCTCGGTGAGCGCGTCGAGTTGGCGCAGTGCGTACGCCTGGGTCCGGGCGATCACCATCGACATGGTCTGCACCTTGGACCAGGTGACCTCGGAGACCCGGCCCACCTGCTCGCGGACGGTCAGGGCTTCGTCGATGACCAGGCCCGCGCCGATCATGTCGGCCAGCACGCCGTCCTTCTGGGCGCGGAGTACGTCGTCGACCTTCTCGTCGATCGCGGCGAGGTAGGCGGTGACCTCCTCCATGGCCTGCTGCATCGCGAGCTGGGCCATGAGTCCGGCGGCGCCGGAGAGCAGCGCGGGACTGCCCGCGAGCGCTCCTGGCGTCCGCACGATTTCGAGGAGGCCCTTGATCTGGCCCTTCTCCGTCAGGACGGCTCGGGCCGCACCGGGGTTCGAGCCCTTCATCAGCTCGTACTTCTTGAGTGCCTGGGCGGACTGCTCGGTGAGCCTGACCCAGCGTCCCGAGTGCTCGGCGATGTCGGCGCCCGTCTGCGCGGCTCCGGCCAGCGTGCGGAACGCGGACCCGAGCCGCGACAGACCGAGGTCCTTCGACGGCAGTTTCTCGGAGACGAGGAAGCGTTCGACGGCCGAGGGGCTTCCGATGACCGCCAGGCCATCACCGTCGCTGATCAGTTCGATGTCGTTTGTCATGGTGCGGCTCGACAGCTCGGCGGCCCCGGTCACGCCAGCCGGTAGACGGCCTGCTCCGGGTCCGGCCTCTCGATCAGGCCGTCCTCGGCGAGTTCCCGCAGGTTGCGCCGGGCCTCCTTGCCGGCCGCCTCGTCGCCGGTCGGCTCGTACCCGGCGACCCGCAGGGCCAGTACCGCGCGTTCCGTGTCCCAGGTGCCGCCCAGCGCCTGGATCACCGCTGCGAGTGCCTGCTTGTGCGTCAGCTGCGTCTCCGCCATGTCGTCCTCCCCTTCGACAGCCGCCACAGCATATGCGGAGATCGACGGGCGCGGGGCGCTCTCCTCGGTGGTCGGGAGCGGTGGGGCGCTGCGGACCGCCGGGCTGGCCGTGGCGGCGATCGCCGCTGCGAGCATCAACGCGGCCAGCGCCCACACGGCGCCGACCGGTCCGACGGTGGTGAGCAGGTACCCGGCGCCGAGTGAGGCGACCGGCATGACGCCCCAGGACAGGGTCATGGCGGCGCTGTTGACGCGGCCCAGGAGTTCACTGGGGACCAGGACGGTCCCGTAGCTGATGATCACCACGTTCCACAGCGGTCCGACGAAGGCGGTGGCCGCGCCGATGGCCCCGATCAGCAGGGGGTCGGACGTGAAGGAGAAGAGGGGGAGCAGGGCGGCCCAGATCCAGTTGGCGCCGATGATGACGGACCTGGGCGTGAAGTGGCGGTGGAGCCTGGTCGCCGCGAGGGCACCGGCCAGGCCGCCGGCGCTGTAGATGCCGAGCATGGTGCCGATGGCGGTGGGTGTGGCGCCGTGGTGTCGGGCGAGGACGACGAGGATCAGTACGAGCGCGTGGAAGACCAGGTTGCTCAGGGCGATCAGTAACAGGGCCGCGCGTATGAGGGGGTGGCGCCAGACCCAGCGCAGGCCCGCGGTCGTGGACCGCCAGAGGGATTCCGCCGGGGTGGTCGGCCGGTTCCGCAGGTCGGTTCGGATGAAGAGCAGTCCGACGCAGGCGGCGAAGTAGGAGAGGGCGTCGGCGAGGAACGGCAGCGTGCGGCTGATGCCGAAGAGCGCGCCGCCCAGGGGTGGGCCGACCAGTGCGGCGCCGCGGGCCCGGGCCTCGTTGTGGGCGATCGCGGTGGGCAGCAGGGATGTTGGCACGATCCCGGGCAGGGCGGCGCGTTCGGCCAGGCCGAAGAAGACGAAGCACAGGCCCTGGACGAAGGCGACCGCGGCGAGGTGCGCGACCGTGACTCGGCCCAGCCAGAGGGCGGCCGGCACGGTCAACAGGGCGAGGCCCGCGCAGAGTTCGCTGACCAGCAGGACGGTGCGGCGGTTCCAGCGGTCCACGAGGGCGCCTGCGGGGAGGTGGGCGATGAGGTACGGAAGGGTGCCGGAGGCCGCCACGATTCCGGCGTCGGACGGTGATCCGGTGGTCCCGAGGACGAGCAGCGGCATCGCCGTTCCGCTGGTCTGGGCGCCCAGGGTGGAGACGACCTGACCGCTCCACAGCGCCACGAACTCGCGGTTGCGCCACAACGACCGCGGTGCGCCGGTCTTTTGGGTGGACGGTGGGGTCATTCGGCGTCCGCCCCCGGGGCGGGTGTGGGGAAGGCGTGGAACACCACGGAGATGTGCCTGCTGTTGGGGGGCGCCTCCTCCGGGTCGCGGTGCCAGCGGGCGAGGAAGGCGATGTACTCCTCGCCGAACTGCGCCAACTCCTCGGCGGTGAGCGTGGTTCCGCCGAAGGAGTGCATGGCAGCGGTGGCGAACTCGCCGTAGGAGTCCCGGTCGGACAGGTAGGCGGCCAGTTCGCGCTCGGCGCCCGCCACCCACTGCCGGCCGAGTTCCTCGGCAGCGGCGTCGATCTCGGGGTCGCTCGGCTCGCGCGGCAGTCGTACGTCCTGGGGTACGGCCCGCCAGTACTTGCGGCGCCCGGCCGAGCGTGCCGTGTCCTCCTCCACGAAGCCGAACCGGGCCAGTTGGCGCAGGTGGTAGCTGGTCGCGCCACGGTCCTCGGCAAACTCGGCGGCCAGGTCGGCGGAGGTGGCGGGGCCTTGGCGCCGGAGCCTGGTCAGCAGGGCCTGGCGGAGGGGGTGGGCGAGGGCTTTGAGCGCGGCGATGTCGGTCAGTACGCGCGGTGGGGAGCCGGGGTCGGAGCTGGACATGATGAGAAGATATCTATGCAAAGATTTCTTCTCAAGGGGCGGGGAGCAGTGATCGTGATGCGGTGCGCGGGCGCGAGGGGCTCGCGCGAGCGCTTGCCTGCATATATCTGCCCCCCTGTGTGCGCTGGCGCTCGCCCCATGCGGTGAACTGCGCGCTTGTCCCCTGGTCGTACCTCATGCGCCCCGTTTCACTGAGCTCTCACTCGCTTTCAACGCAAGTCACCAACACACACGCATCGTCGGATCAGACGTTGACCTGCCGGGACCTCGGGCCCGACATGACGCAGGAGGTTTGTGATGGCACTGGCACAGTGGACGAACGCGATGGAGTGGCTGGCCGCCGCCGCGACCGACCCCCGGTCCTGCAAGAACGACTGGCAGCGCGGTACGACAGGCGTCCACCTCTTGGCCGCCGGACGGTTCTGGGACGTCCTCATCGTCCCGGCCTGCCTCGGTCTGCACGCGGCCGACATCCTGGCCGATCTGCCCCGGCTCGAACCGGGCCCGGCACTGCTGGACAGCCGACGTCAGCACATCGGCTTCTTCCTGCCGCCCGCGCCCTCCAGCGTCTGGGCCGGGCACGACATCCGCTACCTCACCAGAGGCGGCTGGATCGCCACCCCCGCGCCCCACTGCCGCTGGGGCGACCTGCGCTGGATCTGCCCGCCCGACGGAAGCGGCACCCTCAACACACCCGAGGCGCTGGAACTCGCCCTGCACCAGGCCATGCACGAACTGGCCCGCACCCACGGCATCCCGCACCACCACCACGCACCGCACCACGGCACGGTCAACGGCGCGGTCCACGGCGCGCAGGCGCCACCACCTCCGACTGCCGCGCCGCACGTCTAGCCCGGCGACGGACGGGACTTCACGGACACGACCTAGGATCACCGGCATGGCGCTGCGACCGGTGATGGTGAACATCAAGGCCCTCGACCCCTCGGCGCTCGGCCGGTTCTGGGCGGAGGCGCTCGGCTGGACGGCGTACTCGCCCGGCGTGACGACCTACGTCGGCCCGCCGGGCGGCCTCGTCTGGCCGGACCCGGTCTTCGTCGGCCTCGACTTCGTGCCTGTCCCGGAGGCGAGGGCGGCGACGAAGAACCGGGTGCATCTGGATCTGGCGACCACCTCCCCCGCCCATCAGGAGGAGTTGGTCGCCCGTCTGCGGGGCCTCGGGGCGACTCCGGTCGACATCGGTCAGCGGGACGTGCCCTGGACGGTCCTCGCCGACCCCGAGGGCAACGAGTTCTGCGTACTGGAGCCCCGGGAGATGTACCGGGACACCGGTCCGGTCGCCGCGGTGGTCGTCGACTGCGCGGACCCACGGGCCATGGCGCGGTTCTGGGGCGAGGCGCTGGACTGGACGCTGCGCGAAGTCTCGGACGAGGGTGCGTCGTTCCGCTCGGGCGGCGATGCCGGTCCGTACCTCGAATTCATCCGTACGCCTGATGCGAAAACCGTGCCCGATCGCGTCCATCTGGATCTGCTCCCCTCCCCCGGCGGCGAACAGGCGGCGGAGGTGACCCGACTGCGGGCGCTGGGCGCGACGGACCTCGATGTCGGACAGGGGGACGTGCCGTGGACGTGCCTGTCCGACCCGGAGGGCCACGAGTTCTGCGTCCTCAGCGCAGGTTGAGCATCATGACGTCGCGCAGTTCGGCACCGGCTGCCGCTGGGCGTGCCTGCCCGATCACGCGGTAGCCCCACGCCGTGTAGGCGGCGGCCGCTGCCGCGTTCTCCGGATTCACATTGAGCATGACCCGCTCCGCCTCCAGTCCGTCGAGCAACGACGCGTGCAACCGCCGTGCGACGCCCCAGCCACGCCAGGCGCGGCGGACGGCGAGTTCCATCAGACCGAAGGTGCGACGGCCGTCCTCCCGCCGCATGTCCTCGGACACCGGCTCCGTGAACTCGTCCCACCAGGGCGTGTCGGCCGGCAACGACCACCCGTACGCCATACCGACCGGCTCACCGTCCCCGGTACGGGCCAGCACCGCACGGAAGGCAGGCCGCGCGGCCTGCACGGTGAACCTGCGGAACGCGGCGACGACGTCGTCCTCGGTCTCGTTGTGAGGAGGCTCGGCGAACACCTCGGCGTAGATCAGCCGCAGCTCGTCGACGGCCTGCGCTGCGGCTGCTCCGTCCATGCGAGCAACCGCGAGCGCCTCCTGCTGCACACCGGGTTCCTTCTCGATCGGGATCATGCCAACGACCGTACCCGGCGGGTCACTCAGTGGCGCAGTCGCACGAGTTCGTCCGCACGCCGGCGGTCCTTGGGACGGCCCAGGGCTCGGCGCATGGCGATATGGTCCGGATAACCGTCTGAAAGGATCAACCCGTTTGCCCCGGGTCCCCTCAGCGCGCCTGACCCGCAGCAGCCAACTAGCATCTCGGAACTCACCGGGGCCACAATCCTGTCCGCCGTGGCCTTCAAGTCAGGCTCACTGCGGTTGGTCTTCGACAACGGTCTGCATCTCACATGCTGCGCGGACACGACATCCTGTCAGGTCACGGGGCCGAGCGGGTGGCGCTTCGTCGCAGGTCCCGGCCGACGGCCTACGGTGTACTCCCCTCGTACCTGCGCAGAGTCATGAGCGATTCCTCCGAGGTCGCCAGCATCGCGAAGGGGAAGCGGTCGAGTTCGAGGCAGAGGGATACGTCGTCCGGGTGGACTCCCTCGCGTATGCCCTCCGTCAGCTCATGGGCCGCGCGTGAGTCGGCGGCTCGGGTCAGGTACTCGGTCGCCTCGGTTCGGGGGTCGGCCGCTCGGCGCGCGATGTACTGCGCGCACGCCAGGTCCTCGTCGGCGCGGCCGTCCTCGCCGGTCACCACGAATGTGATGCTGTCGCCCCCGCGCGTGCGGAGGACCTCGGTGGTGGCCTCCGCCACCACGAAGCTCGCGCACAGCACGAGGGACGCGTCCTTCACCGCCAGTGCGCCCACTGTTCCCGCCGTCGTCTTCTGTACGACGGTCCGGCCGCCGAGGTCGGTCGAGCGCAGCAGGCCGGGTGAGTTGACTGTGTCGAAGCCCGGAGCGGGCGGGCCGTCCTTCAGGGCGACCCAGGTCGGGTGCGCGGCCTTCAGGGCCAGGGCCTCGTCCAGTGACCCGGCGAGGACGATCTTCTCCGCGCCCTGCGCGAAGGCCCAGGCCGCCACCGTGTAGGCACGCATGACGTCCACCACCACGGCCACGGACGGGACTTCGGTCAGTTCGGGGATGCCGAGGAATCGTGTGTCCATCCGGCTCATGATCGCGCAGGGCGGGGCCTTCCGTCCCGGGGATCGTTGGAGGCGGCGTCGTATCCGTCCGTCACGTCGGCTGTCCGAGCGTCACCGTGCGGGAGCCCGGGGTGAAGCGGGCGAAGGACTGTTCCCAGCTGTCGTTCGGCCAGTAGCAGGTCAGGCGGCCCTCGGCGGGGCGGTAGTGGGCGGTGTAGACCGTGCCGAGGCCCTCGTCGTACGCGGTCTGGTACAGCGGTGGCTTCAGCATCGCCGCCACGTCCGGTCCGGCCGCGCGGATGGTGTGCAGGCGTTCCTGGGTGCGGGAGAACCGTTCCTGTTCCTCCGGGACCGGCAGGTGCTGGTGGTTGGCGGCGCAGGCGTCCGGGGTCTCGGTGAGGGGGATGTCGGGGCCGACGTGGACCGTGACCGCTCGTTCCCGGTCCACGAGGGTGACGTTCTGCGGGATGGCTATCGGGACGGTCCGGAGTTTGGCGACGGCCTGGTCGACGGTGTCGCAGGTTTCCAGCAGATAGCGCAGGACGATGAGGATGGCGAAACCCGGGCCGTGCACGAAGCGGCCGCCGAAGGTGAGGGAGACGGCGAGCCCGGCGTCGTTCATGCCGTCCAGCAGGCCCCAGCCCCCGTCCTGCATACCGATCACCGGGCGCAGGAAGTGCGAGCGCACGATCGTGCCCTCGCAGTCGTCGGGAGCGAAGTCGTAGTTGCGCAGGAGGGTGCCGTCGGCGCCGATCTGGGTGCAGCCCGAGAAGAAGGGCCGCAGGGTGGCCAGGGTGAGGAAGGTCTCGCCGCCGGGACGGTCCAGTTGCCCGGCCAGGCGGTCCAGGACCGGGACCAGTTCCGGCAGGTGCGTCTCGAACAACTGCCGTGCCCGGGCGGCGCCTTCCGGGGTTCGGCTCTCCTGCGTCATCCAGCTTTCCGCGAGCGGCCACATGGGGCGTATGTGGGTGGCCCAGCGCCCGTCCGTTCCGTCGCCGATGTCGATGGCGCGGAAGGTCTTCCGCAGCTCGCTCATGGGCCGCCACTCTCCTTCGGCTGACTGCGGGCGGGAGAACAGCAACCTAACCAATTTCGCGCGGAATTGACCATGACGTTCGACGGCACCGGCAGCGCAGGCGGGAGCCGGACGTACGGGTCGGCCCGTACGTCCGGCTCCCTTCCGTGGCCCTCAGGCCGCCGGGCGGGACAGGGTGCTGCCCGCCCGGGCCCGGACCGTCTCTACGGCTTCCCAGTCCTCGGTGTCGAGGTTGGCCAGTGCGGCCGGGAAGACGCCGTCCTGTTCCTTGAGGATGTGGTCCCGCAGGAGGGCCATGGCGTCCATCAGGCGGTCGGGCCAGCCCGGGTCGGCCAGATAGGCACCGTTGGCCTGGGCCAGGACCGCCTCGATCCTGCGGTGTTCGGCTTCCAGGGCGGCGATCTGGTCGGGGAAGTCCCCGGCCAGGGCGGGGAACAGCCCGTGCTCCTCGACCTGGGTGTGCGGGCCGAGCACGCGCGCTATCTCGCGGGCGATCTCCGCCATCCGGGCCACCCCGCCCCGCTCGTGGGCGGCACGGAGGTGGCTGATGAGCCGGACGACTTCGTCATGTTCCTGGGTGAGTTCGTCGATGGTTTCCAGGGCCTGGCAGCCGCAGTACTCGCACACCGGTCGTGTCCTCTCTTCCTGGGGTGCCGTTACGCGGTGGTGTCGGCGGTACGGGCCTCGGCCCGGCGTCCGCCGCGCGCCTTGGGCGCGCCGTCGCCCTCCGCCGCGGCCCTGACCCCGGTGAGGGTGTAGATGAGGGCGGCGGTGGCCACGACGGCGAGCAGGACCAGACCGGCCGCGTAGGTGCCGTACTCGCCGTACAGCGAGCCCATCACCAGCGGGGGCAGGAAGCCGCCCAGGCCGCCCGCGGCGCCGACCACACCGGTGACCGAGCCGACCTGGTTGCCCGGGGTGAGCAGGGCCACCAGGGCGAAGGTCGCGCCGCTGCCCGCGCCGAGCGCGGCGGCCATGGCGAGGAAGGCGATCGTGCCCAGCGGTGCCAGGGGCGGGGTGAAGGACTGGACGAGCGCTCCGAGGACGACCACGCCGAGCGAGCCCGCCAGGACCCGTACCGGGCCCAGCCGGTCCGAGAGCCAGCCGCCGATCGGGCGCATCGCCACGGCGAGGATCACGAACCCGGCCATCCGGTTGGCGGCGTCGGCCTGGGTGAGGCCGTAGCCGGTCTTGAGGTAGGTCGGCAGGTAGACGGAGAAGGCGACGTAGCCGCCGAACGCGACCGCGTACAGGGCGGAGGCCTGCCAGGTGATGGGCAGCCGGACGGTGGCGGCCAGCCGGCGGCCGAGCGGTTCGGTCGGGACGGTGCGGCCGGGCGCGTCCCGCAGCAGCAGCGCGGCGACGGCGGCGTAGACGGCCAGGACCGCGGCGGTGATCAGGAACGGGGTGGCCATGTCGCCCGCGTCGACCAGCTTGACCGTGGTGAGCGCGCTGATGGCGGTGCCGCCCATGCCGGCGCCGAAGACGCCGATGGCGAGGCCGCGCCGGGCGGGCGGGAACCAGGCGTTGACCAGGGGCACGCCGACGGCGAACGCGGTGCCGCCGATACCGAGGAAGAAGCCGCCGATCAGCAGGGCGGCGAGGGAGTCGTGTCCGGCCAGGCCCAGGTAGAGCACCGGGGCGATGGTGGCCGCGGACACGATCGGGAACATGACCCGGCCGCCGTAGCGGTCGGTGAGCGCGCCCACCGGGATGCGGCCCAGGGAGCCGACCACGACCGGCACCGCGACGAGCAGGGACTGCTCGAACGACGACAGGTCGAGGCTGTCCTTGAACCGGGGGCCGAGCGGGCTGAGCAGCGCCCACGCCCAGAAGTTCACGGCGAAGCCGACCGTGGCCAGGCTCAGCATCAGCCATGCCCGGCCGGGCACCGACGCCGGTGCTCCTGACGGCGAATCGCCGCTCTGCGACTTCAACGGCTGGACCATGTGTCCGTCCCTTTCGTCTTGTGCAGGTGGTACTGCGCCACCCTGGACACGCCTCCCCCACCTGGCCGATGCCTGCTGGGCGGTGTCCCATCACCACTCTCCGCACCAGCGGTCACGCGAGGGATGGGCCACCGGTCCCTGCCCCCGGCCGGACAGTCCCGGACCGGTGGGCCTAAAGTCCCGTCCCCTTGGAGAGCCCGAGGTCGCGGCGTGGTGTCCGGGGGCCCTCGGGGCCGTAGCCGAAGCGGATCAGCATCTGCGGATGGCACCGCTTGTGCCGGGCGAGGACCGCGGCGGCGCGCAGGTCGGGCCACTCCATGGCCTGGTGCATGAGGGAGGTGCGTACGCCGTGGGCGGTGGCCGTGAGCAGGACGTACTGCAGGGCCTGGCCCGCCCGCAGCCAGTCCTGCCTGCGGTCGTGCGTCGTCCACAGCAGGGCCAGCTGCACATGCCGTTCGAACCACACCGCGGGGCGGTGCACGCCGGGCAGCGGGCCGGTGAAGTCCCGCATCGGCAGGCGGCGGCCCGCGTCCGGCGGGCCGAGCGCGGTGACGGGGATGCCGTAGGGGGTGTCGGCGCCGGGGGCGGTGATCCAGGAGCGGGTCTCGGCGGCGCGGTCGGGGTGGACGTGACTGCGTTCCTCGGCCGCCGCGGTCAGCCGCAGCAGCCGGCGGGTGCCGCCGTAGTCGGGCAGGTGGAGGCGGGCGCCCGCGGCGTGCGCGGCCGTGGTCATCTCCGCCAGGACCGGTTCGGGCACCGGGCGGCCGGTGAACGGCATCCGGCTGGTGTGGCGGCGCTGGATGGCCTCGTACAGGCCGGGGTCGGAGCGCCGCTCGTCCGCGCGCAGCGGATCGGCCAGGCGTACGGCGGCCAGCAGGCCGGGGTCGTTGGGGTCGGGCAGCAGCCGTACCTCGGGCCGCCAGCCCCAGTGGACGGCGGCGAGGCGGAGGTTGAAGACCGCCGCGCCCACGGACAGGTACTGGGCGCGGTGCACCGGGTCGGCCAGCGGCAGGGTGCGCTCCGGTGCCGAGCGGACCTGGAGCACCTGGGTGTCGGGGTCGAGGCGGAAGCGCCAGGGCTGGGTGTTGTGGATCGACGGGGCGGCCACCGCGGCCGCCAGGAGCGACTCCAGGGTGGCCGCGTCCAGCACGGCTTGGGCACGCATGATGCCTCCTCGGTGTTCTGTTGTCCTTGTGGGAGCCCGTCAGCCGGTCGGTGTCAGGTGGCGGGCAGGGCCGTGGCGAGCAGGACCACACCGAGGGAGCCGACGAGGGAGACGACCGCCAGGGAGCGGGCCAGGTCGGTGCGGCCCTTGGAGTGGGCGATGCCGTGTCCGGCGGCGGCGAGCATGACCACCACGAACAGGGCGAGCTTGGTGGCGAAGGTGCGGCCGTAGCCGGGTTCGGCGAGGGAGCCCCAGGTGATGCCCTTGTGCCAGGCCATGGCCAGGCCGGTGGCCAGTTGCACGGGCAGGAACACCGCTCCGGTGAGCATGCCGAAGCGGCGGCCCGCGGCGGCGGTGAAGGTGTCCTTGGCCTCCGGGGCGAGCAGGTGGCGGGCGAGCGGCAGGATCACCAGGGAGAGGGCGAGCTGGCCGCCGACCCACAGGGCGGCGCCGGCCACGTGCGCGAACCGGATGAGGGACCACCAGCCGACGGTGTCCATCAGTCGGTCACCTCCACCATGCCGTGCGCGCCCGCTTCGGCGTGGCGCATGTCGTGGTCGACGAAGGCGTAGTGACCGGCCTCGGGGAAGGTGGTCTCCACGAATCCGCCCTGCGCCGGGGCGAGGTCCAGCACCTGCGCTCCGCCCGCGTCGCCGGGCTTGAGGAGGTGGGTGCCCTCCTTGTACACGGTGTCGAAGACGGTGCCGACGATGTGGAAGGCGATGCCGTCGGTGGGACCGGCGGCGACCACCCAGAAGCGGGCCCGTTCCCCGGTCTTCGCCTTCAGCGGCTGTTTGGCGTACTGGTTGGCGACGCCGTTGAACGTCCAGGCGTCCGGGTCGCCCTGACGCATCTTCGTCACCTGGGCAGTGCTGCCGGGGGTGCCGAGGTACAGCTCGGAGGAGACCAGGAGGTATTCGCGGTCGACCTTCGGCAGGCCGGGCGGGTCGATGACGACGGCGCCGTACATGCCGTTGCCCATGTGCTGGAGCATGGGGGCGGTGCTGCAGTGGTACAGCCAGGCCCCGGCCCGCTCGGCGCGGAAGCGGTAGACCAGGCGTTCGCCGGGCTGGAGGGTGCGCATGGGCCGGTCGGGGGCGAGGGAGCCGGCGTGGAAGTCGATGCCGTGGCCCATTTCCTTGCCGTCGTTGACGAGGGTGATCTCGAAGACGTCCCCGACCCTTCCGCGCAGGGTGGGGCCGGGTGCGGTGCCGCCGAAGGTCCACATCTGCTGGCGCACGCCCGGGGCGACCTCCACGGTGGTGTGGCCGGCGTGGAGGTCGAGCTTGTGGAGCCTGCCGCCGGGGGCGGGGGCGAGTTCGGCGTCGCGGGCCTGCCAGCCGGGTGAGAAGTCGGCGCCGAGGTCGAGGGCGCCGTCGGTGGCCGTGGTGGTGTGCCCGCTGTGCCCGTCGGGTGAGTCGGTCGACCCGTCCTTCACGACGATGTCCATGCTCATCCCGGCCGCCCGGTGGCCCGGCAGGGTGCACCATGCCTCGCGGTCGTCGGTGACGGTGCCGAGGTCGAGGACGCGGGTGTCGCCCTTGCCGAGCATGGGGGTGGCGGGGCCGTTCTCGACCTTGAGGTCGTGGCGCTGGGCATCGTCGTTGGTGACCTTCAGCCGCAGCGCGGTGCCGGGGGCGACCTCGACGCGGGCGGGGCTGATCCGCATGTGGGCCAGGGTGACGGCGACGGTGCGGACGTCGCCGGTGGCCGCGTGGGAGGTTCCGGAGGCGCTGGTCCCGGTGCCCGGATCGCCGCCGCTGTTGGCGACGAGCACGGCCAGTACGGTCAGTGCGACGCCCGCCGTGGTGCCCCACAGGGCGGGGTTGTGTGAGGTGCCCTTCTCGGGTGAACGGCCGCTCCGGGCCAGGACGGCCAGGGCGAGGCCGAGGAACGCTGCCCCGGCGAGCGCCGCGAGCAGGACGCCGGTCGTGGTGGCGGGGCCGGGCAGGGGGAGGGCCGCCAGCAGGATGCCGGTGTTGAGGACCACCAGCCGGGGCAGCCAGCCCCGTTCGAGGACCGCGCGGACGGCTTCGCGGTCCTGGGGTCCCCCGGCGAGGACGACCGGCAGCAGATAGGTGAGCGCGCCGATGAGGATCTGCGCGACGAACCCGATGAGCAGCACCGGCATGAGCGTGTCGATACCGGACTGGGCGTCGGTGAGGGACCGGCTGGCCAGCAGGGCGAGATCCGCGGCCACCGCGACCAGCAGCCAGCAGGTGGCGGCCGCGAGCATCCACACCGCGGCGGCGGAGACGGGCCGATGGCCGCGCACGGTACGGACGAACAGGTTGACGGCGAGGGCGACGCCCTCCGCGTAGAGGGCGAGGCCCGCCACGGCCGGCCAGCGCCAGCCGAGCGCGAGGGCGGTGACGGCCACCAGCAGTCCGCTGCCGGTGAGGGCCAGTACCCAGCGGGAGACCTTGGTGGTGCGCTCCTTCATACGGACGCCGAGCACGGTCGGCCACAGCATGAACAGGGTGCCCAGGACGGGCAGTCCGATCCAGCCGAGCAGGGTGACGTGCAGGTGGGCCAGGCGCAGTCCCGCGTACCGGTCGGGTCCGGCGCCGCCGTTGGACAGCAGCCAGCCGAGCAGGGTCCCGGCGATCAGGGCCGCCGTGGCCGCGCGGTAGTAGGAGACGATCGGCTTGAGCCGTCCGCCGAGGGCGCCGCGGCCCAGGCGGACCAGCATCACCAGGTGGGCGGTGGCCGCGGCCACCAGCAGGACGGCGAAGACGGCGGTCAGGACGGGTGTGGCGCTCCATACGCCGATGAGCAGTCCGGCGACGGCGATGTTGGCGGTGGCGAGGCGGGCGGTGCCCCAGCGTTCGTCAGGGACGCGGGCGTGCAGCAGGGCTACGGCGAAGTGCTCGCTCCAGATGAGGATCGCGGTGGTGACGGCGCCGAGCAGGAACATGTGCACGGCCAGCCAGCGGGATACCGACAGCGAGTCCTGCGCGGCGACGGCCAGCAGGGCGAGGCCCAGCCAGGCCACGACCAGGACGTGGGCGCGCAGATGACGGGCTTTCACGCCGGACTCCCGGAACCGGCTGGGGTAGCGCGCGTCGCCCGTGCTGGTGGGCCCGCTGGCGATGCTGGTCATGCCACTCCTCGCTGCTGCCGCGCGGCCGCCCCGCCGGACAGCAGGGCGGCCAGTTCCCGCTGGTGCGGGAAGGACCCGGGCACGTAGGAGCACCACGGCTCCTCCGCGTACGGGTCGCCCGTCACGCCGTAGGCGCGGGAGCGCGAGCCGCCGCAGACCCGGCGGAACTCGCAGGCCCCGCACCGGCCGCCCAGCCGGTCGGCGTCCCGCATGCCGGTGAACAGCTCCGAGGTGCGGTAGATCCGGGTGAGCGGGGTGTCGCGGACGTTCCCGGCGCCGAGCGGGAGGAAGCCGCTCGGGTGCACGGAGCCGGTGTGCGAGACGAAGACGAAGCCTCGGCCCGCGTTGACGTCCAGCGGCGGACGCCGCACCCGGCGTGCCGTCGAGTCCAGGCCCAGCGCGGCGACGGCCTCGCTCAACTCCCGGTACAGCGGGCCCAGTCCGAGCACCGCCGTGTGGTCGTCGCCGTTGGCGGCGAGGATCTGGCGCTGCAGGGCGACCCGGCGGAAGTGGTGGGCCTCGGTGGTCTTGGCGGGCACGGTCAGGCCGACGTCGTAGACGAAGTTGAGGAGGTCCTCCACTTCCTGGGCGGTGAGCGCGCCGAGGGCGCGGCCCCGGCCCGTGGGCACCAGGAAGAAGGCGCTCCACAGCATGGCGCCGTGCTCGGCGACCAGGCGGACGATGTCGGGCAGGTCGTGCAGGTTGTGCCGGGTGACGGTGGTGTTGATCTGCACCTTCATGCCGAGGGCGCGGGCGGCGTCCCAGGCGTCGAGGGTCCAGCGGAAGACGCCGGGGACGCCGCGGAAGGTGTCGTGGATGTCGGCGGTGGAGCCGTCCAGGCTGAGGGAGAGGCCCACGGCGCCGGCCTCGTGCACCGCCTTCAGGCGTGCCGGGGTGAGGGTCGGCGTGCCGGACGGGGAGACCGCGACGCGTACGCCGATCTCGCGTCCGTAGGCGATGAGTTCGTTCAGGTCGGGACGTTGGAAGGGGTCACCGCCGGTGATCACGAACAGGGGTGCGGGGTGGCCGAACTCGGCGACCTGGCGCAGGAGTTCCTTTCCGGCCTCGGTGTCCAGCTCGCGCGGGTCGCGGTCGGGCACGGCCTCGGCGCGGCAGTGCAGACAGGCCAGCGGGCAGGCGCGGGTGGACTCCCAGATGACGATGAACGGCCGCTCCCCCGCGTCGTGCCGCTGACGCCGTACGGCGGTCTGGTTCGTGGTGTTCATCGGGCGGCCCTGCCCAGGGCCCACGGGCTGTGTCCGGCCGCCCTGGAGTCAGGGCAGACGAGGCGGGCGGCCGGACGGTGACCGGACCGGACCGTACGCGGCGCCCACCGCGAGCGACAGCGGTGGTATCGGCCTCGGGGGCGGTCGATGTGGTCGTGCACGGGGGTACCTCCGGATCGGTCGCCGTCAGCATCCACCGGCGGCGGCGGTCGGCGCGGCGGCCGATGGTCTTGCGGGACAGGGCCGTTGGTCCCTTTTCGGGGCAGCCCCTCTCGGAGCGGTCCGTTCTCGGGGGGCCGTTCTCAGGGCCGTTCTCAGGGCAGGCGGGCCGGATGCTCCGTCAGGGCGTCGGCGGTGGCCAGCAGGGCGGCACCGAGGCCGGTGAGCGCGGCGCCGAGGCCGGTGACCAGGGTGGTCAGCTGCCATGCCTGGTAGGCGGAGAGCAGGGAAGCGCGCAGGGACTGGCCCATGAAGGCGGTCTGGCGCAGCTCGGTGAGCTTCTCGTCGTCGCCGCCCGCGGCGTGCAGTTCGGCGGTGATCTCCGCGTAGCTGCGGCCGTTGGTGGCGTGGGCGACGTTCCCGCGAATGAACTCGGCGTAGGCGTGGGCCTGCGGTCCCGTCTCCAGGGGTTGGCCGGCGTGCCGGGCGAGTTCGACGGGGAGCCCGCGCTCGGGGAAGGCGATCTTCTGGGCGGCCAGTTCGGCGCGTATCTCCCTTCTGGCGCTGCGTCCGCGCCACAGCATGACCGGTCCGGCGGCGACCAGGGCGGCGCCGACCGTGCCGAGCAGGAGGGGGGCCCGGCGGGGCGATCCATCCATGTCCTGTCCGTCCTTCTCTCGGTGGGTCCCGGGTTCAGCGGTGGGCGAGCCGCAGCCGCCAGGTCTCCGGTCCGCGCTCCAGGTAGTCCACGGCGAAGACGCCCGGGTTGTGCTGCTCGATCTGGGCGAGCAGCGGCAGCGGGTCGTGCGGGGCGACCAGCACCATCGCGCCGCCAGCGGGCACGGCGGCGAGGGCGCCGAAGACGGTGGCGTGCCGGATGGAGTGCGGCACCGCGCGGACGTCGAGCTCGGGCTCCGCGGTGTCGTCGGAGCCGCCGCAGCCGCAGGTCCCGCCGCAGCCGCCCTGCCGCTCCTCCGGCTCGCCCTCGGCGGTGTCGGAGCCATCGGCGTGCTGGTGGTGCATCTCCTCCAGCAGCCCGGCCAGGGACACCTCGGGAGTCATGGCAAGCAGCGGCAGCACCAGGCCGTTCTCCTTGGCGACATGCTCCTCGAAGAGGACCTGCAGGGCGCGCGCGTCGGCGGCGACGGACGCGGAGCGGGGCGCGTCGCGCAGGGTGGCGACGAGCCCCTTGAGGGCGCGGTGTTCGCCGATCAGACTCTCGACGAGCAGGCGGGCCTCGGGCAGGGCGTGGGCGGCCGGGTAGAGCACGGCCTCCTCGGCGGCGGCGTGCGGCAGCAGGGAGCGCTCGCAGAAGGTCACCAGTCCGGCGTGGATGCGGGCGGCGGCGCCGGGGTCGCGGTCCGCCGCGGTGAGCAGCATGCTGACCCGTCCGGCCAGTTCACCGGCGAGGCGGGCGTGATGGGCCTCGGCGGCTTCCAGGGCGGTGGCGTCCTCGGGGGCCGAGGCGAGGCTGACTGAGCTCATGGCGGACTCCTGCGGGTGACGGCCGGTGCGGGCCGACCGGTGCGGTGCGCGGAATGTGGCTGCGCGGGACCGAACGGCGGGCGGTGCGCCGTACGCGGTTCGGTCTGAGCCAACCCTGCATCGCCGACCCCGCCCGCCGACCCGGCCGAGCAGACCCTTCACCAGGACCAATGGTCCCTATTGCGGGTGGCCGGATAGGGCCGGTAGGTCGTCACAGGAGGACCCGCGGGACCCAGGTACAGCGCGGCGCCCGAGACCTAGGTTCCTGGCCATGGAGAACGATCAGACAGCACGGCGTCAGGCGCCGAGCGCCAATGAGGGCTGGCCGCTGGCCGCCCGCAGACTGCTGACCCGCCGTGAGGTTTCGGCCGATGGCCGTGCCGTGTTCGGCGCCGGTGACCCCACGTGGGAGGGCTTCTACCGGGACCGCTGGGCACACGACAAGGTCGTGCGCTCCACGCATGGCGTGAACTGCACCGGTTCCTGCTCATGGATGGTGTACGTCAAGGACGGCATCATCACCTGGGAGCACCAGGCGACGGACTATCCGTCGATCGGTGCGGACTGCCCGGAGTACGAGCCGCGCGGCTGCCCGCGCGGGGCCTCGTTCTCCTGGTACACCTACTCCCCCAGCCGCGTCCGCTACCCCTACGTGCGGGGCGAGCTGCTGAAGCTGTGGCGCGAGGCGCGCCGCCGGCTCGGCGACCCGGTGGCGGCCTGGGCGGAGATCACCGGCGATCCGGCGAAGGCCCGCGCCTACAAGCGCGCCCGTGGCAAGGGCGGCCTGGTGCGCGCCGACTGGGACGAGGTGACCGAGCTGATCGCCGCGGCCCATGTGCACACCATCGAGGCGTACGGCCCGGACCGGGTCGCCGGTTTCTCGCCGATCCCGGCGATGTCCATGGCCTCGTTCGCGGCGGGCGCCCGCTTCATGTCGCTGATCGGCGGCACGCTGCTGTCGTTCTACGACTGGTACGCGGACCTGCCGGTGGCCTCGCCACAGGTCTTCGGCGACCAGACGGACGTGCCGGAGGCAGCCGACTGGTGGAACGCCGGCTATCTGATCATGTGGGGCTCCAACATCCCGGTGACCCGCACCCCCGACGCGCACTTCCTGACCGAGACGCGCTACAACGGCACCAAGATCGTCGCGGTCAGCCCCGACTACGCCGACAACGTCAAGCACGCCGACGAGTGGGTGTCCCCGCACCCCGGCACCGACGGGGCGCTGGCGATGGCCATGGGCCATGTCATCCTGCGCGAGTTCCTGGTCGACCGTGAAGTGCCGTACTTCCGGGACTACATGCGCAAGTTCACCGACGCCCCCTTCCTGGTGACCCTGCGCGAGCGCGAGCACGGTCTGGTGCCCGACGGCTTCCTCACCGCCGCCGACCTGGGCCGCGACACCGAGAACGCCGAGTCCAAGACGGTGCTCATCGACTCCGCCACCGGACAGCCGGTCGTGCCCAACGGCTCCCTCGGCTTCCGCTGGGGCGACTCGGAGCCCGGCCGCTGGAACCTCGACCTCGGCGACACCGTGCCCGAGATGAGCCTGCTGGACACGGCCGAGGACACCGTCGCGGTCGCCCTGCCCCGCTTCGACGAGGGCGGCACCGAGGGCGGCTCGGTCATGGTCCGCGGGGTGCCGGTGCGGCGCGTGGGCGGACGTCTGGTGACCACCGTCTTCGACCTGATGCTCGCCCAGTACGGCGTGCAGCGGCCGGGCCTGCCGGGCTCGTGGCCGGAGTCGTACGAGGACGCCTCGCAGCCGTACACCCCGGCCTGGCAGGAGACCGTCACCTCGGTGCCCGCCGAGCAGGCGGCCCGGATCGCCCGGGAGTTCGCCCGCAACGCCGAGCGCACCCAGGGCCGTTCGATGATCGCGCTGGGCGCGGGCACCAACCACTGGTTCCACTCGGACACCATCTACCGCGCGTTCCTGGCGCTGGTGACGATGACCGGCTGCCAGGGCGTCAACGGCGGCGGCTGGGCGCACTACGTGGGCCAGGAGAAGATCCGCCCCGTCACCGGACTCCAGCACCTGGCGTTCGCCTTCGACTGGCAGCGGCCGACCCGGCACATGGCGGGGACCTCCTACTGGTACCTGAACTCCGACCAGTGGCGCTACGAGGCGTTCGGTCCGGACGAGCTGGCCTCCCCGCTGGGCGAGGGCCGGTTCGCGGGCAAGGGGTTCGCCGATGTGCTCGCCCAGGCGGTGCGCCTGGGCTGGACGCCGGGGCACCCCGGCTTCAACCGCAACCCGCTGGACCTGGCCGACGAGGCGAAGTCGCTGGGCCGTACGGTCCAGGAGCACATCGTGACCGAACTGAAGGCGGGACGGCTGAAGTTCGCCGCGGAGGACCCGGACGACCCGGCCAACTTCCCGCGCGTGCTGACCGTCTGGCGGGCCAACCTGCTCGGCTCGTCCGGCAAGGGCAACGAGTACTTCCTGCGCCACCTGCTCGGCACCGACGCCGCCGTGCGCTCCGCGGAGACCCCGCCGGAGGGCCGCCCCGAGGACGTGGTGTGGCGGGAGGAAGCACCCGAGGGCAAGCTCGACCTGCTGGTCGACATCGACTTCCGGATGACCTCCACCGGACTGCTCTCCGACGTGGTCCTGCCGGCCGCGACCTGGTACGAGAAGGACGACCTGTCCAGCACGGACATGCACCCCTTCGTGCACGCCTTCACCCCGGCCATCGCCCCGCCCTGGCAGGCCCGCACCGACTACGACACGTTCCTCGCGATCGCCGACCGGTTCAGCGAACTGGCCGCCGACCACCTGGGCAGGCGCACCGACGTCCTGCCCGTGCCGCTGCTGCACGACACCCCCGACGAACTCGCCCAGCCCGGCGGGACCGTGAAGGACTGGCGCACAGGCGAGTGCGAACCGATCCCCGGCAGGACCATGCCGAAGCTCGTCGTCATCGAGCGGGACTACGGCGCGACCGCCGAGAAGATGCGCGCGGTGGGTCCGCTGCTGGACACCCTCGGCACCACCACCAAGGGTGTCACCGTCCACCCGGACAAGGAACTGGACGAACTGCGCCGCCGCTGCGGCACCGTGCGCGACGGTATCGCCGCCGGCCGGCCCGCGCTGGCCACCGCGTCCGACATGTGCGAGGCGATCCTCGCCCTGTCCGGCACCACCAACGGCCGCCTCGCCACCGAGGGCTTCCGCGAACTGGAGCGGCAGACCGGCAGCGAGGGGCTGGTGGAACTCGCCTCGGAGCGGGAGGCGGAGCGCATCACCTTCGCCGACACCCGCACCCAGCCGCGCGCGGTGATGACGTCCTACGAGTGGTCGGGCTCGGAGACCGGCGGGCGCCGCTACTCGCCCTTCGTCATCAACACCGAGCACCTCAAGCCCTGGCACACCCTCACCGGCCGCCAGCACTTCTTCGTCCAGCACGACTGGATGGCCGAGTTCGGCGAACAACTGCCCGTCTACCGGCCGCCGTTGAACACCCCCCGGCACTACGGCGACGAGCACCTGAACGAGGACGGCCGGGCCGAGGTCACCGTCCGGTACCTCACCCCGCACTCGAAGTGGTCCATCCACTCGAACTACCAGGACAACAAGTACATGCTCGACCTGTCCCGCGGCGGCCCGACGATCTGGATGTCGCTCGCGGACGCCGAGAAGATCGGCGTCAAGGACAACGAGTGGATCGAGGCGTACAACCGCAACGGCGTGGTCGCGGCGCGAGCGGTGGTCACCCACCGGATGCCCGAGGGCACGGTGTACATGTACCACGCCCAGGACCGCAACGTGAACGTGCCGAAGACCGAGGTCAGCGGCCGGCGCGGCGGCATCCACAACTCCCTGACCCGGCTGCTGCTCAAGCCCACCCACCTCGCGGGCGGCTACGCGCAGTTCACCTACGCCTTCAACTACTACGGCCCTACCGGCAACCAGCGCGACGAGGTCACCGTCATCCGCCGCCGCAGCCAGCAAGTGGAGTACTGACATGCGCGTCATGGCACAGATCGCGATGGTGATGAACCTCGACAAGTGCATCGGCTGCCACACCTGCTCGGTCACCTGCAAGCAGACGTGGACCAACCGCACCGGCGTCGAGTACGCCTGGTTCAACAACGTCGAGACCAAGCCCGGCGTCGGCTACCCGCGCCGCTACGAGGACCAGGAGCAGTGGAAGGGCGGCTGGATGCTCGACAAGCGCGGCCGACTGGTGCTGCGCTCGGGCGGCAGGATCAAGCGGCTGCTGTCGCTGTTCTCCAACCCGGACCTGCCGTCCATCGAGGACTACTACGAGCCGGTCACGTACGACTACGACAACCTGGTCAACGCCCCGGCCCAGAAGGACATCCCGGTCGCGCGTCCCCGCTCGGTCCTCACCGGCAGGCCCACCGCCATCACCTGGGGCGCCAACTGGGAGGACGGCCTGGGCGGGGCGCCCGAGAACGCGGGCGCGGACCCCAACCTCAGCGGTGAGTGGGCGCAGAAGGTCAAGTTCGAGTTCGAGCAGACCTTCCTCTTCCACCTGCCCCGGCTGTGCGAGCACTGCCTCAACCCGGCCTGTGTGTCGGCCTGTCCTTCCGGCGCGATGTACAAGCGGGTCGAGGACGGCATCGTGCTGGTCGACCAGGACCGGTGCCGCGGCTGGCGGATGTGCGTGACGGCGTGCCCGTACAAGAAGGTGTACGTCAACCACGCCACCGGCAAGGCCGAGAAGTGCACCTTCTGCTTCCCGCGGATCGAGGCCGGCCAGCCCACCGTCTGCTCCGAGACCTGCGTGGGACGCCTGCGCTACCTGGGCCTGCTGCTGTACGACGCCGACCGCGTCGGAGAGGCCGCCGCGACGCCGGACGAGAAGGACCTGCTGGACGCCCAGCGCAACGTCTTCCTCGACCCGCACGATCCCGAAGTCGCCGCCGCGGCACGGGAGTCCGGCATCCCCGAGGACTGGCTGGACGCGGCCCGCCGCTCCCCGGTGTACGCCCTGGTGTCCCGGTACAAGGTGGCGCTGCCGCTGCACCCGGAGTACCGCACCCTGCCGATGGTCTGGTACGTGCCGCCGCTGTCGCCGGTGCTGGACGCCGTGGACGCGGCGGGCGGCAACCAGGACGACCCGGACCACGTCTTCGCGGCCGTCACCCGGCTGCGGATCCCGCTGGAGTACCTGGCGGAGCTGTTCACCGCCGGGGACACGGACGTGGTGGCCGGGGTGCTGATGAAGCTGACCGCGCTGCGCTCGTACATGCGTGAGCGCACCCTCGGCGAGGACGGCGACGAGACCGCCCTGAAGGCCGTCGGGCTCACCGCGCGCGAGGCGCAGGACCTGCACCGGCTGCTGGCGGTGGCCAAGTACAACGACCGGTACGTCGTCCCGGCCGCGCACAAGGAGGACGCGGCCGCGCTGACCGCGATGGAGAACCGCTGCCCGGTCGAGACCTCCGGCGAGCCGGAGCCCCGCAAGGTCATGCTCGGCATCCCGACCCTGCGCCGCCGTACGCCCGAAGCCCCCTCCGGAGGCCACGCATGAGCCCGCTGTCCCCGTCGCTCCCCACCCGGGTCCGCACCAAGGTCCGCGCGGCCGTGCGCCGCCCGACGCGGCTCACCCCCGAGGAGACCGAGGCACGCACCCTGGTCCTGCGACTGTGCTCGCTCGCGCTCCAGTACCCGGACAGTGAACTGGCCGCCTCCGGAGCGGTGCTGACCTCGACCGTCCGGGCGCTGCCCGAATCCCCCGCCAGGGAGCACCTGGCCGCCTTCACCGACTGGTTCACCGGGCAGGAACTGGACGCGCTGGAACGGCACTACGTCGAGATGTTCGACCTGCGCCGCAAGAGCAGCCTGTACCTGACCTACTACCTGCACGGCGACACCCGCCGCCGGGGCATGGCCCTGCTCACCCTCAACCAGCGCTACCGGGCGGCCGGTTGGGAGATCGGCGGCGGTGAGCTGCCCGACCATCTGCCGGTCGTCCTGGAGTTCGCGGCGCTGGCCGGGCCGGCCGGCGGCGAGGCCCCGCTGCGCCAGCACCGGCGCGGGCTGGAGCTGATCCACCGCGCGCTGACCGACGCCGACTCCCCCTACCGGCATGTGCTCGCCGCCCTGCTGACCCTCCTGCCGCCGCCCACCGAGGCCGACGAGGCGGCGCTGGCCAAGCTCGCCGCCGAGGGCCCGCCGAACGAGGAGGTCGGCCTCGACCCCTACGGCGCCTACGGGGACGGCGAGTTCGCGCCCCCGGGCACCTTCGTGCCGCCCCTGCCCGCCCCGCCCACCCTTTCGGAAGGCCCCCGATGAACGCCGCCGACACCTCCTGGGCCGCCGCCTCGACGAGCGGCGCCGACCTGCTGCTGTGGGTCGCCCTGCCCTACATCTGCCTCGCCGTGTTCGCGGTCGGCCACGTCTGGCGCTACCGGCAGGACCAGTTCGGCTGGACCTCCCGCACCAGCCAGCTCCTGGAGCACCGGTGGCTGCGCTGGGGCAGCCCGCTGTTCCACCTCGGCGCCTTCATGGTGATCGCCGGACATGTGGTGGGCCTTGCCATCCCCGACTCGTGGACCGAGGCCGTGGGCATCAGCGAGCACGCGTACCACACCACGGCGGTGTGGGCCGGTTCGGTGGCGGGCGTCGCCATGGTCACCGGCCTGGGCATGCTGTGCGCCCGCAGGCTGCTGACCCGGAGCATCCGGCTCGGCACCGACCGCAGCGACAAGCTGCTGTTCCCGCTGCTGTCCGTCACCGTGGTGCTGGGCATCACCGCGACCGCCGCGCACAACGTCTTCGGCGGCGGCTACGACTACCGCGAGACCGTCTCCGTCTGGTTCCGCGGCCTGTTCGCCCTCCAGCCCCGGCCGGAGGCCATCGCGGAGGCGCCGCTGCTGTTCCAGCTCCACGCCCTGAGCGCCTGTCTCCTCTTCGCGGCCTGGCCGTTCACCCGGCTCGTCCATGTGTGGAGCGCCCCGATCGGGTACCTGGCCCGGCCGTACCTGGTCTACCGGCGGCGGGCCACCACGGCGGCCGCGCCCGCTCCGGGCGGCCGGTCCTCGCAGTCGGCCGGGACCCGGCGGGCCGCATGAGCCAGGGGTCCGCGCTCACCCCCGACGCCCCGCCCGTCCGGCGCCCCGCCGAGACGGGCGGGCGGCGCCGAACCGCCTGGGTGATGGTCGTCACCGGGACCGTCGGCTGGCTCGCCTCGTTCCAGCTCACCCTGGACGACTGGCGGCTGCTGCGGGACCCCTCCTACCAGCCGTCCTGCAACATCAGTCCGGTCGTCAGCTGCGGCAGCGTCATGTCCAGCCCGCAGGGCAGCCTGTTCGGCTTCCCCAACATGCTGCTCGGGCTCGGCGCGTTCGCCGCCGTGGCGGCCCTGGGCGTCGCCGTGCTGTTCGGGGCGCGGCTGCACCGGGGGCTGTGGCTCGCTCTGGGCGGCGGGGCGCTGGCGGGGGTGGTGTTCACGCACTGGCTGATCGGCCAGTCCCTGTACGAGCTGAACAAGATCTGCCCGTACTGCGTCGTCGTGTGGACCGTGACCATCGCCCTGTTCTGGTACGTGAGCGTGCACTGCATGGAGGAGGGCATCCTCCGGGTCCCGCGCGCGGTGTGGGAGGTCGTCCGGGACACGCACGTCCTGCTCCTGGGCGCCTGGTACGGGGTGATCGCGCTGCTCGTCCTCACCCGCTTCTGGTCGTACTGGAGCAGCCTGCTGTGACCGGGTCCGCCCGGCCCCGGAGTCGGGACGTTCAGCCCCCGCATCCCGCCCCCGACTGAGGTTAGGTTCACCTAAGAACCATCGGTGCCGGCAGAGAGCGAGGCACGACATGGCATCGACGAACCCCCTCCCCGACTCCGCCCCGCTGCCCGGCGACGGGCTCGACGCCTCCCGGATGCCCGGCCACTGGCTGCTGGCCCGCCTCGGCAAGCGGGTGCTGCGCCCCGGCGGGCTGGAACTGACCCGATGGATGCTCGACACCCTGGCCGTCGGCCCCGAGGACCGGGTGGTGGAACTCGCCGCGGGACTCGGCACCACCGGCCGGATGACCCTCGAACGCCGCCCGGCCGCCTACACGGCTGTCGACCGTGACCCCGCGGCCGTCGCCCACCTCGGCGCCCTCCTCGCCCCCGGCGCGACCGAGGTGACCGCCGTACGGGCCGACGCCGCGGACACCGGACTGCCCTCCGGCAGCGCCACCGTCGTCTACGGGGAGGCCATGCTGACCATGCAGCCCGACCCCGCCAAGCGCCGCATCGTACGCGAGGCCCGCCGTCTGCTCGCCGGCACCGGCGGCCGGTACGCCGTCCACGAACTGTGCCTGCTGCCCGAGGACTTGGAGGCGGAGCACGCCGCCGCCGTCACCCGGGACCTCGGCGAGGCCATCCACGTCGGCGCCCGCCCGCTGACCCCGTCCGACTGGACCGCGCTTCTCGCCGCCGAGGGCTTCACCGTCACCGCCCGCCGCCGGGCGCCGATGGCGCTGCTCGAACCGCGCCGGCTCGTCGCCGACGAAGGGCTCGCCGGGGCCGTACGCATCACCGGCCGGGCCCTGCGCGACCCGGTGGCCCGGCGCCGGGTGCGGGAGATGCGCCGCGTCTTCCGCCGCCACCAGGCCCATCTGGGCGCGATCAGTCTGGTCGCCGCCCCCACCCCGACCGGCTGAGGAGACAGCGCCATGACCGCCACCGTGATCACCGACCTGACCGAGGAACTCCCCCTGCCCGAGGACGGCACCCTCAGCCGGGTGCTGTACCGCGACGACCGGCTCCGCGTGGTCGGCTTCGCCTTCGCGGCGGGGCAGGAACTGACCGAGCACACCTCCGCGCTGCCCGTGGTGATCCAGGTGATCCGGGGCCGCCTGGATCTCGTCCTGGGGGACGAGAAAACTCAGGCGGAGCCCGGCACTTGGATCCACATGCCCGCACGGATGCCGCACTCGGTGCACGCCGTCGAGCCCACGGTCATGCTGCTGACGATGCTGGCCGACCCGCGGCCCACGGCTGTCAGTGACCCTGCTGCTTGAGCCGGTCCTGGGCCTGGGTGGCGATGACGGCGGCCTGGATGCGGCGCTCCACGCCGAGCTTGGCCAGCAGGCGGGAGATGTGGTTCTTGACGGTCTTCTCGGCGAGGTAGAGGCGCTGGCCGATCTGCCGGTTGGTCAGCCCCTCGCCGATCAGGAAGAGGATCTCCCGCTCCCGCTCGGTCAGCCCGGGCAGGGCGTCCGGCTCGGGCTCCGGGTCCGGGCCCTGGCGCAGCCTCGCCATCAGCTTGGCCGTGGCGCTCGGGTCGAGCAGGGACTGGCCGGAGGCGACGGTCCGCACGGCCGACACCAGGTCAGAGCCCTTGATCTGCTTCAGCACGTACCCGGAGGCGCCCGCCATGATCGAGTCCAGCAGGGCCTCCTCGTCGTCGAACGAGGTCAGCATCAGACAGGCCAGTTCCGGCATCCGCGAGCGCAGCTCCCGGCACACGGTCACGCCGTCCCCGTCCGGCAGCCGCACGTCCAGGACCGCGACCTGGGGACGCAGGGCGGGGGCGCGGGTGAGGGCCTGCTCGGCGGTGGAGGCCTCGCCGACGACGGTGATGTCGGGTTCGTCGTTGAGGAGGTCGTGCACTCCGCGTCGTACGACTTCGTGGTCGTCCAGCAGGAAGACCCGGATCGGGTTGTCGGGGCCCGGCTGCTCGCCGTCCGCCATCGGGATGCACCTCGTTCCGCGCTGTCCGCTCGCCCGTGCCGCACGCGCGCGCCGCGCGGTACGGGACCTGTCTGTCGTTGATCTTGCGTCATCCGGGGCCGAAGGGCCAGGGCCTGTCGGCCCTACCGGTCACGGATACCCGGTCGGCCCAGGTCGCCGCCACCGAGCAAGCCCGGGCAATTCGGACCCCGGCCAGGGACCCTCGGCCTCTCCCCCGGAGCCCAATGCGTGGGTGACGCTCTAGAGCAACGCCGGTCCGTTTGCCTCACGGGCGGCGGACGACGAAGGGAGTTGCCCGATGGCCCGCACTGTCGGCGAGGTGATGACCAGCGAGGTCGTCGAAGCACGCCGGGATACGTCGTTCAAGGAGCTGGCGCGGCTGCTGGACCGCCATCGCATCAGCGGCCTGCCCGTGGTGGACGACGACGACAAGGTGGTGGGCGTGGTCTCCGAGACCGACCTGATCCGCCGCCAGGCGGCCAGGTCCGCGCACGCCGGTGCGCGGCGGTCCCGTACGCCCGCCTCGCGCCGCCCGCTGCGCGACGCCTTCCTGGCGGGCCAGGCCACGACCGCCGCCGAGCTGATGTCGTCGCCGGCCATCACCGTGCACCCGGAGCAGCGCGTCGAGGACGCCGCCCGGGTCATGGAGCGCCACCGCGTGAACCGGCTGCCGGTGGTGGACGAGGAGGACCGGCTGATCGGCATCGCCACCCGGCGTGACCTGCTGCGCGTCTTCCTGCGCACGGACGGGGAGATCCGCCGGGACGTCGTCGACGCGGTCCTCGTCCGGGCCCTGGGCCTGCCGCCGCACTCCGCCGACGTCTCGGTCCACGACGGCATGGTCACGCTCGCCGGGCAGGTGGAGCAGCGCAGCGACATCGCGCTCGCCATCCAGCTGACGTGGCGGGTGGACGGCGTCGTCGGCGTGGTCAACGAGCTGACGTACCGGGTCGACGACACCGAGTCGCCCACGCGGCACCCGTCGGTACTCGGCCACTGAGCACAAGCCCCCGGGCGGGGCCCCACGACACCCGTACGCACTGAGCAGCCGACCCGCGCGGCACGAGCACGAAACGCCACCGCGCCGACCCACCACAGCCCAGCCACCGGCCCCGGCAAACCGCCTCGGCCCGCGCAGTCCCACCCATACCGCCCAGGCCGAGCACCGCAGCCGCACGTCCTGCCCATGCTCGGCCACCACCCCGCGCGACACCACGTCACTCGGCGCCCGCCCTGGACGCGGCCCGCGCCCGCCCACCGGACCCGACGACCACCCGGGCCCGCGCAAACCGCCCACCCACGCCGCCCAGACCGAGCACCGCAGCCCCACCGCCCTCGGTGCTCGGTCCCTGGGGCATGCCCGGAAGTGTGGGCCGTTGGGCCCTGGAACTCGGGGCCGGTCGGGCATCGGGCGGGTACCGGGCGGACCTGCTCGGCGAGGCGGTGCCCGCGGGACGCTGATCGTGGAGCGGCGCTGATCCCCCGCAGCGTCGCTCCACTGACGGGCCGCCGACCGCGCGGCCGCTACGGGGACGACGGAGGCCACACATGACGCGCCACGACCGCACCGCCACCGCCACTGCCGGCCCGACCAAGGAACGGTCCGGCACCGCCGCCAAGGCCAAGGCTCCGTCCGACACCGCCGTCGCTGTCGACCGACTGGTCACCAACGGGCTCAAGGCCCTGGCCGACTACGAGTCCCTGGACCAGGAGCGGATCGACCACATCGTGAAGAAGGCGTCGGTCGCCGCCCTCGACCAGCACACCGCGCTGGCCCGGCTGGCGGTCGAGGAGACCGGGCGCGGCATCTTCGAGGACAAGGCCGCGAAGAACATGTTCGCGTGCGAGCACGTCACGCACAGCATGGGCCGGATGAAGACCGTCGGGGTCATCGCCCGCGACGAGATCGAGGACATCGTCGAGATAGCCGAACCGGTCGGTGTGGTCGCGGCGGTCACCCCGGTCACCAACCCGACCTCCACCACCATCTTCAAGGCGCTGATGGCGCTGAAGACCCGCAACCCGGTCGTCTTCGCCTTCCACCCCTCCGCGCAGCGGTGCAGCGCCGAGGCCGCCCGGATCGTCCGGGACGCCGCCGTCGCCGCGGGCGCGCCCGAGCACTGCGTGCAGTGGATCGAGGAGCCGTCCGTCGAGGCGACCAGGACGCTGATGCACCACCCGGGTGTCTCCCTGATCCTCGCCACCGGCGGCAACGCCATGGTCAAGGCCGCCTACTCGGCCGGGAAGCCCGCCCTGGGCGTCGGCGCGGGCAACGTCCCCGCCTATGTGCACAAGAGCGCCAAGCTGCGCCGCGCCGTCAACGACCTCGTGCTGTCGAAGTCCTTCGACAGCGGCATGATCTGCGCCTCCGAGCAGGCCGTCATCCTCGACGAGGAGATCTACGACGCCGCCCTCGCCGAATTCCGCACCCTGCACGCCCACTTGGCGACCCCCGAGGAGAAGGCGAAGCTGGAGGAGTTCCTGTTCCCGGCCGGCAAGGCGCCGGGCGGCGGCTGCGAGCCGAAGGTCAACTCGGCGGCCGTCGGGCAGAGCCCGGCGTGGATCGCCGAGCACGCCGGGTTCACTGTCCCGGCCGACACCTCGATCATCCTGGTCGAGGCCGACCACGTAGGGCCGGACGAGCCGCTCACCCGGGAGAAGCTGTGCCCGGTGCTCGCCGTGCTGCGCGCCGGTTCCGAGGAGCAGGGCTTCGACCTGGCCGCCGACATGGTCGCCTTCCACGGGCAGGGCCACAGCGCGGTCGTACACACCGAGGACCGGGCGCTGGCGGAGGCGTACGGCAGGCGCATGAAGACCGTGCGCGTGATCGTCAACTCCCCGTCGTCGCAAGGGGCGATCGGCGGCATCTACAACGGGCTGCTGCCCTCGCTCACGCTCGGCTGCGGTTCCTGGGGGAGCACATCGGTGTCCAACAACGTCTCGGCCGCCCAGCTCCTCAACGTCAAGCGGGTCTCCACCCGGCGCAACAACCTCCAGTGGTTCAAGGTGCCCCCGAAGATCTACTTCGAGCCGCAGGCCATCCGCTACCTCCAGTCGATGCCGGACGTGCACCGCGTCACGGTCGTCACCGACGCCACGATGACCCGGCTGGGCTTCGTGGACCGGGTGAGCCGCGTGCTGCAACGACGCCCGGAGCCGGTGACCCTCCAGATCATCGACAACGTGGAGCCCGAGCCGAGCATCGACTCGGTACGCCGGGGCGCGGACCTGATGCGGGACTTCAACCCGGACACGATCATCGCCCTGGGCGGCGGTTCGCCGATGGACGCGGCCAAGGTGATGTGGCTGCTGTACGAGCAGCCCGACATCGACTTCGCGGACATGCGGCAGAAGTTCTCCGACATCCGCAAGCGCGCCTTCCGCTTCCCGGTCCTCGGGTCCCGTGCCCGTCTGGTGTGCATCCCGACCACCTCCGGCACCGGCGCCGAGGTCACCCCGTTCGCGGTGATCTCCGACCCGGCGACGGGCAAGAAGTACCCGCTGGCCGACTACGCCCTCACCCCGAGCGTGGCCATCGTCGACCCGCTGCTCACCGCCGAACTGCCCCCGGCGCTCGCGGCCGACAGCGGCTTCGACGCCCTCACCCACGCCATCGAGGCGTATGTGTCCGTCTACGCCAACGACTTCACCGACGGCCTCGCCCTGCACGCGATACGCCTGATCTTCGGCAACCTCGAAGCGGCCGTGAACAACCGCGACAACGCGGCCGAGGCGCGGGAGAGGATGCACAACGCGGGCACCATCGCGGGCATGGCCTTCGGCAACGCCTTCCTCGGCATCGTGCACGCCATGTCGCACACGCTCGGTGCCACCTTCCGCATCGCCCACGGCCGCACCAACGCGGTCCTGCTGCCCCACGTCATCCGCTACAACGGCACCGTCCCCACGAAGCTCACCGGCTGGCCCAAGTACGAGAACTACCGGGCCCCGGAACGCTTCCAGGACATCGCCCGCGCCCTGGGCCTGCCCGCCGCCACCGCCGCCGAGGGCGTCGAGTCCCTCGCCGTCGCCGTGGAACGGCTCCGTGACGCGGTGGGCATCGAGCCCTCGTTCCAGGCCGTCGGCGTGGACGAGCAGAGCTTCCTCGACGCACTGCCGCAGCAGGCGATGAACGCCTACGAGGACCAGTGCGCCCCGGCCAACCCGCGCATGCCGATGCTGGACGACATGCGGGAACTGATGCGCCGGGCGTACTACGGACGCGCTGCGGGGACCGCCGTCTGACCCGTGGCGCCGGGCCCTGTGCATGGGGGCCAGGGCCAAGTGACCCCATGCACAGGGCCGTTCGGCCCTACTTCGGCCGGTGTCGGGAAACGGCCCGAAACCGGCCTTCCGTCCCTGATACACAGTGGGGTGCCGCCCGACGTGACGCGGCACTCTTCCCTCACCACACCCCTGCCCGGGAGGCTTCATGCTGTCCCCAGAGTCCGCCGCCGTGGTCCGTGCCACCCTTCCCGCCGTGGCCGGAGCGCTGGACGAGATCACCACGCGCTTCTACGGCACCATGTTCCGCGACCGACCGGAACTGCTGGACGGACTGTTCAACCGCGGCAACCAGGCCAGCGGCGACCAGCGGCGCGCGCTGGCCGGTTCGATCGCCGCGTTCGCCACCGCCCTGCTCGACAACCCGGGTACCCGGCCGGACGCCCTGCTGGACCGGATCGCGCACAAGCACGCCGCAGTCGGTGTCACGGACGACCAGTACACGATCGTCCACAAGTACCTGTTCGGCGCGATAGCGGAGGTGCTCGGCGACGCCGTCACCGCCGAGGTGGCCGCCGCCTGGGACGAGGTGTACTGGCTGATGGCCGGGGCGCTGATCGGCCGCGAGGCCCGCCTCTACCAGGACGCGGGCGTGGCCCCGGGCCAGGTCTGGCGGAAGTGGACGGTCGTCGAACGCCGCACCGAGACCCCGGACGTGGTGTCCTTCGTACTCAGCCCCTCCGACGGCGAACCGGCGCCGCGCGCCCGCGCGGGCCAGTACGTGAGCGTGCGGGTGCGGATGCCCGACGGGGTGCACCAGCCGCGCCAGTACAGCCTGTCCTCCGACCCCGGCGGCGATCTGCGCCGGATCACCGTCAAGCGGGTCACCGGGGCGGACGGCACCCCCGACGGCGAGGTGTCCACGCTCCTGCACAGCCAGGTCAACGAGGGCGACGAGCTGACCCTCTCCGCACCGTTCGGCGACGTGTTCCTCGACGACCCGGCCGACACCACGACCCCGCTCGTCCTGGTCTCCGCGGGCATCGGCGGCACGCCCATGACCAGCATCCTGGCCCACCTCCACGCCATCGGCTCGACCCGCCCGGTGCTCGTCCTGCACGCCGACCGCTCCCCCGCCGAGCACGCCCTGCGCGGCGACACCCGCGCACTGGTCGGACGGCTGACCGGCGCCCGCACCGTGTTCTGGTACGAGCGCCCCGGCCCGGAGGAGCCCAACGCGCGCGAGGGCCTGATGAACCTCGACGGCGTCGAACTCCCCCAGGACGCCACGGTGTTCCTGTGCGGGCCGCTCCCGTTCATGCGCGACGTCCGGGCCCAGCTGCTGCGCGCCGGTGTCCCCGCGCAGCGCATCCGCTACGAGGTCTTCGGCCCCGACCTCTGGCTGCCCGACGCGGCGTCCTGAGCCCCGTCCGGCCGCGCTGCGGGCAGCCGGACCGTCACGGCCAGGCCGCCCGCATCGCGGGCGGCGAGGTCGAGGGTGCCGTCGTGCGCGCGGACGACGCTGCGCACGATGGCCAGGCCCAGTCCGGCCCCGGCGTGCTCGTCACCGCGGACGCGGTCCGTACCGCGCCGGAAGGGCTCGGTGAGGGTCGGCACGAGTTCCTGCGGCACCGGGTGACCGGTGTTCTCGACCCGCAGCACACTGGTGTCGCCGTCCGTCTCGCTGCGGACGGTGACGGTGCCGTCGGCGGGAAGGTTGTGGACGAGGGCGTTCTGGACGAGGTTCGTCACCATGTGCAGCAGCAGCTCCGGGGAGCCGCTGGTCCACGCCTCCCCGCCACGGACGTCGAGCGTGATGCCCTGCTTCTCGGCGAGCGGGAGCAGGGTCTCGGCGGCTTCCTCCGCGAGGAGGGAGAGATCGACGCTGTCGCGGGTGAAGCCCGCGCGGTCGCTGCGGCTGAGCAGGAGCAGGGCCTCGACGAGGCCGATGGCCCGCGTGTTGACCGCGTGCAGGCGTTCCAGGACCTCCCCCCGGTCCCGGGTGGGGTCCTCGCGGGCGACGTCGAGGAGCGTACGGGAGACGGCGAGCGGGGTGCGCAGCTCGTGCGAGGCGTTGGCGGCGAACCGGCGCTCTTCCTCGACGTGGGACTCCAGTTGGTCGAGCATCGCGTCGAACGTGTCGGAGAGCTCCCGGAATTCGTAGCACCCGTGCCACCGCCCGGCCACACACTGCGGCGCGGCCATCAGCAGCGGCCGCCGGACCACGATCAATGCGAGCAGGCCGACCACGGCCAGACCGCACACGACGATCCGGCGCGCCCGGCGAGATGACGCTGACACTGACGCCTCGCGATTCATGCCCTCATTGGAGCCGGGGGCGGATCACGACGGCGTATGCGAATTCCGATACGCGGACGATACGTGCAGCACCCGAGCAGAAAACTGGACCGGCAACACCGCTCCGCGGGCGGATACTCTCGCTTGGCGAATGGCTGGCGGGAGATCCGGAGGCGTCCCGCGTCGTCGTAACTCACGTTCCGGACAAGGCCGTAGAAGCCGGTCCACGGCCCGTTCCACATCCGCGTCGGACATCTGGGGCGGAGGGGGTGAGGGGCTCGGTGCGGCGGTTGCCAGCAGGGCCACTGTCACCCCTGCCGCGGTCATCCGTCCGACGGCGGCGCTCACCCCTCCGTTGAAAGTCCCCGGCCCCGGTCTGTCGTGGGCAGCCCAAGGCTGTCCACGGCATTGCCCAGCAGTGTCACCAGTTCGTCGACGACGGGCGGGTGCGCTCCGGGGCGGCCCACGGCCAGGATTTCCCGGTGCAGCGGGGCGACTCCGTCCGGCAGGGTCACCCTCTCGGCCTCGCTGTCGCCTGCCCCGCCGAGCAGCGTGGCGGGGATCAGACCGACAGCGAGCCCGGCCCGGATCATGGCGAGCATGCTGTGCAGGTCGTCGGTCTCCAGCGTCACCTGCGGCGCGACCCCGAGCGCGCCCGCCCAGCGGCGCAGCAGGCGCCGGTCGGGGTTGTTCGCGTGGCCGGAGACCCATTCGCGCTCCAGGCAGTCGGCCAGCTTCAGCGGGCGTCCCCGTTCCGGGTCGGCACCGGCGACGAGGAGCAGCGGCTCGCGGCCCAGGACCCTGATGGTGAGGCCCTCGGAGGGGGCGGGCGGGTCCTCGGGCAGGTAGCGGTAGGCGATCAGCAGATCGATGTCCCCCGACCGCACCCGCGGCACGCCTTCGTCGGTCTCGACGACCACGAGACGGATACCCGGTCCCGCTCCTCGTGTCCTGAGCGCGGACAGCACCGGGGGCAGCAAGTACGTCATCGCGCTCGGGTAGACCCCGACCCGCACTTCGGCGATCTCGCGGCCCGCGATGGCGTGGGCCACGTCCTGGAAGCGGGCGGTGGCGTCGAACAGCGTCTCGGTCGCGCGGGCGAGGGAGCGGCCGGCCGCGGTGAGGATGAGCCTGCTGCCCGGGCGGCGGGCGATGAGTTCAATGCCCAGGTCACGTTCGAGGGCGGCGATGTGCTGGGAGACCGCGGAGGGCACATAGCCGAGTTCCACCGCCGCCTCGGCCATCGAGCCCCGGCGCACCACGGCCAGGAAGGTGGCCAGGAGCTTGAGGTCCGGCTGCGGCTTCATCCCGCCCCCTTCATGTTCGTCCCTCCCCGTTCATGATCATCCCGCCCCCTTCATGACTCGTGAACTCTCCCTTCGTAATCCATCGCTTTACGTGCAGCAAGCGCGCCGCCACAGTAGAGGCACCTCGACGAGTCTCGACCGAAAGCAGGGACCATGCCCCTCGACCTCCCCGCCCTGCGCGCCCACTTCCCCTCCCTCGCCACCGGGCTCGCCTTCTTCGACGGGCCGGGCGGCACACAGACCCCGCGGCCCGTCGCCGACGCCATCGCCGCCACCCTGACCGGCCCGCTGTCCAACCGCGGCACCGTCAGCCCGTCCGAGCTCAACGCCGAACGCGCCGTGGCGGACTTCCGCGCCGCCTACGCCGACCTGCTGAACGTGCCGGTGAACGGCGTCGTCCACGGCCGCAGCGCCACCCAGCTGACGTACGACTTCTCCCGCCACCTGGCCAAGCAGTGGCGCCCCGGCGACGAGATCGTGCTCAGCCGCCTCGACCACGACGCCAACGTCCGGCCCTGGATCCAGGCGGCCGAGCGCGCCGACGTGACTGTCCGCTGGATCGAGATCGACCCGGAGACGACGGAACTCGACCTCGACTCCTACGAGCGCGCCCTCACCTCCCGGACCCGCCTGGTCGCGGTCACGGCGGCCTCCAATGTGCTGGGCACGAAGCCGCCCCTGCGCCGCATCGCCGACCGGGCCCATGAGATCGGCGCCCTGGTGTACGTGGACGGCGTGCACTACGCCGCGCACCACCTCGTCGACGTGCCCGCACTCGGCGCGGACCTGTTCGTCTGCTCGCCGTACAAGTTCCTCGGCCCGCACTGCGGGGTGCTCGCGGCGGCGCCCGAGTTCCTGGAGACCGTGCGGCCGGACAAGCTGCTGCCCTCCTCCGACGCCGTGCCGGAGCGGTTCGAGTTCGGGACGCTGCCGTACGAGATCCTGGCGGGCGCCACCGCCGCCGTCGACTTCCTGGCCGCTCTGGACCCGGGCGCGGGCGCCTCGCGCAGGGAGCGCCTGATCAGCTCCCTGGCCTCCGTGCACGCGCACGAAGGAGAGCTGCGGGCCCGTCTGCAGGAGGGGCTGGAGGCCCTGGGTGACGCGATCACCTTGCATTCCAAGGCTCCCGACCGCACGCCGACCCTGCTGATGTCCCTGGGCGGTCGTGACGCCCGCGCGGCCCAGGAGCACCTGGCGGCGCGGGGCGTGGTGGCACCGGCGGGTTCGTTCTACGCGTACGAGCCGTTCACCGCGCTCAAGCTCGACGACCCGGCGCTGCGCGCGGGCCTGGCCCCGTACAACTCCGCCGACGACGTCGACCGCTTCCTCGACGGGCTCGCCTCGTTCCTCTGACGCGGCCGCTTGACCTTGACACGATGACAAGCCCTTCACTGGCGGCCATGTCATCACCGAACATCACACGGCTGCGCAGCGGCGACGCCTCCGTACGGCTCGGCGCGGCCCTGGCCGTCGGCACCGCCCCGGACCCGGACTACGTCGGCCCGCTGATCGAGCGGTGCGCGGTGGAGCCCGAGTTCTTCGTACGGGACATGCTCACGTGGGCGCTCACCAGGCACCCGCCCGGCATCACGGTCCCGAGGCTCGTCGAGGAACTCGGCTCCGAGCGCCCCCAGGCCCGCAGCCAGGCGCTGCACACCCTGTCCAAGGTGGGCGACGCACGGGCCTGGCCGGCGATCACGCGGGCGCATCTGACCGACCCCTGCGACGAGGTGGCGCGGAGCGCCTGGCGTGCTGCCGTCATACTCGTGCCCGAGGCGGACAAGCCCGCCTTGGCCGACGTGCTGGCGTCCCAGCTCGGTCGCGGCGGGCGGGACACGCAGCTCAGTCTCAGCCGGGCGCTGGTCGCCCTCGGGGAGGCCGCCGCGCCCGCCCTGCGCACGGCGCGGAGCCACCGCGACCCCGGTGTACGGCAGCACGCGATCGCGACGGAGAGGCTGAGGCGCGACCCGGACGCCGCCTTCGGGTACGCGTTGGAGGAGGCCAAGCGCGTGGTGGCCCTGGGTCCCGGACGGCAGGAGGAGTGAGCGGCGGTGCTGATCGGCGAGGTGGCACGGCGGTCCGGGGTCAGCGCCCGCATGCTCCGGCACTACGAGGCACTGGGCCTGCTGCGGCCCACCGGACGCACGACGGGCGGCTACCGCGAGTACGCGGACGCGGACATCCGCCGGATCTTCCACATCGAGAGCCTGCGGTCGCTCGGTCTGTCGCTGCGCGATGTCGGGCGGGCCCTGGACGATCCCGGGTTCAGGCCCTCGGAGCTGGTCGCCGATCTCATCGGACGGACACGGGAGCGCATCGCACGTGAGACCGAGCTGCTGGGCCGCCTTCAGCGGATCGACGCGGCCGAGCCCGACGGCTGGGAGGACGTCTTCCGGGCCGTTTCCCTCCTGCACGGCCTGACCTCGGAGAACGCCCAGCGCCGTCAGCGGGCGGCGCTGTCCTCGGTGGAGGAGACCCCGGTACCGGTGGAGGCCCTGGTCGACGCCGTGCTGAAGGAGGCGGAGACGAATGTCGCCGGTGCCCTGCGCTGGGCGCTGGCGCAGTCCGGGGACCGGGCGGCGGAGCTGCTGGCGCGGGGTCTGGACTCGCCGGATCCCGAGGTACGCGCGCGGGCCGTCCGGGCCGTCGCCGAGGTGCCGGGCGCCGCCGCGACCGCCGTACTCCATGACGCCCTCACCGGCTCCGACCCCGCGGTGCGGCGGCACGCGGCGCTGGTGCTGGGGGCGCGTGGGTCGGCCGAGGCGGTCCCCACGCTCATCGACATGATCGTCGACGAGGTGAACGACGTGGACGCCGCCGACGCGCTCGGCACGCTGGCCGGGGATCCCGCGCTGTCCGAGACGATCGCCGCCGGTCTCGTCGAGCGTCTGGGCAGCGGCGACGCCGCCAGGCGGCGGCTGGCTCAGGCCCTCGCCGACATTCCCGGCGCCACGGCGTCCCGGGCCCTGGCCGAGCTGGCGCGGGACGAGGACCGGGGCGTGGCGCTCACCGCCGCGTACGTCCTGACGTTGCGCGACCCGCGCTGACCGTCACTTCGCCTTCAGGTCGGCGTAGACGACGTAGTGGTCCGAGTAGGCGGACTGCCGGACGTGGTGGGTGAGCGGGGCGTAGCCGCGCAGGAAGATGTAGTCGAACTTGCTCTGCCACTCGGTGGTCGGTTCGCAGTCGAGCTCGGGCGCGGGGTGGCACTGCGGGTCGGCGTCCTCGGCCAGCGCCCACATCGGCGACAGCTCGGGGGCGTCCGGTACCGCGTTGAAGTCACCGAGGACGATGGTCCGCTTGTGCCGGGCGACCACCTTGGCGAGGGCGTCCGCCTGGTCCGCGCGGATCTCCTCCTGGCGCCGCTCGGCGAGGTGGGTGTTGAAGACCCGGACGGCCCTGCCGTCGACCCGGGTGGTGACGGCCATGTAGCCGCGGTCCTCGGAGCCGCCGTCGGCGTACTCCACCTTCTCAAAGTCCGTCATCGGCGCCGCCGCCAGCAGGGCCTGGCCGTACGCTCCCGGGTTCCAGGGCGCTCCGCCGCAGCGGCTCCACTTGCGCAGGACGGTGCCGTACTCGACGTGGTACTTCAGCCCGTGCAGGTTCTCCAGGTACTCCCGGATCCTCGCGACGTCGTTCTGGCAGGCCTCCTGCACGGCGATGACCTGGGGCGCGTACCTGGCGATCTCGGCGGCGCGGTCGACGTTGCTCTCGTCGCAGGGGTTGCACAGGTTCCACGTCATGACGCGGTTGGGCACGGCGTCACGCGCGGCTGCCCGGGACTGGTCGGAGGCCCCTCCGGGCGCGCTGGGGCCGACGAGTACCGCGCAGCCGGCGATCACGGCGACCACGAGCAACCACGCGCCCCTTGCGAACAACATCGCCTCCCGGTCGTGCGTACGGACTGCTCCGACGTCTTCAACCCCAAGATTAGGAGACCAAGTTGTCGGTTTGCTGTCCGTGACCGGGTGCCGGGGCGCGAAGAGCCCCGGCCGGGCCCACGACGGCGTGGGTCCGGCCGGGGCGTTTTCGCTGTCAGAGGGTGGCGCCCGGGTCCTCCGGGCGGATGCGTCCGCGCCAGCCGCCCGTGCTGCCGCCGCCTTCCACGTAGTCCTTGAAGCGATGCAGGTCGCCCTTGATCCGGCGGTCGATCATGCCGAGGGCGTCGGCGCCCTTCTCGGCCATGCCCGTCGGTTCGACGTCCATCGTGAGCTCGACTCGGGTGTGCGTGTCGTCCAGTCGTTCGAACCGGACCGAGCCGCGCTGCCGGGTGTCGCCGTCGACGGTCCGCCAGGTGATCCGGTCGTCCGCGAGCTGGTCGACGATCTCGGTGTCGAACTCGCGCCGTACGCCGCCGATGCTGGTGGTCCAGTGGTTGTGCCGGGCGTCGAGCTGCGTGACCTCGTCCACGCCCTCCATGAACCGCGGGAAGTCCTCGAACTGCGTCCACTGGTCGTAGGCCCGGCGCAGCGGAACCTCCACGTCGACCGTTTCCTTGACCGTGCTCATCGAACCCTCCTGGTCCGCTCGTCGTGCGGGTCGGCCCCGCGGGTACGGGACGCCGGGTACCCGGGAATCCGCCGCTGAAAGTTCACCCGTGACGTGGACCGCTTGTCCGGGCGGCACGGGGGAACCCGGCCGCCATGAATGCCGAGACCGATCTGCAGGGTTCGTACTGGCTCGATACCGCGCCGCCCGGCGCGCCCGCGCCCCCGCCCACCGGTGACCTCACGGTCGACGTCGCCGTGATCGGCGGCGGCGTCGCGGGCCTGAGCACGGCCTGGGAACTGGCGCGCCAGGGCCGCGAGGTCGCCGTGCTGGAGGCCGGGCGGCTGGCCGCCGGGGTCACCGGGCACACGACGGCCAAGCTCACCGCCCTGCACACCCTGATCTACGACCGGCTGCGCCGCACCCGGGGGCCCGAGGGCGCCCGGCTGTACGCGCGCTCCCAGGACTCCGCGATCCGGCACGCCGCCGACGTCGTGGCCGAGCTGGGCATCGAGTGCGAGTGGGAGGAGGCGGCGGCGTACACGTACGCCGAGGATCCCGGGCGTGTCGCGGAGCTGCGGGCCGAGGCCGACGCGGCGCGCGAGGCGGGCCTGCCGGCGGAGTTCGTCACGGAGACCGGGCTGCCCTTCCCGGTCGCCGGGGCGGTCCGGGTGAGCGGACAGGCACAGTTCCATCCCCGCAAGTACCTGCTGGCCCTGGCCGACGACCTGGTCCGGCGCGGCGCCTCGGTGCACGAGGGCACCCGGGTGGTCGACCTCACCGAGGGCGAGCCCTGCGTGCTGCGGACGGAGGCGGGCGGGTCGGTGCGGGCGCGGGAGGTCGTGATCGCCACGCACTACCCCGTCTTCGACCGGGCGCTGCTCTTCGCGCGGCTCTCCCCGCGCCGGGAGCTGGTGGTGGCCGGTGCCGTGGACGCGGAAGCGGCCCCCCGGGACATGTACATCACCCCCGACCGGAACACCCGCTCGATCCGCTCGGCGCCCCTCGCCGACGGCCGGCGGCTGCTGATCGTCACCGGGGAGCACTTCACCCCCGGCACCGCCGACACCGAGGAGCGCTTCGCGCGGCTCGCGCACTGGGCCGAGTCCCGGTTCCCCGGAGTCACACTCACGCACCGCTGGGCCACCCAGGACAACGACTCCACCGACTCCGTCCCGCTGGTCGGGCCGTTCCGTCCCGGCGGCCGGCACACCTATGTGGCGACCGGCTTCGGCGGCTGGGGGCTGAGCGGCGGCATCATGGCGGGCCGCCTGATCAGCGACCTGCTGGCGGGGCGCGAGGTCGAGTGGAGCGGCCTCTACGATCCCCGCCGGGTGGGCACCGTCGTGCGCGAGGCCGGGGCGTTCCTGAAGCATCAGGCGCAGGTGACGCGGCACTTCGTCGGTGACCGGATCTCTCCGCTGACCGGGCCCGGCATCGAGGACATCGCCCCGGGCGAGGGCGCCGTGGTGCGGGTGGGCGCGAGCCACTGCGCGGTCCACCGCGACGCGGACGGACAGCTCCACTCGGTGTCCGCCCGCTGCACCCACCTGGGCTGTCTCGTCGCCTTCAACAAGGCGGAACAGGCGTGGGAATGCCCCTGCCACGGCTCCCGGTTCGGTGTGGACGGCCGGGTCCTGCAGGGCCCCGCCGTACGGCCGCTGCCCAAACGGGAGCCATGAACCCCGTTTCCCGGCCATGATCGCGGGAACTCGGGCCCCATCCCATCGAGAGCCGTGAAGAGACCGGCTCCCCATGACTCCAGAGAGAAGTTGAAGCGCCGTGACCGCGCGCCCCTTGGACCAGAAGACCCTGACCATACGTGAGACCGGATGGACGAAGGCCCGCCAGCAGCGCGGGAAGGCGATCCGCACCTGCGTCCCCGCCGTGTCGCCCCCGGCCTCCCGGACGTCCACCTCGGCCGGCTCCGAGGACAACATCGTCCGGGGCGAGGACTGAACCGGTGACGACGGAGGACTCGGCGCGGCCGCCGGCCACCGGCCCGCAGTGCGCGGACGACTCGCCGGCCACCGGCCCGCGGCGCCCCGCTGAGAAAGGCAGCCCATGACCACCCACACCCACGTCATCTCCCCACCCCTGCGCTACTGGGTGCCCCGGGGCGTGTACCGTCCGCAGACCGACACCCGGCTCCTCGGCCGGGCGCTGCGCCGCGAACGTGTGACCTCCGGGACGGAGGTGCTGGACCTGGGCACCGGGAGCGGTGTCCTCGCCGTGGAGGCGGCCCGTCTGGGCGGACGGGTCACCGCGGTGGACATCTCCTGGCGGGCCCTGCTCACCGCCTGGTCCAACGCCCTCCTCAACGGCCTGACCCTGCGCGTGCGCCACGGCGACCTGGCAGCGGCCGTGCCGGGCCGCCGCTTCGACCTGGTCATCTCCAACCCGCCCTACGTGCCCGCCCCCGGCCCCGTCCCGCCCAAGGGCCCGGCGAGAGCCTGGGACGCCGGTGACAACGGCCGCCGGTTCATCGACCGTATCTGCGACACCGCGCCCACCCTGCTGCGCCCCGACGGCACGCTGCTGATGGTCCACTCGCACCTGTGCGGAATCGACACCACCCTCACCCGGCTGGAACGGGCCGGGCTGCGCGCAAGGGTCGTCGACCGGACCTCGCTGCCGTACGGGCCGGTGCTGCGCTCGCGGCTCGGCTGGCTGCGCGAACAGCACCTCGCCGACGCCGACACGACGGAAGAACTGGTGGTGATCCGTGGTGAACTCGCCTGAACGCCCGCGCCGTGCCCGGGTCCAGCGCGACGGGCCGCTGCTGGTCGAGGGTCCCGTCGAAGTCGTGGGCGAGGACGGCGAGGTGACGGTCTCCGACCGGTTCATGGTCGCCCTGTGCACCTGCCGCCGCAGCCGTACCTTCCCCTGGTGCGACACCAGCCACCGCCGCCGCGAACGGCACTCCGGCGAAGGCGGACCGGCATGAACCACCCCGCCTCCGCACCACCGTTGCCACGACCGCGCGGACCGCTGTCCACGGCCGTGTTGGCGCTGCTCCAGGGCTCGGCCCCGGGGGACGCACCGGCACCGGCGGACTGCGCCCCGTACGACGAGGACCTCCAACTCGCCCTCTACATGCTGTACGAGCTGCACTACCGGGGCTTCGAGGGCGTGCCCGAGGAACTGGAGTGGGACGCCCGGCTGCTGGGCCTGCGCGATGCGATCGAGCAGCGGTTCCTGGACACCCTGCGCGAGGACGTCCCCGTCGACGGCACCGCCGACGCATGGAAGGCGCTGGACGAACTCCAGGTCGAGCCGGTGGACGGTTCCGGAAGCGTCTCGCACTATCTGCGCGACGAAGCCCGCCTGGACCAGCTGCGCGAGTACGCGGCACTGCGCTCGCTGTACCACCTCAAGGAGGCGGACCCGCACGCCTGGGTCATCCCCCGGCTGCGCGGGCGGGCCAAGGCGGCGATGGTCGCCGTGGAGTTCGACGAGTTCGGAGCGGGCCGCGCCGAGGACATCCACGCCCAGCTGTACGCCGACCTCATGGCGGACCTCGGCCTCGACACCGGCTACGGCCACTACCTCGACTCCGCGCCCGCCGAAGTGCTGGCCACCGTCAACCTGATGTCCCTCTTCGGCCTGCGCCGCGCCCTGCGCGCGGCCCTCGTGGGCCACTTCGCCTTCGTGGAGGTCACCTCCTCCCCCGCCTCGCGCCGGATCGCCGGTGCCCTGGAACGGGCCGGGGCGGGACCCGCCGCGGTGCGCTTCTACACCGAGCACGTGGAGGCGGACGCGGTGCACGAACAGGTCGTACGCCATGACGTCGTCGGCGGACTCCTGGAGAGCGAACCGCACTTGGAGCAGGACGTGGTCTTCGGTATCCGCGCGACCGGTCACCTGGAGGACCGCCTCGGGGCGAGGCTGCTCGGTGCCTGGCGCGCGGGGGAATCGGCGGCGCTCGGCGCGCTGTGAGGACGCCCGCGGCACAGGCACCGGCGCATCAGGCCGCCTTTGTCACGTGGCTATCTAGACCACCGTGACAGATCGATTAAGGGTGGTCCTTCCCATCGGACCGGCACACCGTCACCGGGGAGGACTTCCATGAGACGCAGGCGCTTCGTGGCAGGCGCGATCGGCACCCTGTCGGCACTGGCCCTGGCACCGGACCCGGCCCGCGCGGGCAGCACCGACGCGAGCACGCCGCCGATGCCTGTGCCTGTACCTGTACCGAAGGGCTGGCACCCCGTACCGGCTCCCGGCAGTACCCCTCCGGCGCAGTTACGCCGTATCGCAGCCGCCGGGCCCGCGCTGGCGTGGGCCGTCGGCGAGGAGCAGTTCGGCGGGGCCGGGGGCGGGCGGGCACTGGCCATGACGTGGGACGGGAGCGCCTGGTCCAGGGTCGACCTGATGGTCCTGGAACTGACGCGGCTGAGCGATGTGGCCGGTGTCGACGCCGGGTTCGCGTGGAGCGTGGGCCAGCGGGCCGGGGGCGCGAGCGCCCTGCTGCGCTGGGACGGGACGACGTGGCGTGAGGCCGCCTTCCCGGGGCAGGGAGAGCCCGATCTGCGCCTGTACGCCGTCGCGGTGAGCCCCGCCCGGCGGGTGTGGGTCGCCGGGCTGCGCGGCGGAGCCCTGCGGCTGCTGCACGGCGACGGGAACAGGTGGCGATGGCTGGACCCGTTGCCGGTGACAAGCGCGGCACTCCACCGGGTGGTGTGGCGGGCACCCGATGACGTCTGGGTGTGCGGCGACCGGTCGAACGGCGGTGGCTGGAACGGCCTGGTGGCCCGCTGGAACGGCTCGTGGTCGGTGCTGCCGCCGATCACGGGACTGCGCCTGGGCATCGGCGACGTGCACGCGGACACCCCGGACGACGTGTGGGCGGTGGGCACGGAGGCGGGTGTGGGCGGGCCGCCGGGCCGCCCCGGCAATCCCGCCCTGGCCCACTGGGACGGCGTGGCCTGGACGCGCCCGGACGTCGGATTCACCGTCGGCGCCCTCAGCGCCGTGGCCGCCGACGCGCGGGGCCGCGCGGCGTGGATCAGCGGCTGGAACTACCAGGACCAGACCCGCAGCACGTATCTGCGCC
Source organism: Streptomyces sp. DI166 (assembly GCF_900091315.1). Taxonomy (GTDB): domain Bacteria; phylum Actinomycetota; class Actinomycetes; order Streptomycetales; family Streptomycetaceae; genus Streptomyces; species Streptomyces fuscus. The sequence goes on from NZ_FLSP01000039.1 coordinate 56,982, forward strand.
GGGACGGCACCGGCTGGACGGTGGTCCGCGGTCCGCAGGGCCCGGCTCCGGCCCCGTATCTCCACGACATCACCCGCATCCCGGGCACCGGCGACTACTGGTCGGCGGGGATGACCCGCCCGGTCGCGGCGCCGCCGACGGAGACGTACACGGAGCGGTTCGGGGCCTGAGCGAGTGACAACGCGCCTCGGCGTACCCACAACGATTGGTTGTGGGTACGTAAGGTGCTCCCGTGGACACCGAAGCACTCCGATCTTTCGTCCGGGCCGCCGAGCTGGGGCGGTTCCAGCGCACGGCCGAGGAACTGGGCGTGACCCAGCAGGCGGTGTCCAAGCGGATCGCCGGGCTGGAGCGGGAGCTGGGGGTGCGGCTGTTCGCCCGTACCGCGCGCGGGGTGGAGCTGACGCTCGACGGGCAGGCGTTCCTGCCCCATGCGCGGAGCGTCGTCGCCGCCGTGGAGCGGGCCGTCGCGGCGGTGCGGCCGGGGTCGAGGGCGCTGCGGATCGATGTACTGGGGCTGCGCAGCGCGCAGGCCGTGGTGCTGCACGAGTACTGGCGCTCGCACCCCGGCACCGACCTCGATGTGGTCACGCTCCGGGTCACCGATCCGGGCGTGGCCGTCGCCGCCGTCGCGGCAGGCGAGGTCGACGCGTCGTTCCGTTCCGTCACCGACCCGGGCGCACTGCCGCCCGACGTCCGCATGATCCACGCCTTCGACTCGCCCCTGGAACTGCTCGTCGGCCCGAGACACCCCCTCGCCTCCGCCCGCCGTCTGACCCCGGCGCAGCTGCGCGGGCACCGGATCTGGGTGCCGGGCATCGCACCGGGCAGCGAATGGGCGGTGTTCTACGATGAGTTGGCCACCGAGTTCGACCTGCGCGTCGACGCGGCGGGCCCGCACTTCGGGGACGAGGTACTGCTGGACACGCTCGCGGAGTCCGCGGACGTGGCGACGTTCGTGGGCGCACGCGACCGGTACATCTGGCCGACGCACTACGACCTGCGCCGTGTCCCGATCACGGATCCGGTCCTGGCCTACCCGCTCTCCCTCCTCCTCCCCGCGACGAACCCGCACCCGGGACTGCGGGCGCTCCTCACCCACCTCGACACCCTGCCCGAGCCCCCCGAGCCGGTGTGGCGCCCGTCCTGGGCGCCGCCCGTACGTCCGAAGGAGTCGCGGCATGCCCGGCGACCGACTGATGCGCATCCACAGTGACGAGTTCAAGGCCATGGCGGCCAGAGTCGTGGAGGTCACCGCGCTGACCTCCCGGCTGAACGTCCTCCCCTTCGACAACGAGGCCGCCAAAGCGGAACTGTTCAAGCGGATCCTCGGCCGACCACTGCCACCGCGCGTCACGATCTACCCGCCCTTCTACACCGACCACGGCCTGCGACTCGACCTCGCCGAGCGTGTGTTCATCAACCAGAACTGCACGTTCCTCGACTACGCCGGCATTCGGCTCGGCGAACGGGTCATGGTCGGCCCGAAGGTCACCTTCATCACCAGCGGCCACCCCGTCGACCCCGAGGAGCGCCGGCACTACCTCACCGGCGCGCCCATCGACGTGGCGGAGAACGTGTGGATCGGCGCCGGTGCCACGATCCTGCCCGGCGTCAGCATCGGGCGGGACTCGGTGATCGCGGCCGGCGCGGTGGTCGCCGACGATGTCCCGGCGGCGAGCCTGGTGACCGGCGCGAAGGCGACCGTGCAACGCCAGTGGGGCCAGGGCGAGTTCGGTACTGTGTCGACCGTGCGTTGATTTCCAGGGCGGCGGCGCCACGGCCGCCGCGGACGGAGCGACCGCTCTCCCGCCGACCGGACGGGAGGGCAGGTCGTTGTGTGCGGTCCGTTCAACTCCCCTGGAGATCAAGCATGTTCCCCGACCTGACCTACGCGACCCTGATCGAGCGCGCGACCAAGGACCCGGCCGTCGCCGGACTGGTCCTCAAGGGCTCCCGGGCCCACGACGGCACGGCCACCGAACACTCGGACCACGACGTGTACGGCGTCGTCTTCGAGGACGCCGACACTCCGCTCCGCGATCTCCACGGCCACCGTGACGCAGACCTCGACATCGTCGTGACCACGGTCGAGGAATTCCGTCGCACCGACGGCTTCGAGCGCTACGGACTGTCCAGGGCCCGGGTGGTACTTGACCTCGACGGCGAAATCGCCGGGATCGTCGCCGCGCTGGGCCGCCGCGACGCCGACGAGGCGAGCGCGGCGGCCGCCCAGTGGCTCGACGCGTACGCCAACTCCCTCTACCGCTCGGTGAAGAACGCCCGCGACGGCTTCCCCCTGGCCGCCCGTCTGGACGCGACCGACAGCATGGGCTTCCTGCTGGAACTCCTCTTCGCCCTGGACCGACGGCCTCGCCCCTACAACAAGTACCTGGCATGGGAACTGGACCGGTTCCCCCTTCCTGGCTGGGAGGCGGCCCCGCTCCTGCAAGCCATCACCCGAATCACCGCCACCGGCGACCCGGCCCTCCAACGCGCCCTCTTCACCCGGGTCGAGCCCCACGCACGCGAGGCAAACCTCGGCCCCACACTCGACGCCTGGGGCGAGGATCTTCTCCTGATGCGCCCTGCGACTATCGTGACGGGCATGGCCGTACCCGAGCAGGATTCCGTCAGCGCGACCAGCGAGGCCTATGACGCCGTCGCCGAGCTCTACGCGCAGAAGTTCCGCGACTCGCTTCAGGACAGCCCCCTGGAACGCGCCTGCTTGAGTGCCTTCGCCGACTTCGTGGGCGAGGGTGGTCGAGTCGCGGACCTGGGCTGCGGGCCGGGCCATGTCACGGCGTATCTCGCCGAGTCGGGACTGGCGGCGTTCGGTGTCGACGCCTCGCCCGCCATGGTCGACCTCGCCCGACGGGCCTACCCCGGGCTGCGCTTCGACGTGGGCCCGATGTCCGCGCTGGACATCGAGGACGGCGCCCTGGACGGCGTACTGTCACGCTGGTCCATCATCCACACCCCGCCACCCGAACTCCCGGCGATTCTCAGGGAGTTCAGCAGGATCCTGAAACCGGGCGGCCAGCTCCTGCTCGGGTTCTCCGCGACGGACGGACCGACGCCCGCCTCGCAGGTCTACGATCACGCCGTCGCCCCGGCCTACCGGTGGTGGCCGGATCACCTGGCCGGGATGCTGAGGGAGCACGGATTCACCGAGGTGGCCCGGACGGTGCGTGCGCCCCAGCCGACCGACAGGCGGCAGCACCGGGAGATCCACCTCTTCGCCCGCAAGGGCTGACCCACGGCGTCAGGCGGACAAGGTGAGGATGAGTTCGTCCACTTCCTCGCCCCGCCCTTCGGCGAAGTCCCGGTCGCTGCCCGTCACGACGAAGCCGCACTTCTTCAGTACCTGGAGGGAGCCGAGGTTGTCCGCCACCGCGCGGGCGTACAGGGGTCTCGTCGGTTCGAGGGCGAGCAGTCCCCGCAGCGCGGCGGTGGCGGCACCCCGGCCCCAGTAGTCGCGCCCGATCCAGTACGTGACCTCGCGCTCCTCGGGCGGGCCGTAGACGGAGGCATGCCCGACGATCTCGCCGTCGGCGCCCACGACGGTGCGGATGATGACCTCCGGGTTGCCGAGGACGCGCGCCCAGTGCGCCTGGAAACGGTCGTGGTCCGAGGGGTCCTTGGCGGTGAACGCCGCCATCCGGATCGCCTCGGGTTCGTTGGACTGGGCGAAGAAAACGGGCAGGTCGGTGTCCTGCACCTCGCGCAGCACTACGTCCATAACAGCCTCCTCGTGGCGGACATCCCTGAGAGGCTACGCGGCGAAGCCGATGTTGGTGACGTATTCGTACTGTCCCCACTCCGACCCCAGGTCCACGGTCGCGTCACTGACCCACGCCTCGTCCAGCGCCGCCTCGTCCTCGGCGGCCCAGGCCTCGACGATCCGGTCCCAGTGACGCACGTTGAGCGTGCGGTAGGTGACCACGCGCTGGCGCGGACCGTCGACCTGGGACTGGTTCAGGGGGTGGAACTCCACGCGGGTGCCGCGTCCCTGACGGTTGAGGCGGGCCAGCAGGTAGCGGGCGACGTTGTGACGGCGGACCGCGCGGTAGGCGGCCTCGACGTTCTGGAGGTTCTTCCGCAACGGATTGCGCCGCCCCTCCAGCCACGCCTTCAGCGTGCGGTCGGTGACGGTGAGTCCGGCCTGGCGGGCCGCCTGACGGGCGTGCGGGGTCCGGGTGAGGTAGTGCAGGCGGGCGAGCAGACCGCGCCGCGTGGTGATCGGGGTGGCGATGAAACCGGCGAGCGCGTCGAGCCGGCGGGCGGCGGCCTCGTACCCCTTGATGCCGCTGGCACCGTACTTGCCGAACTCGATGTTCCTCTCCGGCACTTCCCTCTCCTCGCTCCGTGTCCCTCGCCCGGCCGGTTCAGTCGCCGGTCTGCGTACCCACGGTGTACACGTCCTTGACCTTCACCTGTGTCACGCCGCGCCCTTCGTCGAAGACCGCACGCCAGTCGCCGATGACATGCAGTTCGTCGGTGCCCATGGCGCGCACGACCATCAGCCCCTGATCGTAGGCGCGGTGCGCCTTCCACCACAGGTTGGCGAACGCCTGCGAACGGATGAGATGCATCCAGTCCGACCGGTACAACTCTCGGTTGTAGTTCGACTCGCCCAGCGTGGAGACGAACTTCGAGTACATCGCCTTCACGTACTCCAGCGTCACGTCGTCGCCCTCCTCGATCGCCCGTTCGCGGGCGTCCTTGAGGGCGACACGGAACTTCTCCAGCAGTCCCTCGGTGGACCCGGACGTCCAGGACTCGTGGATCTCCGGCGGGTCGCACAGCCCGTACGCCGGGCTCGCGCACCGCAGCAGCAGGCGCAGGGTCGGTTCGGTCACCCACAGCGGCCCCGGTTCGTCCCGGCTGCCGATGGGGTTGGGGAGGTAGGCGTCGTGTTCCCACTCGGGCGGGGTGATGAGGTGGACGCCGGCCCGGCGCCGGTCGTGGTGGTTGCCGGTGGAGTGCTCCAACTGGCCCAGCGGGAGGTGGGTCTTGAGCGCGGACAGGTAGGCGCCGTTGAGGTCGAGCGCGGTCACCTCGTGCTCCCCCGGCGGCAGTTCGGGACGGGCCCACTTGGGGCGTGCCTCCCAGATCTGGTCGGCGCCGCGCGCGGTCTGCTTGCGCAGGATGTCGGGCAGCCAGGGGTGGGCGATCACGTCGTAGCGACCGCCCTTGCGGCTGTGGTCCAGCAGCGCCATCGCATCCGGGATCGCCCGCTTCACCAGCGCCTTCGTCGCCGCCTCCACATCACCGGAGTGCTCGTCGAGCGCGGCGGCCACGGCGGAGGCGATGAGGTCGGGGTTGTCGGCGGTCCTGAGGCGGCGGCCGACGGGGACGACCCGTACGGAGTCGCGCCCCTCGGGGTTCGGCTTCTTCGCGGGCTCCGGGGCCGCTGCCGTGCCGCATACGGAGTCGCGCCGGTCAGGGTTCGGCTTCTTCGCGGGCTCCGGGGCCCCTGCCGTGCCGCATTCGGCCGGGTCCAGGTGCTGTGGGAACCCCTCCACCTGGTGCCGCGCCGGCTGCCCGCACAGGACGCACGGCTCCGGGGTCGCGAGGGTCTCGTCGTCCGGCTCGGGTTCGGAGGCGGACTCCTGCCGGGGCTCGGCCGCGGCCAGCTTGTCCCGGGCGCCGGTCAGGAAGTACGCGTACTTCTCGCGCACCTCACCGCTGGGCTCGCGCCCCGACTCCCATCCCGCGACCGTGGAGGGGCTGACGTCGAGGGCCTGGGCGAGCTGTGGGCGGGAGACGTTCAGCCCTTCACGCAGGGCGCGGCGCTCCTCGGGCGACGGAAGGGGCACGTCCTTCCTGGCCTCGGCGAGGAGGGCGTCGATCGCGTCGAAGTCGGTCATCGGGCTCCCCCCTCCTGCACGACGGCCGAGCGGCTCGTCGTACGGCGGCGACCGGGCGGGAGGGCCTCGGACGCGCGCGTCGGTCCCGCCACGAGGTCCAGGACGTCGATGCCGTAGTGGGCGGCGACCGCGTCGCAGTCCGCGAGACTCCACACCGCGGTGCCGGACTGACGTCGGCTCACCTGGGCCTGGCTCACGCCGAGCGCGGCGGCGAGTTCCGTCTGTGTCTCCCCGGTCGCGTGCAGCAGCGCGGCCACCGCGGACCGTACCCGATCATCCAGACTCATACTCACAGCAGCGACTTTACCCCGTACACCTCATGCCTCATGCGCATAGCGCATGACGACACGTCGGCATGTCCGGGCGTCCCCGGCCGACTCACCGACGCGCCCGTACACGCGCCGATGAACTTTCGGGGCCACGCTGGTCTGTACATCGGACACCCACGGAGGGAAGGCCGGCCCATGCGGAAACTGATCTACGGCATGAATCTGGCTCTGGACGGCTACATCGCCGCGCCCGGCGACGACATCAACTTCAGCGGGCCGCCGAGCCCGGAGCTGTTCGAGTTCTGGCTCGGCTACGAGAAGGCGAGTGACCTGACGCTGTACGGGCGCAAGCTGTGGGAGACGATGAGCTCCTACTGGCCGACCGGGGAACAGCAGCCCGGCACCGGCCCCGCGGAGGCCGAGTTCGCGCGGAACTGGCGGGACATGCCGAAGGTGGTGTTCTCCTCGACGCTCGACGAGGTCGGCTGGAACGCCCGCCTCGTCAGGGGCGACGCGGTCGCCGAGATCACCCGGCTCAAGGCCGGGGACGGCGGCCCGATGACCATCGGCGGCGCGACACTCGCGGGGGCCGCCATGCGCGCCGGGCTGATCGACGAGTACGTGGTCGCCACGTATCCGGTTCTGGTGGGCGGCGGCACTCCGTTCTTCAGCCGGCTCGACAGCTGGGTGAATCTGAATCTGCTGGAGACACGGACATTTCCCGGTGGCGTGGTCGTGAGTACGTACGAGACGAAGCGTTGAAGGAAGCGCTCGGCTGAGAAGATTTCCATGTCACACGCACGTCGCGGCGTGCGTGTGCTACTGTTCTCGTATTGCAGTTGTGGTACCCATGAACCTATGTGCGCCTGACGGGAATACTCCTTCGGGCGCATTATTTGTTTTACCGGCATCTCCGGATGGGGCCTCTGCCGACCAGAAGGAGAACGTCATGGCACAGGGCACCGTGAAGTGGTTCAACGCCGAAAAGGGTTTCGGCTTCATCGAGCAGGACGGCGGCGGCCCCGACGTCTTCGCCCACTACTCCAACATCGCGACCCAGGGCTTCCGTGAGCTCCAGGAAGGCCAGCGGGTCACCTTCGACGTCACGCAGGGCCAGAAGGGCCCGCAGGCGGAGAACATCGTTCCCGCCTGATCGCTCTGACGCGTATCCGCTCGACCGGGGTCCGCACCGCTGTGGTGCGGACCTCGGTCTGTGCTGTTTCCAGGAAGAAGCAGGAAGGCAGAGAACCGCATGTCCCGTAGGTCCCCGAGGTCGAACCGGCGCGCCTCGTCCCCGGCAGCCCCCGCACGGTCCTCACGGTCCGCGCCGTCCTCGTCGTCCTCGTCACCGAGGGAATTCCGGCTGCCGGAGAGCACGACTCCCGCTCTTCCCGCCGTCGAGGACTTCGCGGCACTGGACATGCCCGAGGGGCTGCTGAAAACCCTCGCCGCGCAGGGTGTCACCACCCCTTTCCCCATTCAGGCCGCCACCCTGCCGAACTCGCTCGCCGGACGTGACCTGCTCGGTCGCGGACGGACCGGCTCCGGCAAGACGCTGGCGTTCGGGCTCGCGCTGCTGGCCCGTACGGCCGGACTGCGCGCCGAGCCGAAGGCGCCGCTGGCCCTGGTCCTGGTGCCCACGCGTGAACTCGCCCAGCAGGTGACGGACGCGCTGGCCCCGTACGCGACGGCGGTGAACCTGCGGATCGCGACCGTGGTGGGCGGGCTGTCGATCACCAAGCAGGCGGGGACGCTGCGGCGCGGCGCCGAGGTCCTCGTGGCGACTCCGGGCCGTCTCAACGACCTCGTGGAGCGCGGGGACTGCGTGCTCGGGGACGTCCGCATCACGGTGCTCGACGAGGCCGACCAGATGACGGACATGGGGTTCCTGCCGCAGATCACCAAGCTGATCCAGCGGGTACGGCCCGACGGGCAGCGCATGCTCTTCTCGGCGACGCTGGACCGCAACATCGACCGGTTGGTGCAGCGGTTCCTCACCGACCCGGTGGTGCACTCCGTCGACCCGTCCGCGGGCGCGGTGACGACGATGGAGCACCACGTCCTGCACGTCATGGACGAGACCGACAAGAAGGCCGTCACCACGCGTATCGCCGCGCGGGACGGCCGGGTCATCCTCTTCCTCGACACCAAGAGGTCCGCCGACCGGCTCGCCAAGCGGCTCCTGGCCGTGGGGGTGCGCGCGGCGGCCCTGCACGGCGGCCGTTCCCAGCCGCAGCGCAACCGCACGCTGGAGCAGTTCAAGAACGGCCAGGTCACCGCGCTCGTCGCGACGAACGTCGCGGCCCGGGGCATCCATGTCGACGACCTCGACCTCGTGGTGAACGTCGATCCCCCGACCGACCACAAGGACTACCTCCACCGCGGCGGCCGCACGGCCCGCGCCGGCGGCTCGGGCAGCGTGGTCACCCTGGTCCTGCCCGACCAGAAGCGCGACGTCACCCAGCTCATGACCCACGCGGGCATCCGCCCCCGCACCGCCCGCATCACCTCCAGCGACACCGCACTGGCCACCATCACAGGCGCCCGCGAGCCGTCCGGCGTACCGGTCACGATCGAGGTCCCGGAGCCGGCGAAGCCGGCGGCTACGGCGGGCCGGAAGTCCGGCAACCGCTCGTCGCGCCGACGGAGCGGGGCCCGTGGCGCGGCAACGACGGCGACGACCCGGGGCGCGGACAACCGGGCCTCGGGCGGCAAGACCCCGGCGGCCGGTGCCGCCAAGCGCGGCTCGGCACGCCGGACCTCGGCGGCACCGGCCGCGAAGGGCCGAACGGCGGGCGGCAAGGGCACCAGTGCCGGGCGCGGTGCGCGCCGCAACCCCGCGACGTAGGACCACAGCGACGACGGCTCGGACCGGGCGTGCGGGCGGGGGCCCGCTGCCCGGCCCTCCGAGCCCCGACTCTCCCTCCTCGGTTTCAACTCCTGGCGGTTCTGGTGGGGTTGAGCACGGGCATCCGTTCAACAACTGCGCCCCAACTCGTTGACATTCGGACATCCCGGCGCAACGCTGAGAGCGCTCTCACAAAGCAGGTACGGACCAACCCCACTCCCACCCCCACGGAGGTCCGAACATGCTCCGAAGGTTCAAGCATCCCCTCACAGCCATGGCCGCGGCGGGCGCCCTGCTGGGCACGCTGCTGTCGTGGGCGGCGCCGGGCGAGGCCGATGCCGCGGTGCCGGCCACGATTCCGGTGCAGATCAAGAACAGCAGCGGGCGGGGCGAGCCCGTGTACATCTACAACCTCGGCACCTCGCTGACGACCGGCCAGCAGGGCTGGGCCGACGCGAACGGCACCTTCCACCCCTGGCCCGCCGGAGGCGTCCCGCCCACGCCCGCGCCGGACGCGTCCATCGCCGGACCCGCACCCGGGCAGACGAAGACGATCCGGATGCCGAAGTTCTCCGGCCGGATCTACTTCTCCTACGGCCGCAAGCTGGACTTCCGCCTCACGACCGGCGGCCTGGTCCAGCCCGCCGTACAGAATCCGAGCGACCCGAACCGCAACATCCTGTTCAACTGGTCCGAGTACACGCTCAACGACGGCGGCCTGTGGCTCAACAGCACCCAGGTCGACATGTTCTCCGTGCCGTACTCGGTCGGCGTCCAGCGCGGCGACGGCAGCACGGTCAACACCGGGCGCCTCAAGGCCGGCGGGTACAACGCCGTCTACGCCGCACTGCGCGCGCAGCCCGGCGGCTGGGGCAACCTGATCCAGACCGCGCCCGACGGCACCGTGCTCAGGGCCCTCTCCCCCGGCCACGGCCTGGAAACCGGCGGGCTCCCGGCCTCCGTGCTCAGCGACTACGTCAACCGGGTCTGGCAGAAGTACTCCACCACCACGCTCACGGTCACGCCCTTCGCCGACCAGCCCAACACGAAGTACTACGGCCGTGTCTCGGGCAACGTCATGCACTTCACCAACAGCTCCGGCGCCGTCGTCACCAGCTTCCAGAAGCCGGACGCGGACAGCATCTTCCGCTGCCACAAGCTGCTCGACGCCCCCAACGACGCGGTGCGCGGCCCCATTTCCCGCACCCTGTGCGCGGGCTTCAACCGCTCCACGCTCCTGACGAACCCCAACCAGCCCGACCCGTCATCGGCCAACTTCTACAAGGACTCCGTCACCAACCACTACTCACGGATCATCCACTCCCAGACCGCCGACGGAAAGGCCTACGGCTTCGCCTTCGACGACGTCGGCCACCACGAGTCCCTCGTCCACGACGGCAACCCCCGCCAGGCGTACCTGACACTCGACCCACTGAGCTGACCCGAGCGCCCGCACGCGGCCTTGCCCCGCGTGCGGGCATCACTTCGCTCAACGTAGTTTGTCCCCATGGCTGACGACTGGCGCAACGATCGCATCGGCGCTGCCCTGCGGGGTGAGAATCCGACGGTACTGCGGCGCCTTCAGGCGGGGTTCGCGGTGATCGGCGACGTTCAGTTCCTGCCGGGATACTCCGTCCTCCTCGTGGACGAGCCCGCCGTGGAGCGGCTGTCCGACTTGCCGAGAGCCAAACGGCTGGCGTTCCTCGCCGACATGGACCGCCTGGGCGAGGCGGTCGAGCGGGCGTGCCGGCACCTGGACCCCGCGTTCCGCCGGATCAATCTGGAGATCCTCGGCAACAGGGACCCGTTCCTGCACGCCCACATCTGGCCGCGGTACGACTGGGAGCCGCCGGAACTGGTCGGCTTGCCCGTGTGGCTGTATCCACGGGAGCGGTGGCACGACGAGCGGTACGGGCTCGGGCCGCAGCATGACGGCGTACGGGGTGCGATCGGCAGGGAGTTGGACCTGACCGCGGTCGGTGACCATCCGCCGGAGGGGAAGTGACGGCGGCCATCGACAGCGATGCCGGTCGGCAGACACAATGCACCGATGGTTGATCATGCTCGCCCCGCCCCGCGCCCGGATTTCCGCACCAAGCCCACGCTGACCGGCGAGCACGTCCTGCTCCGGCCCGTCACCGCGGACGACGTGCTCGCGCTGATGCCGATGTTCCTGGACCCCGAGGTGTCACGGCTGACCGGCAGTCATGACGACGGCGGGCTCGACGAGGGACGGCTGCGGGCCTGGTACGGCAGCCGTGAGGAGCAGGACGACCGGCTGGACCTGGCCGTGGTCGAGCGTGCGACGGGGAACGTGGTCGGTGAGGTCGTCCTCAACGGCTGGGACCCGGCCAACGAGAGCTGCGGCTTCCGTATCGCCCTGGTGCCCGGCACGTACGGCGGCGGTCTGGGGACGGAGGCGACCCGGCTCGTCGTCGGGTACGGCTTCGAGAAGCTGGGGCTGCATCGCATCGCCCTGGAGGTCTACGCGTTCAATCCGCGAGCCCGCCGGGCCTACGAGAAGGCGGGCTTCGTCGCCGAGGGCGTACTGCGTGACGCGCTGCTCTGGCGGGGCGAGCGGGTGGACGCCACGGTGATGTCGATCCTCGCGCCGGAGTGGTTCCGGCACGGGGGTCGCCCCGACGAGGCGTAGGAGCGTCGGGACCCCGATCGGCCCAGTACCGCTCGACGCGCACCGCCGTCCCGCCTTGACTGACCTCGACGGCTCGGTGTTCGAGCGGGAGGCGGCATGGCGTGGACGGCGCGGCTGAAGCACCTGCATGCCCGTGCCGAGGCGCGCTTCCCCGTGCTCAGCGATCTGACCGGGCGCCTGCTGTCGGCGAATCTGCTGGACTCCGCGACGCGGATCGCGGCGCAGGCATTCCTGGCCGCGGTACCGCTGCTGTTCGCCGTCGCCGCGTTCGCCCCGCAGAGCGTCCGAGACCAGATGCGGGACTCGCTGCGTGCCGTGTTCGGGCTGTCCGGTCAGTCGGACCGGGAGCTGAACAAGGTTCTCCAGCACCCTCCCGGTGACGAGAGCCTGCAACAGACCACCGGGTTCATCGGGCTCCTCGTGGTGCTGATCGGCGCCACCAGCTTCAGCCGGGCCATGGCCCGGGTCTGCGAGCGGGCGTGGCGGCTGCCGCATGCGGGGACGAGGATCGCCGCCTGGCGGTGGGTGGTGTGGCTCATCGTCATGGTGCTCGTCGTGCTGCTTCAGGGGCCCATCCGCAACGGCTTCGGCGCCGGGCTGTGGCTCGGCGTCGTCCTGTACTTCCTCGTCAGCACCGGGCTGTGGCTCTGGACGCAGCATCTGCTGCTGGCCGGTCGCGTGCCCTGGCTGTCCCTGCTGCCGGGCGCCCTGCTCGCCGCGGGCGCCACCAGCGCGCTCGCGCTGACGGCCCGCATCTACATCCCCAACGCCCTCAACCGCGCCCTCGCCGAGTACGGCTCCCTCGGTCTGATCCTCACCCTGCTGTCCTGGCTCATCGTCGTGTCCGCCGCCGTCGTCGCCGCGGTGATCATCGGGGCGGTGCTGGTCGAGGACCGGAACCGGCGCAGCGACCGGAGCGAGCGGAACGGAAACCCGAGCGAGGGCGACGCACCCTAGCCGCCGGGGAGGCATGCCCCTCACCAGACCCCGGGCTCGCTCCCCACCAGCGCCTTGGACGGCTTGCCGTCCACGCCCACGGGCACGTCCCCCGCCAGCATCACCCGGTGCATGATCCGCGGATGGTCCAGGTGCGCGGTGTCGCTCGGGGCCAGGTGGATCGTGGCGCGGTTGTCCCAGAAGGCCACGCTGCCGGGCTCCCAGCGGAAACGGACCGTGTACTCGGGACGTACGGCCTGGTCGACGAGGAGGTCCAGGAGGGCCTGGCTCTCGGCGCGGGAGAGGCCGGTGATGTGGTCCACGTAGTAGCCGTTGACGTACAGGATGCGCTCGCCGGTCTCGGGGTGGACCCGTACCAGGGGGTGGTGGGTGGCGATCTGGTGGTCGAGGAGGTGGCGGACGTAGGCGTCGTCGCCGGGGCGGGGCTGGTAGCCGACGCCCAGGCGGTGCTCGGCCCGGAGCGTGGACACGAACTCCCGCAGGGGAGCGGACAGGCCCGCGTACGCGGCGGCCAGGTTGGACCAGGTGGTGTCGCCTCCGTACGGCGGGACCGTGTCGGCGCGCAGGATGGTCGCGGCGGGCGGGTCTATGCGGGCGCCGTGGTCGCAGTGCCAGCCACGCAGCAGGGTGTGCCTGCGGCGGTGCAGCCACTCCTCGTGGTCCATGCCGAACCTGCCGCCGAGTTCCAGCCGGTCCGCGGTGGTCTCCACCTCCGGGAAGCCGAGCGGGGAGGCCTTGCCGCGGCGCGGCAGGACGACGGGGGTGCCGAAGCGCCGGGCGAACGCGATGTGCCCGGCGTGGTCGAGGTGCTGCTCGCGGAAGAAGACGACCTTCCAGCGCAGCACCGCCGCCCTGATCGCGGCGATCACCGCGTCGTCGAGGTCGGCGGCCAGGTCCACGCCCGTGATCTCCGCGCCGATGTGCCCGGCGGCGGGTTTCACCTCGATCCCCGCGATCGGCTCCGCTGCCTGCGCCGTGGCCCGGTCGGTCGTCATCCGCACTCCGTCCCTCCTCGGCGGCGGCCCCGGTGGCCGCCGGTCCCCCAAGATCGTGACAGGAATGGACGGGCCTGGCGAGAGCGCCTGTCTCGGCTAGGT
>NZ_FLSP01000040.1 GCF_900091315.1 Streptomyces sp. DI166
CCCGGGGCGCCCGGAGGAGGCGGCGGAGTCGCACCGCCCCGCGCACGGTTCGGCGGAGGCGCCGCCTTGCTCGTCGCGGCATCCGCGATGTCCCCGGCGTTCGACGCGAGAGGCCGACCCGGCGCGGGGGTGCTCGACGGAGGCGGAGGCGTGGCACCGGGCGCGGGGGCGCCCGGAGGGGGCGTACCCGGCCCACCCGCACCACCCGGTCCGTGCGGGTGCCCGTAGGAGGGCGTACCCGGCGCGGGCGTACCACCGGGCACACCAGGCGCGCCGGGCGCACTCGGAACTCCGGGCGCGGGCGTGCCGCCCAGCGCGCCCGGCGCGTGTGCGTCGTCGAGCGCCGGTGCGACCGTCGTCCGCGGCAGCTGGCTGCCGCCCGAGATCAACGCCGTCTTCGCGTCCGGCGCGGCAGGCGGCGGCGTGCTGTCGTCGACCTCGCTCAACGGCGGCGCGAACACCGTCGCGGGCAGCGGGACGGAACGGTCCTCCTCCGCGTCCGCGTTCGTGTCCGTACCGGCCCACGGAGTCGCACCCGGCGCACTCGGAACACTGGGCGCCCCCGAAGAAGCCCCCGCGCCCTCACCGTCACCACTCGCACCAGGGGCATCCGGCCAGGCCGCGCTCCCCTCGGACACACCAGGCGCCCCCGGCGCGGAAGACGGCGCACTCGCCGCAGCCGCACTACCCGTCCCGGAATCAGTACCCGACCCCGGCACCCCGGCCTGCGTCCGCGCCAACTCCTCCGCACCGGCAACAGAACCGGCAGCAGAGGCACCCACCCCGGCACCCGAAGCAGCCCCGGCACCGACAGGCCCAGCCTGCGTCCGCGCCAACTCCTCAGAAGCAGAACCGGAAGAAGAAGATCCGGCCCCCGGCGCCGACCCGACCCCAGCCCCAGCCCCAGCCCCAGAACCCCCGGACGTCTCCGACCCCCGCCGCCCAGGAATCCCCATCTGATCCGCCGCCTCCTGCAACCACTCCGGCGGAGTCAACAAGAACGACGTCTGATTCAGATCCACCCGCGCAGGCGCCGCAGGCACAGCCTCCGGCTCGGCATCCGCAAGCCGCCCGTACTCCTCCTCGTACCGCCGGATCACCTCACCCACCGGCAGCGCGGGCCACAACGTGGCCTCCCCGCTGTCCCGGGCGATCACCAGCCGCTGCGCCCCACCGTCCGAACGCGGCCCGTCCGCACGGTCCTCCGCCCAGACGACAAAACCCAGATCGAACTCCCGCACCCGCACCTCACGATGCTGATACGCCGGCACATCACCGTTGATCCATTCCTCGGCGCGCTCCTGCGCCTGAGCGAACGTCACCATCGCGAAACTCACTCCCCCGACACGGAATCGGACACCGCACCGGACACCGGCACGGAACGGGCGAAACCACCGTCGACCATCAGATTCGCCACCGTCTCCAACTCCGGCGGAGAACCCGCCAGACGGGACAGGAAGGCATCGAAATCCTCACCGCACGGCAACAACAACCGCTCCACACGCTCAGCCGGCGGCAACGAAGGATCGACATCCCGCGCATCGTCGTACGCGCAGAACCACACCGACCCGATCCGCTCGCCCTTCACCTTCACAGCCAGCAGACCGCCCTGGACAAACCCGACACCCAGATAGTCCTTGGTCAGATGGTCACGCAGACATTTGTTGACGTACACCAGGTCATTGACCGCCGCCTCGTCCCGCACCGTGAAGAACGGCTGGTCGATCAGCAGCCCCAGCTCCGCATCCAGCGCACACCCCACCGGCGCACAGCCACCCGCAGCCTTCAGGAACGAGCGGTACGCACCCGGCAACCGGTAACCGAGATCCTCCTCGACACCCAGCACCTGCGACTCACTCACCGCCACCCCGGACTTCGGCAGCCCGAAATGCGCCGGACGCGTCTCCTGCAACGGCCGCGTACCCCGCTTGTCCTGGTCCACCGCCGCCGTCGCCACCCCGCCGTGATGCCGCAGCAACGCCTTGACCTCGACCGGAACCAGCTCCAGACGACGCGTACCGGCCACGTGATGCCACGTCCAGCCGTGCGGCGTGGCAACCGACGGCACCGTGTCCCACAACTCGTGCCCCGTCGCCGCCAGCGCCGCATTCGCCGACACGTAATCCGTCAGCCGCAACTCATCGACACCGAAACCCTCCG
Source organism: Streptomyces sp. DI166 (assembly GCF_900091315.1). Lineage (GTDB taxonomy): Bacteria > Actinomycetota > Actinomycetes > Streptomycetales > Streptomycetaceae > Streptomyces > Streptomyces fuscus. The sequence continues at coordinate 2,161 of NZ_FLSP01000040.1, forward strand.
GAGGCTCCGCGATCTCCGCGGCCGCCCGCGCATACGGCGAGAAGTCCGGATAGCCGTGCTCGTCCACCCGTACCCCTCTCGGGTGACGGGCAGCCCTCACCGGATCCGGGAAATGCACGACCTGCCCGGCATAGGCGGCGTTCGGCGGCGCGGCGTGTCCCCCGGCCTGACGGCCGGGAGGCGTCCCCAGCCCGAGCCGACCTGTCGTCATGGCGGTTGCCCCCTGCGGCATTCTGGTACGGCGCGCGATGACCTCCTTCGGCCACTACGCCCCGTATCGACTTCTCTCCACGCGTCAACCGCATGGATCGCGGTGCCGACAGCCTATGCGGTACCGCGACACCGGTCACCGGGCACCGGTCACGGCCCCTCCGCTTCCGTGACCAGCCGTCACCCCACCGTGACAGCCCGCCCAAACCCGGGCGTGTCGCACCGCCCCAGCTTCCGCACCAGCCACGGCATTTGGCACTCTGTGTCGTCCGGGGGGATGCTCGGGAGGGGATGACGATCATGAACGCGACGCAGACAGGACCACACGGCGGGCCGAAAACCGGCACCACCGCGGGCCCCGCGTCCGGCGACCCCCGCATCGGCTGGAGCGCCACCGAAGCCCCCGACACGCCTACGCTGCGCCACCGCCGCGACGGCATACTCCCCACCATCGCCGCCGCCCTCTCCGTGCGCGGCGCCACCCTCACCGGCACCGCCGCCCGCGGCGACCAGCCACCCGCACTCCACCCACTCGTCCAGGACTTCCTCGACACCCTCACCAGCGCCCAACGCGACCGCTTCACCGGCCGCTGCGCCGAGACCATCCTCATCTCCCGGCACATCTCCAACATCGACGCCACCCGCAGCAAACGTGCCGCCCGCAAACCCATGACCAACGGCGAAGCACGCAAAGCCCTCAAACAAGCCAAACTCACCGCCCGCCACATCCGCGAGGACGGCGACCCACTGCACGGCGGCTTCGCCCCACCCTGCCGCGCCTGCGCCGCCCTCAGCGCCCACTTCGGCGTACGCGTCATCGACCCCGCGAGCGACGACGGCTGACCCGCCCCAGCCCCCTATCCACACACCCGCACACCCGCACACCCGCACAAACGAGGGCAGATGCACCCGGACCGCACGTCCACCACCCGATTCCCCGTACCCGTCGACGCCGCACTGCGCGCCGCCGGCTGGCAACCCGGCCGCTGGGACATCAAACAAGCCGAAATCTGGGCCGACACCCTGCGCGAACACACCTCCCCCGCCGGACACCGCCACACCGTCTTCCCCGCAGCCGTAGAAGCCTGGGCCGAATTCGGCGGACTCCACATCAACCCCACCGGACCCGGCCGCCAGGTCGCCCCCGTACCCCTGCACCTCGACCCACTCCACGGCCTGCACATGGCCCGCACCCTCAACGACCTCGGCCGCGCCCTCGACACCGAGGTCTGCCCACTCGGCGCCGAAACCGACAGCCAAGCCCTCCTCGCCATCGACACCGAAGGCCGCGTCTACACCCTCGACCACACCGGCGACTGGTACCTCGGCCCGGACATCGACACCGCCCTGACCACCCTCGTCGCAGGCACCGAACCCGTACGGCTCACCGCCCCCTGACAGCCGAAAACCTCACGCCGCCGGAATCACCGCCGACACCCGGAACCCCCCGGCATCCGTCGGCCCCGACACAAACACCCCACCCAGAGCGGAAACCCGCTCCTTCATACCCACCAGACCATTGCCGCCCGACGGCAACCGCGCGGAAGACGCCGCCTCCGGCGGAGGCTCGTTCTCCACCTGCATCGCGATCTCCGACACCCGATGCGCCAGACGCACATACGTCTTCGCCCCCGCCGCATGCTTGTGCACGTTCGTCAACGCCTCCTGCACCACGCGATACGCCGTCTGCTCCACCTCCGGCGGATAACTGCGCGCATCCCCCTCCACCGAGAGAGCCACCACCATCCCCGCCGCCGCGGACTGCCCGATCAACTCATCCAGCTCCGCCAGCGACGGCCCCTCGGACTCCTCCGCGGCCCGCGAAACCTCCCGCGACGCCGCAGCCGCAGCAGCAGCCCCCACCGCCACCAACGGCACCCCCGCACGCCGCTCGGCCGCCGCATCACCACCCGACCGCAGCACACCCAACATCTCGCGCAACTCCGTCAACGCCTGACGGCCCATGTCACCCACCAAAGCGGCATTCCTGACCGCCTTCTCCGGATCCTTACGCGCAACCGCCTGCAACGCCGCCGCATGCACCACCATCAGGCTCACCCGGTGCGCCACCACATCGTGCATCTCACGCGCGATCCGCGTGCGCTCCTCACCACGCGCCCACTCCGCACGCTCCTCCGCACGCTCCGCCAGCAACTGCAGCTCCCGCTCCAGACTGTCCGCACGCTCACGCAACGACTCCATCAGCCGACGCCGCGCCCCCACATACAGACCCAGCAGCAAAGGCGGCGCCGTCATACCCAGCGACGTCGTGATCGCACCAAACGGCACGAACCAGCCACCGAACTCCAGATCACCCTGATCCACACCCTGACGCAGCCAGACGAACGTCACGATCAGCATCCCGACCGTCGCCATCGCCGCCAGCGCCCCGATGATCCGCCGCGGCAGCTCGGAAGCGGCCAGCGTGTACAGACCCACCAGGATCATCAAGAAGCCCATCTGGGCAGGCATCACGGCAATCGACACCAGCACCACAGCGATGGGCCACCGCCGGCGCACCACCAGCACCGAACCGGCCAGCACACCGAACAGCACACCCACAAAAGCGGGGATCCCCGCGTCCGCGGCGAAGCTGAACCCTTTCGCCCCGCACTCCAACGCGGACACGGCGGCCAGCCCGATGTCCAACGCGGCACTGCGCCACCTCGCCCACCACCACGGCCCGGTGCGGGCCCCGGTGTCGTCTTCCCCCGTCGCGGTCATGCCTCCAGCCTACGGGCGCGGGGCGCGGCTTTTCCGGCGAGTTTCCGGTACTGGCCTACACCACCCCGAGTGACCGCCCGGACGCGGAACGCCCCGAAATCCCTCGAACTGGTGAATCGCTTACTGTTCGACCCCGGAAGATCCAATTCCGCCCCGACGGTATGCCTATGGCACATGCAGAAGGCAAGTACGCCGACTTCGAAGGCTTACGGGAACGGGCGGTGGCGCTGCGGCGCGCGGGCCACAGCCTCCGGCAGATCCGGGACGAACTGAAGATCTACAACAACGACATCCTGAACCGCCTGGTAAAGGGCGAGCCTCCCCCGGAGTGGACCAAACACCCTCGCGCCAAGGACGACCTGCGCGACAGGGCACGGGAACTGCGCAAGCAGGGGTGGACGTACGACCGGATCCAGGCGGAGCTGGGGTGCTCGAAGAGTTCGATCTCCCTGTGGGTGCGGGATCTGCCGAAGCCGGAGCGGCGCGACCCGACGGAGCAGGCGACGCTGGCGGCCCGAAAGCGCTGGGAGCACGAGCTCGCGGTGCGGGACGCGGAGCGTCAGCGAACCAAGGCTGCCGCAGCTGTGCAGATCGGTGAGCTGTCCGACCGCGACCTGTTCCTGACCGGAGTCGCCCTCTACTGGGCCGAGGGCGCGAAGGACAAGCCCTACGCCCGACGGGAGGACGTCCTCTTCGTCAACAGCGATCAAGGCGTGATCCAGCTCTACCTGGCCTGGCTCGCCCTGCTCGGGGTGGAGCCCGAGCGCCTGAGGTACCGCGTGATGATCCATCTGACCGCGGACGTGGCAGGGGCCGAGCAGTACTGGGCCGACGTAGTGGGCGTCGATGTCTCGGCCCTCCAGAAGACGACGATCAAGAGGCACAACCCCAGGACGGTGCGCAAGAACGTCGGCGAGAACTACCGGGGCTGCTTGGTGATCCGGGTGGCACAAGGGGCCGAGCTCTACCGTCGGATCGAAGGCTGGTGGACAGGAATGGTGGCTCAGGCGTCGGCGCGTCTCAGGTAAGGTCTGACGCAGCCATCCGCCATGGGGTAACTGGTAGCCCGCGGGCCTTTGAAGCCCTGTAGTGCTGGTTCGAATCCAGCTGGCGGAGCCACGAGTTAGGGCCCTGACACCTCAGTCAGGGCCCGCTCTCATTTCCCCCGCGAAACGCCCCGGTATCCTGCGGATGTCACCCCACCCCATCCCAAAAGCCGAAGGGCAACTCCGTGAGCGCCATTCGCCCGGCAGCCGTCGTCGTTCTCGCAGCGGGTGAGGGCACCCGTATGAAGTCCGCCACACCCAAGGTGCTGCACGAGATCTGCGGTCGCAGTCTCGTGGGGCATGTGCTCGCCGCCGCGCGCGAGTTGCAGCCCGAGAACCTGGTCGTGGTCGTCGGCCACGCCCGCGAGAAGGTCACCGCGCATCTCGCCGAGGTCGATCCGCACGTCCGTACCGCCGTGCAAGCGGAGCAGAACGGCACCGGGCACGCCGTCCGGATGGGTCTGGAGGAGCTGGGCGGGCGCGTCGAGGGCACCGTCATCGTCGTGTGCGGGGACACCCCGCTGCTGACCGGCGCCACGCTCCAGGCGCTCGCCGCCACGCACTCCGCCGACGGCAACGCCGTGACGGTGCTGACGGCCGAGGTGCCGGACGCGACCGGGTACGGCCGGATCGTGCGGGACGCGGCGACCGGTGCCGTCACCGCGATCGTGGAGCACAAGGACGCGACCGACGAGCAGCGGGCGATCCGGGAGATCAATTCCGGGGTGTTCGCGTTCGACGGAGCGCTGCTGACGGACGCGCTGAAGCAGGTGCGTACGGACAACAGTCAGGGTGAGGAATACCTGACCGATGTGCTGGGGATTCTGCGGGAGGCGGGGCACCGGGTGGGGGCCTCGGTTGCGGGTGATCACCGGGAGATCGCCGGTATCAACAACCGGGTGCAGCTTGCGGAGGCGCGTCGGATTCTCAATGACCGGTTGCTGACCGAGGCGATGCTGGCCGGGGTGACGGTGGTGGATCCGGCGTCGACCTGGGTGGATGTCACGGTGACGTTCGAGCAGGACGCGGTGGTGCACCCGGGTACGCAGCTGTTGGGTGCCACGCATCTCGGTGAGGGTGCCGAGGTGGGTCCGAACTGCCGGCTGGCCGATACGCGTGTGGGTGCGGGTGCGCGGGTGGACAACACGGTGGCGGATCGGGCCGAGGTGGGGGCTCAGGCGTCGGTGGGGCCGTTCGCGTATCTGCGGCCGGGGACGCGGCTGGGTGCGAAGGGCAAGATCGGGACGTACGTCGAGACGAAGAACGCGTCGATCGGTGAGGGCACGAAGGTGCCGCATCTGTCGTATGTCGGGGACGCGACGATCGGTGAGTACACGAACATCGGTGCGGCGAGTGTGTTTGTGAACTACGACGGGCAGGACAAGCATCACACGACCGTCGGGTCGCACTGCCGGACGGGTTCGGACAACATGTTTGTGGCTCCTGTCACGATCGGGGACGGTGCGTACACCGCTGCCGGGTCCGTGATCACGAAGGATGTGCCGCCCGGTTCGCTGGCCGTGGCCCGTGGTCAGCAGCGGAATATCGAGGGCTGGGTGGCCCGTAAGCGTCCGGGGAGTGCCGCGGCGAAGGCTGCCGAGGTGGCGTCCCGGGAGTCGGACGGCGAAGGCTGACCGGAAACAGGTGCGTCGGGGACGGCGTACCGTGATAAGTGCACATCCGCACCTAACCAGCTGAGACGGCCTCTCGCACCAGCCGGGACGGGCTGGTGCGTTCTCTCGACTTCCAGCTGAGACACCTCTGAGGAGACAGTGCTGTGACCGGGATCAAGACGACCGGCGAGAAGAAGATGATGTTCTTCTCCGGCCGCGCCCACCCCGAGCTTGCCGAGGAGGTCGCCCAGCAGTTGGGTGTCGGGGTTGTCCCGACAAAGGCCTTCGACTTCGCCAATGGCGAGATCTATGTGCGGTACCAGGAGTCGGCGCGTGGTGCGGACTGCTTCCTGATCCAGAGCCACACGGCTCCGATCAATAAGTGGATCATGGAGCAGTTGATCATGATCGACGCGCTGAAGCGTGCGTCGGCCCGTTCCATCACCGTGATCGTGCCGTTCTACGGCTATGCGCGGCAGGACAAGAAGCACCGTGGCCGTGAGCCGATCTCGGCGCGGCTGATCGCGGATCTGATGAAGACGGCGGGCGCGGACCGGATTCTGGCGGTCGACCTGCACACGGACCAGATCCAGGGCTTCTTCGACGGTCCGGTGGACCATCTGTTCGCGCTGCCGCTGCTGGCGGACTATGTGGGCCGCAAGGTGGACCGGGAGAAGCTGACCGTGGTGTCGCCGGACGCGGGCCGTGTGCGGGTCGCGGACCGCTGGTGCGACCGGCTGGGTGCGCCGCTGGCGATCGTGCACAAGCGGCGTGACAAGGACGTGGCGAACCAGGTGACCGTCCACGAGGTCGTGGGTGAGGTCAAGGGCCGCGTGTGTGTGCTGGTGGACGACATGATCGACACCGGTGGCACGATCTGTGCCGCGGCGGACGCGCTGTTCGCACACGGTGCGGAGGATGTCATCGTGACGGCGACGCACGGTGTGCTGTCGGGTCCGGCGGCGGACCGGTTGAAGAACTCGCGGGTGAGCGAGTTCGTGTTCACGAACACGCTGCCGACGCCGGGTGAGCTGGCGGACGATCTGGACAAGATCACGGTGCTGTCGATCGCGCCGACGATCGCGCGTGCGGTGCGTGAGGTGTTCCAGGACGGTTCGGTGACCAGCCTGTTCGACGAGCAGTAGGAGCCGTCGGGCTCCGCTGAAAGATCGTTTTGGGTGTGGCCTCCCCTGCCGAGTAGACTGCTGCAGTTGCTCGGCGAGGGAGGCCGTACTCATGTGTACGGCGGTCCGTTATCGACGCGCTCTTCGTAGCAGGCCGTTCGTGGCCGGGTGACCCTGTCCGTTTCTCACCCTACGAGGAGTGATCGCTATGTCCGAGGTGAAGCTCGCCGCCGAGACCCGTACCGAGTTCGGCAAGGGTGCGGCCCGTCGCATCCGCCGTGCCAGCAAGGTTCCCGGTGTTCTCTACGGCCACGGTTCCGACCCGCTGCACCTGACCCTTCCGGGTCACGACCTGCTGCTGGCGCTGCGTACGCCGAACGTCCTGATCTCCCTGGACATCGACGGCAAGACCAACGAGCTGGCGATCCCGAAGGCCGTGCAGCGCGACCCGCTGAAGGGCTTCCTGGAGCACGTCGACCTGCTGCTGGTCAAGCGCGGCGAGAAGGTCACGGTCGAGATCCCGGTGCACACCGAGGGCGAGCTGGCCGCGGGCGGCAACCTGCTGGAGCACGTGCTGAACGCGCTTCCGGTCGAGGCCGAGGCCACCCACATCCCCGAGGCCGTCACCGTCTCCGTCGAGGGCCTGGAGGCCGGTGCCTCGGTGCTCGCCAAGGACATCACGCTGCCCAGCGGTGTGACCCTGGCCGTCGACGAGGACGCGGTCGTCCTGCAGGTCCTGGCCGCGCAGGCCGAGGAGGCCCCGGAGGGCGAGGCCGCCGAGGGTGAAGAGGCCGCCGAGGCCTGATCGGCGCCGAAGCCGTAGTTACTTGTTCGCCGGCCGCTGCTTCCTTCCGGGAAGCGGCGGCCGGCGCGTATCGAGGAGACGCACGTGACGACCGACGCCAATGCCCCGTGGCTGATCGTGGGCCTCGGCAATCCCGGGCCGGAGTACGCCATGAACCGGCACAACGTCGGGTTCATGGTGGTGGATCTGCTGGCCGAGCGGATCGGGGGGAGGTTCAAGCGGGCCGGGAAGGCGCAGGCGCAGGTCGTGGAGGGGCGGATCGGGCCGCCTGGGCCGCTGAACCGGCGGGTGATCCTGGTGAAGCCGATGTCGTTCATGAACCTGTCGGGCGGGCCGGTGAACGCGCTGAAGGACTTCTACAAGGTGCCGGTGGCGAACATCGTGGCGATCCATGACGAGTTGGACATCGACTACGGCACGCTGCGGTTGAAGCTGGGTGGCGGCGACAACGGGCACAACGGTCTGAAGTCGATGACGAAGGCGATGGGTTCGGACTATCACCGGGTGCGGTTCGGGATCGGGCGTCCGCCGGGGCGGATGCAGGTCGCGGATTTCGTGCTGAGGGATTTCGCCTCCGCCGAGCGCAAGGAGCTGGACTACTTCGTGGACCGGGCGGCGGACGCGGTGGAGTGTCTGGTCATCGAGGGCTTGGAGCGGGCTCAGCAGACCTACAACTCGTAGGCGCGAAGGCCGCCATGAGGCGGTCGTGGTCGGCGGTGTCGGGGTTGGCCGCGGCCCAGGTGACGGCGTAGGCGTGCAGGGTGTCGCGGTGCCTGGCGGCGGGGGTGTAGCCGGCGAGGCGGGAGATGACGCGCCAGGCGGGTTCGCTCGCGCCGTGTTCGGCGAGCCAGGCGAGGGCTTGGCCGACGATGCCGTCGTCGGGTTCGGCGGACTGTTGCATGCGCAGCAGCAGGGGGGCGAGGACGTAGGCGGCGTCCTCGGTGTTGGCGTGTTTTTTCAGCCAGGTGCGGGCGTGGGCGAGCGCGGGCTGTTCGGCGTCGTCGGGCAGGTGCTCGAACTGGAGCAGGTGGCAGAGCACGAAGCCGGCCTCGGGGAGGCGGTGGTGCCGGTCGAGCCATTGCACCGCCCGGGTCACGATGCGGGGGTCGGGGTTGTCGGCGGCGCGCTGGCGGCGTACGGCGGCCTGGAGGAGGCGGGCGTCGCCGGGGTTGGTCATGCCGGGGGTGAGGACGCGGCGGACCTGGCGCAGGAGGCGCTGTTCGGTCTGTGCGGGCAGGGGTGGCAGCCGGTGCAGGTAGTGCAGGGCGTTGTCCTGGCCGATTTCTTCGCGGGGCCGGTCGCGGTAGAGGCGCAGTGCGATGTCGACGGCGCGTTGGGCCTGGGTGGTGGTCAGGCGGGAGCCGAAGCGGAACAGGACGCGGACGAGGACTTGCCGTCGGTAGCCGGCGGGGTCGTCGGAGCTCAGGGGGCTTTCGGGGGTGTCGGTGTCGTCGAGGGGGTGTTCGTCTGCCGGGTCCGCGGGGCGGGGGCTGTGGGCGTCGGGGTCCTCCAGCCAGTCGAGGACGTGGTCGATGATGGTGGTCATGACCTGTGTGGCGTCGAGGGTGTCGGTGGCGACGTCCCAGTAGAAGAGCAGTTTGCGCAGGACGGCGAAGGCCTGGGGGGTGCGGCCGTGGTCGCGCAGCCAGTCCAGGGCGAGGGTGGCGCCGGTGCGTCTGGTCGCGGCGGGGATCTCGTCGGGCTGGGCGAGGAGGAGGTAGGGGCCGAGGACGAGGGCGGCGTCGACTGCGGTGCCGTGGGCGGTGAGCCAGGCGGTGGCGCGGGCGAGGGCGAGGTTCTTGGTGGGGGTGGGCAGGTTCCCGGCGGCGCGCAGGAGGCCGCCGATGGTGTGCCGGTCGCTCTCCTCGGGGGTTTCGGGGAGCCGTTGGAGGGCGACGGCGGTGACGCGTTCGGTCTGGTGCTCGGTGAGGGCGTGGGTGCGGAAGAAGACTGCTTTGAGGAGCCGGTCGTCGTCGGCGGTGGCGCCGAAGGAGTCCAGCCAGTCGACGGCGGGTTCGAGGGTGCGGCGGACGATGTCGGCCTCGTCGTGGTTTTGGGTGGACAGGCCCTGCCATTCGAGGAGGTTGCGTATGACGAAGTCGGCGCCGGGGGCCTTGGGGTGGAGGTCGGTCCAGGTGAGAGCCCGGTCGACGGCGTCGGTGAGGTGGCCGGGGTCGGCGGTGGGGCCGTGGCGGCGCAGGACTTGGAGCAGGGGCTGGAGGACGAAGGACGCCTGGGGGGTGGTGCCGTTGCGGGCGAGCCAGGTCAGGGCGTGTTCGACGGCGCGGCGTTCCATGGTGGCGGTCTGGCCGCGGCGGCTGAGGATGTCGTGCAGGACGAAGCAGGCTTTTTCCTTGCGGCCGTGGGCGTCGAGCCAGTCGAGGGCGTAGCGGGCGATCTGTTCGGCGAGGCCGGGTCGTACGTCGGGGTCGCGGCGGCGCAGGGCGGCGGAGATCAGGAAGGTGGCGCGTTCCCGGGCGCGGTAGTGGGTGAGCCAGTCGCGGGCCGCGGTGTGCAGGAGGTTGCTGTCGGCCTCGTCGGTGCGGGCGGTGCGCATGAGGGCGGTGATGAGGCGTTCGGTGTCGGGGCGGCCACGTAGTTGGTGGGCGAGGGCGATGGTGGTGCGGGTGGCCTGGTCGAGGACTTCGGGGCCGGGGCCGGGGGCGGGGTCGCCGTCGCGGGGTGCGGTGAGCAGGGCGAGGAGGGCGTAGCGGGCCTCGGGGGCGGCGCCGTGGGCGTGGAGCCAGGTGAGGGTGAGGGCGTCGAGGCGGGTGTGTTCGGGGTCGTCGGGGTCGTGGGCGCGGCGCAGGGCGCTGATGAGCTGGAGGGCGTCGAGGTCGTCGGCGGTGTGGGCGTCGAGCCAGGTGTGGGCGTGGTGGAGCAGGACGGGTGGGACGGGCCGGGGGCTGTTGCGGACGGCGTCGGTGAGCAGGACGCGGACGAGGCCGGGTTGGGTGGTGGCGGCGATCCAGGGTCCGGTGAGGCTGTCCCAGGTGTCGATGACGGCTTGTTGCCAGGGGCCTGCGCTGCTCATCGAGACGAGGGCGCGCATGCCCTGGTCGGGGGTGGACAGCAGCAGGGCGAGGACGTCGGGGGCCTGGCGGGTGAGCCATTTGGAGAGGGTGGCGGCGAGTTTCTTGCGGACGGACTCGCTCTGGTCGTGGGCCCAGCGGCTGAGGTGGCCGACGGCTCGTCGGAAGGCGGTGAGGTCGGCGAGGAGGGCGTCGAGGAAGGCGCGCAGGACGGTTGTGTCGACGGTGACGGCCTGGGGCAGGCAGCTCTGTTCGAGGAGCTGGTCGGTGACGATGTCGTGGATGGTGTCGACGGTGTCGGGTCCGTCGACGGTGGTGACGAGCCAGCCGAGGGCTTCCAGGTTGTCGACGACGGATTCGCCGGTGTGGTGGGTGTCGGCGGCGTGTTCAAGGAAGCGGTCGACGACTTCTTCGACGGCGGTGCGGCGTTGGACGCAGGCGAGGGTGGCGAGGGCGCTGGCCCGGACGAGGACGGGGTCGGGTTCGCCGCGGGGGGCGCCGTCGGCGGTGGCGATGTCGCGGCGGGTGCGGCGGTTGAGCCAGTCGACGAGTTCCGCGGGCGGGGGTACGGCGGTCCGGTCGCCGTCGCGCTGGTCGAGGGCGCCTTCGAAGGCGATGGCGAACAGCAGGGCGAGGATGGGCCGGGTGCCGCAGATCCGGGCCATGTCGTCGGCGCCCCACGCGTCGAGGGCGTTGGGCGCGACCCGTTCGAAGATCCGGGCCGCGACGGTACGCAGATGGCCTTCCGCCTGTTCGAGTTCGACCTCCTCGAACAGGGTGCGTGAGCCGCGTGCGCGTACCTCGGCCAGGGCGCCGGGGCGGACCGAGGCGAGGCAGGCGATGCGGGCGCCCTCGGCCCGTTCGGCGTGCAGCAGGTCGGCGAGGTCGCGCAGGTCGAGGCTGGACTGGTCGCGGATGTGCTGGTCGAGGTAGTCCAGGACGAGCAGTACGCGCTGGTCCTGTCGGTCTTTCAGCTCTTCCTGGATCTCTTCGAACAGCACGCGTGCGGAGAGTGCGCCCGCCTCGTGGATGTGCAGGACGAGCCAGCCGCTGCGTTCGGCGAGGGAGGCGATCTCCAGGCAGGTGCGGGTCTTGCCTGCGCCGGCGAGACCGGTGAGGAGCAGTCCGCAGCCGGGGCCGCCGAACCTGCCGCGGGCGGGGTCGTCGAGGCGGGCGAGGAGGTTGTCCGGGCGGGCGGGGTGGCCGGGGTCCTCGGGGGCTACGTAGGGGAGGGTGTCGTTGGTGAGGTAGGTGCCCCGGTTGCCCAGGCGGCGCAGGACCTCGTCGGTGGTCAGCAGCCAGGTGGGGCGGGTGCGGGGGCGGTAGCCGGCGTAGTGCAGTGGCTCGGCGTCCCAGGTGCGGGCGTCGATGGCGGGGATCTGCGGGGCGTCGGTGTCGGCGGCCATCCGGTCGCGGACCGGTTCGATCAGCGGCCGCGGGTCGGGGGGCCAGGGGCCCGGGGCGGTGGCGAGTTCGGTGAGCAGGGCGCGGGTGAAGACGCCGCCGCGTTCGTCGCCGTAGGAGATGTCGCCGTCCTGGGTGGCGTGCATCAGGAGCAGGCGGCTGGTGGTGGGGACGGCCGGGCCTGCGCCGAGGCGGCTCTCGCCGAAGACGTCCAGGGTTTCGACGTGGTTGCGGCAGGCGTCGATGCTGACGATCTTGTGCCGGATGCGCTGGTAGCGCGGGTTGTACAGGAGGGCGTTCTGGATGTTGGCGGTGTCGAGGGCGGCGTCCTCGAAGGGTCTGGCGTCGGCGTGGATGAGCAGGTGGCGGGGGGTGCCGGAGGTGATGGCGGCGTGGCCGCTCCAGGCGAACCAGAGCAGATCGGCGTCCCACTCGGGCAGTTCGTCCCGGATGACGCGGTGGACGGTGGCGTGGTCGGCGCCGAGGAGGGGGATGCCGAGTTCGCGGGCGGCGGCCTCGGTCTGTTCGCGGCGGTGGGCGAGCGGGGAGACGCAGAGCCGGATGTTCTCGGCGGGGACGCCGCTCGCGCGCAGCCAGCGGGCGTGGCCGAGGGCGTCCTGGGCGGAGCCGTCGAGGTCGTGGAAGGGGTCGCCGCCGTAGCTCTCCACGCCGACGAGGACGGCCCGGGTGCGTTCCGGGGTGATGCCGGACAGCTCCGTGCTCATGCGGCCGCCCGCGGGGCGGCGCCGGGCGTGCTGTCGCGGGCGGATCGCCGTGCCCCTGTGCCGTGGACGAACAGCGGTGTGCTCATGGGTCTCCCCGTCTCACGGCGGTGTCCGTCACCATCCGTTCATTTTAAGAAAGTTGGAAGGGGTCCCGGAGTTCCCGACCGGCCTCGGATTGACTTTCGGCAAGGCAATGGCCAAGGATCGCGGCCATGCCAAGTGCCGTCATCTCCAGCCGGGGCGCCGTCTCCGCGCTGCGGTTCGGGCGCGCGGCGGCGATGGGCACGCTCGCGGCGCTGATCCTGATCGCGGGCGTGTGGGCGTCCTGGGGCACCGCTCAGCACGTGATGCTCACCAAGGGGCGCGAAAGCGGCACGGTGCGCGTGGCGCGCTGCGCCGAGGACGTCTGCACCGGCCCCTACACCCCCGTCTCGCGCGGCTCGCAGCCCCGCCAAAAGGTCGTCATCGCCCACACCGCGTCGGTGCGCGAGGGCCTGACCTACTCGGTCGTCGTCAAGCCCGGCTCCAGCCACGTCGTACGCTCCGGCCCGGCCGGAATCCTCTACGCCTGGGTCCCCTTCGGCGGCGCCCTGCTCCTCGCCGCGGTCGTGGTCGCCGGCGGCCTGCGCCGGGCCCGGCCGGCCTGGGCGATGGCCGGCACCGGGGTAGCCCTGATCACGGGCGCGTTCGTGACGATGTGAGGCGTCGGCCGTAACCCTGTGAAGAAACCGAGTGTTCCCTGTTCGTGATTGACCCGGAGTCGGCGGCGGCCGGAAGCTGAGCCGCCCCCTCCACATCTTCCCGTTCGTGTCACGAAGATGGGACTGCCCCATGCCTACCCTCACCCGCGCCTGCGCCGTCTCCGCCGCCGCGGCGGCGGCGCTGTTCCTCGCCCCCACCGCCCACGCCACACCGCACGGCGACAACGGCACCGTGAAGATCCACGATGCCACGACCGACGAGGAGCTCCGCCACAACGAGCCCCACGTGTGCGCCTTCTACCTGGACGCCTTCGGCTTCGACGGCGGACAGCGGGTCGGCTGGCACATCGAGTCCTGGGCCCCGACGGCCGGCGCCAAGGGCGAGACCGTGAAGTCCGGCGAGCTGGTCCTGGACACCGACGGCCACGGCCGCACCGAGGACATGACGCTGCCGGACGGCCACTACAAGCTGTTCTGGAACTTCGACGGCGAGCACGGCTCGGCCAAGCACAAGGTGTTCTGGACGGACTGCGAGGACTCCGGGGACGACGGCGACAACGGCTCGTCCGCCTCCCCGTCGAGCCCGGCGGGCGGTACCGAACCGAGCACGGAGCCGAGCACGAGCACGGAGCCCGGCCCCGAGCCGAGCACCGGCTCCTCCGAGGACGCGCAGCCCTCCTCGGCACCCTCGCCCCAGGGCGACAAGCCCGGCGGCGATCTCGCCGAGACCGGCAGCGGTGCCCCGGTGGGCCTGCTGAGCGCGGTCGCCGCCGTGCTGGTGGCCGCGGGCGGCTTCCTGCTGTACCGGCGTCGCAAGGCCTGACGTACGGCGAAGGGCGCCCCCCGGCAGGGAGCGCCCTTCGCGGTTCCGGTGCGGGTCAGCCGGTGTTGCGCAGGCCGGCCGCGACGCCGTTCACCGTGAGCAGCAGCGCGCGGGAGAGCAGCGGGTCCGGCTCCTCGCCCGCGGCGGCCGCGTCACGCTGGCGCTTGAGCAGGGCCACCTGGAGGTAGGAGATCGGGTCCAGGTAGGCGTCCCGGATGCTGAACGTCTGCTTCAGCACCGGGGTCGCGTCCAGCAGCTCCGCCTCGCCCGTCACCTTCAGCACCTCGCGCACGGTCAGCTCGTGCTCGGCCTTGATGGTGTCGAACACGTGCTTGAGCTCGTCGGGGACGAGGGTGTCGACGTAGTGCTGGGCGATGCGCAGGTCCGTCTTCGCGAGCGTCATCTCCACGTTGGAGATGAAGTTGCGGAAGAAGTGCCACTGCTCGTGCATCTCCTCCAGGACCGTGTCCAGGCCCGCCTCGCGCAGCGCCTTCAGCCCGGAGCCCACGCCGAACCAGCCCGGCACGATCTGCCGCGACTGGGTCCAGCCGAACACCCACGGGATGGCGCGCAGGCCGTCGAGGGAGACGCCCGAGCCGGGGCGGCGGGAGGGCCGCGAGCCGAGGTGCAGTTCGGCGAGCTGGTCCACCGGGGTCGAGGCGAGGAAGTACGTCGGCAGGTCCGGGTCCTCGACGAACCTGCGGTACGCGGCGTGCGCGGCGTCGGAGACCACGTCCATCGCCGCGTCCCAGCGGGCCAGCGCCTCGCCCGACTGGCGCGGGGCGGTGTGCAGGGCGGACGCCTGGAGCGTGGCCGCGACGGTCAGCTCCAGGTTCTCCCGGGCCAGCGACGGCACCAAGTACTTGTCGGAGATGACCTCGCCCTGCTCGGTCACCTTGATCTCGCCCTCCAGGGTGCCCCAGGGCTGGGCGAGGATCGCGTCGTGCGAGGGGCCGCCGCCGCGGCCGACGGTGCCGCCGCGGCCGTGGAAGAGCCGCAGCCGTACGCCGTAGCGGTGCGCCACGTCGCGCAGCCGGCGCTGGGCGCGGTGGATCTCCCACTGCGAGGTGGTGATGCCGCCGAACTTGGAGGAGTCGGAGTAACCGAGCATGACCTCCTGGACGTCGCCGCGCAGGGCGACCAGCCGCCGGTAGGAGGGGTCGGCGAGCATGTCCTCCAGGATCGTGTCGGCGGCCTTGAGCTCGTCGGTGGTCTCCAGCAGCGGCACGATGCCGATCCTGGCCCAGCCGGCGTGCAGGTCGATCAGGCCCGCCTCGCGCGCCAGCACGGCCGCGGCGAACACGTCGTCGGCGCCCTGGCACATGGAGATGATGTACGACTCGATCACCTCGGGCCCGAACACCTCAAGGGCCCGCTTGATCGTCTGGAAGACGCCGAGGGTCTTCTCGCCCGCCGCGTCCACCGGCGCCGGGCTCGGGGCCAGCGGACGGCGCGAGCGCAGTTCCTTGGCGAGCAGCTTGGCCCGGTACTCACGCGGCATGTCCGCGTACCGCCAGGACTCCTCGCCGAGCCGGTCGAACAGCTGGCCGAGGGCGTGGTGGTGGGCGTCGGCGTGCTCACGGACGTCCATCGTGGCGAGCTGCAGGCCGAAGGCGGACAGCGTGCGGATGGTGCGGTTCATCCGGCCGTCGGCGAACAGGCCGCCGCGGTGCTCGCGCAGCGAGGTCTGGATCAGCGTCAGGTCGTGCAGCAGCTCGGAGGTGCCGAGGTAGTCGCGGCCCTCCTCGTGCGGGATGCCCTTGGCCAGGCGCGTCTTGGTGTTCTCCAGCTTCTGCCGGATGCAGGTGGCCTTGAGCCGGTAGGGCTCCTCGGCGTTCAGCCGCTTGTAGCGGGGGCTGATCTCCGGCAGGCGCTCCAGGTCCTGCTGCAGGGAGTCCAGCAGCTCCTGGGTGGCGCCGGTGTAGCGGATGGAGTTCGACAGGAAGCCGCGCAGCTCGTCGATCATCTCCAGCGCGTCGTTGATGCCGTGCTCGTGCTGGAGGATCAGCACGTCCCAGGTGACCTGCGGGGTGACGTTGGGGTTGCCGTCGCGGTCGCCGCCGATCCAGGTGCCGAAGGTGAGCGGGCGGGTGTCGTCGGGGAGCTTGACCCCGACCCGCTCCAGCTCGGCCGTCAGGTCCTCCAGGACGTCGCCGACGGCACCGGCGTGCAGCTCGTCGAGGTAGTAGATCGCGTTGCGCGCCTCGTCCGCGGGCTCCGGACGGACCACGCGCAGTTCGTCGGTCTGCCAGACGAGGTCGATGTTCTCCGCCAGACGGGTGTCGTGGCGCCGCCGGTCGGACTCGATGACCGGGGTCTCCAGCAGCGCCGCGATACGCCGGAGCTTGTTCAGTACCGACCGGCGCGCGGCCTCGGTGGGGTGCGCGGTGAAGACCGGGCGGACGTTGAGGTGCTCGACCGTCTGGCGCAGGTGCTCGGGGTCGGCGTCCTTGAGCCGGTCGGCCGTACGGGCGAGCAGACCGCCCTCGGCGGCGCGCCTGGCGCGCAGCTCGCGTCCGCGGTGCACCTGCTCGGTGACGTTGGCGAGGTGGAAGTAGGTGGAGAAGGCCCGCACCAGCTTGGCCGCGGTGTCGAGCTCGGTGCCGCGCAGCAGCTCGGCGGCGGCCTCGCCGTCCTCGCGCGTGAGTCGGCGGACCCTCTCGACGAGGTCGAGGAGTTCTGGACCCTCCTGCCGGACGAGGGTCTCGCCAAGGAGATCACCCAGGCGCCTGATGTCGGCGCGCAGCTCACTGCTGCTCGACGTGGTGCTGGTAGTCAGGTCGTCGGCACTGCTCACAGGTGCGGCTCCTTGCAGTGTTGAAGCTCGTCTGGAGGGAACCCGAAGGCCCGTCACGCGCGGCGGCTCGCCGCATACGGTCCGGACATCCGGGAAGAAATCAGAGCGGACCGCGCTGTCCGACCGACACAAGGATAGGTGCCGAGGTGGACGCGCTGTCTCACGGGCTCTTGCCGCCAGGCGACGCGCTGCCATACTTACGACGCCGTAGGTTACGGAACCGTAGGGACCGTTGCACCCCGACCGGAAGGCGGTTCCCGCGGCCGTCCGGCATTTGTCTCACCACCCTCGACCCCACAGGGGACGCCCATGACCACGAGCTCCGATGTGATCGAAGACGCCCCGCAGGCGAACGACGACACCACGACCGCCTCCGCCACGCTCGGCGGGGAGCAGAAGCGGTCGATCGAGCAGATCGCGCTGCTGCTGTTCATCACCGTCCCGTTCCTCGCGCTGCTGGCCGCGGTGCCGCTGGCCTGGGGCTGGGGAGTGAGCTGGCTCGACCTCGGCCTGCTGGTCTTCTTCTACTACCTGGGCTGCCACGGCATCACGATCGGTTTCCACCGGCACTTCACCCACGGTTCCTTCAAGGCGAAGCGGCCCCTGAAGATCGCGCTGGCGATCGCCGGGTCGATGGCGGTCGAGGGGCCCCTGGTCCGCTGGGTCGCCGACCACCGCAAGCACCACAAGTTCTCCGACGCCGAGGGCGACCCGCATTCGCCGTGGCGCTACGGCGAGACCCTTCCGGCGCTGCTGAAGGGCCTGTGGTGGGCGCACATCGGCTGGATGTTCGACGAGGAGCAGACCCCGCAGGACAAGTACGCGCCGGATCTGATCAAGGACCCGGCACTGCGGGCGATCTCCCGGCAGTTCGTGCTGTGGACCGTACTGTCGCTGGCGCTGCCCGCGCTGATCGGCGGTCTGGTGACCTGGTCCTGGTGGGGCGCCTTCACCGGCTTCTTCTGGGGCTCGCTGGTGCGGGTGGCGCTGCTGCACCACGTGACCTGGTCGATCAACTCCATCTGCCACGCGGTCGGCAAGCGGCCCTTCAAGTCGCGTGACCGCTCGGGCAACGTGTGGTGGCTGGCGGTGCTGTCCTGCGGCGAGTCCTGGCACAACCTGCACCACGCCGACCCGACATCGGCGCGGCACGGGGTGATGCGCGGGCAGCTCGATTCGAGCGCGCGCCTGATCCGCTGGTTCGAGCTGGCGGGCTGGGCTTATGACGTGCGCTGGCCGTCACGCTCGCGTATCGATTCCCGCCGTGTCACCGAGGAAGAAGGCTCCCGACGCCGGGCCAAGGCCGCAAAGGCGGCATGATTGACGCCGTGGCGACCGACTCCAGCAGTACCCAGGGCAACGACAAACCGCGGCGTGCGCGCCGCACCCGGATGACCGGTGCGGAGCGCCGTCAGCAGCTACTGGAGATCGGTCGCACCCTCTTCGCCGCGAAGGGGTTCGAGGGCACGTCGGTGGAGGAGATCGCGGCGAAGGCCGGGGTCTCCAAGCCGGTGGTGTACGAGCACTTCGGCGGCAAGGAGGGGCTGTACGCGGTGGTCGTGGACCGTGAGATGCGGCGGCTGCTGGACATGGTGACCGGGTCGCTGACGGCCGGGCATCCGCGTGAACTGTGCGAGCAGGCGGCGTTCGCTCTTCTGGACTACATCGAGGAGTACACGGACGGGTTCCGCATCCTGGTCCGTGACTCGCCGATCCCGCAGTCGACGGGGTCCTTCGCCTCGCTGATCTCCGACATCGCCACCCAGGTGGAGGACATCCTGGGGCGCGAGTTCAAGAGCCGGGGCTTCGATCCCAAGCTCGCGCCGCTGTACGCGCAGGCGCTGGTCGGGATGGTCGCGCTGACCGGGCAGTGGTGGCTGGACGTACGCCGCCCGAAGAAGGCGGAGGTGGCGGCGCATCTGGTGAACCTGGCGTGGCACGGGCTGGACGGGCTGGAGGCGAAGCCGCACCTCATAGGGCGGCGTAAGGCGTAGGGCAGGGCGCGCCGACGGGGGCGGCGCCTTTGGTTTCTCGCCCCCGCCGCCCCTTCCCGTCCCGTCCCTGGGGGCTGCGCCCCCAGACCCCCCTTCGGCCCTGAACGGGCCTCGTCCTCAAACGCCGGACGGGCTGGGATGGCCGGGCTGGCTGGAGAGGCGCTCCAGGAACTCGATTCTGTTCCCGACCGGGTCCTCCGAGTAGAAGCGCTTGTGGCCCGGCAGGTTGTCGTCCCAGGTCACCTTTGCGCCCCTGGCCTCCAGGCGGGCCGCGTACGTCTCGATGTCCGTTACGCGCAGGCCCGGGTGGGCCTTGCGGGCGGGGTGGAAGTTCTGGTCGATGCCCAGGTGGAGTTGGACGGTGCCCGACTCGAACCAGCAGCCGCCGCGGGCCGCCAGGACCGGGGGCTTCGGTAGCTCGGTCATGCCCAGGACGCCGACGTAGTACGCGCGCAGTGCGTCCTCGGAGCCGGGCGGGGCTGCCAGTTGGACGTGGTCGACCGAGTGCAGCATCAGGTCTCCTTTCGGCGGGCCACGGCGAAGACGCGGCGGAAGGGGAAGGGCGTGCCGTGCGGTCCGGCGGGGTACGCCGCGCGCAGGGCGGTGCGGTACTCCTCGACGAAGGCGTCCCGGGCCTCCGGGTCGTCCGCCAGTGCTGTGAGGACGGGGCGCAGGCCCGTTCCCTTGACCCAGTCCAGGACCGGGTCCTCGCCGGGGAGCAGATGGACGTACGTCGTCTCCCACACGTCCGCCTCGCAGCCGAGGCCGGTCAGCTCGGCCAGGTACTCCTGCGGTGTGCGGATGGCGCCGTCGTGGCGCAGGGCGCCGGAGAGGCGGTCGCGCCAGCGCGCGGAGCCCGCGATCTCGCGCATCAGACGGTGGCTCGGGGAGTCGAAGTTCCCCGGCACCTGGAAGGCGAGGGTGCCGCCGGGCACCAGCCCGTCCACCCAGACCCCGAACCGCTCCACGTGCCCGGGCACCCACTGCAGGGTCGCGTTGCTGACGATCAGGTCGTACGGCCGTTCGGGCACCCAGGTCCGTACGTCCGCGTGGGCGAAGCGGAGCCGCTCGCCGCCGTGGTCCGCGCGGGCCTTGGCGAGCATCTCCTCGGAGTTGTCGTAGCCGGTGATCTCCGCGGTGGGCCAGCGCTCGGCGAGCAGGGCGGTGACATTGCCCGGGCCGCAGCCGAGGTCGGCCACGCGGGGCCGGTCGCCGGGCGGTTCGCCGACGCGGGCCAGCAGGTCCGTGAAGGGACGGGCCCGGTGATCCGCGTGCCGGAGGTACTGGGCGGGGTCCCAGATGGGGGTCGTCATGACAGCCACCTTCCCCCAGATTTAGCTCGATATCAAGATGCTCGACATCAAGAGACTTCACGTCGACACAACCACTACACTGATCGTCATGGAGGACGAGGTCGATCGGCTGGTCGCGGCGTGGCGTCGGGAACGCCCCGACCTCGACGTGGAGCCGCTGGAGGTGCTGAGCCGTGTCAGCAGGCTGGCCCGGCACCTGGACCGCGCGCGCCGGCTGGCGTTCTCCGAGCACGCCCTGGAGCCCTGGGAGTTCGACGTGCTCACCGCGCTGCGCCGCGCGGGGGCTCCGTACCAGCTCTCCCCCGGGCAGTTGCTGACGCAGACCCTGGTCACCTCCGGCACGATGACCAACCGCATCGACCGGCTGACCAAAAAGGGCCTGGTGGAGCGTCTCCCCGACCCCAGTGACCGGCGCGGGGTGCTGGTGCGGCTCACCGACGAGGGCCGCGACCGCGCGGACCAGGCACTGGCCGGACTGCTGGAGCAGGAGCGCGCGATCCTCTCCGAACTGTCCCGCGCCCAGCGCGGCGAACTGGCCGGGCTGCTGCGGCAACTGACCGCACCCTTCGACAACATCCCCGGCTGACCGGGGGCGGCGCGCCTACGCCAGCTGCTGTCCCCCGCGCTCCACCACGTCGTTCGCCAGGTCCACCGGCCCCACCCCCGCCCGGCGCGCGAGCGCCACCGCGGCCAGGGTGGAGTGGACGCCGAGTTTGCCCAGCACGTTCTGCATATGCGTACGGACGGTGTGCGGGGACAGATACAGGCGCTCGGCGACCGCCTTGCGCCCCAGGCCCGCCACCATGCACCGCAGGACCTCGCGCTCGCGCGGGGTCAGGGACTCCACGAGCCGTTCGCTCTCGGTGCGGTGCTTGCGCGCGGCCGTCAGTTCGCGCAGGACGCCCGTGAGCAGGGCGGGCGGCAGATGCGTCTCATCGCGCAGCACGCCCCGGATGACGCTCAGCAGCCGCGACAGCGAGCAGTCCTTGGCGACCCAGCCGGAGGCTCCCGCCTGGAGCGCGAGTGCCGCGCGCCGCGGGTCGTCCTTCTCGGCGAGCACCACGATCCGCACCCCGGGCTGTGCCGAGCGCACCCCGGCGACGAGGGAGATGCCGTCGACCAGACCGTCCTCCCCCACCTCCTGGACCGGCACGGCGGGCCTGAGGCCGGGCATCGTGCCGCCCAGGTCGGCGTCCACGAGCAGCACGTCGTAGCGGCGCCCCTCGGCGGCCGCGCGCTCCAGGCTGCGCAGGGCGGCCGGGCCGCTGCCCGCGGCGGAGACGTCGACGTCGGGCTCGGCGGCCAGCGCGGCGGCGAGCGACTCGGCGAAGATGCGGTGGTCGTCGACGACCAGGACTCGGATGCGAACCACTGAAACCCCCACTGGTCCGGAGAACGACGACAGGCGCAGGCACGACGCCCACGGTTTGGCGCAGCCACACGGCCGCCGCCGTGCAGAAACTGGTACCCCCACCGCGGGCGTCGTACCCGACTGTCTCGCCCCCTGATCAGCACCGGCCCCCACCGGCGCTGTTCATCAGAGTACGGGCGGGGGGCGGGAGCGGAAGGCAATTTGCAGAACTGGCCCGTTCCCGCGTTTATGGTGAGCCGCATGTTCCGAATGGAGACAGAAGTCGACAAAGAGCGGCGCGATCTTCTTCGTGCGCGGCTGCGGGAGACCAACACCGCGGCCTCGCCGGTGATCAGCGCGCTGCGCGGAACCCCGGCCGAACGCGAGGTTCCGCTGCATGTGTGGCTGCTGGACGACTCGGGCGAACTGGCCGGCGGGCTGGTCGGGCACACCTGGGCGGGCTGGCTCCATGTGACCTATCTGTGGGTCGACGTGCGCCACCGAGGTGCGGGGCTCGGTTCACGGCTGCTCGACGAGGCGGAGCGGGTGGCCCGCGAGGAGCGGGGCTGTGCCGCCGTACGCCTGGAGACGTGGGACTTCCAGGCGCCGGAGTTCTACAAGCAGCACGGGTACGAGGTGGTGTGCGTGATCCCCGACTATCCGCCGGGGATCACGGAGTACACCCTGACCAAGCGGTTCAGCTGAGGCGCCGGGCGCCCGCGGCGGGGACCGCCTCGAAGACGCGCGGGGCGGTGAACCCGGCGGCGGCGAAGGCCTCCTGGACCGCCTTGGTGACGGTGTCCACGTCCGCCGCCTCGGCCAGCACGATCGCCGAGCCGCCGAAGCCGCCGCCGGTCATCCGGGCGCCCAGGGCGCCGGTGGCGAGCGCGGTGTCGACGACCAGGTCCAGTTCGGGGCAGGAGATCCGGAAGTCGTCGCGCAGCGAGGCGTGGCCCGCCACCAGCACCGGCCCGATGGCCCGCGGGTCGCCCGCCCGGAGCAGTTCGACGACCTTCTCCACCCGCTCGTCCTCGGTGACGACGTGCCGGACCAGGCGCACCGCCTCCTCGTCGTCCCCGAGCCGTGCCAGGGCCGCGTCCAGTTCGCCGTAGGGCACGTCCCGCAGCGCGTCCACGCCCAGCAGCGCCGCGCCGCGTTCGCAGCCCGCGCGGCGCTTGCCGTACTCGCCCTCGCTGTGCGAGTGCTTGACCCGGGTGTCGACGACCAGCAGGCGCATGCCCTCGGCGGCGAGGTCGAAGGGGATCTGCCGCTGGGACAGGTCCCGGGTGTCGAGGAAGAGCGCGTGGCCCTCCTCGCAGCAGGCGGAGGCGGTCTGGTCCATGATCCCGGTGGGGGCGCCGACGTAGACGTTCTCGGCGCGCTGGCACAGCCGGGCCAGCTTCCAGCGGGGCAGGCCAAGTTCGTACAGGTCGTTCAACGCCAGGGCGACGACGACCTCCAGGGCGGCGGAGGAGGACAGGCCGGCACCCGCCGGGACCGTGGAGGCGAGGTGGACGTCGGCGCCGGTGACCGGGTGCCCGGCCTCGCGCAGCGCCCAGACCACTCCGGCCGGGTACGCCGTCCAGGTGCGGTCGGTGCCGGGCACGAGGTCGTCGAGCCGCAGCTCCACCACGCCGCCGTCGACGTCCGCCGAGTGCAGGCGCAGAACGCCGTCGGCGCGCCGGGAGACGGCGGCGACGGCGGTGTGCGGCAGCGCGAAGGGCATCACGAAGCCGTCGTTGTAGTCGGTGTGCTCACCGATGAGGTTGACGCGGCCCGGCGCCGACCAGACTCCTTCGGGCGCGGTCCCGTACAGCTCGGCGAAACCGTCGCGCACCTGCTCCCCCACTACTCCTCCTCCGCGGTCTTCTGTGCGAACTCCCAGGCGTCCGCGACGATCCCCTTGAGGTCGGCGCGCGACGGGTTCCAGCCGAGCCTTTCGCGGGCCGCGGCGGCGGACGCCACCAGGACCGCGGGGTCGCCGCCCCGGCGGGGGGCCACGACGGCGGGGATCGGGTGCCCGGTGACCTGACGGGCCGTCTCGACGACCTCGCGCACGGAGAAGCCGCTGCCGTTGCCGAGGTTGCAGATCAGGTGCTCGCCGGGCTGCGCGGCCCCCAGGGCCAGCAGGTGGGCCTCGGCGAGGTCGGCGACGTGGATGTAGTCGCGTACGCAGGTGCCGTCCGGTGTCGGGTAGTCGTCGCCGAAGATCGAGACGGCCTCGCGGCGGCCCTGCGCGACCTGGAGGACCAGCGGGATCAGGTGCGACTCGGGGTCGTGGCGCTCGCCGAACGCGCCGTAGGCACCGGCCACGTTGAAGTAGCGCAGCGAGACCGCGGCCAGGCCGTGGGCGGTCGCCTCGCTGGTGATCATGTGGTCGACGGCGAGCTTGGTGGCGCCGTAGGGGTTGGTGGGCTCGGTGCGCGCGCTCTCCACGATGGGGACCTGTTCGGGCTCGCCGTAGGTGGCGGCCGTGGAGGAGAACACCAGCCTGCGCACGCCCGCCGCGCGCATGACGCCGATCAGGGCCATGGAGCCGCCGACGTTGTTCTCCCAGTACTTCTCGGGCTTGACGACCGACTCGCCGACCTGCGAGGAGGCGGCGAAGTGCAGTACGGCGTCGTAGGAGTCGTCGAGCCACTTGGCGGCGTCGCGGATGTCGCCCTCAACGAAGGCGGCGCCCGCGGGGACGCCCGCGCGGAAGCCGGTGGAGAGGTTGTCCAGCACGGTGACCTCGTGGCCCGCCTCCAGCAGATGCTGGGCGACCACACTGCCGACGTACCCCGCACCGCCCGTCACCAGGTACTTCATGAACTCGCTACCTCTCGCAGTCGCGCGGCCGCCCGCTCCGGCGGCACGTCGTTGATGAACACGCTCATGCCGGATTCCGAACCCGCGAGGAACTTCAGCTTGCCGCGGGTGCGGCGGATGGTGAAAAGCTCAAGGTGCAGCGCGAAGTCCTCGCGGACCACGCCCTCGAACTCCTCCAGCGCCCCGAACGGCGCCTGGTGCCAAGCGGCAATGTACGGCGTCGGAGGCTCGCCCTCACCGAAGATCCGGTCGAAGCGCCTCAAGAGTTCCAGATAAACCTGGGGGAACTCTGAGCGCGCGGCCTCGTCGAGCGCCAGCAGGTCCGGCACACGGCGGCGCGGATACAGGTGGACCTCGTACGGCCAGTGCGCGGTGTACGGCACGAAGGCGACCCAGTGTTCACTCGTCAGGACGACCCGCTCGTCGGCGAGTTCACGCTCCAGGACGGCGTCGAAGATGTTCTCCCCGCCGGTCGCCTCCTTGTGCCGGGCTACCTGGCGCAGCATCAGGGCGGTACGGGGCGTGGTGAAGGGGTACGCGTAGATCTGCCCGTGCGGGTGGCCGAGGGTCACGCCGATCTCGGCGCCGCGGTTCTCGAAGCAGAACACCTGCTCCACGGAGGGCAGATGGGACAGCTCCGCGGTGCGGTCGGTCCAGGCGTCCAGGACCAGCCGGGCCTGTTCCTCGGTGAGGTCGGCGAAGGAGGCGTGGTGGTCGGAGGTGAAGCAGACCACCTCGCAGCGCCCGGAGTCGCCGGCCAGGGAGGGGAAGCGGTTCTCGAAGACCACCACGTCGTAGGAGGAGTCCGGGATCTCGCTCAGCCGTTCGCCCTCGCTGGGGCACAGCGGGCACTCGTCGGCCGGGGGGTGGTAGGTGCGGCCCTGGCGGTGCGAGGCGATGGCGACCGAGTCGCCGAGCAGCGGGTCGCGGCGGATCTCGGAGGTGGTCACGGTCGGCTCCAGGGGCCGGCGGTCCACCGCGTCCCGTACGCCGTCGTCGCGCAGGTCGTAGTAGATCAGCTCGCGACCGTCGGCCAGCCGGGTCGAGGTCTTCTTCACCACCGGACTCCTTTTCCCCACCATGAATTCCCGCACCCGAACAGAAACAAACACAAGTAATCATAACTCGACAGTCGCGTCAACGCCGGAATCAAACAAAGTTGAACGACGGAAGGGTTCAATGTCGGGATGCAAAGCCCCACAAACGGTGCGTTTCCTGCCACACTCGCCGCTGCCGAGCTACGGCTCCCCACGAACTGGCTCGACTACACGATCCTCGGCATCTACTTCGTCGTCGTGCTGGGCATCGGCTTCGCCGCCCGCGCCTCGGTCAAGACCAGCCTCGACTTCTTCCTCTCCGGACGCTCGCTGCCGGCCTGGATCACCGGCCTCGCGTTCATCTCCGCCAACCTGGCCGCCACCGAGATCCTCGGCATGGCCGCCAACAGCGCGCAGTACGGCGTCTACACCGTGCACTGGTACTGGATCGGCGCCATCCCGGCGATGGTCTTCCTGGGCCTGGTGATGATGCCGTTCTACTACTCGTCGAAGGTGCGCTCGGTCCCCGAGATGCTGCTGCTGCGCTTCGACAAATGGGCACATCTGCTCAGTTCGCTGCTGTTCGCCTTCGCGGCGATCCTGATCTCCGGGGTCAACCTGTACGCGCTCGCCATCGTCGTGGAGGCGCTGCTGGGCTGGCCGCAGTGGGTGGCGATCGTGGTGGCCGGGGCCTTCGTGCTGGCGTACATCACCCTGGGCGGTCTGTCCTCGGCGATCTACAACGAGGTGCTGCAGTTCTTCGTGATCCTCGCGGCCCTGATCCCGCTCGTCACGCTGAGCATGAAGAAGGTCGGCGGCTGGGACGGCCTGTCGGACAAGCTCACCGAGACGCACGGCGCCGACTTCACCACCGCCTGGGGCGGCACCGGCATCGGCAGCGACAACCCGCTCGGCGCCAACTGGCTGACCATCGTCCTGGGCCTCGGCTTCGTGCTGAGCTTCGGCTACTGGACGACGAACTTCGCCGAGGTGCAGCGCGCGCTGTCGGCGAAGAACCTCAGCGCCGCCCAGCGCACGCCGCTGATCGCCGCGTACCCGAAGATCTTCATCGTCTTCCTGGTGATGCTGCCGGGCCTCGCCGCGGCGGCCCTGATCCCGGGCTTCGGCACCGAGGAGTCGGGCTACCAGTACAACGACGCCATCCCGTACCTGATGGAGCAGTTGCTGCCCAACGGCGTGCTCGGCATCGCGGTGACGGGCCTGCTGGCGGCCTTCATGGCGGGCATGGCGGCGAACGTGTCGTCCTTCAACACCGTGTTCACCAACGACATCTGGGCGCGGTACGCGGTCAGGGGGCGGCCGGACGCGTACTACGTCCGCTTCGGCCGGCTGATCACCGTGATCGGGGTGTGCGCCTCGGTGGGCACGGCGTTCCTGGCCTCGTCCTTCTCCAACATCATGGCCTACCTCCAGACCCTGTTCTCCTTCTTCAACGTGCCGATGTTCGTCGTCTTCATCATCGGCATGTTCTGGAAGCGGGCGTCCGCGGTGTCCGGGTTCTGGGGCCTGCTCGCGGGCACGGTCGCGGCAATGGTCAACTACTTCTGGATCTACAAGCAGGAGATCATCGACATCCCCACCGACCAGGGCGCCAACTTCGTCTCCGCGATCGTCGGCTTCGTCGCGGGCGCGGTGGTGATGTTCGCCGTCTCGCTGTTCACCGCGCCCAAGCCCGCGGAGGAACTCCAGGGCCTGGTCTACGGCACCCGCTCGCCCGGCATGAGCGAACCCCCCGCCGAGGGCGACGACGCCTGGTACCGCCGGCCCGCGCTGCTCGGCTGGGGCGCGATCGTCCTCGCCGCCGCCTGCTACATCCCGTTCTCGTTCTGACCCCCGCGCGGGAGAATTGGAGGAACCATGTCCGACCACCACGGATACTCCGAGCAGGACGTCCAGCGCGAGGTCACGGAACTACAGGCGCAGTCCGCCACCGCGGCCCGCATCTTCGACCTGCGCCGCATCATCGGCGGCCTCTTCGTCGTCTACGGCGTCATCGTCACGATCGCCGGGATCAACCCCTCGGACGCCACCCTGGACAAGGCCGAGGGCGTCAACATCAACCTCTGGACCGGCCTGGGCATGCTGCTGCTCGGCATCTTCTTCCTGGTCTGGCTGAAACTGCGCCCGACCCCTCCCCCGCCTCCCCCGACGGCGGAATCGGAGGAGAAGCCGGGCGAGTGACAGGGAGGCGGGGCCGGGCCCTTCGGGCCCGGCCCCGTCGCTCTCACGAGGGCTCGGGGCCCCGGTTCTCCAGCGGCCCCGCCCGGTCCAGCAGGCCCGTACGGGCGGCCAGGGCCGCGGCCTCCAGACGGGAGCCGACGCCCAGCTTCATCAGGACCCGCTGGACGTGGGTGCGGGCCGTGGACGGGGCGATGCCCATGCCCGCGGCGATCAGCCGGGTGTCCTCGCCGTCGGCGACCCGGACCAGGACCTCGACCTCGCGCGGGGTGAGCATCTGGAGCAGACGCTGACCCTCGTCGTCCGGCTGGGCCGCCGGGTTGAGCAGTTCGCTGAAGGCGCCCTGGAGCAGCTGCGGGGCGACCGCCGCCTCACCCGCCCGCGCCTTCATGATCGCGCGCTCCACGCCCTCGATGCGCTCGTCGTGCCGGACATAGCCGGAGGCCCCCGCCGCGAACGCCGCCGCGATCCCCCTCGGACTCGGCACCGGCCCCAGGACCAGCACCGCCACCTGGGGCCGCTCCCGCTTGATCTTCACTACCGGGTCGAACATCCCCGGCTCCGCCGGTGTCGCCGTCCCCAGCAGGCACACCTCCGGCGCCCTGCTGATCACCAGGTCCGCCGCCCCCGCGGCCGGTGCCGCCGCGGCCAGCACCCTGTGCCCCCTCAGTTTCAGGGCCGAGGCCAGTGCCTCGGCGAGCAATCGGTGGTCGTCGACCACCATGAGCCGCACTCCCATCGAGCAACCCCCCAGTCCCCCCAATGGATCCCCACACATCCACAGACACTCCCCCGTGGATGCCCCCGGAAGCTACACGCTTGTTCGACGTTGCGCTCCCCCTACTGGAGAGAACTGCCCCGGATCGCCGAAAATCCTCTCATTCGAGGGTGATGAGCGGTACGTGAAAGGCCCCGCCCCTGAACAGGGACGGGGCCGTGAACACGCGCGTTCGAGCGGCTACTTCGCGCCGAACGCGATCACCAGGTACTCCTCCTCGCCGCTGGAGCCGAGCTCACTGGCGAAGACGTCGGACATGAACAGCCGGCCGTTCGTGTACAGGATCTCGGCGTAGTCGGGGAGCATGCTGCGCTCCACGTCCATCACCGACTCCGTGGCCGGGTTCTCCATCAGCTTCGTCTCCTTGAAGGAGCCGCCGTCGATGGACACGACCTGCCCGCCCTTGTCGTACGGGCCGCGCTTGTAGGCGATCAGGTTCGGGCCGTCCATGCGCAGCGGGCACAGCTCGTAGTCGTCGCCCGCGTCGGCCCGCTGGCCGGTCTGCTTGCCCGTGGCCAGGTCGAAGGCGATGATCTCGTTGGTGTCGCTGTACTCGCCCTTGCCGTCGTGCTTCTCGGTCGGCAGGTAGAGCCGGTCGTTGCCGACGGCCAGCAGACGGCACTCCTCGACCTTGGTGATCCCGTCGCAGGAGGCGTTGAACTGCTCGCCCGGCGCGGAGATACGGGAGCGCAGCTTGCCGGTCTTGTTGTCGATGGAGAAGAAGTCCGAGATCCCGCTGCCGTCCCCGGCCGAGTCACCGACGTCGGCGGCCACGACCAGCGGCTCGGTGGAGACCACGCTGGCGTACTCGATGCCCTTGGTCATCTTGTACTCCGAGATCACCTTGCCGGACTTCGAGTCGAGGGTCTGGATGGACAGCTGGCGCTCGCCGTACGAACCGCACTTGCGCACCGCCACCAGCTTGGGACCGCCGCCGTACCCGGCGTCGTAGCAGGTGTCCGTGGCCTTCGGCGCCCACACCCGGTCACCGGTGGCGATGTCGAAGCCGGCGCCGCCGCTGGTGCTGCCGACCGCGACCGTGCTCCCGCTGACCGTGACATTGTCGAAGCTGATCGGCTGGGTACCGCTCTCGACCGTCTTGGTCCACAGCTTCTTACCGGTGTCGAGGTCGATGCCCGCGACCTGGGTGCAGCCGTGCGAGGGCTGGGACTTGGTGGGCATCTTCGGCTGGAAGGTGATCGCCGTCCGGTTGTCCTCGGTGGCGTGGTTGCTGCCCTGGCAGACCGGGCCGGGGAGCTTGATCGTCCACAGCTTGGTGCCCTTGTCGAGGTCGTAGCCGACGACCTCGGCGACGCCGCTCTTGGCGTACACCTTGTCCGTCACCCACGAGCCGACGGTCGGGATGGTCCGGTCGTCCTTGACCTCGGGCGCCGGGACCTGGAAGAGGACCTTGGAGTTGGTGTCGGAGGGCACCTTCTCGGTCGCCTTGGTGGACTGGCCGCCGGTGTCGCCACCGCTGTCGCCACCCTTGTCCCCTCCCTTGTCGCCGCCGGTGCCGCCGCTGGAGCTCGCGGTGTCGTCCTTGCCGCCGTCGTCGGAGGAGGACGCGTACCAGATGCCGCCGGTGACGATCAGGGCGATGGCGACCACGGCCGCCACGATGATCAGCACCGACGAGTTCAGCTTGCGGCCGCCGCCGGTGCCGGGCTGCGGCTGCATCGGCATGGTCGGCGGCTGCGGGTAGCCGTAGGGCTGCTGGCCGTACGCCGGGGTCGGCGGCTGGCCGGGCTGGCCCGGGTAGCCGTAGCCCTGCGGGGGCGTCTGCGGGTAGCCGTACCCCTGCGGCGGGGTCGGCGGCTGCGGGTATCCGTAGCCCTGCGGCGGCGTGGGCGGCTGGGCCGCGGGCTGCTGCGGGGGCGTGGGGGCGCCGAAGCCGCCCTGCGGCGGGGCGGGCGGGGGCGTCTGCGGGGCCTGGGGCGCGCCGAAAACCTCCCTGCTGGGCGGGCGGCTGGGGCGCGCCGAAGCCGGGCTGCTGCGCGGGCGGCTGGGCCGGGGGCTGCGCGGGCTGCTGGGCAGGCTGCTGCGGTTCGTCCTGCGGCGGACCGAAACCGCCCCCCTGCGGGGGCTGGTTGGGCGGCGGCGGAGGGGGCGTGGTCATGGTGTGAGTACCTCGGGAAGGGGACGACGGCTCGATGCAGACGGGGCCGGGCAGCGGCTCACTGGGCTCACTTGCCGAAGGCGAGCATCAGCTTCTCCTTCGCCTCGTCGTTGCCGGACAGCCGCGTGGTGGAAAGGTAGAAGCGGCCGTCGACCCAGTCGTAGGTGCCGGAGTAGAAGCCGTCCTCGATGTCCGCGGTGCCCTCCGGGTTCTGCAGGAGCTTGGTGGGCTTGTGGCTGCTGCCCGCGGTCGGGATCGACACGACCTGGCCGCCGGCCTCCCAGGACGGCTTGACGTAGGCGATGAGCTTGTCGCCGTCCATGCGCAGCGGCATCATCGATTCGTCGGCCGGGGACTTCACCCGCCACTTCTCCTTGCCGGTGGCCAGGCTGATCGCGACGATCTCGTTGGCGCCCGTGGTGGCGTCGGTGGGCAGGTAGAGGTTCTTGCCGTCGCTGGCCACGCCCTGGCAGCCCTGCAGGTCGCGCTGGAGGATGGCCCAGCCGCACTCGGGGGCGAACTTCTCGTCCACGTCGACCTGCGAGGCGATGGTGCCGCCGGAGCCGAGCGTGGAGATGTTCCAGGCGTTCTTGTCCTCGTTGGTGCTGTAGACCACGACCGGGTTCATGGAGTAGACGCGGCCGACGCGCCAGCCCTTGTCGGGCTTCCAGGTCCAGTTGACCTTGCCGGTCCTCGGGTCCAGCTCCTGGACCTCGTCGTGCTCGTTGCTGCCGCCCGCGCCACAGGAGGAGACCGCGAGCAGCTTCTCGCCGCCCGCGAAGGCGGCCGGGAAGCAGGCGTCGCCGTACTTCTTCTTGTCCCACAGCTTCTTGCCGCTGGTGACGTCGTACGCCGTGCCGGACTGCGAGCGGCCCACCATCAGCGTCTTGCCGGTGATGGACATCTCGATCTGGAGCGTGGAGTCGAACAGCTCGCCGTCGGCGACCTCGCCGGTCCAGCCCTTCTCGCCGGTGCTCAGGTCCAGTTCCTGGAGCTGGTTGCACTCGGCGCGGTCGCCGGAGCCGCTCATGTAGGCGATGACGACCTTGTCGTCGGCCGTCTTCTGCGGGGTGACCGCGCAGATCTTCTCCGGGAAGGTGATCGGGTCCCAGGTCGGGGTGCCGTCGGCGACGTCGTAGGCGAAGACCTGCTTGTACGCGGCCTTCACCGCCGTCTTGTCGGTGATCCACACGGGGTACGCGTCCGCGCCGGAACCGGGCGCGTCGGGCGCCGACTTGTACCAGAGCACCTTCGCCTCGCCGGCCTTGCGGCCCGCGTTGAGGTCCTCGGGGTCCTCGTCGCCGCTGCCGCTGCCGTCGCCCGGGTTGACCGGGTCCTCGGAGGGCTTGGCGTCGTCGGTCTTCTGCGCGACCGGCTTCTTCTTCTTTCCGCCGTCGTCGTCACCGCGGGTCACCGCGAACACGGTGCCGCCGATGACCAGCAGCGCCGCCACGGCGGCACCGATGACGACCGCGGGCTTGCCCTTGAACGGGTTGCGGGAGCCGCCGGGCGGCGGGGTGGGGGCACCGGGGTACTGCGGCTGCTGCGGGTAGCCGTAACCGGGCTGGGGTGTACGGGGCCGGGCTGCTGCGGCTGGCCGTACGGGCCGGGGGCCGGAGTGCCGTAGGGGCCCCGGCTGGTTGTACGGGCCCGGCTGCTGCGGGGCGCCGTAGGGGCCGGGCGCCGGGGTGGGCGGCTGCTGCGGGTAGCCGTAGCCCGGCTGCGGGGCGGTCGGCGGGGTCGGGGGTGCCTGGGGCGGCTGCGGGGCCTGGCCCGGCGGCTGCTGCGGTGGCTGCGGTGCGCCGAACCCTCCCTGCGGCGGCGGGTCCTGCGGCGCGCCGAAACCTCCGTTCGGCGGCTGGCTGGGCGGCTGGCTCATCAGCGGTTTCCCCCTTGGTGACCGATGTGGCGCCGCGCTCGGTGGCGCTGCGTTTCCGCCACACCCGATTGTTCTCAGACGGTTCTCAGACGGCTCTTTCTATCACTCGGCACCGACAACACAGCGGGCCGGTCAACCCCTGTTCCCAAGGGACGACCGGCCCGTGATACCGCCGTTACGCGTCTTCACCCGCCCTTCACGCCCGCACACGGCACCTTTGCGAGCGGGGCGGGCCGGAGTACTACGCGTCCTCGGCCAGTTCCAGCCAGCGCAGTTCCAGCTCCTCCCGCTGGCCGGCCAACTCGCGCAGCTCGGCGTCGAGTTCCGCCACCTTCGCGAAGTCGGTGGCGTTTTCGGCGATTTGGGCGTGGAGCTTGGTCTCCCGCTCGGAGACCTTGTCGAGCTGCCGTTCGATCCGCTGGAGCTCCTTCTTGGCGGCGCGCTGGTCGGCGGCGCTCTTCTCGGGCGCGGCCTTCTCCACCACGGGGGACGCGGCGGCGGCCGCCTCCTCCATCCGGTGGCGGCGCTCCAGGTACTCGTCGATCCCGCGCGGGAGCATCCGCAGGGTGGCGTCGCCCAGGAGGGCGAAGACACGGTCCGTGGTCCGCTCGACGAAGAACCGGTCGTGGGAGATCACGATCATCGAGCCGGGCCAGCCGTCGAGGAGGTCCTCCAACTGGGTGAGGGTCTCGATGTCGAGGTCGTTGGTGGGCTCGTCGAGGAAGAGGACGTTCGGCTCGTCCATCAGCAGCCGCAGCAACTGCAGGCGGCGGCGCTCACCGCCGGAGAGGTCGCCGACCGGCGTCCACTGCTTCTCCTTGTTGAAGCCGAACGTCTCGCACAGCTGACCGGCCGTCATCTCGCGGCCCTTGCCGAGGTCGACGCGCTCGCGCACCTGCTGCACGGCCTCCAGCACCCGCCACGTGGGGTCGAGTTCGGCGACCTCCTGGGAGAGGTAGGCGAGCTTCACGGTCCTGCCCACCGCGATCCGCCCGCCCGCGGGCTGGGTCTCGCCCTCGCTGCGGGCGGCCTCCGCCATGGCCCGCAGCAGCGAGGTCTTGCCCGCGCCGTTGACCCCGACCAGGCCGATGCGGTCACCGGGGCCGAGCTGCCAGGTGACGTGCTTGAGCAGCACCTTGGGGCCCGCCTGGACGGTCACGTCCTCCAGGTCGAACACGGTCTTGCCGAGCCGGGAGGAGGCGAACTTCATCAGCTCGCTGCTGTCCCGGGGCGGCGGCACGTCCTTGATCAGCTCGTTGGCGGCCTCCACCCGGAAGCGCGGCTTGCTCGTCCGCGCGGGGGCGCCCCGGCGCAGCCAGGCCAGCTCCTTGCGGACCAGGTTCTGCCGCTTGGCCTCCTCGGTGGCGGCGATCCGCTCCCGTTCGGCCCGCGCGAAGACGTAGTCGGAGTAGCCGCCCTCGTACTCGTAGACGGCGCCGCGCTGCACGTCCCACATGCGCGTGCAGACCTGGTCGAGGAACCAGCGGTCGTGGGTCACGCACACCAGCGCCGAGCGCCGCTCGCGCAGGTGCTGGGCGAGCCAGGCGATGCCCTCGACGTCGAGGTGGTTGGTGGGCTCGTCGAGGACGATCAGGTCCTGTTCCTCGATGAGCAGCTTGGCGAGCGCGATCCGGCGCCGCTCACCGCCGGAGAGCGGCCCGATGACGGTGTCCAGGCCCTGCGGGAAGCCCGGCAGGTCCAGCCCGCCGAAGAGCCCGGTCAGCACGTCCCGGATCTTGGCGTTGCCCGCCCACTCGTGGTCGGCCATGTCCCGGATGACCTCGTGCCGCACGGTGGCGGCGGAGTCGAGCGAGTCGTGCTGGGTGAGCACGCCGATGCGCAGCCCGCCGGAGTGCGTGACCCGGCCGGTGTCCGCCTCCTCCAGCTTGGCCAGCATCCGGATCAGGGTGGTCTTGCCGTCGCCGTTGCGCCCGACGACCCCGATCCGGTCCCCCTCCGAGACGCCGAGCGACACACCGTCGAGCAGGGCACGGGTGCCGTACACCTTGCTGACGTTCTCGACATTGACCAGATTGACGGCCATTTCTCTCCTGCGTACGGGGGACGGTCAGCCTTCTAGCGTAGGGCCTGCGGGGGTGGGGGCGGGGAGCGGTCTTGGGGACGGCCTCGGAGGGACGGCCTCGGAGGAGGGTTCGGAGGCGCCTCAGGGGAGGGCTTCAGAAGCTCTTCAGAGCCTCAGGGAGGGCTTCAGAAGCTCTTCAGAGGTGCCGTCAGAGCACCGTCGCCCCCGCCACCGGCCCCGACGCCGTCCGTACCGACCTGCAGGTGCCCGAGGTGCGCAGTGTCTCGGCGACCTTCCGCGCCGACTCCGCGTCCCGGACGAGGAAGGCGGTGGTCGGGCCCGAGCCCGAGACCAGGGTCGCGAGGGCGCCCGCGGCGCGGCCCGCCGCGAGGGTGTCGGCGAGTTCGGGGAAGAGGGAGAGCGCGGCGGGCTGGAGGTCGTTGGAGACGGCCGCGGCGAGCGCGTCCGCGTCGCCCTTGGCGAGCGCCGTCAGCAGGTCCGGGGAGGCCACCGGCTCCGGGACGTCCCGGCCCTCGGCGAGCCGGTCGAACTCACGGAACACCGCCGGGGTCGACAGCCCGCGCGAGGCCATCGCGAACACCCAGTGGAAGGTCCCGCCGGTCTCCAGCGTGCGCAGCTTCTCACCCCGCCCGGTGCCGAGCGCGGCCCCGCCGACCAGGCTGAAGGGCACGTCACTGCCCAGCTCCGCGCAGATGTCGAGCAGTTCGTCGCGGGACGCGCGCGTGCCCCACAGCGCGTCGCAGGCGAGCAGGGCGCCCGCGCCGTCCGCGCTGCCGCCCGCCATACCGCCCGCGACGGGGATGTCCTTGGCGATGTGGACGTGCACGTCGGGGCTGATGCCGTGGCGCGCGGCGAGCGCCTCGGCCGCCCGGACGGCGAGGTTGGTGCCGTCCAGCGGGACCTGCGCGGCGTCGGGGCCCTCGCAGGTCACGCGCGGTCCGCTGCCGGGCTGCCGCGCGGTGACGGTGACCTCGTCGTACAGGCCGACCGCGAGGAAGACGTTGGCCAGGTCGTGGAAGCCGTCGGGGCGCGCGGCGCCCACCGCGAGCTGGACGTTGACCTTGGCGGGGACGCGTACGGTGACGCTCACTGGTGACCGGACTCCTTGTGCTCGGCGATGCGCGCGAACTCCTCCACCGTCAGCGACTCCCCGCGCGCCTGCGGCGAGACCCCGGCCGCGACCAGCGCCGCCTCCGCCGCGGGCGCGGAACCGGCCCATCCGGCGAGCGCGGCCCTGAGCGTCTTGCGCCGCTGCGCGAACGCGGCGTCCACGACGGCGAACACCTCCTTCTTGGAGGCGGTGGTCTTCAGCGGCTCTGACCTGCGGACCAGGGAGACCAGCCCGCTGTCGACGTTCGGGGCCGGCCAGAAGACGTTGCGGCCGATGGCTCCGGCCCGCTTGACCTCGGCGTACCAGTTCGCCTTCACCGAGGGCACGCCGTACACCTTCGAACCGGGCGCCGCGGCCAGCCGGTCGGCGACCTCGGCCTGCACCATGACGAGGGTGCGCTCGATGCTCGGGAAGGTGTCGAGCATGTGCAGCAGCACGGGGACGGCGACGTTGTACGGCAGGTTCGCCACCAGCGCGGTCGGGGCGGGGCCGGGCAGCTCGGTGACGTGCATGGCGTCGGAGTGGACCAGCGCGAACCGGTCGGCGCGCCCGGGCATCCGGGCGGCGACGGTGGCGGGCAGCGCGCCCGCGAGGACGTCGTCGATCTCGACTGCGGTGACCCGGTCGGCCACCTCCAGCAGCGCCAGCGTGAGCGAGCCGAGCCCGGGGCCGACCTCCACGACCACGTCGTCGGGCCGCACGTCCGCGGTACGGACGATACGGCGCACGGTGTTCGCGTCGATCACGAAGTTCTGGCCGCGCTGCTTGGTGGGCCGTACGCCGAGGACTTCCGCGAGCTCACGGATGTCGGCGGGGCCCAGGAGGGCGTCGGGGGCGGGGCTGCTGCTCACGGGACAAGGGTACGGGCCGGGGAAAGGGCGTCCGTCCTGCGCGGGGGTGGCGGGGTAGGGGCGGGTGTGGGGGGGCGTGCGAGGTGGCGTGCGCCGCGTGGTGCGTACCACGCGCCGCGTGCCGCGTGCCGCGTGCCGCGTGCCGCGGGAGGGGAGCGGCGCGTGCGCGGCGTGGTGCGCGTCGCGTGCCGCGTGCCGCGGGAGGGGAGCAGCGCCCGTGTGGCGCGGGGTGCGCTCTGCGTGACGGGAGGGGGCGCGAGGTGCATCACGCGCGCCCGGCGCTCACACCCGCACCGCACTCCCCGCGCGCACCCGCTGCCGCGCGCCCCGCGCACACATCACGCGCCCCGCGCTCACCCCTGCAAACGCGCCCCGCAGTGCGGCCAGGGGCTCGCGCCGCGCTGCACATACAGCTTCTTCGCGCGGAGCGTCTGCTCGGACGCCGGCGCGTCCTGGGGGCGGCCGCTGCCGCCGAGGCTGCGCCAGGTGCCGGTGTCGAACTGGTACAGGCCGCCGTACGTCCCCGAGGGGTCCACCGCGTCGGCCCGCCCGCCCGACTCGCAGGTCGCGAGCGCCTGCCAGTTCAGGTGGTCAGCGCCGCGCACGGAGGTCGGCATGGGCTTGGTGCCGACCCGTACCACCTGGGTGCGCGGTTCGCGCACCAGCTCGGTCCTGATCCGGCGCGGCTTCTGCCGCACACCGTTGACCGTGCGCAGGGAGTAGGTGATCCGGCGCAGGCCCGGATGTCCGGCGCGCTCGACGACCTCGGTCCCGCGGAACAGCGAGGGGTCCTCGGTGCGCCGGACGTCGAAGGGGATCTCCTCCTCGCGGACCTCCTGGGTGCCGGTGATCCGCAGCACGGTCACCGTCTGCCCGTCGCGCGGGAAGCTGTCGAGCGGGACGGCGGTGGTGTCCTCGCCGCGCAGGGTGATCCCGGCCTCCTCGACGGCCTGCCGTACGGTCGCGGCGTTGGTGCGCACGGTGCGGGCGCGCCCGTCCGCCATGACGGTCACGGAGCGCTCGGTGCGCACGTTCAGCGCGAGCCCGGCGCGCCCGATCTTCAGGGAGCGCGCGACAGAGATGTACGCCCCCTCCGCGCGCACGCCCCACTGGCGCAGCGCCTCCTCCACGGTGCGCGCCGTCGTCCACACCTCGTGGCGCTCGCCGTCGAGCATGAGCCGTACCGGGCGCCCGTACCGCACCTCGATCTCGTCCCCGCTGCTCAGCTCGGCGCCGGGGGCGGGCGCGACCACGTCGTGCGCCCCCACCCGCACGCCCTCCTCGGCGAGCAGCTCACCGACGTCGTCGGCGAAGGTGTGCAGGGTGCGCGGCTTGCCGTCGATGCTGAGCTCGATCGCCTTGTCCTTGGCGACGAAGGCGGTGGTGCCGCCCGCGAGGAAGGCGACGACCAGCGCCTGCGGCAGCAGACGGCGCACGGAGCCGTCCGCGCTCCCGGCGTACCGCGACTTCCTGCGGCGCGCACCCCGACGCCCCGCTCCGGCGCGCGCAACAGGAGCGAGCACCCCCTCCTCCGGCGCGCTCCAGCCGCCCGCGTCGTACGCCCCCTCCTCGTACGCCGGGCGGTACGTGTCCACGTACACCTGCCCGTACGCCAGCGTCTCCGCGCTGTGCAGATCCGCGGGGGGCGCGTCGTAGCCGCCGTACGCCGGTGGCGCTGTGTACGTGCCGTACTGCGAGTTGCTGCTCACGTGGCCACGCTCCAGAGGGCCAGAGGGTCCCGATCGGGCCCCCAGAACCTAGCGGAGCGAGCGTCACTCTCCAAAGCGACGCGACTACACACCGTCGCGAGCGGCGCGCGTTCGACGGAACGCGCTCAGTACCCGAACGCGCGCGCCGTGTTCGCGCCCAGCGCCGTCGCCAGCGCGTCCTCGTCGATCCCGCGCACGGCGGCCATCGCGCGCACCGTGACCGGGATCAGGTACGGCGCGTTGGGCCGTCCGCGGTACGGCGCGGGCGTCAGGAAGGGCGCGTCGGTCTCCACCAGGAGCAACTCCAGCGGGGCGACGGCCACGGCGTCCCGCAGGTCCTGGGCGTTCTTGAAGGTGACGTTGCCGGCGAAGGACATGAAGTACCCCGCGCGGGCGCAGATCTCCGCCATCTCGGCGTCACCGGAGTAGCAGTGGAAGACGGTGCGCTCCGGCGCGCCCTCCTCCTTCAGCACCCGCAGCACGTCCGCGTGGGCGTCCCGGTCGTGGATGACCAGCGCCTTGCCGTGCCGCTTGGCGATCTCGATGTGGGCCCGGAAGGAGCGGTCCTGTGCCTCCTTGCCGCCCTCGCCGGTGCGGAAGTAGTCCAGGCCGGTCTCTCCGACGGCCTTCACATGCGGCAGCGCGGCCAGCCGGTCGATCTCGGCGAGCGCCGCGTCGAGCCCCGCGTCCCCGAGCGGCTCCCGCGCCCCCTGCCGGGACCAGCCGTCGGGGTCGCCGTGCACGATCCGCGGGGCCTCGTTGGGGTGCAGGGCGACGGCGGCGTGGACGTTGTCGTGCGCCGCCGCCGTGTCCGCCGCCCACTGCGAGCCGCGCACGTCGCAGCCGACCTGCACGACCGTCGTCACACCGACCGACGCGGCCTTGGCGAGCCCCTCCTCCACCG
This sequence comes from Streptomyces sp. DI166, assembly GCF_900091315.1. GTDB lineage: Bacteria > Actinomycetota > Actinomycetes > Streptomycetales > Streptomycetaceae > Streptomyces > Streptomyces fuscus. Next base: position 41,265 of record NZ_FLSP01000040.1, read on the forward strand.
TGCCGGACTGCATGTCGAGGTGGGTGTGGGAGTCGGCGACGGGCACCCGCAGGGGATCCGGGAGCGGCGGCGCGGCGTTCTTGTCGGTGGCGGAAGACATGCCGTCGATCCTACGGAAACGGCAGGCCGGGACCGTACCCGGTAAAGGGCCCCCGGGGCTCCTCAGCGCGCCCCGCGCTGGAAGGGATGCAGCAGGTCGGACAGATGCCAGTGGTGCCGCTCCCCGGCGGCTCCCCCGTCCTCGTGTCCGTACGCGGCGTCGCGCACCGCCGACACCCGCCCCGCGCGCATGATCCGTACGAGATGCGCGTCGCAGTTCTGGCACGTGGGCCGGCGCAGCGGGGACGGCACGACCCGGCCGTCGGACACGTACAGCACGAACTCCTGCCCCTCGGCGTCCGTGTGGTGCTCTATCTCGTAGGACTGCTCCCAGCCGTGCCCGCAGCGCATGCAGGCGAAGGAGTACGACTCGTGGACGACGGGTGTGGTCGCGGTGCGCAGACGGGTCCGCCCTGCGGTGTCGCTCATACCGGCTCCAGATGATCCGCTGGTGGGGCGGATTGCGCCCCTGTGGCCAGTGGACTCCTCGGCGGAGCCGAAAGCACGCGAACTGTGCACTGTTGGCCGCGACTTGGGCGTTCCTTGCCGAAGCGCCCGTACCGCTTTACCGCGGCATGGCGAGGGGCGCCGCGGACATCACTTGGTCTTTGCCGCCACCACGGCGTCGAACACGACCCGCTTGGGCAGCCCCGCCTCCACCGCCACCGCGGCGATCGCCTCCTTGCGGCGCTCCCCCGCCTCCTCACGGACCCGCACCCGCCGCACCAGCTCCTCCGGGCCGATCTCCTCGGGCCCCTTGTCCGGCGCGCCCTCCACGACGACCGTGATCTCCCCGCGCACGCCCTCGGCGGCCCAGGCGGCCAGCTCGCCGAGCGTGCCGCGCCTGACCTCCTCGTAGGTCTTGGTCAGCTCCCGGCACACCGCGGCCCGCCGCTCCTCGCCGAAGACGGAGGCCATCGCGGCCAGGGTGTCGTCGAGGCGGTGCGGGGCCTCGAAGTAGACCATCGTGCGCCGCTCCTCGGCGACCTCGCGCAGCCGGGTGAGCCGTTCGCCCGCCTTGCGCGGCAGGAACCCCTCGAAGCAGAACCGGTCCACGGGCAGCCCGGACAGCGCGAGCGCGGTGAGCACGGCGGACGGGCCGGGAACGGCCGTGATCGGCACGTCCCGTTCGACGGCGGCGGCGACCAGCCGGTAGCCGGGGTCGGAGACGGAGGGCATCCCGGCGTCGGTGACGAGCAGCACACGCGCACCGCCGAGCAGTTCCTCGACGAGTTCGGGGGTGCGGGCCGACTCGTTGCCCTCGAAGTACGACACCACGCGCCCCTTGGGAGTGACGCCCAGCGCCTGGGTCAGCCGACGCAGCCGCCGGGTGTCCTCGGCGGCGACGACATCGGCGCCGGCGAGCTCCTCGGCGAGCCGGGGCGGGGCGTCGGCGATCTCCCCGATGGGGGTGCCGGCGAGGACCAGGGTTCCGGGCGTTACTGTCACGTTTCCATCCTCGCAGGCGCCATGCGCGGGATTCCCACAGACGGGTTCCCTACGATGGCGCGGTGACCAGTACAGCGTCGTCCATGGACACCACGGACACCCGGCAGGGCCAGACGCCGCAGGACCAGCGGCCCTCGTGGCAGCAGCGGCTGCGGCGATTCGGATACACGGCGGGGCCGAAGAGCGATGTCCGCGACCGCCTGGTACCGCCGTACGCGCAGCCCGGACCGAGACTGTGGAAGGTGCTTGGCCTGCCGCCGACCCTCACCGACCGGCTGCTGCGCTGGTCCGGCTGGGGCGGACCGCTGCTGGTCACGCTGTTCGCGGGCATCCTGCGGTTCTGGAACCTGGGCAGCCCGAAGGCGGTGATATTCGACGAGACGTACTACGCCAAGGACGCCTGGGCGCTCGTCCACCGCGGCTTCGAGGTCAACTGGGACAAGAACGCCAACAACGCGGTGCTGGACCTGGCCGACAAGGTCGCCATCCCGACGGACGCCGCGTACGTCGTCCATCCGCCGGTCGGCAAGTACGTCATCGGGCTGGGCGAGCTGATGTTCGGGTTCGACCCGTTCGGCTGGCGGTTCATGACCGCGCTGCTCGGCACGCTGTCGGTGCTGATGCTCTGCCGGATCGGCCGCCGGATCTTCCGCTCCACCTTCCTCGGGTGCCTCGCGGGCGCGCTGATGGCGGTGGACGGACTGCACTTCGTGATGAGCCGCACCGCGCTGCTCGACGGGGTGCTGATGTTCTTCGTGCTGGCCGCGTTCGGCTGTCTGGTGGTCGACCGCGACAAGGCGCGCGAACGGCTCGCCGCGGCCCTCCCCACGGACGACGCGGGCCGGGTCCTCCCGCACGCGCCCACCGCCGACACCCTGGGCCTGGGCTGGCGGCCCTGGCGCTGGGCGGCCGGTGTGATGCTGGGCCTGGCCATCGGCACCAAGTGGAACGGCCTGTACTTCCTGGTCGCGTTCGGCCTGCTCACGGTCCTGTGGGACGTCGGCACCCGCAAGGTGGCCGGCGCGGGCCGCCCCTACGCCGCGGTCGTCCGGCACGACCTGGGCCTGGCCTTCCTGGCCACGGTGCCCGTCGCGATCGTCACCTACCTGGCGTCCTGGACCGGCTGGATCATGTCCGCCACGGACGGTTCCGGCGGCTACTACCGCAACTGGGCCGTGAAGGACGGCAGGAACAGCGACTGGTCCTGGCTGTTCCCCGACTGGTGGCGCAGCCTGTGGCACTACGAGACGCAGGTCTACGAGTTCCACGTCGGCCTGTCCTCGCCGCACACCTACGAGTCCAACCCGTGGAGCTGGATCATCACCGGCCGCCCGGTGTCCTACTTCTACGAGTCCCCGGCCCCCGGCAAGGACGGCTGCCCCGTCGACGCCGGCGAGAAGTGCGCCCGCGAGGTCCTGGCCATCGGCACCCCGCTGCTGTGGTGGGTCGCCGCCTTCGCGGTGCTGTACGTCCTGTGGCGCTGGTTCTTCCGCCGCGACTGGCGCGCGGGCGCCATCGCCTGCGGCATCGCGGCCGGCTACCTGCCCTGGTTCCTCTACCAGGAACGCACGATCTTCTTCTTCTACGCCGTCGTCTTCCTGCCCTTCCTCTGCCTCGCGGTGGCCATGCTCCTCGGCGCGATCATCGGCCCCCCGAACTCCACGGAGACCCGCCGCGTGGCGGGCGCCACCGGTGCGGGCGTCTTGGTCCTGCTGATCGCGTGGAACTTCATCTACTTCTGGCCCATCTACACCGGCACCGCCATCCCGATCGACGACTGGCGGGCGCGGATGTGGCTGGATACGTGGGTCTAGCCCGGCAGGCGACCGGCGACCGCCCGTCATGAGACGTACCCCGCTCCGAGCAGGAGCCAGGCGGGCGCGGTCGCCGGTCAGGCGCCCCGAGCTTGCCAGCACCCGGGGCGCGGTGATCGTATCCGCCCGCCCGCGCGTTCGAGGATGCGCACCAGACAACGATCGGGAAACTCCCGGCCCGTGTGTCACACCCTCCCCGTACAGTGCAAGGCATACGGGGAAACGGGGAGGGCTGCCCAATGGGCAAGGGGGTCAAGGCCGCAGTCATCGGCGGGGTGTTCGCCGTGATGGTGGGCGGTGCCGGGTACGGCGCCTACAACATCGTGTCCGCGGTCAGCGGTGACGGGACGCCGGAGGTGCGGACCGGGCCGCCGACCGAGGACGAGGTCGAGGAGACGTCGCAGAAGTTCTTCACGGCCTGGGAGAAGGGGCAGGCGACGCAGGCCGCGTCGTACACCGACTTCGCGCAGGAGGCCGAGCCGCTGCTCACCGCGTACGGCGAGGCCGCGCACATCGAGGACGTGCGGATCACTCCCCGCCCCGCGAACGGCGGCGTCGTGCGCTTCTCCGTCAAGGCGAAGGTGTCCTACGACGGGACCACCAAGCCGCTCGCCTACGACAGCGAACTGAAGGTCGTGCGCGGCAAGTCCTCCGGGCGGGCACTGGTCGACTGGGACCCGTCCGTCGTCCATCCGCAGCTGAAGAAGAACGACACCCTGGTCACCGAGGAGTCCGCGAGCCCGCCCATCGAGGCCGTGGACCGCGACGGGCAGGTGCTCACGAAGAAGGAGTACCCCTCCCTCGGCCTGGTCATCGACACCCTGCGCCAGCGCTACGGCAGTAAGGCGGGCGGCACTCCCGGTGTCGAGCTGGTGATCAGACACGCGGCTGAGGAGGTCGCCGACACCCCGCTGCTCACGATCGCCGAGGGCGAGCCCGGCAAGCTGCGCACCACGCTGAGCGCGCGCGTACAGGCGGCGGCCGAGAAGGCCGTGAAGAACTACCCGGAGTCGTCCGTCGTCGCGCTCAAGCCGAGCACCGGCGAGGTGCTGGCGCTGGCCAACCATCGCGAGGACGCCTTCAACGCCGCCTTCGAGGGCAAGGTGGCCCCCGGTTCGACGATGAAGATCGTCACGACGGCCATGCTGATCGACAACGGCGTGGCCTCCATGAACAGCCCGGCGCCCTGCCCCGACACCGCCACCTGGCAGAGCCAGACCTTCAAGAACCTGCCCGGTCTGCAGCCCAACGAGAACGCCACCCTCGCCAACACCTTCATGCGCTCCTGCAACACCGGATTCATCAAGCTCATCGACGAGGAGCCGCTGACCGACGCCTCACTGACGGCGGAGGCCGAGGAGCGGTTCGGGCTCGGGCGGGACAACTGGCAGACCGGTATCTCCTCCTTCGACGGCAGCGTGCCCGCCTCCGGCGGACCGGACCGCGCGGCCAACGCCATCGGACAGGGTCAGGTCCAGATGAGCCCGCTGAACATGGCCTCCGTCACGGCGACCGCGATCACCGGGGCGTTCCGGCAGCCGTATCTCGTCTCCCCCGACCTGGACGACCGTCAACTGGCCACCGCCAAGGGCCTGCCGGCCGGCACCTCGGCCCAGCTCAAGCAGATGATGCGGCTCACCGCGACGCAGGGCACCGCCAGTGCGGTGATGCGGGGGCTCGGCGGGGACATAGGCGCCAAGACCGGTTCCGCCGAGGTGGACGGTCAGGCCGCCAACAGCTGGTTCACCGGCTTCCGCAACGATGTCGCCGCGGCGGCCATGAGCGTGTCCGGCGGGCGCGGCGGCGAGGCGGCGGGGCCGATCGTGCGGGCCGTGCTGGCGGCGGGGGGCTGAGCGGGGGCCGTGTCCGGCCGGGGGCTGAGCGGGGGGCCGTAGCCCGGCTGGGGGTGCTGAAGCTCACCCGCCGGGGACGGGACTCTAGGGTGGTGCCGTCGTCGGGCCGGTCGGCAACCCCGGGCAAACGCGGAGGATCGAAGGACAGTGGGCAAGAGAAGGCGCGTCGCCGAGCGACGGAGGACCAGACCCGCCGTGCTGGCCGGCGGGGCGATCGCCGTGGTCGCCGTGGGCGCCGGCGTCGGCGGGTACGCGCTGTTCGGCGGCGGTGCCGCGGCCGAGGACCGCACCCAAGCCGCGGCCGAGCAGAAGCCGAAGGTCAAGACCGGCCCGCTGTCCGCGAAGGAGGTCGCCACCGCCTCCCGTACCTTCCTCACCGCCTGGCAGAAGGGCAAGGTCACCGAGGCCGCCGAGGCCACCGACGACGCCGAGGCCGCCCGGAAGCTCCTCACCGGCTACACCAAGGACGCCCGCATCAAGGACGTCACCCTCACCCCGGGCACCCCGAAGGGCGCCGGGGTCCCCTTCTCCGTCAAGGGCACGGTGACGCACGGAAAGATCAGCAAGCCACTGGCGTACGACAGCGCGCTGACGGTCGTACGGCGCGAGTCCGACGGCGAACCGGTCGTCGCGTGGAAGCCGTCCGTCGTGCACCCCGACCTCAAGGACGGCGACACCCTGGTCACCGGCGAGGCCGGGACCCCGCCCGTCAAGGCCCTCGACCGGGACGGCGGCGAGCTGACGACCGACAAGTACGCCTCGCTCGGCTCGATCCTGGACAGCCTGCGCGAGAAGTACGGCAAGAAGGCCGGCGGCAAGGCGGGCATCGAACTGCGCGTGGACCGCGCCAAGGGCTCGAAGTCGGCGGACAAGACGCTGCTGGAGCTCAGCAAGGGCACCCCCGGCACCGTGAAGACCACCCTCGACCCCGAACTCCAGGCCGCCGCCGAGGCACAGGTCGCGCGGAAGCCGCGCTCGTCCGTGGTGGTGCTGCGCGCCTCCACCGGTGAGATCCTCGCCGCGGCGAACGCCTCCAAGGGCTTCAACACCGCTTTCCAGGGCTCCCTCGCGCCGGGCTCCACCATGAAGGTCGTCACCTCCTCGCTGCTCATCGAGAAGGGGCTGGCCTCGGCGAACAAGCCGCACCCGTGCCCGAAGTACTTCACGCACGGCGGCTGGAAGTTCCAGAACGACGACAAGTTCCAGATCAAGGGCGGCACCTTCAAGGCGAGCTTCGCCCGCTCCTGCAACACCGCCTTCATCAGCCAGGCCCCGGAACTGGACGACGACAGCCTCACCAAGCAGGCCCAGGAGGTCTTCGGGCTCGGCCTGAACAACTGGTCCGTGGGCGTGTCGACCTTCGACGGCTCCGTACCCGTGCAGTCGAAGGCGCAGATGGCGGCCGAGCTGATCGGCCAGGGCGGGGTGCGGATGAACCCGCTGAACATGGCGTCGGTCTCGGCGACGGTGAAGTCGGGCGTCTTCCACCAGCCCTACCTGGTCTCGCCCGAGGTGGACGGCAGGCAGCTGGCGAAGGCCGCGCGCACGATGTCCGCGGACACGCTGTCCCAGCTCCGCGAGCTGATGAGCTACACGGCCGCCTACGGCACGGCCGCCGAGGCGATGGCCGGGGTCGGCGGCGATGTCGGCGCGAAGACCGGCTCGGCGGAGGTGGACAACCAGAAGAAGCCGAACGGCTGGTTCACCGCGTACCGGGGCGACCTGGCCGCGGCGGGCGTGGTCCAGGCGGCCGGACACGGCGGTGAGACGGCGGGGCCGATCGTGGCGGCCCTGCTGAAGCTGGGCGGCTGAGCCTTACGGGCTCTGTGCTGCACGGGCTCGGCGGGAGGCCGAGCTCAGTGGTGCACGGGCCTGGCGGGAAGCCGGGCTCTGTGCTGCACGGGCCGGGCGGGAAGCCGGGCTCAGTGGTGCACGGGCCGGGCGGGAAGCCGGGCTCAGTGGTGCACGGGCTCGGCGGCCGCGATGTACGTGCGTCGCAGGAACCGCAGCAGCGCCTTGCTCTCGAACTGCACGACGGAGACGCCCTGCGCCGAGTGGAACTCGACCACCGCCTGGACGCGGCCGCACGGCCACACCCGTATCTCGCCGCTGCCGGCCGGGGCGCGCAGCCCCTGCTCCAGCAGGGACCGGTCGCAGGTCCACTCGTGCGCCCCGGGCAGCCCGAACCGCACCGCGCGCGGGTCGAGATCGGGGTCGTAGCGCAGGACTACGGGGACGGCGTCGCTTTCTTCCTGTAGTCGGACGTCGGTGTCGGTGACGATGTGGGCGCGTGCGTACTGCTCGACTACGGACATCGGACGGCCCCTTCACACTGAGCGACCTATGCGAAAGCTAAGAATCCGCTTTCTCTCCAATGTCGCACATTTTCAGCGGCGCGCCCCTGGAGCCGGAGACTGTGCGCCGGTTGTTTTCTGCCACACGCTCTTGCAAGTAGTTCGCAACAAGCCACTATCATCGAACGGTGCATGTGCCTGACGGATTCATAGACGCCCCGACCTCGGTCGCGACCGGAGCGGTCGCCGCCGCAGCGGTCGCCGTGAGCCTGCGCGGCGCACGCCGTGAGCTCGACGAACGCACCGCCCCGCTGGCCGGCCTGGTGGCCGCCTTCATCTTCGCGGTGCAGATGCTGAACTTCCCCGTCGCCGCCGGCACCAGCGGCCATCTGCTCGGCGGCGCCCTCGCCGCGATCCTCGTCGGCCCCTACACAGGTGTGCTGTGCGTGTCCGTGGTCCTGCTCATGCAGGGCATCCTCTTCGCGGACGGCGGCCTGACCGCGCTCGGTGTGAACATCACCAACATGGCGGTCGTGACCACGGTCGTCGCCTACGCCCTCTTCCGCCCGCTGGTGAAGCTGCTGCCGCGCACCCGGCGGTCGGTGACCATCGCCTCTTTCGTCGCCGCGCTGGTCTCGGTACCGGCCTCCGCGCTGGTCTTCACGCTGATGTACGCCGTCGGCGGCACCACCGACGTCTCGATCGGCAAGGTCGCGGGCGCCATGGTCGGCGTGCACCTGCTCATCGGGATCGGAGAGGCGGCGATCACGGCGCTCACGGTGGGCGCGGTCATCGCCGTGCGCCCTGATCTCGTGTACGGCGCGCGCGGCCTGCGTCAGCGCCTGCAACTGCGGGTGAACGGCGCGCTGGTGGACGCTCCGGCGCCCGATGAGGCGCGTGACGGAGCGCGCACGGCGCCCGTCGCGGCGCGCACGTCCCGCCGCGCGCTGTGGATCTCGGGCCTGGTCACCTCGCTCGTCCTCGCGGGCTTCGTCAGCTTCTACGCCTCGGCGAACCCCGACGGCCTGGAGAAGGTCGCCGCCGACCACGGCATCGACAAGAAGGCCGAGGAACACGACTACGCCGACTCCCCGTTGGCGGACTACGGGGTGAAGGACGTGGACGACGCCCGCCTGTCCGGGGGGCTGGCGGGCGTCATCGGCGTCGGTGTCACGGTCGCCGCGGGCACGGGCGTGTTCTGGGCGGTGCGCAGGCGCCGTTCGGCGGACGACGTCTCCCCGGTGAGCACGAGCGTCTGACATGGGCGCCGGGCACGCGCACAGGCTCTACCGGCACGGGCACTCCCCCGTGCACGGTCTGCCGCCGCACACCAAGCTGGCCGCCACGTTCGCGTTCGTGGTGGTCGTGGTCTCCACCCCGCGCGAGGCGATGTGGGCGTTCGGCCTGTACGCCGCCCTGCTCGCGGGAGTGGCGTACCACGCGCGCGTGCCCGCCGGTTTCCTGCTCAAACGGCTGCTGATCGAGGTGCCGTTCGTCGCCTTCGCGGTGCTCATGCCCTTCGTGGCGGAGGGCGAGCGCGTCGAGGTCCTCGGCATGTCGCTGAGCGTCAGCGGTCTGTGGGGCGCCTGGAACGTCCTCGCCAAGGGCACCCTGGGCGTGGCCGCCTCGGTGCTCCTGGCGGCCACCACCGAACTGCGCGAACTCCTGCTGGGTCTGGAGCGCCTGAAGCTCCCGCCGCTGCTGGTCCAGATCGCCTCCTTCATGATCCGGTACGGCGACGTCATCACCGACGAGATGCGGCGCATGCGCATCGCCCGGGAGTCGCGCGGCTTCGAGGCGCGGGGCGTACGGCACTGGGGGGTGCTCGCGAAGTCGGCGGGCGCCCTGTTCATCCGCTCCTACGAACGCGGCGAGCGCGTCCACCTGGCCATGGTCAGCCGCGGGTACACCGGTGCCATGCCGGTCATCGACGAGGTGACCGCGTCCCGCGCGCAGTGGGCGCACGCCTTCACCCTCCCCTTGGCCGCCCTCGTCGTATGTCTGCTGGGATGGACGCTGTGACTGCTTCTCTGGAGGTCTCCGGCCTCGCCTTCGCCTACCCCGACGGCCACCAGGCCCTGTTCGGCGTCGACTTCAGCATCGAGCGCGGCGAACGGGTCGCGCTGCTCGGCCCGAACGGCGCCGGCAAGACCACCCTCGTGCTGCACCTCAACGGCATCCTGACCGGCGGCACCGGCACGGTGAAGGTCGCGGGGCTGCCGGTGGGGCGCGCGCACATGGCCGAGATCCGGCGCAAGGTCGGCATCGTCTTCCAGGACCCCGACGACCAGCTCTTCATGCCGACGGTCCGCGAGGACGTGGCCTTCGGGCCCGCGGCGGCCGGGCTGAAGGGGGCCGCGCTGGAGGAGCGGGTGGACCTGGCGCTGGAGCAGGTCGGCATGGCCGAGTTCAAGGAACGGCCGCCGCACCACCTGTCGTTCGGGCAGCGCCGCCGGGTGGCGGTGGCGACGGTGCTGGCGATGGAGCCGGAGATCCTCGTCCTGGACGAGCCCTCCTCCAACCTCGACCCCGCCTCGCGCCGCGAACTGGCCGACATCCTGCGCTCGCTGGACGTCACCGTCCTGATGGTCACCCACGACCTGCCCTACGCCCTGGAACTGTGCCCGCGCGCGCTGATCCTGAGCGAGGGAGTGATCGCCGCGGACGGCGGGACCGGGGAACTGCTCGCCGACGAGGAGCTGATGCGCGCGCACCGGCTGGAGCTGCCCTTCGGTTTCGATCCGCGTTCCGTCCCGGTGCCCGGCGCCCGTCCGTGACAATGGGCGGGTGACGAGCCACCAAGACAGCGCCGCCGGGTCCCTGCTGCTGGACGAGCAGCTGTGCTTCGCGCTGTACGCGGCCCAGCGCGCGGTCACGGCCGCGTACCGGCCGCTGCTCGACGACCTCGGGCTCACGTATCCGCAGTACCTGGTGCTGCTGGTGCTGTGGGAGCGGGGCGAGACGACGGTGAAGGAGCTGGCGGGGGCGCTGCGGCTGGACTACGGCACGGTGTCGCCCTTGCTCAAGCGGCTGGAGAGCGCGGGGCTTGTGCGCCGGGAGCGCGCGGCGGGCGACGAGCGCTCGGTGCTCGTGGCGTGCACGGGGCGCGCGGAGGAACTCCGGGAGCGCGCGGCGCGCGTACCGGGCGCGCTGCTCGCGGCGACGGAGCTCGACGGGCCGGAGGTCGCGCGGTTGCGCGAGGAGTTGTGGCGGCTGGCGGACAAGGCGCAGTCGGCGGCGGACCGCGCGCGGTGAGCGACGCGCGCTGAGGAGTGCGCGCAGGGGCGCGCGCCGAGCCGCGTGGCGCGCCGAGCCGCGTGCGTCGATCTTTGCGCGCGAGAGTCGCGTGGGCCCGACCGGCGCCCGCGGCAGTCGCGCGCACCGCCTTTCGCGCCGGGCCTCGCACGCCGGGCGCCCGGCGGCCCCTACACGCCCGCGCTCACCCCCTCACCCCGGCGTTACCCCCGGTTCCCACCCCCCTGCCCGCACCTCCACCACCTACCGGCCAGTACCTTGTGCACGATGTAATTACGCACACTCTTTCCGGGAGGCGACGGCCTTGACCGAGGGCACCGCTGTCGACACCCGTCCCACCAAGATCATGTACGTCGCCGAGGCCACCGCGCACGGCGGCAGGGACGGCTACGTCACCAGTCAGGACGGCCACCTGGAACTGCGCGTGGCGATGCCTCCGCAGCTCGGCGGTGACGGGAACGGCACCAACCCCGAGCAGCTGTTCGCCGCCGGATTCAGCGCCTGCTTCCACAACGCGCTGGTCCTGGTCGGACGCCGCGCCGGTTACGACCTGTCCGGCTCCACCGTCGCCGCGAAGGTCGGCATCGGCCCCAACAAGCAGCGCGGTTACGGGCTCGCGGTCGCCCTCAACGTCTCCCTGCCGGTGCTGGACCCGGACGTCGCGACGAAGCTGGTGGACGCCGCCCACGAGGTCTGCCCCTACTCCAACGCGACCCGCGGGAACATCGACGTGTCCGTCCTGCTTGGGTGAGAGGGAGACAGCTTCACCTGAGCAGGGCACGAAGGAGTACGGACGTGGACGTGAACGGCGCAGTGGCCGAGGGCTTCGAGCCGGTCGGAGAGGCGTTCGCGCGGAACTTCGCCACGCTCGGGGAGCGGGGCGCGGCGGTCGCCGTCTACCGGGACGGGCGGAAGGTCGTCGACCTGTGGGCCGGTGCCAAGGACGTCGACGGCACCGACCCCTGGCAGCGGGGGACGGCGCAGGTCGTGCGCTCGGCGACCAAGGGCGTCGCCGCCGCCGTACTCCTGCTGCTGCATCAGCGCGGGCAGCTGGACCTGGACGCGCCGGTGGGTGAGTACTGGCCGGAGTTCAAGGCGCGGGGCAAGGAGCGGGTGACGGTCCGGCAGGTGCTCAACCACCGGGCCGGGCTGCCGGTGCTCGACCGGCCGCTCACGCCGCAGGAGGCGCTCGATCCGGCGCGGGGGCCCGAGGCGGTGGCCGCGCAGGCGCCCGCGTGGGAGCCGGGGAGCGCGCACGGCTATCACGCGCTGACCTACGGCTGGATGCTCGACGAGATCGTGCGCCGGATCACGGGGCAGAGCGCGGGCGAGTGGATCGCGGCCGAGATCGCCGGGCCGCTCGGCGCCGACTTCTGGCTCGGACTCCCGGCCGCCGAGGAGAGCGCGGGGCGTGCGGGGCGCGTCGGCGACATCGAGGGGCCCGAACCGCCGGCCGGGGCGGTCCTGCGCGCCCGCCCCAAGCGCTCGGTCACCGCCGCCTACACCGACCCTGACTCCCTCACCCGCCGCGCCTTCGCCGCGATCACTCCCTTCCCGGAGCAGAACGAACCGGCGTACCGGGCGTCCGCGCTGCCCGCCACCAACGGCATAGCCACCGCCGACGGACTCGCCCGTATATACGCGGCGCTCATCGGCGAGGTCGACGGGGTGCGCCTGTTCGACGAGGCCACGGCGAAGCTCGCCCGCGCGGAGGAGTCCGCAGGACCGGACCGCGTCCTGGTGGTGAACACCCGCTTCGGCCTCGGGTTCATGCTGCACGGCAGCGCGTCCCCGTTCCTGTCCCCCGACTCCTTCGGCCACCCCGGCCGCGGCGGCTCCCTCGGTTTCGCCGACCCGGCCTCCGGCATCGCGTTCGGCTATGTCACGAACGGCTTCCGCAAGACGGTGACCGCTGACCCGCGCGCCCAGGCGCTGGTCCGTGCGGTGCGCGAGTCGCTCACCAAGGGCGCGTAAGAGCACACGCACGCGGGGCGCGCACACCTTCGCGCACGCCCCGCGCACCCGGAACACGCCCGGCGCTCGACAGCCATCAAGCGCCCCGCGCCCCTCAGTGCACCCCCTCACACCTCACACATGAATCGGATGCGACGTCCGCCCGGAAACCGCGTCGATCTCCCCGTGCGCCTTCGTCAGAAGCTGCATGGCGAGTTCGTTCAGCGCCCGCGCACCCGCTATCTCCTCACCGACCCGCGGCTGATTCTCATCGGTCTGGTGGCGGCTGGCATGCCCCTGGGCCCGTACTTCCGTGCCGTCGGGCAGTCGCACCATCGCCGCCGCGCGCGTGTGCCGCTCGTCCTCACTGAACTCCATGTCGACGTGCCAGCCGACTGTGGTGTGCATCATGACGATCACCTCCGGAACACCTGATTCCAGGGTGCTCCTCCAGCCACCTTCCGCACCACCGCAGCCGCACGGAATGCGCGCCCGGCGCCCGGGTGTTGAGTGGATCATGACGTCCGACGAGCGCACGATCACCAACCCGTCCACGCTCCACGACCCGACCTCCTTCGGCTACAGCCACGCCGTCTCCGCACCCGGCGAGATCGTCCACATCGCCGGCCAGTACGCCTCCGACGCCTCCGGCGCGCCGGTCCCCGGCGACTTCGCCACCCAGGTGGAGCTCGCCTTCGACCGTCTGCGCTCGGCGCTGGAGGCCGTGGGCCTCGGCTTCGAGCACGTGGTGCGGCTCGGCACATTCATCGTCGACCACGACCCCTCGAAGCTGGAGGTGCTCGGCAAGGCGCTCGCCGCCCGCTTCGGCGACCGCCTCCCCGCCCAGACCCTGAGCGGAGTCGCCGCCCTGGCCCTGCCCGGGATGCTCTTCGAGGTCGACGCGGTCGCCGTACGCCCGGCGCACCGGACCTGACCGGCGGCGCCTACCCGGCCCGCAGCATCAACCCGATCCCCGCCACCACCAGCGCCGCGGCCACGATCCGCGGCGCTCCGAACCGCTCCTTGAAGAACACCGCGCCGATGGCCGCACCCACGATGATCGAGGACTCCCGGAGCGCGGCGATCGGCGCCAGCGCGGCCCGGGTCTGGGCCCACAGGACCAGGGCGTACGCGGCCACCGACAGGGCGGCGCCGAGCAGGCCGAGCGCGGCGTGGGGCCGTAGCACCGCGACCGCGCCGGAGCGCCAGCGCCAAGCCGCGTACGCGGGGATGACCGCGCCCTGCACCGCCATCAGCCAGGCGATGTAGCCGAGGGAGGTGCCCGAGGCGCGTACGCCGAGGCCGTCGACGACCGTGTAGGCGGCGATGGTCAGGCCCGTCGCGACCGCGGCGCCGATGGCCGCCCAGTTCGGCCGCCGCCCGCGCAGCCCCCACAGCGCGACCCCGGTCAGTCCCGCGCAGGAGACGGCGACGCCGGTGGCCGCCCAGCCGTCGGGTACCTCGTGGGCGAAGACCGCCGCCAGCACCGTGACGACCAGGGGCGCGGTACCGCGCGCGATGGGGTACGCCTGGCCGAAGTCGCCGAGCCGGAAGGACCTCATCAGCAGGGCGTAGTAGGCCATGTGGATCGCCGCGGAGCACAACAGGTACGGCCACGCCCCCGCGGCCGGGAACGCCGTGAACGGCGCCGCCGCCAGCCCGATCAGCATCCCCCCGCCGGAGATCAGGGTGAACCCGACGAGCTTGTCGGGGATGTGGTGGGCGAGGGCGTTCCAGCCCGCGTGCGTGACCGCGGCGAGCAGTACCGCCGTGGCGACCAGGGGTGTCACGCGGTGCGCTCGCGCACGTCCACCAAGGTGCCGCCGGCGTGGGCGACCAGGGACTTGGGCTCCATGGGGAAGACGGTGTACGGCGTGCCGGCCGCCGCCCAGACGACGTCGTGGTCGAGCAGCGAGCGGTCGGCGAGGACCCGGGTCCGGGTGCGGTGCCCGAAGGGCGGTACGCCGCCGATGGCGTAGCCGGTGGTCTCCCGTACGACGTCCGCCTTGGCCCGGGTGACCTTCTCGGCGCCGAGTTCGCGGCGCACCCGTTCCACGTCGACGCGGGAGGCGCCGTCCATGAGCACGAGGACGGGCTCGCCGTCGGCGGCGAAGATCAGGGACTTGCAGATCTGGCTCAGCTCGCACCCGATCGCGGCGGCGGCCTCCTCGGCGGTCCGGGTGGCCTCCGGGAAGCGCCGGACCTGCGCGAGGACTGATCCGAGCCCCAGCTCGTCCAGAGCCGCGGCAAACCTGGGGTGGGCCTCGGTGGAGGCATCGGCAGACGTCATGCGGGCACGCTAGCGGTACGTGTACCGGGCACGCGACCGCATTGCGCCCGCGCCGAACGGCCGTACGGAACAAGCAGCCGGTGAGGGCGCCACCGTCCCCACGCTGGCCCTCACCGGCTGGTCCTTGTCAGGAGCCGTACGTCACACGCGTACGAGTTCCTTGTCGTCGTCCTCCGCGCGGGAGTCCTCCCCGGCGGTCTTCAGGCCCTCGCCCTCGACGTCGACGTTGGGCAGGGCGCGGTCCAGCCACTTCGGCAGCCACCAGGCCCGCTTGCCGAGCAGGGCCAGGACCGCCGGGACGATCGCCATGCGGACCACGAAGGCGTCGAAGAAGACGGCGATGGCGAGGCCGAAGCCGATCATCTTGACCATCGACTCGGAGGAGCCGATGAAGCCCGCGAAGACCGCCATCATGATCACCGCGGCGGCGGTGACCACCCGCGCCCCGTGCCGGAAGCCGGTGACCACGGCCTGGCCGGGGGTCTCGCCGTGGACGTACGCCTCGCGCATCCGGGTCACCAGGAAGACCTCGTAGTCCATCGCGAGGCCGAAGACCACGCCGACCATGAAGATCGGCATCATCGACATGATCGGGCCGGTCTCCTCCACGCCCAGCAGGCCGGACAGCCAGCCCCACTGGAAGACCGCGACCACGGCGCCGAGTGCGGCGAGCACGCTCAGCAGGAAGCCGAGCGCCGCCTTCAGCGGGACGAGGACCGACCGGAACACCGCGATCAGCAGCAGGAAGGCCAGGCCCACGACGAGCGCCAGGTACGGGATCAGCGCGTCGTTCATCTTCTGCGAGAAGTCGATGTTCATCGCCGTGGTGCCGCTGACCAGTACCTCGGTGTCGGTGTCGGCCTCGATGCCGGCGCCGGTGTCGCGGATGGCGTGGACCAGGTCCTCGGTCTCGGTGGAGGAGGGCTTGGAGTCGGGGATGACGGTGATGGTGAAGGTGTCCCCGGGCTTGTTGAACGTCGCCGGGGTGACCGTGACGACGCCGTCCAGGTCCTTGATCTCGTCGGCGACCTCGGTGGCGGCGGCCTTGGGGTCGGCGCTGCCCTTGGCGTCGCCGACGACCATCAGGGGGCCGTTGAAGCCGGGGCCGAAGCCCTCGGAGAGCAGGTCGTAGGCGCGGCGCTGGGTGGTGGAGGTGGGCTGGGAGCCGTCGTCGGGCAGGCCCAGTTCCAGGGAGGCGACCGGTACGGCGGCGGCGCCGAGGCCGATGACACCGAACAGCAGTACGACGACAGGGCGGCGGACGACGAAGCTCGCCCAGCGGGTGCCCATGTTGGGCTTGGCGGACGCCTTCGCGCTCTTCTTCCTCCGGCCGAGCAGCTTGCTCCGGGCGCCCGCGGGCTGCACCTTGCGGCCCGCGTAGCCGAGCAGCGCCGGGATCATGGTCAGGGCGATCAGGACCGCGATGACGACGGTGCCGGCGGCGGCGATGCCCATCTTGGTCAGCATCGGGATGTTGACGACCGACAGGCCCACCAGCGCGATCACGACGGTGAGACCGGCGAAGACGACCGCGGAGCCCGCGGTGCCGGTGGCGCGGCCGACGGCCTCCTCGCGGCTGCGCCCCTCGGCGAGCTCGGCGCGGTAGCGGGAGACGATGAACAGCGCGTAGTCGATACCGACGGCGAGGCCGATCATCGTGGCCAGGGTGCCGGTGGTGGAGCCCAGTTCGAGCGCGTTGGCGAGGGCGGTGATGGCGGAGACGCCGATGCCGACGCCGATCAGGGCGGTCAGCAGCGGCAGTCCGGCCGCGACCAGCGAGCCCAGGGTGATGACGAGGACGACGGCGGCGACCGCGATGCCGATGATCTCGGTGGAGCCGGTCTCGGGCGTGGCCTGGAGCGCGTCACCGCCGATCTCCACGGTCAGGCCGCTCTCGCGGGCCTCGTCGGCGGCGTGTTCCAGGGCCTCCTTGGAGGAGTCCTCCAGTTCCATGCCGGAGACCTCGTAGCGGACCTGGGCGTAGCCGACGCGGCCGTCCTTCGAGACGGACTTCGTCTCGAAGGGGTCGGTGACCGAGACGACCTCGGAGCCGGTGCCGAGCTCCTTGACGGCCTGCTGGACGGCGGACTTGTGCCCGGCGTCGGCGAGCTTGTCGCCGTCCGGCGCCTGGAAGACGACCCGGGCGGTCGCTCCGTCGGCGCTGGAGCCGGGGAAGCGCTCCTCCAGCAGGTCGAAGGCCTTCTGGGCCTCGGTGCCGGGTATGGAGAAGGACGAGTTGCCCGCGGCGGGCGCGGAGGCGGCGCCGACGCCGGCGAGCGTCAGCAGGGCCACCCATATGAGGGCGACGAAGTGCCGGCGCCGGAAGGCGAGACGGCCCAGTCGATAGAGGAACGTGGCCACGGAGGCGTACTCCCGGTCAGGTCGTGGGGGTGTGCAGGGCAGGGTGGATCGGCCCGTGAACAAGGCGGTTCCGGGCAGGGTGGGTCAGCCCGGCGACGTGAGCGGTGACGTCAGGTGGAGGGCTTGCTGGGGACTCGCCGGCCGGGTGGGCCGGTCAGTCGCTGGGGGCGCCGAGGGCGGGGAGGACCACGGCGTCGATGTAGGACAGCAGGAATTCCTGCGTGGGTGGCAGCTCGTCGATGAGCGTCCGGGCGGCGAACCCGCCGAGCATCATGTGCATCATGTAGTCGATCGCGGGGTTGTCCGCACGGACCTCGCCCCGGTCGATCGCCCGCTGCACCACCCGGCGGAACTCCGCCAGTTCGGGTTCGATCAGGTGCTCCCGGAACGCCGCCAGCAGATCGGGGTTGCTGTGCACGGCCATGGCGAGCCCGCGCATGAGCGCGGAGTTCTGCTCCATCTCGCAGTCGTCCGAGCGCAGGGTGAGGGCGTGCAGGTCGCCCTTGAGCGAACCGGTGTCGATGTCGCCGAGCCCGATGCCGCCCGGCTTGGTGTGCCGTACGGCCTTGGCCACCAGCTCGGCCTTGCCGCCCCACTGGCGGTAGAGCGTGGCCTTGCTGGACTTGGTGCGCGCGGCGACCGCGTCCATGGTGAGGGCGTCGTAGCCGACCTCGCGGAGCAGGTCGAGTACGGCGCCGTACAGCTCGGCCTCGCGCTCGGGCGTGATCCGGCTGCGGCGCGCGGTTGCGGCCTCGGCCATGACACTCTCCTCTCCGCTGCCCCCGGACAAGTCCACCGCGCGGTTCACCGGGAGCCTGGGAGGCTCGCGGATTCACCGGCAGAGCCGGGGAGGCCCGCCTGCGAACGACACGGTTTCGTACAGGACGAATGTACCCCAGCGACTATCGAAACGAAACGGTTTCGTACGTGTCCTGGGTCACGCGATCCGATTTTTCATAAGTTGCCCGGGCCCATCCCCCGGAAAAGCATGAGGAGGTGAGCTACCTGCGCATGCCCCACATCAACGGCGACCTGTTGTGCTTCGTGAGCGAGGACGACCTCTGGCTGACCCGACTGGACGGACCCGGCCGCGCCTGGCGGCTCACCGTCGACCGCACCAAGGCGGGCCACCCCCGCTTCTCCCCCGACGGCACGCACATCGCGTACACGAGCTGGCGCACCCTGGACCCCGAGATCCACCTGGTCCCGGCCGACGGCGGCCCCGCGCGGCAGCTCAGCCACTGGGGCACCGCCGACACCCAGGTCACCGGCTGGACCCCGGACGGCGACATCCTCGCCGTCGCCTCCCACGGCGAGCCCTTCTCGTACTACACCTGGGCCTACAAGGTCACCCCGGACGGCTCCCCCGGCCGCAAACTGCCCTGGGGTCCCGTCAGCGACATCCAGGTCGCCGACCTGGCCGGGGAACGCAGGACCCTGCTGCTCACCGGCACCCCGCCGCACGAACCCGCCTCCTGGAAGCGCTACCGGGGCGGCGCGACGGGCCGCCTGTGGTTCCACGGCGAACGGCTGCTGGCAGGCCTCGAAGGTCATCTCGCCTGCCCCATGTTCGTCGGCGGCCGGATCGCCTTCCTCTCCGACCACGAAGGCGTCGGCAACCTCTACTCCTGCGCCCACGACGGCTCCGGCCTGCGCCGCCACACCGACCACGACGCCTTCTACGCGCGGCACGCCTCCAGCGACGGCACGCGCGTGGTCTACCAGTGCGCGGGCGAGCTGTGGATCCTCGACGATCTCGACGCCGAACCGCGCAGGCTGGACGTACGGCTCAGCGGCCCCCGCGCGGGGCGGCGCCGCTACCAGGTGCCCGCCGCCCAGCACGTCGACGGCATCTCCGTGGACGAGACGGGCCGCGCCAGCGCCGTCGTCGTACGCGGCAGCCTGTACTGGCTCACCCACCGCGACGGCCCCGCGCGCACCATCACCGACACCCCGGGCGTACGCGTCCGGCTCCCGGAGATGCTCGGCCCGGCCGGTCAGGTCGCCTACATCACCGACGCCGAGGGCGAGGACGCCGTCGAGATCGCCTACCTGCCCCGCGCCACCGGCGACCGCGAACCGCGCCGGCTGGCCTCCGGCGAACTCGGCCGGGTCCTCGAACTGGTCTCCGACCCGCAGGGCGAACGCCTGGCCATGGCCGCGCACGACGGACGGCTCCTGCTGCTGGACGCCACCGAGGACTCCAACGGCGAGGTCACCGAGCTGATCCGGTCCATCAACGGCCCCGTCCGCGACCTCGCCTTCTCCCCCGACGGTGGCTGGCTGACCTGGTCCCACCCCGGTATCGGACGCTCCCTGCGGCAGATCAAGATGGCCCGCATCAAGGACCGGTTCATCGTCGACGTCACCAACGGCCGCTTCGAGGACGAGAACCCGGTCTTCACCAGCGACGGCCGCTACCTCGCCTTCCTCTCCTGGCGCGGCTTCGACCCGGTCTACGACGTCCACACCGGCGACCTGTCCTTCCCGCTCGGCTGCCGCCCCTACCTGGTGCCGCTGTCGTCGGCGACGCCGAGCCCGTTCGCGCTCAGCCCCGAGGGCCGCCCGGCGGCCGGGGGCCTGGACCCGGTGGAGGACGAGGGCGGCGAGGGCGGCACGGTGACCGTGGAGAGCGAGGGCCTGGAGAGCCGCGTGACGCCGTTCCCGGTCGCCGCCTCCAAGTACTCCGCGCTCTGCCCGGTGGCCGGCGGCGGCCTGGTCTGGCTGCGCTGGCCGATCTCCGGAGCGCTCGGCGAGACCTTCGCCAACCCCGACGACACCAGCGGCCGTCCCACCCTGGAGCACTTCTCCATCAGCAAGGCCAAGAAGTCCGAGCTCGTCGAACACCTGGACTGGTTCGCGATCAGCGGCGACGGCAGCCGCCTGGTCGTCGTCGACGAGGGTGACCTGCGCGCCGTCCCCGCCACCGAGACCGGCGACAGCGACTCCACGGTGTGGATCGACGCCCGCCGCATCGTCCACCACGCCGACCCGGCCGCCGAATGGCGCCAGTCGTACGAGGAGGCGGGCCGGCTGATCCGCGCCTACTTCTGGGACCCCGGTATGTGCGGCATCGACTGGGACGCGGTACTCGCCCAGTACCGGCCGCTCGTCGACCGCGTCGCCTCCCCCGACGAGTTCGCCGACCTGCTCCGCGAGGTCCTCGGCGAACTCGGCACCTCCCACGCCTACGTCGCCGCGTCCCGCCGCAACGAGGGCCCGCCCCACTACCAGCGCCGCCAGGGCCTGCTCGGCGCCAACTTCGTACGGCGCGAGGCGGGCTGGACGGTGCGCCGGATCCTGCCCGGCGACTCCTCCGACTCCAAGGCCCGCTCCCCGCTGGCGGGCACCGGCATCCGCGAGGGCGCCGTCCTCACCCACGTCGACGGCCGCCCGGTGGACCCGGTGGCGGGACCGTATCCGCTGCTCGCGGGCACGGGCGGTACGACCGTGGAGCTGACCTTCACCCCGACCGAGGGCGAGGGCCGCTCCCGCCGGGTCGCCGTGGTCCCGCTGATCGACGAACGGCCCCTGCGCTACCAGGACTGGGTCGCCAAGCGCCGCGAGGTCGTACGGGAGTTGAGCGGCGGGCGGTGCGGCTATCTGCACATCCCGGACATGGGCGGCTCCGGCTGGGCCCAGTTCAACCGCGATCTGCGCATGGAGGTCTCCCGGCCCGCCCTCATCGTCGACGTACGCGGCAACGCGGGCGGCCACATCAGCGAACTCGTCGTGGAGAAACTCACCCGCACCATCCTCGGCTGGGACCTGACCCGCAACGCCCAGCCCGTCTCCTACGCCTCCAACGCCCCGCGCGGCCCCATCGTCGCCCTCGCCGACGAGGCGACCTCCTCCGACGGCGACATGATCACGGCCGCCTTCAAACTGCTGAAGCTGGGCCCGGTCGTCGGGCAGCGCACCTGGGGCGGGGTCGTCGGCATGACCGGCCGCCACCAGCTGGGCGACGGCACGGTGATCACGGTGCCGATGAACGCGGCCTGGTTCGACGCGTACGGCTGGTCCATCGAGAACAAGGGCGTCATCCCCGACCTGGAGATCCTGCGCACCCCCCTGGACTGGGCGGAGGGCCGCCACGCCCAGCTCGACGACGCGGTGCAGCTCGCCCTGGAGCTGCTGGAGACGAACCCGCCGGCCGACCCGCCGGACTACGCGCACGTACCGGACCGGACGCGGCCGAAGCTGCCGCCGCGCACGGCCTGAGGCTCAGGGTGGGATGTGGCTCCGGGCCGGATGGGCTCCGGCTGCATGAGTCTCCGGGCCGTGCGAGACCCCGGGCCGCATGAGAAAGGGCGCCCCCAGTGGGGGCGCCCTTTCCGCTCAGCACGCAGCGTCAGGATTCATAGTCCTGGTCGAAGCGCTCCTGCTCCTCGCGCCGCGAACGCTCCATGTCCTCGTCGCGGTCGCGCTGCTGGCCACGCTGCTGCTGGCCGCGCTCGCGGCCCTGCTGCATCTTCTCCTTGGCCTGCTGCTGGAGCTGCTCGGACTTCTCCTGGAACTGGTCCTTCATGCCCATGCGGTTTCACTCCCAAGATGGGTGAGGGGATCGGGCACGACCAGACTCACACGCGCCGTAACGCTCCGCATGTCGATCAGTCACGCTGTGTAGCGCGCTCCTTCTCGTCGGCGGCACCGCCCGCTCCGACCAGCCCGATCCGCATGCCGTCGAGCCGGTCCGCGAACCTGCGCATCTCCCGCTGCCCGACGGTCCCGATGAGCCCCGGCAGATAGCCGCGCACGCCCTGCATCCCGCGCAGCCACCACTGCCCGTACACATGCGCCGAGCGGCGCTCGATCCCGGCGACGATCCGGTCGACCGCGGGCCCGAGCGGGTACGTCTTGTTCGACGGCCACGGCAGCCGCTGCCGCAACTCCCGCATCACGTCGTCCTGATCGGCCCCGCGCACCATGTCCGTGTCGGTCCAGGACAGGTACCCGACGCCGACCCGTACGCCCTTGTAGCCGACCTCGGCGCGCAGACTGTGCGCGTACGCCTCCACACCCGACTTGGACGCGCAGTACGCGGTCATCATCGGCGCCGGGGTGATCGCGGCGAGCGAGGCGATCTGGAGCAGATAGCCGCGGCTCTCCATGAGCAGCGGGAGGAACGCCCGCGCGGTGACGGCCGATCCGATCAGGTTCACCTCGATGACCCGCCGCCACGCCTCCGGGTCGGAGTCCACGAAGGGTCCGCCGGAGGCGACCCCGGCGTTGGCCACGACGATGTCGACCTTCCCGAACCGCTCCTTGACCTCCCTCGCCACCCTCGCCATCGCCTCGTGGTCGGTGACATCGGCGTACCAGTGGTCACTGTCGCTGTGCAGCCGCTCGGAGACCTGCTTGAGCGCGTCCGCCTCCAGCCCGACCAGCGCCACTTTCGCGCCCCGCGCGGAGAGCTTGCGGGCGAGCAGCTCCCCCACGCCCCGCGCCGCTCCGGTGACGACGGCGACCTGTCCTTCGAGGCTCACCCTGCTCATGCGCCCTCCTTGATCTGTACGTAGGCGACGACGAGTTCCCGAATCCTGGTGCTGACCAGCTCCGGCGCCTCCACCGGCGTCATGTGCCCGACCCCGGGCAGTTCGGTGAGCCCGGTGCACGCCGGCAGCGCGGCGGCCAGCGACCGCGCGTGCACGGGCGGCGTGAGCCGGTCCGCGGTACCGACGACGACCGCGGTCGGCACCGTCAACTGCGGTACGCCGTGGTCCAGATCCAGCGCGTCCAGCACCTGCGACCAGGCGTGCCGCACCTTCCGAGGACAGGCGTGCACGATCCGCGCGCACGCCTCGACCATGTGCGGCGCCGAACCCGGGCCCATGGTCCCGTACTTGAGCACCCGCCGCGCGAGCGGCGTGACCGGCCCGAGCGGCGCCCGCGACCCGAGGATCTTCTTGGTCAGCCACGTCCGCGCCCGCCCCGGCCGCAGCGGTACGACGGTCGACTCTGCGACCAGCCGCGACGCACCGGTACTGCACAGCAGGACAGCCGCCGCGTGCTCCTTCACCTCCGGCCGCGCGGACGCCGCCAGCACGGTCATCCCGCCCATGGAGTGCCCGGCGAGCACCGCCTTCTCCCCGGGCGCGAGCGTCGCCTTCAGTACGGCCACCAGGTCGTCGGCGAGCGCGTCGGTGCTGCAGGCCGGGCTCGCCGGGCTGCGTCCGTGGCCGCGCTGGTCGTAGGCGATGACGCGGTGGTCGGTGGCCAGCTCCCGGATCTGCGCGGCCCAGAAGGCGGTGGAGCAGGTCCAGCCGTGGGCGAGGACGACGGGGGGCGCGTTGTCGGGGCCGTGCACCTCCACGTGCAGACGCGCGCCGTCCGCGGAGGTCGCGGTGAGTTCGCGGGCGGGGGTGGGTGGGGCGTAGGGGCCGGAGCTGACGTGGGTGAGGCGGCTCATGCGTCTACCTCCGGGCGGGTGGTGGGAGCGGAGGGGGTGGTGGGGCGCTCGGGTGGGCTGGCGCTGTTGTTCGCGCCTTCGCGCTGTTCGGCGGGGCTTGTGTCCGCGTTGGCGCGGCTGTTCGCGCTCTTGCGCCCCTTGGTGGGGGAGGCGCTGCTTTTCTCGCTGTTGCGCTCCTTCGGTTGGCCAGCGCCGTTCTGCGCGCTGATGCGCTCTTCGGACGCGCTGGCGCTGTCCCGCGCGCCCTCGCGCCCCTCGGCGCCGCCCTGCGCGCTCACGGCGCGCACCACCGCGTACTCCGCGAGCTCCACGCGGCGCGTCGCGCGCCGGAACTCGCTCGTCGTACCGGGCCAGATGGTGGTGTTGCGCCCACTCGCGTCCAGGTACCAGCTCGTGCAGCCACCCGTGTTCCACACCGTGCGCTTCATGCGCTCCTGCACGCGCCGGTTCCAGGCGTGCACGGCGCTCGGCCGGGCGTCCAGGGCCACGCGTCCGCCGAGGACGTTCAACTGCCGCAGGTAGTCCGCCATGTAGTTGAGCTGGCTCTCGATCATGAGGATCATCGACGAGTTCCCGAGCCCGGTGTTGGGCCCGATGATCGTCATCCAGTTCGGGAACCCGGCGGCGGACGCGCCCCGCAGTGCCTGCATGCCGCCCTTCCACGTCTCGGCGAGCGTGCGCCCGTCCGCCCCGACGACCCGTTCCGCGATGGGCATGTCGGTGACGTGGAAGCCGGTGCCGAAGACGATGGCGTCGACCTCCGCCTCGGTGCCGTCGGCGGCGACGAGCGTGGACCCGCGCACCTCGGCGAGCCCGCTGGCGACCACGTCGACATTCGGCCGGGCGATCGCCGGGTAGTACTCGCTGCTGAGCAGGATCCGCTTGCAGCCGATGCGGTAGTCCGGGGTGAGTTTGGCGCGCAGCTCGGGATCCTTGATCGCGCGGGCCATGTTCTGCCGGGCGAGCCGCTCTACCAGACCGAGTTCGTTCGGGTGCTTGGTGAACGCCTGGACCTGGAGCTCCCTGATCCCCCACAGCAGCCCGCGCCGGGCCTGGGTCGTGAAGGGGAGCCGCCGGTGCAGCCAGCGCTCCGCGCCGCTGATCGCGCGGTCCATGCGCGGCATGACCCACGGCGGGGTGCGCTGGAAAAGGGTGAGCCGCTCGGTGAGCGGCTGGATGGCCGGCACGATCTGGATCGCGGAGGCACCGGTACCGACCATGGCGACGCGCTTGCCGCGCAGGTCGTAGTCGTGGTCCCAGCGCGCGGAGTGGAAGACCTTGCCCGGGAAGGAGTCGAGCCCGGGGATCTCCGGGATCTTGGGGTCGGAGAGGGGCCCGGTGGCCGACACGACCACGTCGGCGGAGAGGTTCCCACTGGTGGTCTCGATGTCCCAGCACAGCCGCTCGGCGTTCCAGGCCATCCGCTTCACCTCGGAGTCGAAGCGGATGTGCGGGCGCAGCCCGAAGGTGTCC
Source organism: Streptomyces sp. DI166 (assembly GCF_900091315.1). Lineage (GTDB taxonomy): Bacteria > Actinomycetota > Actinomycetes > Streptomycetales > Streptomycetaceae > Streptomyces > Streptomyces fuscus. The sequence goes on from NZ_FLSP01000040.1 coordinate 66,515, forward strand.
GTGACGTGCTCCAGGTAGGCGCGGATGTGCTCCTGACCCGAGAAGGTGCGCGGCCAGTCCGGGTTGGGCGCGAAGGAGAAGGAGTACAGGTGCGACGGAACGTCGCAGGCACACCCGGGATAGCTGTTGTCGCGCCAGGTGCCGCCTACGCTGGAGGCCCGCTCCAGGACGACGAAGTCGGTGACGCCCTCGCGCCGCAGCCGCACCGCGGCCCCGAGCCCGCCGAAGCCGGATCCGATCACCGCCACCCGTACATGCTCGTGTCCGGTCATCCCGAAGCCCCTCCACAGCCCATGCGACTCTGCCAGTGAACACTGGCGCAATGGGAGGGTAGAGCAGCTCTGTACTCATGGGTAGGGGGCGGGCCGAGGAAAGTTACCCCTGGTACGCCATAGGCTTCCGGCGTGGCACAAGACGCTGGACAACCCGAGGGCCGTCGCGAGTACCGCATGGAGGAGCTGGCCCGACTGGCCGGCATCACCGTGCGCACCCTGCGCTTCTACCGCGAACGCGGACTCATCCCGCCGCCCCGCCGCGAGGGCCGTATCGCCTGGTACGACGACCGCCACCTGGCCCGGCTGCGCACGATCTCGGCGCTGCTGGAACGCGGCCACACCCTCAGCGGCATCGCCGAACTGGCCGAGGCGTTCGACCACGGCCGCGATGTCGCCGACCTGCTCGGCATGGACTCCCCCACCGAGGAGACGCCGGTCCGTCTCACCCCCGAGGAACTCGCCGACCACTTCGCCGGTGAGGTCACCCCGGAGAACCTGGCCGCCGCCATGGAACTCGGGTACCTCGCCACCGACGGCGAGGAGATCGTCCACATCAGCCGACGCCTGCTGGACGTCTCCTCAGCCCTGGTCCGCGAGGGCATCCCGCTCGCCGAGGTGCTGGCGGCGGGCAAGGAACTGCGCGCCCACGCCGACGTCCTCGCCGACCTCTTCGCCAACCTCATCCTCCGCCACGGCACCGAGGAGGACCTGCCCCGTCTGCGTCCCCTGGCCCGAAGTGTGGTGGAGGCGGAGATGTCGCTGGCCCTGGACCGCCGCCTGCGGAAGCGGTCGTAGAGCGGGCGCGTGAGCAGGCGTCGGGGCGCGCGAGCGGTCGTCGGGGCGCGCGAGCGGTCGTCGGGGCGCACGCGGGAAGGTGGGGGCGCGTTCAGGAAGACAGGGGCGCACGCAGCACACGAAGCACCCCCGGCGCACGCGGGCGGCGCGCACGGGCCGACGGAAGCCGATGGGAAAGGCGGGCGCCACGCCAGGGCGCGCACGCCCGTACCACCACGCGCCCGCGCACGCTCGGCGCACACTCACCCCACCGTGCGCCTACACGCGCTCCTCGTACACAACCGTCACCGGCGCATGATCCGACCAACGCTCCGCATGCGTCGCCGCGCGCTCCACGAAACCCTTGACCGCCCGCCGCGCGAGCCCGGGCGTCGCGATCTGGTAGTCGATGCGCCAGCCCGTGTCGTTGTCGAAGGCACGCCCCCGGTACGACCACCAGCTGTACGGCCCCTCGACGTCCGGGTGCAGGGAGCGCACGACGTCGACGTAACCGCCCTGCGCCGGATCGAGCACCTGGCCGAGCCACTCGCGCTCCTCGGGCAGGAAGCCGGAGTTCTTGGTGTTGCCGCGCCAGTTCTTCAGGTCGGCCTTCTCGTGGGCGATGTTCCAGTCGCCGCAGACGACGACCTCGCGCCCGTCGGCGGCGGCACGTTCGCGCAGTTCTTTGAGGTAACCGAGGAACTCGCCCATGAAGCGGATCTTCTCGTCCTGGCGCTCGGTCCCGACCTCGCCGGAAGGGAGGTACAGAGAGGCGACGGTCACACCGGGAAGGTCGGCCTCGACGTACCGTCCACTCCCGTCGAACTCGCTCGACCCGAAGCCGACCTGGACGCGCTCGGGCTCGCAGCGGGTGTAGAGGGAGACGCCCGCGCGCCCCTTGGCGGCGGCCGGAGCGTGTACGACATGCCAGCCCTCGGGCGCCCGTACGGCCTCCGGCAGCTGCTGCGGCTCCGCGCGCACCTCCTGCAGGCACAGCACATCGGCGGAGGTCTCGGCCAGCCACTCCACGAAGCCCTTCTTCGCGGCAGCGCGCAGCCCGTTCACATTCACGGAGGTCACAGTCAGCACCCGGGCACCATACCCGTGAACTGGACCGAGTCCAGATTCCGACTGCTTACGACTGTACGGTTACCTGCATGTACATACGTCGTGTCTCCTTCGACCACCCCGACGCCGTCAAGCTCAACGACGCGGTCCAGGCGGAGTACGCCACCCGCTACGGCGACGACGGCGACGCCACGGTCATGGCCACGGCGGATTTCGAGCCGCCGAACGGTGTGTATCTCATCGCTTACGACGAGGACGGAACCCCGGTCGCCTCCGGCGGCTGGCGCGCCCGTGACGCGAACGACGAGGGCAACCTGGACGGCGACGCCGAACTGAAGCGGATGTATGTGATCGACGCCATGCGCGGCCGCGGCCTCGCGCGCCGCATCCTCGCCGCATTGGAGGAGGACGCCCGCGCCGCCGGCCGCGTCCGCATGGTCCTGGAGACCGGCGCCAAGCAGCCGGAGGCCGTCGCCCTGTACGAGTCCAGCGGATACGAGCCGTGCGCGAAGTTCGGCTACTACCGCTTCCACGAACTGAGCCTCTGCTACGCCAAGCCGCTCAACCCCTGAGCGACGGGCCTCACCCGCCCCCGCCCCTGCGGCTGTTCAGGCAGTGCCGCGCTCGGCGCGAATGCCACGCCGGGCGCGGATCTCCCGCAGCGCCAGCACGAGGCCGGCGAGGTTGAAGGGGAAGGCGATGGCCTCGGCGATCTGCGGAATATCGAAGGCCCGCAACAGGCTCGCGGCGTCCGCGATCAGAAAGAGCGCCAGCGGGAGATACCTGCGCCACACGGGCAGGTCCCGCATCCGCACGACGGTGACCGCCAGCCGAAGGGCGAGACAGAAGATCGTGATGCCCAGGGCAGCGACTGCGATCGGCATAAGGAGTCACGTCTCCATGCCCGGTGAAAGGAACGGGAGTTGGCACAACATGTCGAAGCCCCGGTCGGGATAATCCCTACCGGGGCTTCGAGCTGCGTGGACCTGAGGGGATTTGAACCCCTGGCCCCCTCGATGCGAACGAGGTGCGCTACCGGACTGCGCCACAGGCCCTTGCAACGAGTGAAACTCTAGCATCCCGATCCGCCCGCTTGGAAATCCGTTCCTCGCCGGGGCCCGACCCGTTGCAGGTGGGGCGCCCGTGCGATCCCGGCGCGCGGACGGGGCGGGCCGCTCCTACTCGTTGGCCGCCCGCGGGCGGCCACCGTCCTCGTACTGGTCGAACAGCGGCGTACGCCCGCGCTCCCGCGCCCGCCGCGCGGAGGCTGCCCGGCGGGCGTCGCTGCGCTCGCCGCCGTCGGCCGTGTCCGCGCTGCCGTCCGCGTCCGCCCGCTCGGCTCCGCCCGCGCGCGACTCGCCCGAGTCCTGCTCCGGCGCGACGGCGCTGGAACGCGCCGAACTCCACGCGTCGGGCGCCTCCAGGTCCACGTCGGCAGTGGCCCGCGGCGCGACCGGCGCGGTCACGTACGTCGGCAACGGCACCGGCACCGGGTCCCAGCTCTCGCCCTGCCCCGGCCGCCGCTGACGCTCACGCTGCTGGTCGACCCACTCGGCGTGGTCGGTCTGCTCGACCAGCGCGCGCCGGTCCGCAGCCAGCGCCTCCAGGCCCGGGTCGCTCTGCGGCTCGGGGCCGGCTTGGTCGGG
>NZ_FLSP01000041.1 GCF_900091315.1 Streptomyces sp. DI166
TAGCACGGGCACCCCGCACCGTCCCCGACCTCCAGCCCACCCGGAGTACCCGCTGTCCCCGCACTCGCGCCCGAAGATCACCGTGGTCATCGCCACCCAACTCCGCCCGGATCGCCTCGCATTCCTTGCGGCCATGCACGCCAGCCTGTGCCGCCAGAGCGTGCCGTGGGAGGCCGTCGTCGCCCTCGACGGAGCCGACCCCGCCCGGCTGCCCGGCGCTCTCGCCGCCGACCCGCGCGTGCGCATCCTCGCCCTGCCGCGCCCGGTTGGCGCGGCCTGCGCCCGCAACTTCGCGCTCACCGAGGTACGCACCAAGTACGTCAACTGGGCCGATGACGACGACGAGTTCACCGACGAGGCCATGGAGCTGCGACTGCGCACCCTGGAGGAGACCGGGGTGGGCTGGTGCGCCGGATACAGCCAGGACCTCCACCCCGACGGGTCCACGACCCTGTGGCGGCCCCCGACGCCGCCGGGCCGGCACGAAGCCGGGGAGGTGTGGCGGTACTGGAAGAACCCGGCCGACACCATCCCGCTCGGCCCAACCACCCTCCTGGCCCGTACCGACCTGGTGCGCGCCGCCCCGATGGGCGGCCTCGTCCAGGGCGAGGACTACTGCGCTCTCGCGGTCACCTGCCTCGCCCCGGGCATCGTGCTGCCCGTCCCGGTCTACCGGTACCGCAAGCACCCCGGGCAGATGACCGCGCAGGACTCCTACGACCAGTTGGAGGCGAGAGCGCGGGCTTTCGCCCATCGCTTTGGTGTCAGCCTGCGCGCCGCGTCCTCGCCGCAACGCGAAGCCCTCTCCGCCGCCGCGTAGTTGCCGCCGGTCCGCCCGGTACGGCCGCGCGGACCTGGCGCTCGAATGCCTCGCTATCGGTTCTGTCCGCGCCCAGCCAACGGCTTGCTCTCCGCCCGCACCGTTCCGCCGCCTGCGCCCCGCGCCGCGGCAGGGCACCGCTGACCGCTCCAGAAAGGAATCCTCTCTGTCCGACCACTTCCGGTTCGGCGCCCACCCCGACCACGGATTCGTGGCCGCCGCCACCGCCAACATCCCCGCACACCTCGCCAACTGGTTCCTCGTACGCGAGCAGTTCGAGCCCGTACCCGACACCCCGGGCCTGTACAGGCTCACCAACCCCGAGCAGGACGGGATCCGCCGCACTCGCCAGGCCGTTCACGACCTTCGACGCCACGGCTACGAAGTCCACGCCGACTACAGCCTCGACCCCGGCCGCAGCGCCTTCCCGCCCCGGCCGACCGTGCGCAACGGGTTGATGGAGCGCCGCAACCGCATCGCGCAGGCATCCGCCACGTGCTCCCCACAGCAACGCGACGCCCCGACCGCAACGCTCCCCGAGCTTCTGCCCCAGCCCGGCGCCGTGCCAGTGAGCGGGCGGGCCCAGGCAGCCGGGAAGGGACGGAGCCGATGAGCGACGAGCCGATCCGCATCACCCGCGGCCAGGGCGGCGAAGTCGACGTCGAGGGCCCGGTCGACGGCTTCGCCGCCAGCGTCCTCAAGCGCGCCGGATTCGACACCTACCCCACCTTGCGCGGCGTCTGGATCCGGCTGCCGTTCGACCTGGGCCGCACTTGGGAGAACGAACACGCCACCTGGGCCGCGGAGATGCTCGCCGCCGCCCGCTACAGCGTCGACCTCGACCCCGATCTGCACGCCGTCCCGCCCACCGCGTCCGCTTCATCTGCGCCACGCCGCACGAAGACCGCCATGACCGCACAGTCCGCACCCGCCAGCACCCCGCGGCGGCAACGGCGTTGACCGCCGATTCGACGCTAAGGCCCTCCGACGTGACTTCCTCCACTGCCATCTCCCGGCAGCGGTCGCCGCCGGACGCACCCGCTAACCCTCACCCCAGCCAGAAGCCCACGGAAAGCATCGCCGCGTTGAATTCCGACACCAGTTGCCCGCCGGACCGCACTACCTCCCGGCCGTTGCTCGCCGAACGGCATGTCGCCCGGCTGTTGCTGGGCACCCTGATCGGTCGCCTGCCCAGCGGCATGGTGCCCGTGGCGATCCTCCTGCTGATCGTCGAGCGGGGTGGATCGCTCGCTGTCGGCGGGCTGCTGTGCGCTCTGTACGGCCTGGCCAGCGCTGTCGGGCAGCCGGTGCTGGGACGGATGGTCGACCGGCGCGGCCAGACCCGTGTCACGACAGCCGCCGTCCTGGTCACCACGGCCTGCCTCCTGCTGCTGTCTTACGCAGACGCCCTCGCCCAGCCGGGGCTCGCGGCGGGGCTGCTCGTCCTCGCGGGGCTGAGCACGCCTCCGTTTGAGGCGAACCTGCGTGCCCTGTAGAGCGTGGTGCTGAAGGACCCGGAGCGGCGCCGCGCCGTGCTCGCGCTCGACACCGGCGCCCAGGGGCTGATCTACGTCGCTGGGCCGCCGCTGGTCGCCGCGCTCTCCGCCCTTAGGGGCCCGGCGCCGCCATGACGGTCACCGCGGTACTCGGGCTGTTCGGGGCGAACGCCGTACTCAGCGCCGCACCGTCCAGGCAGTGGCAGCCTGAGGGCACGCAGGCGGGCGGACTCCTCGGGCCCTTGCAGCATGGCGGGCTGCGGCTGCTGTTCCTCGCCGTCTCAGGGGTCGGCTTCTCCCTGGGCGCGATGAACGTGTGGGCGGTGTCCATCGCCGACCGGCACGGCATGGCCCTGCTGTCCGGAGTCATCCCCTCCGCGCTGTCCGTCGGCAGCCTCCTCGGCGGCATCCTGTACGGCCGACTTCGCCGACATGGCCCGCTGGGCACCCAACTCCGTACCGCAGCACTGCTGTTCGCCCTCGCCTGGGTTCCACTCGCCACTTGCCCCGGCCCGATCGCCGCGACCGCGCTCACGGCACTGCCGGGCCTCTTCCTCACCGCACTGATCACCAGCGCGTTCCTGACGGTGGTTGCACTCGCGCCCGCCGACACCCGCACCGAGGCGTACGCCTGGCTGATCGCCGCGGTCGGCACCGGTCAGGCCGCAGGCACCGCGCTCGCGGGTGCGCTCTCCACGCACCCGTACGCCGCCGCCCTCCCGGCCGCGGGGGCCTTCACCTGCCTGCTGGTGCTGCTCGGCGCCCGCCGCAGTCTCGCCGTTTCAGCTGCCGCACGCCGCCGGGGCCGGCACCGCCGCACACCTGCCCATGCCGCGCATCGCTGAGCCTCACACCCCACCTTCCTCCCGCCACCACCGATAGGAGATCCGCCTTGCCCGAAGCACCAGCAGAGCCGTTCATGACGATCCGGCACGCCATCACCGGCGAGATCACCACCACCGGCTACAACGCCGCCGCCCGGCGGATCCTGCTCCAGTCCGGCTTCGAAGAGACGCCAGGCTGCGCCTGCCGAGCGACGGAACCCGGTACGGAGCGGACGCACGGGCCTGCTCGGCAGCCAGCGAGCTGCTCGTCGCCGGCCATCCCCTGCACCTGTACCGATCCCTCACTCGGCCGGTGAGCGCCGACGGTACGCCCCGGTTGGCCCGGTCGCCGATGTCGGCACAGTCCGCGATCCGCTCCGCGAGCGGCCAGCCTCTCCAGCACATCGCCAACTCCACCCGCACCCACACCTCTTGAAGGAACCTCGCCGTGACCACACCCGGACCGCCTACCCGTCCAGCGCGCACCAAGGGCGGCGAACTACGGGCCAAGGTGGCCCGACTGCTGGCCGACCGGCCGGCGGACACGCTCACCATCGGGGACATGGCCAGGCAGCTGGGCCACTCCCACGGCGCCGTCCGCAACGCCGCCCTCACCCTGGTGCGACGCGGCGAGGCCGACCAAGGCGGAATGGGACAACCGGAGTTCCGCGCGAACGCGAAGACCGCCGCAGCCGCGCAGACCGCTGTGATCAGCCCACCGGGCACCCACCCTCCCCGCGGCCAGACGACCACGGCCCGCACGACCACTCCCGCAGCAGCCACGCCCAGGCAGACCGGCCCGATCCGCCGCGCGGGGGGCCAGCTCTACCACCCCCGGGAGCTGGCCGATCTGCCCGACGTCGAGGCGTTGAACCGGCTGCGCGACGCCGACGTGCCGGTGCTGCTCTACGGCCCTCCGGGCACCGGCAAGACGAGTCTGGTCGAGGCGGCGTTCCCGGACCTGCTCACCGTCGCCGGTGACGGCGACACCACGGTCGGCGACTTGATCGGCGAGTACACACAGGACGAGACGGGAGCCTACGTCTTCCAGTACGGTCCGCTGGTCACGGCGATGACCGAGGGCCGCGCCCTGCTGATCGACGATGCCACCTTGATCTCACCGAAGGTCCTGGCGGCGCTGTATCCCGCGATGGACGGGCGCAGGCAGATCCAGGTCAAGGCCCACAAGGGCGAGACCATCAAGGCCGAGCCGGGCTTCTACGTGGTGGCGGGCCACAATCCCGGCGTCCACGGCGCGGTGTTGACGGAGGCGCTCGCGAGCCGGTTCAGCGTGCAGATCCAGATCGGCACGGACTATGACCTCGCCCTGGCGCTGAGGATCGATGCCCGGGTGGTCCGGGTCGCCCGACACCTCGCCCACCAGGTCGAACTCGGCGAGCTGGGCTGGGCCCCCCAACTGCGAGAGCTGCTCAGCTACCAGAAGACCGAGGCCGTCCTCGGCACCAAAGCCGCGCTCGCGAACCTGGTCGGCATCGCTCCTGTGGAGGATCGCGACATCGTCGCCGCCGCCGTCATCAAGGCTGTCGGCGTCAAGAAGATCGCGCCCCTCACCCTCGGCAAGCAGCTCCCCGCGTCAGCTGCCCGGCAGCCCCCGGGCAGCACCGGCTCCGCGCACCGGGGCCGCTCGCGATGAGCGCCCACCACCACGTCCAGTCCCCCGCCACCACGCCGGACGACGACGCCGACCTCGCGCGCTGGGACGACGACGGCGCCCCGCCCGCGCAACCCCGTTCCTCCTCGGCCGCGTGGCTGCGCGTGGGAGCCGAACTCGGCGACCGGCTGGTCGCCCTCTCCGGCCGCCAGGACCTCCTCGTCACCTGCCGCCCCGGCACGCGCAGCGGCGCACCGGCCGCGTTCTTCCCCACTCGGGGCGAGATCGAGTTCGACGCCGGCCTGTTCGCCCCGCTGAAGCCCCACGAGATCCATCCGCGGATCGTGGGCGACGAAGAGCGGTATCCCGCCGCCTGGGGAGTGTTCGTCCACGAGGCCGCGCACGCGGCCCACTCCGTCTGGACGGCGCCTGCCGGAGCGGACCCCCGTGTCGTCGAGGCCGCGCTCCTGCTGGAGGAGAGCCGTGTCGAAGGCGCACACCTGATCACGCGGCCCACGGACCGCACGTACCTGCGCACCAGTGCCCGAACCCTGGTCATGCCCGACATCGCCCACCCCACCCTCCAGGGCATCGAGCACGCCGCCGCCGTGGCGGCCCTGATCCTCGGCCGCCGTGACGTCGGCATCCTGGACGCCGGCGAGACCCGGGCCGTCGCCAATCTGTGCGAAAAGGTACTCGGCGCAAACCTGCTGGCCACACTCACCCGCATCTGGACCGCAGCCCACCAGTGCGCCGACCACGACGCCACGGCCATGCTCGCGCACGGTCAAGAATGGTGCGACGCTCTGGACACCGCGGCCCCTGCCCTGCCCGTGCCGGAGAACCTCACCGATCTGCTGTCCGGGGCCGTGAGGGTCGTCATGGACAGCACGGCAGCCACCGACGCCGCCGACCTCGCGGCACAGGCCGCAGCGGACAACGCCATCGCCGCGAAGTCCACTGCGCAGGCCCAGGACCGCGCCCAGCGGGCCGGCCAGCGACGCAAAGCCGCCGCCACCGCCAAGTCGGTCTTCAACGCCCGTGGCGCCACCGTCACCCCCGACGGCACACCGGCGCCCTACGGCAACCCGGTCACCGGCACCCGCAGTCCCACCGCCGCCGAGCAGAGCGCCGCCGCGCGCCTGAGCCGCGCCCTGCGTGCCGCCGCCTACCGCGAGCGGACCGAGGAGCGGACCACCAGCCCCACCCCGCCCGGCCGCCTCAACATGCGTGCGGCCCTCGCCCGCGACGCTCAGCGCGCGGCCGGGTCGGTCCCCACCGCGGAACCGTTCACCCGCACCCGCCGCCGCAACTCCCCCACCCCACCGCTGCGTGTGGGTATCGCCGTCGACGTTTCCGGCTCCATGCGTGCCGCCTGCGCGCCCGTCGCGTCCGCTGCCTGGATCGTGGCACGCGCAGCAGCCCTGACCGACCCCGACTCCCTCACCGCCACCATCGCCTACGACAGGCACCTGACCGCATTGACCCGACCCACCCACCGAGCACCAGAGCGCGTGACGACGTTCGATGCCAACGGCGGCCACCACAACCTCGGCGACGCCATCGACGCACTCGACCACGGCCTCGAACTCAGCCGCCCCGGCGCCGGCCGCCTCCTCGTGATCGTCACCGACGCCCACTACGGCAGCGACGAAACCGCTCAAGCCGTCACCCGCATCAAGCAGCTCACGACCACCGGCTGCGCCGTACTCCAGCTCACCCTCACCGCGAAGTCCCAGCACCTGCCGGGGACCACCTTGCTGCACCTGCCCCGTCCCACCAGCGCTCCCGCCGCCATCGCCAAGGCGGCCACTGACGCCATCCGCAGGACACGCTGAGACGACGCAGAAGGCGGAAGCGTCCCCGAGACCACCGCCAAGCACTCCAGACCGCCTCCGCAGGCCAGCCCATGTCGCGCGCCGCTGAACCCCCACCGTCAGTCCACTCGACCGCACATGCCCGGCCTTAACCCCTGAACTGCCCGCCACGGCAAGGAGATCACCCAGAACATGGCTGTCCGTACGACCTGGAAAATTGTCCACAGCTGTGGACACGAAGTAACGCATAACCTGTCCGACCGGCCCGCCGACCGGCGCGCCGGATTCGCCCGCTGGCTCGAAGGCCGCGACTGCACCGACTGCTGGAAGGCCGCCCACAACTCCGACACGGAATCCAAGGAAGCCTGGATCGCCGCCAAGCGTGCCGAGGAGCAACAGGTCGCCGCCGAGTGGGCCGAGCAGTTCGACATGCCGCCGCTCGATGGGCCCGAGAAGGCCCTCGCCTGGGGCGAGCGCTCCCGCCACCAGCTCGTCACCGCCGCGTACAGCGCGCTGGTGAGCGAGGGCACCTGGGACGAGGCCGACTGGGCCGTCCTGGAAGACAAGATCCGCACCGTCGACCGCGCCGGATGGTGGATCGACCAGAGGGACGCCGAGGGCTCTGACCTGCCCGAACTCCTGGACGCCGCCACTTCGGACGACATCGGGACGGAGAACCCGTTCCGGTAGGACGCGGGGCTGTATACCCGACGATCCCCGGTTACCGAAACCGGGGATCGTCCGGATCCTTGTTCCTCCCACCGCCTCCCCGCGTCCCTCGTGGAAGGAACCTTGCTGTGCCCGTTTCCCGCCATCCGCATGCCCCCGGTGACATCGTCACCCCCGACCGGGACATCACCCACGCCCACTTCCGGCCCGGTGACCAGGTCGTCATCCTCAAGGGCACCTCGGGCAGCGAGCTGTGGGGCGACGTCTACAAGGTCGTCACCCCGTCGTGGCACACCCCGACCGACGAGGACGGCTGGCGCCTGTACGACCCGGCCGGCGGCGAGCGCACGTACATCACCGCGCACCCGCGCTACCTCGTCCACCTCTCCAGCCGCTGCCCGGACTGCCTCATCTACCAGCAGGCGCTGCGCACTTACCTCATCCCGCGCCTGGCCGACGCCGACGAGGACGTCGACTGCGGCTGGTACTCGGTCAACCGCCTCAACCAGGTGGTTCACGTCGCCGACGCCCGGGGCGGCCAGTGATCCATGCACTCGGCTCGCAGCGCGCCGCAGCCCTGAAGGGGGCGGCTACAGCGGCCATCGAGGCGCTCACCGGGAGAGAGTGGCCGACGCTGCTCGCCGAGGCCCTGCGCGAGACAGACGCGACCTGGCAGGAGTCGGCCGAAGTGTGCGCCGACGTCGCCTGGCAGGCCCGCGCCGCCGACAACAGCGCGCTGATCGTGCTCACCCCCGAGCACGTCACGGACGCCAGCCAGGACCCGGTGATCTGGCGGACGTACCGGCACCTCTACCTCAGCACGCTGCGCTACGACTTCCGCTGCCGCGACATCGAGTCACTCATGAACAGGGTGCCGGTGAGCGTGCTGAACGAGGACCCGTACAGCGAAGCCCTGTACGGCTTCGCACGATTGGGGCAGTCCCGCTCCGACGGCCTAGCGGTCCTGCACCGGGTCCTCGTGGCCGCACCCGGCCACCCCAAGACCCTGCACGTCCTGCTGCACGGCGTGTGGCTGGGCACCTTCCTCCCCGGCCGAGCACCCATGCTGCTCGCCCTGGTGGGACTGCTCCCCGAGGGCGGGCTGAACGATCCGATCGCGCTGTTCCGCATGGCCTCGGCCCGGCGGAGTCTCGGCCAGTACCCCGAGGCCCTCACCGCCATCGACCACGCCCTGGAGCTGCTGCCGCCCAACGAACTGGCAGTCCACGCCGACCTGGTGCGCGAACGCGCCCTGATCACCACGGCGCACGACCTGGCCCTCCTCATCCCAAACCGCCCGGATCCCACCCCATGATCATCCGTATTGGACCGCGTAACCTCAGCGCCGGCGAGGCGCTCGCCGAAGCCCTCGGCCGCCCGGTCAGCGACCACGAGGCCCTGACCGGCCACACCGTGGTCGCCCACTGGGACAACCTCGACGTATACACCCCCCTCGATGAAGGGCAGAGCTGGACGACCGCCGAGTTCGCCGAGCACCTGGACGACCCCAACTGGCGCCACCCCGTCCCGGTCAGTCCGCACGGCGACCGCCGCTCCATCTGGCACGCGGACGTGCGGCTGCACCCAAACGACCGGGAGCTGACCCGCCCCGAGTGGACTGAGATCGCCCACCGGATCGCCCGCGCCGCCGGCATCCAACACCCCGGCGACGACCACGGCTGCCGCTGGATCGCCGTGCAGGCACAGCCCGGCCGCCTCGATCTGATCGCCAACCTCATCCGCCCCGACGACACCTGGACCGCACAGCCACACCGGTTGTTCGCGCTCCTGGCGGCGGAGAGCCGACGCATCGAGGCCGAGCTGGGCCTCCTCTCACCCCGTACCGGACCGGATCCGCAGCAGCCCGACCAGCAAGCCCGGTTCGCGGGGCACCGGCTGGAAGCCGGCACCGCCGATGCCGCTTCTCCATTCGGTGTGCTGCTGCGGCAGCTCGCCGCCGAACGCACCGGGCCGCTGTCCACGGTTCGTGGCCTCATCGAGCACGCAGCCACCGCCTCGATGACCTGCCGGATGCGTACGGCCCCGACATCGCGCACCAGCTGGAGATGGTGGCCCGCCGCCTGTACGGCATCCAAGAGAGTCTCGAGTCTCTGGCTGCGGCCCTTCCAGCACCCTCTCAAGCGCCCATTGCTCGTCCAACACCCCGTGCATCCACACGGATCGTCGCACCTGGCCCGTCCGGCCCCCGGCTCTCCCGCTGACCCGACTGAAAGAACCCTTCCTGGCCTTGCCGATCGCTTCCTGACCTTGAGGCGTGACGTGCACTCCGGGGAAGTTCTCGCCCGCGGCGGGGATCCCGAAGCCCACAGCATCCTGAGCCCAGCGGCTTCGTCCCCGTCGTCCACCTCCACGAGACCCATCACCGGCTGCCCGTCGGCCTTGGCGAAGCCGAGGAGCAGCGTCTCGCCACCCGCGCCGTCGCCCGCCTGCGTGCCGTGAAGTACGACGTCGACACCGACGACGCCTTCGACACCGAGATACGCGAGGCGCACTACCTTCCGCTCGGCTGCTCCATCGCGCACCTGGCCGAGCGGATCCGCGACGCCACCACCAGCGACGGAGGCTCCGACCTCCTGACCGAACTCACGGCCTCCCACGACGGCGTGCTCATCGCCCTCGGCTGGGTGCTCGCGGCCAACGCGGCCTTCCATCAAGACCTCGGCCAACCGCCGGATCCGCACACCGCGAAGCGGCTGCAGTACCTGGCCGAGCACCGGCTCGCCGTCCTGTCGTCCGACCTCGCACACATACGCAACGACCTCGCCGACCGGCACCAACGCCGCGCGTGCACCGCCGAGGTCGGACCGGAGGAACGCGAAGCCTCCGCCGTCTGCGCCTGCCCGCCAACTCCGCCGCGCCTGACCACCAGCCCCGTCGCCGTGCCCGCCGCACCCGCACCGGCACACCCGCGACGCTGATCGCGCCCTTCCCTTCCGAGGAGCCCATGCACGACCCCACCCCCGACACCAGCCTCGGCTCGTTCGCTGCCGTCCTCGCCGGCGAGCTGCCGGGCACCTGGACCAGCGCGTACCACCCTGACCGTGGCGGCCTCAACGTCCACCACGTCCTCACCGACGCGGTCTGGGACATGAACGAGGTCGCCGAAGCCCTGGCCAAGCACCCCGTGGACCACTGCGCTGTGCTGCAACGGCACGACGGAACGCGCCTGTTCGTCACGGACCAGCCCGGCCACGCCGAGGGGTACCTCATCGCCGCACTGGCCCCCGACGACGTACCGGCCGAGGCATTCCGTGGCGTACGCGAGCCCGACGGAATCGCGGTCGACGCCGACCCGTTCAGCGCGGCCGAGAACGTCACCTTCGACCTCCTTCCCCGCTACTACGTCGCGGCCCACCAGGTCTTCAAGAACGCCGAGCACCTCACGCGGGCATCGTCCGCACCAGAGCGCCTGGTCATGACCTGGTCGGACGGTGCACTCGTGGTCGACCAGCCCGACCGCGCCGACATCACCCAGGTACTCACCGACCACGGCTTCGTTCTCGACACAGTGCGAGCCGTCCTTGTCCTGTCGGGCGACGACACCGCCCGCCAGGCTGCCTCCGTACGAGCCACCGGAGAACGGCTGTCCGCGCTGGGCATCGACACCGTGCTGCGCCACCCGCCGACCCGGCCCGCCCTGGACACCGCCCCCGTCGCGCCGCCCGCGACCTCGTCCGTGCCGTCCGCGCGACGGCGATAGCCCCGAACCGCACAGGAGTAACCGCACGTGGGAAACCGTGCCGACGACGAAGGCACCGACGTCACGATCTACCGCAAGCCCCTCACCGACACCGTGCACGCCGATACCCCGACCGGCGCTCCCGAGCAGCTGCTCGCCCTCCTCGACGACCTCGGCTTCGAGCGCCGGATCCTGCCCACCCCCGGGCCCGTCTACGTGTGGCACGAAGCACCCGCCCACCTCGACGAGGACGCGAAGAAGCAGCTCGCAACCCATGCGGTGCCCTGGCTGCACCAGGCCGGATATGTGGTTCGCATCGACGATGACGTCTGGGATGCTGCCGCGTACACCGACGCCGCAACGGCCATGCACAACCACAGCGCCCCGGTCACGCCACGCGCCGTGGCCGCCGCGCCCGCGACGGGACGTCCGGCAGGGGCACACCGACGGTGAGCCTCGCCGATGACTACGACGTTGACGTCACCTGCTACCACCGCGACGGAACGATCTACGTCGATACCCGCACCGACGCCCCCAAACGTCTCCTTGCCCTGCTCGACGCCCTCGGCCTCGACCGGCGCCAGGTCGAGGGCGACGTCTGGCATCAGATCCCGGACGAGATGGACGAGATCACCATGAAGACCCTGGTCGACCGGGCCTCGCCGCTGCTGGCCCGTGCCGGATACCGGATCGACATTGACGCGGGTCTCTTCGGCGGCACCGCCTATCGGGCGGCACTCGCCGAACAGGCAGCACACCCAGCGTCACCGCCGCCCGCATCACCCGCCGGGCAAGCCCGCCGTACGCGCTGACCACTCGACCCTCGCCGGCCCCGGCCCAACGGGGCCGGCCCCACTCTCCCCAGGAGCCCGCCGTCACTCACAACCCCGACCGCACACCCCCGCCCATCACCGCCGACCGCAAACCTCGCCTGGTCACCGCCCTGTTCCGCCGCTACCTGCGCGCCGTCACCGTCGGCAGCCGGGAGCGCACCATCCCGCTGGCCGGCGGACGCCCCGAGGCAGCCCTCGACGAAGCCCACCGCCGCGACGCGTTCCTCCTCATCGACAGCCACCGCATCCGCCACCACGACTAGCACCTCAGACCGGCCTGTTCAGGAGGCCCATGACCGACTCGAACCTCCCCGCCATACAGCTCGCCAACGCGATCACCGCCCAGCTCGGACAGCTCCGCCGCCACCTCGCCCTGGCACCGCCGCACGAGGCCGCCCAGATCCTCGCCACCGTCCTGGACTACGACACCGGCCTCCTCGGCGAGGTCACCGACCTCGTCTCCACCGGCTCGCGTTTCGCGAAGCACCACTCCGAGCGCGGAGCCCTGCCGCCCGAGGTCTGGCTCGCTCTGGGCCGCGCCGCCAACGAACTCAACAGCGTGGGTGCCGACCTCAACGAGCACACCGGCACCATCAAGCAGGTCGCCGGGCCCACCGCTCCGTCCAGCAGACCGGCCACGGTGCCGGTCGCCTCCGCAATGGTTCTCCGGCGGCGCCGGTGAAGAAGAACAAGCAGTGGTCCGGCTGGGGCCCCACCGGTCAGCAGGCCCAGCAGTACTACCTCATCGAACCCCGCCACCTCGCCGGCGGCGGCGACCTGCGCTTCGTCACCGAGTACCTGCGCGCCTCGGGCTGGAAGGACAAGTCCAAGCCCGGCGGGCCCGTCGTGTTCGACAGCCCCGACAAGTCCGTGCGCATCGGGTACGACCCGTTCACCCAGCCCGGCGGCTGGACGATCAGCGGGAAGCAGACCCGGACGGAGGGGGCATGGCACGCCACACTCGGCCGGCAAGTCCCCGTCGAGATCGTGGCGGGCATGACCGACGCACTGACCAGGCCGCGCTCCGCACACGCCCCCAACGTGTGGGCGCCGCTTGAGGCCCAGGGCTGGGAGACCGAGCGCGGGCAGCACTTCACCGCCCGCAGTCCGGACGGCGACGCCGTCGTCCGCTTCTACCAGGACGCCCCCGGACAGGCGCACTGGTGGGCCGGCGCCCGCAACGAGCACGGGACGGTATGGCAGGCGACGTTCACGCCGACCACGCCGATGCATCTGGTGCAGGCGTTCAGCACCGCGCTCGCCGACCCGCAGCCGGTGATGCGGCCCCTCGGCCACGTCCCGCCCTCCCAGAGAATCCGCACGACCTCGGTGTCCGTGCTGCCCTCGCAACTCAACGCATGGCAGCAGGCCCGGATCACCGCGGCCCGCGCCGCCACCTGGGCCAGCAACACCTTCGCCACCAACAGGGCACGCCCTCAAGGTCCCGGGGCCCGCCCGTACGCCAAGGCCGGGCGGATGCGATGAGCCACGAACGTTTCTACTCCCGCGTGGACCATGCGGCTGGCCGGCAGAGAGCGTGCCGCCCTGTCCCCGGACACGACCGCCTACCTGTCCCGCGAGTCTTCACTCGCCGAAACGCCCTTCCATCGCTGGGCAGTTCAGGTCTCCGTACCGCTCTCCGAGAAGCGGCACCGGTGGATCTGGAACGCCTCCATCGACGAACAACACCGCCTGCAGCATCTGCGGCGCCTCGAATCCGCGCAGCGCACCGGCACGGACACGCCCGCCCCAGCACCGCCGCCGGCCGCACCGGCTCGCCACAAGCGGCACCGCTGACCCGTGGCCCGTACGACCTCACCCTCCCCACTCGCCCAAGGACATTGATGCCCACTCCCTCCGCACCCAGCGCCGACGACGTCTCGCAGGCAACCGCCACCCTGGCCCAGGTCCAGAACTACCTGCACACCAATCCGCCCGTATCCAACGTGCTGCCACTGCTCGCCGTCCTCCTCGACGAGGACACCGGCGTCCCCATCCTGCTCGGCGACATCCTCCGCGACACCGCACGCCTCATCGCCCAGGAAGCGAAGGCCGAGAGCGACGAGATCCACCTGATCGTCGCCGGGCTTCGGGAAGCCGCCCAGGAGGCCACCGACCTGCACGTCCTGCACTGGGACGTACAGCGCCTGAACCACTACGCGGTTGCGCCCGCCGGTCCCTCGGCGCCGTGACACGTCCCTATGTCGCCAGCGCAGCCGACGATCCCTGGTCACGGATCTGGTGCGACACCACGCCCCGCCACCTCGCCGGAGCCGGTGACCCGCGCCACGTCACCCAGGCTCTACGGGCCGGCGGATGGAAGAACTTCGGCGACCCCGACTTCCCCCACGTTGTTCTGGGCAGCCCCGACTACCAGCACACGCTCGTCCTGGAGCCGACCCCAAACGCATACGGCTCCTGGTGGCGGGTCTCGTCGCAGCTCTGGTCCGCGTTGTTCGGCGGCAACACACCCGTGGAGATCATCGCCGGATTCACCGACGCCCTCCTGTGCTCCCCGCCCGCGGCAGAGCCGGATATCTGGCCGACGCTGCGGGCAGCGGGCTGGACGTACGAGTGCGACGAACGGGGCAACGAGCGCGCCCATCATCCGGACGGCATCACCACCATGGAGCGGTCGGCGACGCTGACCAGCGACTACTTCAGCTGGAAGGCCGAGGTCGCGCTGCCCACCGGCCTCGGCGGCCACCACCGGCTCTGGCACGGGTACTTCGACGACCGCACCCCGCGCCACCTGCTCGCCGGATTCGCCACAGCCCTCGTGGACCCGGCGCCCGTCTCCCGCGGCCGCTACGACGTCCCGCATGACCACCTCGTCACGCAGGTGGAACGCGGCGCCCAGGGCGAACAGCTTGCCGCCGCCCACGAAGCGCGGCTGAAGGCCAGCAGGTCCGCCGCCCGCAGGGCCCGCCGCAGCGCCGCACCCACCACCCGGCCGTCGGTAGGCCCCGCTACCGAGGCGACCACGGCCCGCAGCCGCTGAACGTGCGGAGCGGCTCCGGCCGCTGCGCACCCCGTCCTCCATTACAACTGCCCACCCAAAGGCCCCTTTTTGACCATCTCACTCGAACCCGGGAGCCCGTCCCACCGGCTCTATCTGAGCCAGCTCGCCATCTATCTGCGGCACAGCCGGCAGATCCTCGCCGCTTGGGACCACTATTCCGACCGGCACTCCGACCCCGAGACGTTCCAGCCGCACGACGAGGACGCCTACGGTCGGCGTCAGCAGAAACGCGATGCCGACACCCTGTCCGCGTTCGGCCGGGTGTACTACCACGCCGACGAACTCGTGGATGTCGCCGAGCGGCAGCTCGCCCAGCTGTCGCCTTCCGACCGGACCCGCCGTTACGCGTGGCAGGTCCGAGAACTGCGGGAGGCAACGCAGCGCCTCTACGCGGTCCGCAACGACTGGCTCACGGTACGCGCCGCGCTGCCCGCGAGCGCGCTGCCTGGCACGAAGGCGTACGAGGAGCCGCTCGCCGAGAGCTACGCGGAAGCCTGGTCCTACCTCGACCAGTGGGCGATCCACGGCCAGGCGCTATTCGCCGTCAACGCGCTGGCCCAGCGGCACTCGGCGACGTCCGCACCGACCCAGTCGACGACAGCGTCCGTACACCCGGCTGCCGCCACACCCTTCATGGGTCGGCGGTGATGGGCGTGAGCGACACCGTCGAGCAGGCGTTCATCACTCCGCGCTCCCTCGCGGGCATCGGCGACCCCGGCTGGGTCACCCAGCCGCTGCACCGCGTCTCCGGCTGGAGTTACGGACATGACCCGCTCATCCCACGCGTTCTGCTCACCAGCCCGGACCAGCTCACGCAACTGCGTCTGGCCCCCGGCAATCCGGATGATCCGGACTGGTGGACCATCCGGCAGGCGCGAACCGCGGATCATCCCGCCTGGGCGGCCACCTTCCAGGCCCGCACCCCCGTCGAGATCATCGCCGCCTTCACCGACGCGCTGACCGACCAATCGGGGCCGCTGACGGCTTCGCCCGACCCCTTCACGGCGTTGCAGGAGGCGGGATGGGAACCGCCCCGTCACTTCGGCGGGCTCGCAGCCCCCGACGGCATCACGCGCGTCGAGCGGCTCGGGACCCCCGGCAGCGACCTGTGGCACATCGAGACGGCCGTCATCCGAGACCCGACGATCTGGCGAGCCGTGTTCACCGGCACCACGCCCCTGCACCTGATCGCCGCGGTGACGCAGGCGCTCGCCGACCCCGCGCCCGTCAATCGCGCCCCTGGCCGCATCCCGGGCTGGGCCCGCGACCGCATGACCGTACACACCCGCCACGTCCCCGCGAGTGACGTCGCCTTCGCCCTGGAGCGGCGCATCAGCGCCCTTACCGAGCGGCACCACCACGTGGCCGTGGCCGACGTTGCCCCCGCGCCGCCCGGACCGTCGCGAGGCCGCACGCGCTGACCAGTCCGTCGCGGCCGGCCCCTCCCTCCGTACCTGGAACAGCCCTTGCCCCAGTCCAACTCCACGTCCACCGACGGCTACGACATAGCCTTCAAGGTCCTCCTCGGCGCCATCACCGTCGCCGTGCCCCTGTCCAACCTCGCCTGGCTCGGCGGCAATCTCACCGCCTGGACCACCGACTCCGCCGCCGCCCCCTACCAGCCGGTACAGGCCCTCCTGCACCCCGACCAGCTGTGGCCCAACCTGAGCGAAACGTCCCTCCTTATCGGCACACGCATCCTGCCGGGCGCCGTACTTGTCGCGCTCGGCATCACCGCCGCGGTGCTCTACCAGCGGCACCGAGGCGGTGGCAGCGGGCGCAAGAAGCGCGTCGCCGGCATGGCCAAGCAGAAGGACATCGAGCCGCTGATGGCCAAGGCCATCACCGACAAAGCGCGCTCTTTGCGCCCGAGTCTGAAGGACGCGAGGCACATCTCCGCAGCCGACACCGGCATCCTCCTCGGCAACCTTCAGGGCACCAAGCACGAGGTGCGCATGGGATACGAGGACGTCGCCGTCGCGATCATGGCGCCCCGCTCCGGCAAGACGACCAGCTTGGCAATCCCCTCGATCCTCAACGCACCCGGACCCGTCCTGCTCACCTCCAACAAGGCCGCCGGCGACGCCTACACCGCAACCCTCGATGCGCGGGCCGCCGTCGGCCGGACTTGGTCGATGGACCCGCAGCAAATCGCCCACGCGGAGCGGGCCATGTGGTGGAACCCCTTGGCCGATGCCAAGACCCTCGACGGCGCAGGGCGGCTGGCCGGGCACTTCCTCGCCGCGAGCGTGGACGCGTCCCAGCAGGGCGACTTCTGGTCCAAGGCCGGCAGCAACATCCTGAGCCAGCTGTTCCTGGCCGCCGCGCTCGACGAGCGGCCGATCACCGACGTGATGGCCTGGCTCGCCTTCCCCGCTGACCGCACCCCGCTCGACATCCTGCGCGACCACAAGTTCGCCGCGGTCGCCGCCCAGCTCAAGGGCACCGTGGAAGGCCCGCCGGAAACCAGGGACGGCATCTACGAGACGGCCCGTCAGTACGCCGCCGCCCTGCTGAACTCGGAGATCGCCGCCTGGGTGACTCCCCAGAAGGACGTGCCGGAGTTCAAGCCGTCTGCGTTCGTCACCTCGACGGACACGCTCTACCTGTTGTCGAAGGACGGCGGTGGCGGAGCCTCGGCGCTCATCGCCGCGTGTGCGGACAGCGTGATGCGGGCCGCGACCGCGCAGGCCGAACGCGCCGGCGGACGTCTGGACCCGCCGATGCTGGCGATCCTCGACGAGGCCGCGAACGTCTGCAAGATCAGTGACCTCCCGGACTTGTACTCCCACTTGGGATCGCGCGGCATCATCCCGATCACCATCCTGCAGTCCTATCGGCAGGGCCAGAAGGTGTGGGGCGACGCGGGCATGGACGCCATGTGGTCCGCCTCCACCATCAAGGTCATCGGCTCGGGTATCGACGACCCGGACTTCGCCGACAAGCTGTCCCGCCTGATCGGCGACCACGACGTCGAGACGACCTCCACCTCAACCTCGGAGTCCGGGAAGTCCACCTCGGTGTCCATGCGCCAGGAACGCATTCTGGCCGCCGACGCGATCCGCGCGCTGCCCAAGGGCACCGCGCTCGCGTTCGCCACCGGCATGCGCGCGGCCATGCTCGACCTGCGTCCCTGGTATCTCGAGCCCGGGGCCGACGCGCTCTCCGCCGCCTCCGCCCGCGCCTCCAAAAGCATCACCGCCCGCGCCATCGCCAAGGCGGCCCCGGAGCAGAGCGACTTCGGCCCGGCCGCCTAAGCCCCCCGAGAAGCCGACAGCCGTACCCCACCCGACGGGAGCACGTTCCATCCACCCCTGCCCGACCGCGTGGCGGCGCGCATGACCGAGCCGCCCGCCGAATCCCTGCTCTTCGATGTGGCGCCACCGCCCACGCCCGTCGAACGACTCCTCCACCTGGCCGACCAGTACACCCAGCACAACGACGCGCTGGACCTTCTCCTGCGCGCCACCGACCCGCCTTCCGACGCCCACGCCGCCTCCGCGCAGCATCTGGCCACCGACACCCAGTCCGCCATCAAGGCGATCCACGGCGAACGGCTCTATGAGAGCGTCGAGTTGACGGAGACCGTCATGCGACTGAAGCAGCTCGCGTTCTTGGCCGGCGCCTCGGTAGACCTCGACGCCAGGGCCGCACGCGAGTTGACCGCGCTGGCCCCGGAAGCCGCTGTCGGCTGCGCCGTGACGCTGGCCGGCGAGACCCGGCGGCGGCGCTGGACTACCGCACCGGCTCCCGACGAGCGGCTGAACGCCGTGCACCGCACGGCCCTGGCCGAGATCGCCTGCGGGCACGTCGTGGCCAGCAGCTCTCTGGGCCGCGAGTTCACCCGCTCCCGCGAGCCCAAGGTGCTGATGAGCACGCTGCGTTCCCTGGAGACAAAGGGCCTGGCCGAACGAACCGCCCGCTCGGCGCCCGCCGCCTACATCGGCGGCCCGCCCCTGGACCGCGTACGCCTCACCTCGACCGGCGTCACCGCCCTCGCCTCCGTGATTGACGCGCCTCCTGCCGGGCCGCGCACCGCGCCCGGCACCACACCCCGCCCGCTGCCCGCCACCGCACAGGCCACCACCCGAAGCCGCTGAACGACACAGGAGCCATCCCATCCCCACACCCCCACTCGATCTGAACCAACAGGCCCGCCAGATACGGCAGTTGGCACACGACTTCGAACCCCTCAAGGCGCGCGTCCGCGACATCTCCTACACCCCCGGCAGGGACGCACTGCGCCACATCAGCCCGCTGCTCCTCCAGGCGCAGGACCTCACGGCCACCGTCCTGGTGCGCCTCACCGCCCTCGACAACAGCGCGTACACGAGCATCGCCGGCAGCCGGGCCGGCCTGGAGCTGATGGCCTCGGTCGTGTCCTCGTCATCGCTCGCCGGCACCGACCTGGCGCACGTGGTGCTCGCCAACCCGTACGAGGGCGCCCAGTTCGCCGGATACCCGGCGGACGACGAGGCGGTGCGCACCGTCCGTCACGCCGAGGTCATCACGCAGATGAACGGGCACCTCGACGATGCCGTCCACCAGCTCGACCTGTGCGCCATCGGCTGCCGCTACGTCGCCACCGGCATCACCGAGAACCTGGCCAGCGAACGGGAGCACGAGTCCGCGGCCGTACGACAGACCACCGGTCCCACGGTGACTGCCGCCCAGTACGACGCCCTGAGCGCCCTGGCCGGCGGCGGCCTCCTCTACGAGAGCGCCACCCGCGGGCTGGGCGCCACCCGTGTCGCGACCGAGGACGGCACCCGCGTCTCCATCGTCACATACCGGGCCCTGCACGAGCGCGGACTCGTCACCCGCGACACCACCACCTCACTGATGAGCGGCGGGCAGAAGATCACCGTGCCCGAGCAGGGGCGACAGGCTCTGGCCCGGCCGCGCCCCAACGCCGCGCCGACGACGACCACCTTGGCCGGGCCCCTCAAGGCCGCAGTCGCACAAGGAGCCCGACGGTGACCGCGCACATCCCCGACGGCCCCCTCACTCCATTGCCGCCGCAGTCGCGCACTGGGCGTTCGCCGACACCGGACTCCCCTGCGTTGCCGGAGCCTTCAAGCGCTGAACGGTCGGCCATCAGGCGCAGCCTGACCTGGCAGCAGCGTGCCGCGCTGCGCGTTCTCGCCCGCACGCCCAGCAGGATCAGGCAGCGCGCCACCGGCACCCTCTACGTCGACACCCAGACCTCGGCGCACATCGCCATCGCCACGTGGCATGCCCTGGAACGCAAGGGCCTGGCCCACCGTGATCTGGCGGCACATCCTGCCTCGGCCATCGGTCAGCGCCTGGCACTGACCCCACTCGGAGTGATCGTCCTCAACGACATCTCCGGTCTCACCTTCCCACCCTCACGCGCACAGCTGTGGCCGCCGGATCCCCCGAGTCACTTCACCTGCGCCCCCACACGCCGCCGCTGACCGATCCACCCCCCGCTCACCGCAAGGACGCCTCATTTCCACCGACCCTAAATTCAAATGCATCTCGCTCGGCGCCGGAATTCAATCAAGCGCGATGCTTGTCCTGTCAGCCGAAGGAGTACTCCCCAAGGTCGACTACGCCATTTTTGCCGACACAGGGTGGGAACCAAATGCAGTGTATTCCCACCTCGACCGACTGGAGCGGGAGATAGCGAAGCCGGCAGGTATACCCATTCTGCGCGTGACGTCCGGGAACATTCGCAATGATGCGCTAGACCCGGATCACAGATTCGCCTCCATGCCGCTCTACATCCTCAACCAGGACGGCAAGGCAGGGATGACCAGGAGGCAATGCACAGGCGAATATAAGATAAAGCCCATCAAGAAGAAGGTCCGCGAACTTCTCGGCTACCCCTACCCCGCCCGCATTCCGCGAGACGTGTTTGTGGAGCAGTGGGTGGGCATCTCGACCGATGAATTCCACCGCGCCAAGGACGCGGACGTGAAGTACATGCGCAACCGGCACCCGCTCATCGACATGGGCTGGTCGCGCAGCGACTGCATCCGTTACCTGTCCTCGCTCGGATTGGCCGACACTCCGAAATCGAGCTGCCTTGGATGCCCATTTCACGGCAACGCCCAGTGGCGACACATTCGCGACAACTCTCCTGCCGAGTGGGCAGATGTGGTGGAATTCGACGCAGCCATCCGCAAGGGAAACGCCCGCGCCAACGCCACCGGCAACCGTCTGCTCGGCGAGGCATTCCTGCACCGCTCCCGCATCCCGTTGAGCGAAGCCCCGATCGACCACGTAACCGCCGCCGAATGGGCCGCTCTCCAGCAGGAACTCGGCGCCGAAGAAGACGCCGAGCAACTGGAAGAGGGCGTAACCGACGGGTGCTCTCCCTGGACCTGCCGAGGTGAAATCGCCGCCACGCAAGACGACTTCGGGCTGGCCACGTGATCGTGCTCGACCTGTTCGCGGGACCCGGTGGCTGGAGCCACGCACTGGCCGTGCTCGGCGTGCGGGACATCGGCCTGGAATGGGACGAGTGGGCCTGCAAAACCAGAGCCGCGCAAGGACAGTTGACGATCCGGACCGACGTGGCGATTTACCCGGTGTGGCCCTTCCTCGGGAGGACCACCGGGCTCATCGCCAGCCCGCCCTGCCAGGCATGGTCGATGGCCGGCAAACGGCTCGGCCTCCTCGACCAGCCGCTCGTCCACCAGGCCGTCGCCGACCTCGCCACCGGCCGCGATACCCGCGAACAGCTCCTGGCCTCCTGCCGCGACAAGCGCTCCCTGCTCGCCGCTGAGCCTATGCGCTACCTGCACGCCCTCCACCAGCACGGCGAACCCGAGTGGGTCGCCATGGAGGAAGTGCCCGACGTCCTGCCGCTGTGGCGCCAGTACGCCGCGATCCTGCGCAACTGGGGCTTCTCGGTATGGACCGGGATCCTTAACGCCGCCGACTACGGCGTACCCCAGACGCGGCGCCGAGCGATCCTCATCGCCTCGCGCACCCGGACCGCCGAGCCCCCGCCGCCCACGCACGCCAAGAGCGCCGAGCCCGAGTCGCTGTTCGGGCCGGGCCGCGCACGGTGGGTGTCCATGGCCGAGGCCCTCGGCTGGGGCGCCACCGACCGGCCTGTGCCGACCGTGTGCGCCGGCGGCGGACCGGGCGGCGGACCCGAACCCTTCCCGTCCGGCTCCCGCAAGACGCTCACCGACGCCCGTGACCGCGGGACCTGGAAGCCGCAGAGCGCCCTCGTCCCGAAGTCCCGTCGCGAGGGCGTCGGGTCGAGCGCTCAGCACGGAGCCAGGGACAACCGGGCAACCGCCGCCCCCGCCCCCACGTGCACCGGCGAAGCACATCGTTGGTCGTGGTCGCTGCGCAGCAACAACCAGCCGAACGCGACCGTGCGGCGGGCCGACGAACCCGCCGGGACGCTGTTCTTCGGTCACCGCGCCAACGAATGCGTCTGGGTCGCCGAACCCGCTCCCTCAGACGGCGGCGAGGAGCAGCCGACGCCGGAGTCCATCCGGATCACCGCCCAGGAGGCCGGCCTCCTGCAGACCTTCCCCGCCGATTACCCCTGGGCCGGGAACAAGGGCCAGCAGTTCTCCCAGATCGGCAACGCGGTGCCCCCTCGGCTCGCGGCCCACCTGCTGGCCCCGCACCTCGGCAAGACCCTGAATCCCGACGACTTCACCCTGGCCGCCTAAATGCCCACCGATCCGTACGAGGACGACCTGACCGACCTGCCCCCCGCCCGCCCAGTGCACTACGCCGAGCAGGCGCTGCTCGGCGCACTCCTCCTGGACCCCCACCGGCTCGACGACATCGGCGACCTGGACGCAGGCCAGTTCGACAACCATGCCCACGGCGCTCTCTTCCAGGCCATGCGTACGGTGCCTTCCCCTGCCCCGGAGATCCACCGCTCCGGCCCCGGCTGGCTGAACACCGTGCTCGACGCAGCGCGCCCTCATGCTCCCGGGCTTACCGCCTCATATCTCCACGCCCTCATCCAGGTCTGCCCCTGGCCCCGGCACGCGCCGACGTACGCGCGGATGATCCGGGCCGATCACGCCCGGCGCACACTGCTCATTCACGCCGAACGCCTCGCCCAAACCGCCACCGACACCACCCTGCCCAACCCGGTCGCCACCACGGTCGGACAGGCCGACACGCTCGTCCAGTTCTTGGACACGCTCGCCGGACAGTTCGCCTCGCACCCCGGCTCCCTGCCCCACACCTCAGTGCCGGGCACCGCTCTGGTGCGCAGCAGCGAGGAAGCCCTCGACGAGGAGCGGCTCCTCCTTGCCGCAGCCACCGCGCACCCCGCCGAGCTGAAGAACATGCGCTGGCTGCAGCCCGACGACTTCACGCTGCCCCTGCACGCCACGGTGTGGCAGTGCCTCACCGCCCTGGTCCACAACGGGGAGCCGGTGGACCAGGTCACCGTGCTCTGGGAAGCCCAGCATCGAGGGCTCCTGGCCGACGGCCTCGCCCCCGGCGAACTCATCACCCTTCTCTCCGCGCCCGTCGGCTCCCCCGAATACTGGGGTGAACGCGTCCTGCAACGTGCCCTGCTGGCCAGCGCGTTCGACGTCGCCACCCGCATCACGGCTTACGCCCAGGACCCGGCCAACACACCGCACCAACTGATCACCGGAAGCCGCCGCGCCCTTGCCGACCTCACCGCCGTGCGCACGCGCTGGCAGCGCAGCACTGCCCTCACGCCGCCGCCATCCCGCGTATCGCGCGGCCCGGCCGTCTCACGGGCTGGCCCGCCGCCGCGAGCCGTCGCCCCCAGCGCACGAGCACTTCGATAGCCCCCGTCACTCCGGCCGGCCTCGCGTCGGCCGGAGCCGTGAATCGAAAAAAGATTGCCGCACCCCGATGCCGACCTGAACCTTCGCCTCGGTCTTCTGAACGATCGCTCCGGCGCCGTCACCGCCACCATCACGGGCACCAGCACCCCCATCGTGCGGGCCCTGCTCTCCCTCCACGGCTTCGAGCCCCTGGACGAAGCGACGATGGTCATGGCACGCATCGACCGCGAGGAACCTCACTGCGCCGAACTGACCGCGCACGCCCTGCGCGCCGAGGGCGTCCGCGTGGACATCACGCCCCAGCTACGCGAAGAGGTCGACACCGAATGGACCTGGGCGGCAAAGCGAGCGCGGCAGCATAGCGGCGGATCCCCGGTTACCGAAACCGGGGATCCGCCGAATACTTGTAGCTCCACCGCCACTTCCTGACCGCCCGTCGAAAGGCAGCACTGCCACGATTCACGACGTCACCGCCACACGGACGCGATGCCGTTCCTGCCCCGTCACGCCGAGACGTAGCTCAGCCGGAACAGGTCCTGGGCGCGCTCCAGGTCCCGCTCCGTGCGCAGCTGAACCTCCAAGTCTCCCGTGCCATGGTGGCCGAGCCCGGCCACGTCCCGGGTAAATCCGGGCACCAGATCCACGGCCGTCGGATCCGCTTTCAGGTAGACCAGCACCTTGGTCTGCTGGGGTGGGATGAGGCAGGCGAAGTTCCGCAGCCGCTGATAAGCGCGGTACTGCTTGCGCTGCACCCGGGTGATGCCGGCGCCCAGACCGACGAGGACCTCGTCGACCGCTGCCGCTAGCTCGGCCATCGCACCGCCCTGCTGCCGAACCGGCAGACCGGGCGCGCTGCGGCGTGCCCGCTTGGCCTTACCCGTGTGCCCGATGACCGAGGCCACGGTCTCAAGGCTGAAGTGGTCGCTGCCGAAGTACCGGTAGCGGACCAGGTCGATTGAGCGCCGGTGCTCACGTACGGCGTGCACGTCGTAGCGGGTGAAGTCGCCAGCCACGCAGATCAGCCGCGGTGCGCTCCACAGGATCTGGGACGCGGCCGTCACCCCGAGCCGGTCGCGAACCAGACTGCGGAAGTCGCTTTTGTGGCTCATCAGCCAGGCCATGTAAAAGAGGCCCTGGTTGATGACCCCGGCGTCAGTACCCCGCTTGTACTCGACGATTACGGGCGCCCCGTTCTCGTCGAGCCCCAGCGAATCGATGCGCCCACCGTCGACGCAGTCGATCACATACTCGCTCGCGAGGAAGGTGACACCCAGCATCGCCTCCATGTGCGCCTCGACGAGATCCTGCACATCCGCCTCGACAGCAGCAAGACGCGGCGTGACCTCAGTCACGCCGCTATTCGTCGTGTGGAACAGCTTCAGCCCCGACACCTTCCCTCCTCGGCTAGGAGATCGACAACGTCGGGCGGGTGCAGATTTGATTCCGAACGGGGGCCACGGAGCCGTGAAGAGACCGTGCAGATTGAAGCCTCTTCCTGCCCACCCGTTGCACAGTCACCGCACTATCCGAAGCCCAGGTAAGAACGAAGGGTCCGATCCCCAGGACTCGGACCCCCTCTGAACTGCATATTTGCCAGATCGGCGACATGGTGACACATCACCCGCTACACGCTGCAGCGGAATTCGGCCACCGCACGAACGCCCACGCCGCCCGGCGGCGACCAAGCCCGCCGCGATCCTCCCAGCCAGGGGCACGCACAGTGACGACTCCGCCTGCGAGACGCAGTGAGACCGAGCACCCAACAGCCAGGCTTGACGCTCCATCATATTTGGCCGCGACTGCCTGACGATCCATCAGGACATGCGTCAAACGTGCGTCACGTGCGTCAAATATGCGTCAAGATATCGCTCGTAACGCACACAACGCCCATAACGCACACTCGACTAAACCGCAGGTCAGGCGCCCTTTGCGGCAGGCTCAAGGATCGCGACGCACTCGACATGATGCGTCATCGGAAACAGATCGAACACCCGAAGCGTCCGCACCCGATACCCCCCGTCCCGGAAGTACCCCAAGTCCCGCGCCAGCGCCGCCGGATCGCAGGCCACGTACGCGATGCGCCGCGCGCCGAGCCCCGCCAGATGGGCCACCGTCTTGCGCCCGGCCCCCGCCCGCGGCGGGTCGAGGACGATGAGGTCGACCTCCGTGATGCCCGTGCGCGGGAGGACCGACTCGACCTTGCCCTGTTCGATACGGACCCGGTCGAAGTCGGCGAGGTTGTGGCGGGCGTCCTCCACCGCGCGCTTGCCGGACTCGATGCCGAGGACCGCGCCGGTCTCGCCGAGGCGGTCGGCGAGGGCGCCGGCGAAGAGGCCGACGCCGCAGTACAGGTCGAGGGCCGTCTCGCCCTTGCGCGGCAGCAGGCCCTGCATCACCGCCGTGACGAGGGTGTCGGCCGCCTTCGGGTGGACCTGCCAGAAGCCGCCGTTGCCGACCCGGTAGGTACGGCCGTCGGCGCGTTCGCGGACGAACGGGCGGCCGTGGACACGGTGGACACCGCCGTCCTTCTCGCCGACCCGGAGGACGGAGACCGGCTTGTCCAGCTCCACGATGGGCAGGCGGGCTCCGGGGCGCGGGGTGAGGATCACCTGGCGGTCCTGCGAGCCCGTCGCCGCGATCGCCTCGACGGACTCCATCCCGGACCAGTCCCGGCGCTCGATGCCGAGTTCGCTGACCCCCTCCGCCGCGATCATGCAGTGGTCGATCGGCTCGACCTCGTGCGAGCGGTGGCGGCGCAGACCGGCGCGGCCGGACTCGGCGTCCACCGCGTACTGCACGCGCGTGCGCCACTGCGGCACCTGGCCCGCGGGCAGCTTGTCGCCCTCGGCGGGCATCACCGTGCCGTCCCAGCCGGCCTCCTCGGGTGTGAGCCCGGCCAGCCGCTTGAGCTGCTCGGCGACGACCTCGCCCTTCATCCGCCGCTGCGCGCCCGGCTTGGCGTGCTGCCAGTCGCAGCCGCCGCAGCGGCCGGGACCGGCGTAGGGGCAGGGCGCCTCGATGCGGTCCTTGGACGCCGAGAGCACCTCGACCGCGTCCGCGCGCAGGAAGCGGGCGCCCTCCTCGCCCTCGGTGACCCGGGCCACGACCCGCTCACCGGGCAGGGTGTGCCGGACGAAGAGCACCTGGCCCTCGTCGGTGCGGGCGATGCAGTGGCCGCCGTGGGCGACCGGCCCGACCTCGACCTCGTACTCCTCCCCCACCAGCGACTTCTTCGGTTCTGCCTGCATGGCGGGGTGACTCCAGAGAGGTGAGAGGTACGGCTCGGGACAACAGCCCACCAGTCTACGGCTGCTTCGAGGACTCCTTGCCCGGCTCCACGGCCGGACCGCGCCGCACCGAGCCCGGCGCGTTCCACTCCGACCGCTTGCGGGCCCGCTTCTTGGCGGCCTCGGAGGACTGGAGCTGGTAGGGCACGGACGTCACCATCACACCCGGCGTGAACAGCAGCCTGCCCTTCAGGCGCAGGGCGCTCTGGTTGTGCAGCAGCTGCTCGTACCAGTGGCCCACCACGTACTCGGGGATGATCACGGACACGGCGTCGCGCGGCGACTCGCGCCGCAGGTTCTTGACGTACTCGATGATCGGCCGGGTGATCTCCCGGTACGGCGAGTCCAGGACCTTCAGCGGGACGTCGATGCCGCGCCGCTCCCACTCGGCGTTGAGGGCGCGGGTCTCGGCGGCGTCGACGTTGACGCTGAGCGCCTCCAGGGTGTCGGTGCGCATCAGCTTGGCGTAGGCCAGGGCGCGCAGCGTCGGCCGGTGGATCTTGGAGACGAGGACGATGGAGTGCACCCGCGAGGGGCGCACCATGTCGTCGCTGGGGCCCTCGGGCGCGGCGATCTCGTCGGCGACCCGGTCGTAGTGCCTGCGGATCGCGGACATCGTCGCGTAGAAGATCACCATGCCGAGCAGCGCGACCCAGGCGCCGTGCGTGAACTTGGTGACCAGGACGACGACCAGGACCAGGCCGGTGAAGAAGGCGCCGAAGGCGTTGATGGCGCGGGAGCGGAGCATGTGGCGGCGCTTGGCGCGGTCGGTCTCGGTGCGCAGGTGCCGGTTCCAGTGCCGGACCATGCCGGTCTGGCTGAGCGTGAAGGCGACGAACACGCCGACGATGTAGAGCTGGATCAGGCGCGTGGAGTCGGCGCCGTAGACCCAGACCAGCAGGGCGGCGGCGCCGGCCAGCAGCACGATGCCGTTGGAGAAGGCGAGGCGGTCGCCGCGGGTGTGCAGCTGGCGGGGCAGGTAGCGGTCCTGGGCGAGGATCGAGCCGAGCAGCGGGAAGCCGTTGTACGCGGTGTTGGCGGCGAGGAAGAGGACCAGCGCGGTGGCCGCCGCGAGCAGGACGAAGAAGAAGGTGTCCTCGCCGAAGACGGCGGCGGCGACCTGTGCGATCACCGGGTGCTGGACGTAGTCGCCGCCGACCGGCACGCCGTCGTGGAAGAGGTCCTTGGCCGGGTTCTCCGCCATGTGCACGTTGGTGGCCATGGCGAGCGCGATGATGCCGCAGAACATGGTGACCGCGAGCAGGCCCATCATGGCGAGCGTGGTCGCCGCGTTCCTCGACTTGGGCTTGCGGAAGGCGGGCACGCCGTTGCTGATCGCCTCGACGCCGGTGAGGGCGGCGCAGCCGGAGGAGAAGGCGCGCAGCAGCAGGAAGACCAGGGCGAACCCGGCGAGGCCCTCGTGCTCGGGCTTGATCTCGTAGTCCGCGGTCGGCGAGGCCATCGTCTCGTCGAGGACCACGCCCCGGAACGCGCCCCAGGCGATCATCAGGAACACACCGGTGACGAAGACATAGGTCGGGATGGCGAAGAGCTTCCCGGACTCCTTGACCCCGCGCAGGTTCATCAGCGTCAGCAGCACGATGATGCCGACGGCGCAGGCGACCTTGTGCTCGACGACGAACGGCACGGCCGAGCCCAGGTTCTCCACGCCGGAGGAGATCGACACCGCCACGGTCAGGACGTAGTCCACGAGCAGCGCGCTGGCCACGGTGAGCCCGGCCCGGGGGCCGAGGTTGGTGCCCGCGACCTCGTAGTCGCCGCCGCCGCTCGGGTAGGCGTGCACGTTCTGGCGGTAGGAGGCGACCACCGTGAACATCAGGACGACGACCGCGACCGCGATCCAGGGGCTGAAGTGGTAGGCCGACACGCCCGCGATGGACAGGACCAGCAGCACCTCGCCGGGTGCGTACGCCACCGAGGACAGCGGGTCGGAGGCGAAGACGGGAAGTGCGATGCGCTTCGGCAGGAGCGTTTCGCCGAGCCGGTCGCTGCGCAGTGCGCGCCCGATCAGAATCCGTTTGGGCACGTCGGTCAGTTTGGACACAACAGAGGATCGTAGGCGTTCGAACGGGCTGTCGCCCACCCGCCACCCCTGTTCCACCGGCCCCCGCACTCCCGTTCCCCCGGGCCCCTGCCCTCCGAGTGAAATCGCCGGTGGCGCGGCTGCGGGTGCCACGGCGCACGGCATCGGCATGCCTATATGACTAAACCCGCCCGCTTTGATGACTAAACCCGCCCGCGTTCCCGGCCGTTGGCCCGCCCCTCGGCCGCCCCTGGAGGCCCCATGGACACCACCGCCCAGCTGATCGGCGCCGCCGCCGCGCTCGTCGCCCTCGGAATCCTCACCCTCGCCAGCGTCCGCAGCATCAGCCGCCGCTGATCGGTCCAGGTCCCGGGCAACCGTGCACGGGGGTGCCGTCGTCCTAGTGCGCGTGTGTAGCTTGGGCGTCGATCTGAGAACCTGATCTGGCTGAGCTGTATCTCTTGACATCTGGAAGGACGGTCGTGCACATCGTCATCATGGGCTGCGGACGCGTGGGGTCCGCTCTCGCCCAGACCCTGGAGCAACAGGGGCACACGGTCGCTGTGATCGATCAGGACCCCACCGCCTTCCGCCGGCTCGGCCCCGGTTTCGGCGGCCGCCGGGTCACCGGCATCGGCTTCGACCAGGACACCCTGCGCGAGGCCGGCATCGAGGAGGCCGGTGCCTTCGCCGCGGTCTCCAGCGGTGACAACTCCAACATCATCTCCGCGCGCGTGGCCCGCGAGATGTTCGGTGTGGAGAACGTCGCGGCCCGGATCTACGACCCCCGCCGCGCCGAGGTCTACCAGCGCCTCGGCATCCCGACCGTCGCGACCGTGCGCTGGACCGCCGACCAGATGCTGCGCCGTCTGCTCCCCTCGGGCGCGGAACCGCTGTGGCGCGACCCCACCGGCGGGGTGCAGCTCGCCGAGGTGCACACCTCCCCGGCCTGGGTGGGCCACAAGATCAGCAGGCTCCAGGAGGAGACGGGCGTCCGAGTGGCGTTCCTGACCCGCCTGGGCGAGGCCATCCTGCCCAGCTCGCAGACGGTGCTGCAGGAGGGCGACCTGGTGCACGTGATGATGCGGGTCGACGAGGTCGACAAGGTCGAGGCGGCGTTCGCCCAGGGTCCCGAAGAGGAGGGCGGTCACTGATGAGGGTCGCCATTGCCGGTGCCGGCGCCGTCGGCCGCTCGATCGCGGGCGAGCTGCTGGAGAACGGCCACGAGGTCCTGCTTATCGACAAGGCGCCGACCGCCATCTCGGTCGAGCGCGTGCCCCAGGCGGAGTGGCTGCTGGCCGACGCCTGCGAGATCACGTCCCTGGACGAGGCGGCGCTCCAGCGCTGCAACGTCGTGATCGCCGCCACCGGCGACGACAAGGTGAACCTGGTCATCTCCCTGCTGGCGAAGACGGAGTACGGCGTCCCGCGCGTCGTCGCCCGCGTCAACAACCCCAAGAACGAGTGGCTCTTCAACGAGTCCTGGGGCGTCGACGTGGCCGTCTCCACCCCGCGCCTGATGTCCGCCCTGGTCGAGGAGGCGGTGAGCGTCGGCGACCTGGTCCGGCTGCTGCGCTTCAGCCACGGCGACGCCAACCTGGTGGAGCTGACCCTGCCCGAGGAGTCGGCGCTGGCCGGCACCCAGGTCGGCGATGTGGAGTGGCCGCAGGACACCTCGCTGGTCACGATCATCCGTGGTACCCGGGTGCTCACGCCGACCCGGGAGGACTCCCTGGAGGCCGGCGACGAGCTGCTGTTCGTGGCCGCGCAGGCCCGCGAGGAACAACTGGAGGACCTGCTCTCCGTGCGCCGCGAGGACGCTAAGGGCTGAGGGTTACGACAGGAAAGGGCGCCCCGGGATCTCCCGGGGCGCCCTTTTCACTGCACGATTCAGTTGCCCGAGCTTCACTGCACGATTCAGCTGCCCGAGCTTCACTGCATGATTCAGCTGCCCGAGTTCCGCTGCACGGTTCAGTTGCCCGAGCGGGCCTGCGCCTCGCGCTCCTTCTCGGCCTTCTCCGCCGCTTCCATCTCCGCGAAGACGTCGATCGGCGCGGGCGCCTTCGCGAGGAAGACCCACGTCAGCCAGACGGCGAGCAGGAACGGCGGGATCTTCAGGGCGACCAGGACCCAGCCCAACTGGGTGGTGTCCGCCCACCAGTAGAGCGGGAAGAGGACGGCGCACTTGGCGAGCAGGATCGTGCCCCAGGCGTAACTGGCCTTGGCGTACGCCTTCTTGCGGCCGGGGTTGCGCGTGCGCCAGGAGAGGTTCTCCTTGAACACCGGGCCGAGGATCAGTCCGATCAGCGGAACACCGCACAGCGTGGTGATGATGTACGCGAGCCCGAGGCCGAGGGTGTAGAGCATGCCCGGCAGGTAGAAGTCCTTGGCGTTGCCGGTCATCATCGCGAAGACGACACCGAAGGCGACCCCGAAGACACCGCTGAAGGCGTGCTTGACGGTGTCCCTCATCGCCAGCCGGACCACGACCAGGACCAGCGACACCGCGAGCGCGGCGATCGCGGACATGTGCAGGTTCTTGTTGATCGTGTAGATCGTGACGAAGAGGAGTCCGGGCAGCACCGTCTCGACCATGCCGCGCATGCCGCCGAAGGCTTCGAAGAGCGCGGCCTCCGTCACCGCGCGCGAATCGTGCTGGGCCTCCTGGGTCGGCTTGTCGAGCGACGTCACCGGCTACTCCCGTCCGAGCGGTCTCAGTTCGTATTTCGGATTGAACAGCACCCGGCGGCCCCGGCTCATGGAGACCCGGCCCGATGCGATCAGCTTGCGCCCCGGCTCGATGCCCACGATGGAGCGTCTGCCGAGCCACACCACGTCCAGTGCGGCGGAGCCGTCGAACAGTTCGGCCTCCAGGGCCGGGACTCCGGCACGCGGCCGCAGGGTGACCGTGCGCAAGGTACCAGTAACGGTGACTATCTGTCGGTCCTGGCAGTCACAGATACGCGTGCAGCCGGCGGTGTCGGCGTCCTCTCGCAGTTCCTCGGACTCCAGGTCCTCCTGCGACGAGGAGAGCCGGTCAAGCATGCGCCGGAACCGGCCCACCGGCTTTTCGGAACGAGGAACAGAACTCATGTCTGAAGCGTACCGGGGTGCTCCGACACCTACGTACCCGCCGGATCCGGGCTCCAACCAAGGGTGAGCATACTTCGAGTTGCCTAAAGTCTTTAGGAAACTGCACAATATGTTTCGGTAAACGAGAGGACATTCATGGCACGCGCAGGACTCACCCCGGAGCTGCTCACCCGGGCCGGGGCGGAGCTGGCCGACGAGGTCGGCTTCGACCAGGTCACCGTCTCGGCGCTGGCCCGCCGCTTCGACGTCAAGGTCGCGAGCCTGTACTCCCATCTGAAGAGCTCCCACGACCTGAGGACCCGGATCGCCCTGCTCGCGCTGGAGGAGATGGCCGACCGCGCGGCCGACGCGCTGGCCGGCCGGGCCGGCAAGGACGCCCTGACCGCGTTCGCCGACACCTACCGCGACTACGCCCGCGCCCACCCCGGCCGCTACGCCGCCGCCCGCTACCGCCTCGACCCCGAAACGGCGGCGCGCAGCGCGGGCGTCCGCCACGCCCAGATGACCCGGGCCATCCTGCGCGGCTACGACCTCACCGAACCCGACCAGACCCACGCCGTCCGCCTCCTGGGCAGCGTCTTCCACGGCTATGTCGACCTGGAACTGGCGGGTGGTTTCGATCACAGCCGGCCGGACAGCCAGGAGTCCTGGGTACGCGTGCTCGACGCACTCGACGCCACCCTCCGCAACTGGCCCTCAGCCTGAAAGCCCTCCCCATGCAGAGCATCCCCCTCACCCCCGACCTGATCCGCGGCGCCCTCGACCTGGAGCGCACCGAGCACGGCCTGCTCCCGCACCGGCTCCCGGCACGGGCCCGCGCCCAGTGCGCCGACCCGCAGCTCGCCATGGTCGAGGCCCAGCCCTCCGGCGTACGGCTCGCCCTGCGCACCCGCGCGACCGCCGTCGAGCTGGACACCCTCCCCACGAAGCGGTCCTACGTCGGCCTGCCGCCCCGCCCGGACGGTCTGTACGACCTGGTCGTGGACGGCGTGCTGACGGGGCGGACAACGGCGGACGGCGGCAACGCCCTCACCGTCGACCTGGCCACCGGCGCCACCGAGGACCGCCCGGGCCCGGTCGCCACCCTGCGCTTCACCGGCCTGCCCGCGCGGGAGAAGGACGTGGAGATCTGGCTGCCGCACAACGAGACGACGGAACTGGTCGCCCTGCGCGCCGACGCCCCCGTCGAGCCGCTGCCCGACCGCGGAAGGCGGGTGTGGCTGCACCACGGCAGCTCCATCAGCCACGGTTCGGACGCGGCGAGCCCCACCGGCATCTGGCCCGCGCGCGCCGCGGCCCTGGCGGGGGTGGAGCTGATCAACCTGGGTCTCGGCGGCAGCGCCCTGCTGGACCCCTTCACCGCCCGCGCGCTGCGGGACACCCCGGCGGACGTGATCAGCGTCAAGATCGGCATCAACCTGGTCAACCTGGACCTGATGCGGCTGCGCGCCTTCGGCCCGGCCGTGCACGGCTTCCTGGACACCATCAGGGACGGCCACCCGGACACCGAGCTGTGGGTGGTCTCCCCCATCCTGTGCCCCATCCACGAGGACACCCCGGGCCCGGGCGCCTTCGACGCCGCCGCGCTGGCCGAGGGCCACCTGAGCTTCCAGGCCACCGGCGACCCCGCCGAACGGGCCGCCGGCAAGCTGACCCTCACGGTGATCCGCGAGGAGCTGTCCCGGATCGTGGAGCAGCGCCGGGCCGACGACCCGAACCTGCACTACCTCGACGGCCGCGACCTGTACGGGGAGCGGGACTACGCGGAACTTCCGCTCCCCGACGAACTCCACCCCGACGCGGCCACCCACGACCTCATCGGCACTCGCTTCGCGGAACTCGCCCTGAAGCGCTGACCCGCTCAGGCGGGGTTGTCGCCGTGGGTGAGGGTCTCCCAGGCGACGAAGAGGTTGTTGCTGCCGGAGGGGCGGTTGCGCATGGTCAGCGCCTCGGTGTTGGTCATGGCGTGCCCGAGGCGGTTGTGCAGCGCGTTGTGGCCGACCTCGGTGACCGGCCCGAGCCCGAGGTGCAGGGAGCCGCCGCACAGCCAGCCCGGTACGGCCGTGCCGAGTTCGTACTTGGCCTGGAAGCCGAGGGCGTGCCGCAGCCGCTCGCCGACGTCGGTGCCGTACAGGTCCTGGCCCTGGATCCGGCTGGTCTCGGCGACGTGGGAGATCGCGGAGATGCCGTAACCGGTGTGGGTGAGGTCGCGGCAGGTCTCCTGGGTGAGTCCGGTGACGAAGGTGGACTGGCCCTGCCAGTACTTGACGATCTTCTCGCGGGTGTTGAGGTTCTGGCTCGGCACGGTCCTGGGCAGCTCGCCGTCGGAGGCGAGGTAGACGTAGGCGGCGGTCCGGGTGCGGAACTTCGCCATGGCCCTGTCGTAGGACGTCCTGTCCTCCAGGAAGACGGAGATGCCGACGGCTGCCTCCATCATGGACAGCTCCCAGTTCCCGTTGGAGTTGGAGCCGTTGATGATCTCGGGCAGGTAGACGTCGCGCAGCATGGTGGCGAAGCGGCCGGAGTTCGGCCAGCCGCCGTCGTAGGTGTGCTTGATGATCTCGGCGGCCTTGGGCCAGGAGGAGCCCGCCCAGCCGGTCTGGAGCGGGGCGTTGCTGTTGGTGTGGTCCTTCAGGACGGCGGACCAGGCGTCCATCAGCTGGATGGACTTGCGCGCGTAGCGCGCGTCCCGGGTGACGTACCAGGCGAGGGCGTTGGTGTACGCGGCGATGGCGTCCTCGCGCTCGTCGGTGCAGCCGTTGTTGGGGTTGGAGTACGAGCCGCACTCCACGACCGCGCGCGGCTTGGGCGTGCGGTTCTGGTCGGCGTACTTGCTCGCCATCATGCGGTCGTAGGCGCCCTTCCAGGGCTGGGCGCCGGCGAGCACCTGGGAGCGGGCGAAGTCGAGCTGGCCCCGGGAGACGGTGACTCCGGGGTGGACGAAGGTGGTGGGGGCGGCGTCGGCGGGCCAGGCGAGCGCGCTCGCCACGAGGGCGGCCACGGTCGCGAGGAGGGGGGTACGACGCATAGCGACTCCGTTCGAGTATGTGAACTGAGAGCGCCTTTATGAACGCAGGCGTTGGCCCGGACCATAGGTACAGACCAATAGACCGTCAAGGGTCCCGACAGCGCAAAGGGCCGCACCCCGAGGGGTACGACCCTTGCTGCCTGCTTTGTCCTGTGCCGACTAGCGGACCTCGGTGATCTCCGGTCCGCGCTGCAACTGACCCATGCCGCCGGAGAAGCGGGAACCGCTCTCCTCCTGCTGGACCCCCTCGGGGACCATCTGGGCGTCGTTCGGCAGCTTCAGCACGATCGGGTCGCGGGGCGCCATCGGGCCGTCGCCGCGGACCACGACCGTGTCCCGGAAGATCTGCTCCAGCAGCCCGGCCGCCTGCGGCTGCACCGCGCCCTGGCCGGAGATGACTCCGCGCAGGAACCAGCGCGGGCCGTCCACACCCACGAACCGCACGACCTGGAAGCCGCCCGTGCCGTCCGGCAGCTGCACCGGGACTTGGGCACGCAGCTCCCAGCCCAGCGGACCCTCGACCTCGTCGATGATGCCGCCCTGCTGGGTGATGCCGGCCGCGATCTCCTCGCGCACCTCGCCCCAGATGCCCTCGCGCTTGGGAGCGGCGAAGGCCTGCAGCTGGATGGCGCTGTCCCGCAGGACGACGGTCGCCGCGACGATCGCGTCGCCCGCCACCTCGACCCGCAGTTCCATGCCGTCGACCCCGGGCACGAAGAGCCCGCCCAGGTCGACCCGGCCCTCGCCGGGCTCGCGCACCTCGCTGCTGTCCCACGGTCCGTCGGGACGCGGCCCCGGCTCCAGGCGCACGCGCTCGCGCGTGCCCTCGTCGTCCGCCTCGGTGTCGACGCCGTCGACGACCTGCTCGGGCTCGCCGGCCGCGTCCTCGGCGGCACCCTTCTTCTTGCGACGTCCGAACACGTCACTGTCCTTCCCGGTCGGATACGACCGAAGCGTATCTAGTCCCACCCTTAGTGCCGCCTTCGGCGGCCTGACCGCTTGTGCCGCGCCCGCCGTCCACGGCGGCATGACCACCGGTGGACCCGAAGCCCCCCTCGGCCCGCTCCGAGTCGGGAAGCTCCGCGACCTCCTGGAAGCGGACCCTCTCGACCTGCTGGACGACCAGTTGGGCAATCCGGTCGAAGCGCTCGAACCGCACTGCCTCGCGCGGGTCGAGATTCACCACGATCACCTTGATCTCCCCACGGTACCCGGCATCAACCGTCCCTGGGGCATTCACCAGGGCGACACCGCAGCGGGCGGCGAGACCGGATCGAGGGTGCACGAAGGCCGCGTACCCCTCAGGGAGCGCCACAGACACCCCGGTGGGCAGGACGGCCCGCTCGCCCGGCTTCAGTTCGCAGGGCTCGGTGGTGCGCAGATCCGCCCCCGCGTCACCGGGGTGCTCGTACGACGGAAGCGGTACGTCCGCATCGACGCGGCGGATCAGCACGTTCAGGGGGTCACGGCTCACGGGTTCACCTCGAAGGCGCGGGCCCGGCGGACCTGGTCCGGGTCGCTCATCGCGGCCTGGATCTCCTCCTCGCGGCCGTTCTCGATGAAGTGGTCCACCTTGACCTCGATGAAGAGGGCGTCGGCGCGCACCGCGACCGGTCCGTCGGGGCCGCCGACCCGTCCGGTGGCGGTGGAGTAGATCTTCCGCCCGGCCACCGCGGTCACCTCGGCCTCCAGGTGCAGCACGGTGCCCACCGGGACCGGGCGCCGGAAGTCCGTCTCCAGCCGTCCGGTCACGGCGATGGTGCGCAGCAGCCAGTTCAGCGAGCCGAGGGTCTCGTCGAGCGCGGTGGCCAGGACGCCGCCGTGCGCGAGGCCCGGTGCGCCCTGGTGCTCGGGGCGCACGGTGAACTCGGCGGTGAGGGAGACCCCTTCACCCGCCCGTGCCTGGAGGTGCAGCCCGTGCGGCTGCTCGCCGCCGCAGCCGAAGCACTGGCCGTAGTGCGCGCCGAGCAGCTCTCCGGGGGCGGGAGCGTCGGGGTGCCGCACCGGCTTCACGGCGTCCGCCGGGGGCTTGAGGCTTGAGGATGTACCACTCACAGCCGCAGACCTTACCCGCGCGTCGGCGGCTTCCCGACACCGT
Source organism: Streptomyces sp. DI166 (assembly GCF_900091315.1). Taxonomy (GTDB): domain Bacteria; phylum Actinomycetota; class Actinomycetes; order Streptomycetales; family Streptomycetaceae; genus Streptomyces; species Streptomyces fuscus. The sequence goes on from NZ_FLSP01000041.1 coordinate 37,118, forward strand.
GCCAAGCTTGGTTTCATGCAGCTCTCCGCCACTCCGTACGAAGAACGCCTCACCGCCCCCCGCTCGTGGTGGCTGATCTCGGCGCTGGTCGGCCTCTCCCTGGCGCTGATCCTGCTGCCGTTCGGCACCCTGCCGATGCTCGGCGGGCTGGTCGGCGGCACCGCCGTGGCCGCCGTCATGGCCAGCTCCTACGGCTCGGTCCGGATCCGGGTGGTGGGCGGTTCGCTGATCGCGGGCGAGGCGAAGATCCCGGTCACGGCGCTGGGCGAGGCCGAGGTGCTGGACCCCGAGGAGGCCCGCGCCTGGCGGACCTACAAGGCGGACACCCGCGCCTTCCTGCTGCTGCGGGCGTACATCCCGAGGGCGCTGAAGGTCGTGGTCACCGACCCCGAGGACCCGACGCCCTACCTGTACCTGTCGACCCGCGACCCGCAGGCGCTGGCCGAGGCCATCGAGGCGGCGAAGGCCGCCCAGTCGGCGGCGTAGGACACGGCCTAGTACACAGGGTCGAAGGGTCCCCACAACGGGGTCCTGGTTGAGCCCGCCCGCTCGGCGGGGGCCGTGGCTCAGCGCCTGAATCTGCCGCTTCCCGGCCATCTGCGGCCGACGTCCCGGGTGACCTCTTCCATCGTGATCGGGTCGGCGGGCTTCTCCAGCGCGGGCAGGTCGGGCAGCGCGTCCCAGGGCACCTGGATCTTGCGCAGATCGGCGCGGATACGGTCCGCGAGCTTCTTGGTGTCCCGGCGGTTCATCAGCGCGCCCACGGCCGCGCCCACCATGAACGGCATCAGGTTCGGCAGGTTGCGCACCATGCGCTTCATGATCTGCTGGCGCAACTGCTGCTTCATGTGGGTGTTCAGCGCCGAGCTGACGGTGGACGGCTTGGTCACCTGGATCCCGCGCTCGCCCGACCAGGAGTCGAGGTAGGCGGTGGAGCGCTGTTTGAGGTTCCCCGGCGGCCGTACGCCGTAGACCTCGTGGAGTTCGGCGATCAGCTTCAGCTCGATCGCGGCGACCCCGGTGATCTCCGCGGCCAGTTCGGTCGGCATCGCGGGCGGCACGGGAAGCATGGCGGCCGCGCCGATGCCGGCGCCCACGGTCGAGGTCGCGGTCATCGCGCCCGTCACGAGCTTGTCGGCGATCTGCTCGGGGCCGAGCCCCGGGAACTGCCGCCGCAGGGTCGCGAGGTCGCGTACGGGCACACGCGGGGCGATCTCGATGAGCCGGTCCGCGAGGTAGGCGAGCCCCGCCTTGGCGCGGCTGCCGCCCTTGCGGACGCCTTCCCGGGCCCTGTCACGCATCGCCGCTGCGCGCCGTCGCGCCATTGGCGCGGGAGCCTGTGCCGGCGCCGGCTCGTCGCCAGGGCCGGCCACCGGTTCGAGCGAGGCCGATCCGGGACCGGATGAGCCTCGCTCGTCGTCACGCGCGCCGTGCGGGCCGTCGGACGGCCCTTGGTCCGCTCCCCCGTTCGGGAAGCGGCGCTTCCAAGGAGGGGTCGAGCCGGTCATGCCCGACCCGTCCTCAGTCGCAGTCGCGGCAGATCGGCTGACCGTTCTTCTCCCGGGCCAGCTGGCTGCGGTGGTGCACCAGGAAGCAGCTCATGCAGGTGAACTCGTCCTGCTGCTTGGGCAGCACCCGGACGGCCAGTTCCTCATTGGAAAGGTCGGCGCCGGGCAGCTCCAGACCTTCCGCGGCCTCGAACTCGTCGACGTCCACAGAGGAGGTCGACTTGTCGTTCCGCCGGGCCTTGAGCTCTTCAAGGCTGTCCGAGTCGACGTCGTCGTCGGTCTTGCGTGGGGTGTCGTAATCCGTTGCCATGTCGCTCTCCCCCTCTGGGTGTCTGCGGTGTCTCCAGCGCACGTAACGCGTGAGAGGCCGGACTTGTGCCCGACCCGAGGCGGAGATTTTGCCTCACATCAAGGTCTGTTACTCAATCGACACCCAACCGGACCCCTCAAGAGTGATCGGCTTGGATGGCGAACGGGACCGTACACGGTCCCAACGCCGCACTTCAAAGGCGTCTCACCGTGTACTTCCCGTGATGCGGACCCCCGAAAACCCGGATTTTCCCGGCTTTCCGACAGGTCACATGATCACGCAGCGTAGATGGCCGGAAATTCGTCCTTGTGATCGATCACACACAGCAAAGGCCACTTGCCGCCCTGAAAATTCCGCTCAAAGCGAACAAGCCCGGGTGTCGGAACACGGTCTCACAGTGGCAGGGCCACTCTCATCACCAGCCCGCCCCCCTCGCGCGGCTGCGCCGTGATGTGCCCGCCGTGCGCCCGCGCCACCGACCGCGCGATCGACAGACCGAGCCCGACGCCCTTGTCGCTGCCGGTGCGCTCGGTGCGCAGCCGCCGGAAGGGCTCGAAGAGGTTGTCGATCTCGTACGCCGGGACCACGGGCCCGGTGTTGGACACGGTGAGCATCGCCTGGCCGTGCTGGCTCTCGGTGTTCACCTCGACCCAGCCGCCCTCGGGGATGTTGTACCGCACGGCGTTCTGGACCAGGTTCAGGGCGATCCGCTCCAGCAGCACGCCGTTGCCCTGGACCACCACCTGGTCGCGCTTGCCGCGGATCTCCACGCCCTTGGCCTCGGCCTCGGCGTGCACCTGGTCGACGGCCTGCTCGGCCACCTCGGCGAGGTCGACGGGCTTGCGCTCGACGATCTGGTTGTCGCTGCGGGCCAGCAGCAGCAGTCCCTCCACGAGCTGCTCACTGCGCTCGTTGGTGGCCAGCAGGGTCTTGCCGAGCTGCTGGAGCTCCACCGGGGCGTTCGGATCGGACAGGTGCACTTCCAGCAGGGTGCGGTTGATCGCGAGCGGGGTGCGCAGCTCGTGGGAGGCGTTGCCGACGAAGCGCTGCTGGGCGGTGAAGGCGCGCTGGAGGCGCTCCAGCATGTCGTCGAAGGTGTCGGCGAGCTCCTTCAGCTCGTCGTCCGGGCCGTCCAGCTCGATCCGGCGGGAGAGGTCGGAGCCGGCCACCGCGCGGGCGGTGCGGGTGATCCGGCCGAGCGGCGACAGGACGCGTCCGGCCATCGCGTAGCCGAAGGCGAAGGCGATCACCGCGAGGCCGAGCAGGGCCAGCAGGGACCGGCTGAGCAGGGCGTCGAGGGCGTGCTCGCGCTGCTCGTTCACGCACTCGTTGAGCATCTGGTTCAGCTCGTCCGCGGGCAGGCGGGTGGCCGTCAGATCGCACATGTCACTGGAGACGGAGCCCGTCACGACACGGAACGGCAGGTCGCTGCCGACGCGGAGCGCGCTCGCGGCGACCAGGTAGATGATCGACAGCAGCAGGATGCCGGCGATCAGGAACATGCCGCCGTAGAGCAGGGTGAGGCGTATCCGGATGGTCGGGCGCAGCCACGGGAAGGGCTGTACCGGCCTTCTGGGGTCCCAGGTCGGCTTGGGCGGTGCCTGGGGCGGTGCGGGGGACGTTGCCATGGGAACTCAGATCCGGTAGCCGGAGCCGGGGACGGTGACGATGACGGGCGGCTCGCCCAGCTTGCGGCGCAGCGTCATGACGGTGACCCGGACGACGTTGGTGAACGGGTCGGTGTTCTCGTCCCACGCCTTCTCCAGCAGCTGCTCCGCGGAGACGACGGCGCCCTCGGAGCGCATCAGCACTTCCAGGACGGCGAACTCCTTGGGCGCGAGCTGGACCTCCTTGCCGTCACGGAAGACCTCGCGGCGGTTGGGGTCGAGCTTGATCCCGGCCCGCTCCAGGACGGGCGGCAGCGGGACGCTGGTACGACGGCCGAGGGCACGCACGCGTGCCGTCAGCTCGCTGAAGGCGAAGGGCTTGGGGAGATAGTCGTCGGCGCCGATCTCCAGGCCCTCGACGCGGTCGCTGACGTCGCCGGAGGCGGTGAGCATCAGCACGCGCGTGGGCATGCCCAGCTCGACGATCTTGCGGCACACGTCGTCGCCGTGCACGAGCGGGAGGTCGCGGTCGAGGACGACCACGTCGTAGTCGTTGACGCCGATGCGCTCCAGGGCCGCCGCGCCGTCGTACACGACGTCGACGGCCATGGCCTCCCGGCGCAGTCCGGTGGCCACCGCATCGGCGAGCAGTTGCTCGTCCTCGACGACGAGTACGCGCACGTCGTTCTTCCTTCCTGAAGTCCACCCGCGTAGCGCCGCTCGGGGCCACGCGGGCAGGGGTCTGCTGGGGTGTCTTGGCCTCCATCCTGCCCTTTTCGGCCATAAGTCGGCAGTAAGACCAGGGAGTGACCGCATGAATGCCGGGTGTGCGGCCCGGGAATGCCAGATTTTCTCGGTGGGTTGAGGTTTCCGTGAAACAGAGCGGGGGGAGGACGGCTTTACACCCCGCGATCACGCTCCGCTTGTGCCGCACCACCATGCGGTACAAGGCAATCCGCTTTCCGCAGAGCGGCCCACGTGATCGCCCCTTCCGAACGGCACACCCCCGTGCCACCGACCCACGACCCAGGACGAGGGGGCACAGCATGGACGCATTCACCGCAGGGCTTCTCCAGCGCATAAGGGCGACCGAGTCCGACCTGACGCGAGCCCGCGACGAGGGCGACGACTTCCTCGTCGAGGTGGAGCAGGGCGAGCTCGACGACCTGCGCCGCCTCGCCGCGGAGCACGGTGTGGAGGTCGGCGCCTACCGCGTCTGACCGGCACGCACACGCAGAGCGGGCCCCCGGCGAATCCAGCGCCGGGGGCCCGCTCTTGTGCTGTCCGGGGGCCGGGCGGCCCACCGGCCCGCGCGCCGCTCTCCACGCCGGCACTGCCGATCGGTCGGGACCACCTCGACCGCGAGGCCGCCGACCCGCCCGTTTCCGGGTCCGCCGCCCAGGTGGTCGCCTCGGCGGCGGGGCCACGACGTACCTCCGGGCCGGCCCGGTCGCGGCGCCCGCGGAACCGCTACGACAGCGGCAGGTCAGTCGTGCCAGGCGCCGAAGTCCTCCAGGAGCTGCTGGAGGGGCTCGAAGACGCCCGGGGTGGCGGCGACCGTCAGGGCGTGGTTGGGGCGCTCTCCGGGGCGTCCACCGGTCATGGCGCCCGCTTCCCGGGCGATCAGGTCGCCCGCCGCGAGGTCCCAGGGGTGCAGCCCGCGCTCGTAGTAGCCGTCCAGGCGTCCGGCGGCCACGTCGCACAGGTCGACCGCGGCCGAGCCGGAGCGGCGGATGTCGCGCAGCAGCGGGATCAGCCGGTGGGCGACCTCGGCCTGGTGCCGCTTGACGTCGGTCACGTAGTTGAAGCCGGTCGAGACCAGCGCCTGCTCCAGCGGCGGCGCCGGGCGGCAGGCCAGCTCGCGCTCGCCGTCCCAGGCCCCGGTGGCCCGGGCTCCGCCGCCGCGCACGGCGTGGTACATCTCCCCGCGCATGGGTGCCGCGACGACCCCCACCACGGTCTCACCGGCCTGCTCGGCGGCGATGGAGACGGCCCAGGTCGGCAGCCCGTAGAGGTAGTTGACGGTGCCGTCGAGGGGGTCGATCACCCAGCGGACCCCGCTGGTGCCCTCGGTGGAGGCGCCCTCCTCGCCGAGGAAGCCGTCGTCGGGGCGGTGGCCGGAGATCAGGTCGGTGATCAGCTTCTCGGCGGCGATGTCCATCTCGGTGACCACGTCGATCGGGCTCGACTTGGTCTTCGCCACCGCGAGGTCGGCCGGGCGGCCGTCCCGCAGCAGGTCGCCCGCGCGGCGCGCGGCCTCCTGGGCGATCCGGAGCAGCTCCGCGTACAGGGGGTCGGTCACGGGGCTCCTCAGGCGTAGGGGCTGTCGGCGCCCGCGGCGGCGGGCCGGGGGGCGCGGGCCGGGCAGCAGCCGACCGGGCAGAGGTGGTGGCTCGGGCCGAGCGTGCCGAGAACGCACGGGGTGACGTCCCGGCCGCTCTCGACGGCGGCGCGCTCCAGGACCAGCTCGCGCACGGCCGCGGCGAAGCGCGGGTCGGCGCCGACGGTGGCCGAGCGGCGCACCGGCAGGCCCAGTTCCCCGGCCTTCGCGGTGGCCTCGGTGTCGAGGTCGTACAGGACCTCCATGTGGTCCGAGACGAAGCCGATGGGGGCCATCACGACGGCCGGGACGCCCGCGGCGTGCCGCTCCTCCAAGTGGTCGCAGATGTCGGGCTCCAGCCACGGGATGTGCGGGGCGCCGGAGCGGGACTGGTAGACGAGCTGCCAGGGGTGGTCGACGCCGGTGCGCTCGCGGACCGCGTCGGCGATCAGCCTGGCCACGTCCAGGTGCTGCCTGACGTACGCCCCGCCGTCGCCGTGCCCCTCGGCCGGCCCGGAGGTGTCGGCGGCGGAGTCGGGGATGGAGTGGGTCGTGAAGGCGATGTGGGCGCGGTCGCGGACCTCCTCGGGGAGGTCGGCCAGGGAGCGCAGCACGCCGTCGGTCATGGGCTCCACGAAGCCCGGGTGGTTGAAGTAGTGCCGCAGCTTGTCGATCCTCGGCAGCTCCAGCCCCTCGTCCTTCAGGGTGGCGAGTGAGTCGGCGAGGTTCTCGCGGTACTGGCGGCAGCCCGAGTACGAGGCGTAGGCGCTGGTGGCCAGGACGAGGACGCGGCGGTGGCCGTCCTGCACGATCTCGCGCAGGGTGTCGGTCAGGTACGGCGCCCAGTTGCGGTTGCCCCAGTAGACCGGCAGGTCCAGGCCGTGGTCGGCGAAGTCCTTGCGCAGGGCGTCCAGCAGGGTGCGGTTCTGGGCGTTGATGGGGCTGACCCCGCCGAACTGGAAGTAGTGCTGTCCGACTTCCTTGAGCCGTTCCCTGGGGATGCCCCGGCCGCGGGTCACGTTCTCCAGGAACGGCACCACGTCGTCCGGGCCCTCGGGGCCGCCGAAGGAGAGCAGGAGCAGGGCGTCGTAGGGGCGGGGATCGAGCGCGTCTGGCATGCCTCCGATCCTGCCACCCGGCACCGACACCCGGACAACGGCGGGGGGTGGACCTGGGTTCCGCGCCGTCCGAAGGAGTGCGTTAGGGTCACCTAACTCGTAAGCTGTATCAACCATCTACACGCCTTACGCGGCGCTGTCGCGCGCCGCCCTGCCCGCCACCGGAGAGCCCGTGCCCAGCCCCTACCGCGCCTTGTTCGCCGCTCCCGGCTCCAAGGGTTTCTCCGCCGCGGGTTTCCTCGGCCGGATGCCCCTGTCGATGATGGGCATCGGCGTGGTCACGATGATCTCCGAGCTGACCGGCCGCTACGGCCTGGCCGGCGCCCTGTCGGCCACCATCGCGCTCGCCGCGGCCCTGGCCGGACCGCAGGTGTCGCGCCTCGTGGACCAGTACGGCCAGCGGCGCGTACTGCGCCCGGCGACGCTCGTCTCGCTCGCGGCGGCGGCCGGGCTGCTGCTCGCCGCGCACTACGGCTGGCCGGACTGGACGCTGTTCGTGTTCAGCGCGGGCATCGGCTGCGTACCGAGCGTCGGCGCGATGATCCGGGCCCGGTGGGCGGCCCTGTACCGGGGCACACCGCAACTGCACACCGCGTACTCCTTCGAGTCCGTGGTGGACGAGGTGTGCTTCATCTTCGGGCCGATCATCTCCATCGGGCTGTCCACCGCGTGGTTCCCCGAGGCCGGTCCGCTGCTGGCGGCGGGCTTCCTGGCGGCGGGTGTCTTCTGGCTGACCGCGCAGCGCGCCACCGAGCCCGCACCGCACCCGCGCGAGCAGCACGGGCGGCGCGGCAACAGCGCCCTGCGCTCGGCCGGTCTGCAGGTCCTGGTGGCCACCTTCGTGGCCACCGGCGCGATCTTCGGGGCCGTCGACGTGGTCACCGTGGCCTTCGCCGAGGAGGAGGGCCACAAGAGCGCGGCGAGTGTGGTCCTCGCCGTCTACGCGGCCGGTTCCTGCCTCGCGGGCGCCGTGTTCGGGCTGCTGCGTCCCAAGGGTGCCCCTGAACCTCGCTGGCTGCTGGGCGTATGCGCGATGGCCGTGAGTATGATCCCCCTCCTACTGGTCGGAAACTTGCCGTTTCTGGCCGTGGCGCTGTTCCTTGCGGGGCTGTGCATCGCTCCGACGATGATCACGACGATGTCCCTCATCGAGCAGCACGTACCACGCGCGCACCTGACCGAGGGCATGACCTGGGTGAGCACCGGGCTCGCGGTCGGGGTCGCGCTCGGCTCCTCCGTGGCCGGCTGGGTGATCGACGCGGCCGGGGCGCGAGCCGGGTACGGGGTTCCGGCCGTCTCCGGAGCCGTCGCGGTCGCGGTCGGTTTCCTCGGGTACCGCCGGCTGAGCAGGCCGGCGCCGGGTCGGGGAGGCACCGTTGAGCAGCACAGCGAGCGGGACGAGGAACGGCACGTGGCGTAACTGGGGCGGGAACGTCGCCTCCCGCCCCGCGCGGGAGGTCGAGCCCGCCTCGGTGGAGGAGCTCGCGGACGCCGTGCGGCGGGCCGCCGAGGACGGGCTGAAGGTGAAGGCCGTCGGCACCGGGCACTCCTTCACGTCGATCGCCGCCACCGACGGTGTGCTGATCCGGCCTCAACTGCTGACGGGTATACGCAGGATCGACCGGGACAGCATGACCGTCACGGTCGAGGCGGGCACCCCGCTCAAGAGACTCAACATGGCTCTGGCCCGCGAGGGTCTGTCGCTGACCAACATGGGCGACATCATGGAGCAGACGGTCTCCGGCGCGACCAGCACCGGCACCCACGGCACGGGCCGCGAGTCCGGCTCGATCGCCGCCCAGATCACCGGACTCGAACTGGTCACCGCCGACGGCTCGGTGCTCCACTGCTCCGAGAAGGAGAACCCGGACGTCTTCGCGGCGGCCCGGATCGGGCTCGGCGCCCTCGGCATCGTCACCGCGATCACCTTCGCCGTGGAGCCGATCTTCCTGCTCACCGCGCGCGAGGAGCCGATGCCCTTCGAGAAGGTGCTGCGCGACTTCGACGAACTGTGGGCCGAGAACGAGCACTTCGAGTTCTACTGGTTCCCGCACACCGGCAGCACCAACACCAAGCGGAACAACCGCAGCGCGGGCCCGCAGCGCCCGGTGGGCCAGGTCAAGGCCCTGTTCGAGGACGAGTTCCTCTCCAACGGCGTCTTCCAGGTCGCCCAGTGGGTCGGCCGCGCGGCCCCCGCCACCATCCCGGCCATCGCCCAGATCTCCAGCAAGGCCCTGTCCGCGCGCACTTACACGGACATCCCCTACAAGGTCTTCACCTCGCCGCGCCGGGTGCGCTTCGTGGAGATGGAGTACGCCGTCCCGCGCGGGGCGGTCGTCGAGACGCTGCGCGAACTGAAGACCATGGTGGACCGCTCCGACCTGAAGGTCAGCTTCCCGGTGGAGGTGCGCACCGCTCCCGCGGACGACATCACCCTGTCCACCGCCTCGGGCCGGGACAGCGCGTACATCGCCGTCCACATGGCCAAGGGGACGCCGTACATGCGGTACTTCACGGCCGCGGAGCGCATTTTCACCGCGCACGAGGGCCGGCCGCACTGGGGCAAGGTGCACACGCGGGACGCCGAGTACTTCGCCGAGGTCTACCCGCGCTTCGGCGAGTTCACCGCGCTGCGTGACCGGCTGGACCCCGATCGGCTGTTCCAGAACGACTACTTGAGGAGGGTTCTGGGGGCGTGAACGGCTGCGCGCCTCTTCGCTCCCAATGGGAGGTTTAGGTGAAGTACGCCACTTTCAAGATCCCCACTTCCCTTGCCGGACAAGGCCAAGTCCCGCCTCTTGCGCCAAGTTGGGCGGCGTGCCAATCCACGCACGTGGCCCGAATGGAGTACTGTTGCGAGCCCTGGGTCCGGTCTCCCGCCTGGGCGTCCGCGACCTTCAAGGACCGCCGGGAGGGGGCTAGTTGCACAGGGTGACGGAGTTGGTCACTTAGCGTTGCGAATAGGTAACCGTGCCATAACGGCGATCCAGGGCCCGCGCCCGACACGCCGGGCAACTCGGCAAGGTTGTGGCAGGCTGCACCCGGGCAGGCCACACTCGACTAGCGGAAGCAGCGACGCACGTGACGTCGGCAGGCACCACCCGGGAGGTCCCCATGCCCGAACTGCGTGTCGTGGCCGTCTCCAATGACGGCACACGGCTGGTGCTGAAGGCTGCGGACAGCACGGAGTACACGCTTCCGATTGACGAGCGTCTGCGCGCCGCCGTACGCGGCGACCGTCCCCGCCTCGGCCAGATCGAGATCGAGGTGGAGAGCCATCTCCGCCCCCGCGACATCCAGGCGCGTATACGCGCGGGTGCCACGGCCGAGGAAGTCGCCCAGATGGCGGGCATTCCCGTCGACCGCGTCCGCCGCTTCGAGGGCCCCGTCCTGGCCGAGCGCGCCTTCATGGCCGAGCGGGCCCGCAAGACCCCGGTCCGCAGACCCGGTGAGAACGCCGGCCCCCAGCTGGGCGAGGCCGTCCAGGAGCGGCTGCTGCTGCGCGGCGCCGAGAAGGACTCCGTGCAGTGGGACTCCTGGCGCCGTGACGACGGCACCTGGGAGGTGCTGCTGGTCTACCGGGTCGCGGGTGAGCCGCACTCGGCGAGCTGGACGTACGACCCGCCCCGGCGGCTCGTCCAGGCCGTCGACGAGGAGGCCCGCTCGCTGATCGGCGAGTCCGACGACCTGGCCGCGCCCGAGCCCAGCTTTCCGTTCGTGCCGCGTATCGCCCGGCTGCCGCGCGACCGTCCGCTGGACCGCGGCCACGACCGGGAGCGGCCGAGCCTGCCCGCGGCGGCGTCCGAGCCGGAGGAGACCGCGAGCGAACGGGACTCCCTGACCAGCCTGTTGGAGGCCGTCCCGAGCTTCCGCGGCGACCTCGTCGTACCGGAGCGCCCCTCCGACGCCCCGGCCGCCGAGGAGCCGCCCGCCACCGAACCCGCGGCGGAGGAACCGCCCGCCCCCGCGGCGTCCGCCGGTTCCGCCTACGCGGACGTCCTGATGCCCCGCTCGGTGGGCAGCCACCGCGACCGGCTCATCGGCTCCACCGACCGTCAGGCCGAGGCCGACGGCGTCCGTCCCGGACGCCGTGCCGCGGTCCCGAGCTGGGACGAGATCGTCTTCGGCACGCGCCGCAAGAAGCAGGAGTAACAGGCGGCCGAAGTGCCTCCGGGGCCCGCGCTGTTGAGCGCGGGCCCCGTGTTTGTGCCTACTGCGGGTCAGGCCCCACGGCGACCGGCCGGGACGGGTCGGAGGACCACTCCGACCAGGAACCGACATACAGCGCGGCCGGGATGCCGGCCACGGCGAGCGCCAGCACCTCGTGTGCCCCGGAGACGCCCGAACCGCAGTACACGCCGATCTCGGTGCCGTCGGTTGCGCCGAGGCTCTTGAAGCGGGCGTGCAGCTCCTCGGCGGGCCGGAACCGGCCGTCGGGGGCGACGTTCTCGTTGGTCGGCGCGGAGACGGCGCCCGGAATGTGCCCGCCGACGCGGTCGATGGGCTCCACCTCACCGCGGTACCGCTCCCCCGCGCGGGCGTCCAGCAGCAGCCCGGAGCGGGCCAGCGCGGCGGCGCCGTCCGCGTCGAGCAGCCCCTCCGCGGCCGGGTTCGGCCGGAAATCGCCTGCGGCCGGGGTCGTCAGCCCGGTCTCCAGGGGTCCCTCCCAGGTCGGCAACCCGCCGTCGAGGACCCGCACGTCCGGGTGACCCGTCCAGCGCAGCATCCACCACGCGCGGGCGGCCGCCCAGCCCTGCCCGCCGTCGTACACGACCACCGGCCGGTCCGCCGAGACACCCGCGCGGCGCATCGCGGCGCCGAACTCGGCGATGTCCGGGAGGGGATGACGGCCGCCCGTCCCCGGCGGCGCGGCGAGCTCTTCGTCCAGGTCGACGAAGACCGCGCCGGGGATGTGGCCTTCCTCGAATGCGGCCCGTCCGTCGAACGGCGGCTCGCCCGCCGCTTGAGCCACGCTCAACTGCCAGCGGACGTCCAGCAGCGTCGGCGGACGCCGTCCTGCCAGGTCGTCGGCCAGTTCGGTTGCGGAGATGATGGCGTTCATGGCCCCCATCCTTTCGTACGGGGTGGCCGCTTCGTCCATGTCCGGCTACTCTGCTCGGCCGGACAGCTCCGATCACGAGGCGTACGGGATCGGGCACATGCTGTACAGCCGATCACCATGCGTGGGCCGTCAACGGGGACGGATGGGACACGGCACCGAGGGCATCCTCCGGACGGAGCGCGCGGTACGGCGGCGCGCCCGGGACGCATGACGGCACGGGTGGTGCGAGCATCGGCACCGGGGTCCGGAGAGCGGAATCGACGCGGCGCCGCGAGGGGCCGAGGAGAGAGTGACGATGACCGAGGCACGGGGGTCGGCCGGCCCGAACGGCGAAGCGCGCGCCCGGCACGAGCCCGGCTCGCCCTGCTGGGTGAGCCTGATGGTGCACGGGCCGGCCGCGACCCAGGAGTTCTACGGCGAGCTGTTCGGCTGGGAGTTCCAGCCGGGTCCGCAGCAGCTCGGGCCGTATGTACGGGCGTTGCTGGACGGCAAGGAGGTGGCCGGGATCGGCCAGTTGCCGCCGGACCGGCATCTGCCCATCGCCTGGACGCCCTACTTCGCCTCGACGGACGTGGACCGGACCGCCGACACGGTACGGCTGTGCGGCGGCACGGTCGGCGTGGGTCCGCTGGACGCGGGCGAGGCCGGCCGCATCGCCATCTGTTCCGACCCCTCGGGCGCGGTCTTCGGTATCTGGCAGGCCCCGGACCACCTCGGCATCGCCCTGACCGGCGTCCCCGGCACACCGGTCTGGAACGAACTGCTCACCTTCGAGACCTCGGCCGTGGTCAAGTTCTACGAGACGGTTTTCGGCCACGAGCAGCAGGCCGTCGCCTCGGCGGACTTCGACTACGTCACCCTCCACCTCGGCGGCCGCACGATCGCCGCGGTCCTGGGCCTGGGCCAGTCCCTCCCCCGCGACCGGGGCCCGCACTGGATGACGTTCTTCGAGGTCGCCGACACGGACGCCGCCACCGCCAAGGCGGTGTCCCTGGGCGGCCACGTCCTCAAGCCCCCGCACGACAGCGCCCTGGGCCGCATGTCGACGGTGGCCGACCCGGAGGGTGCTCGATTCTCCCTGCTGCAGAGCAGGCCCTAACGCCGTACACCGGCGTCGGCGAGCCGCGCGAGATACACGACCCGCCGACGCCGGCCGCCCGCTCCCGCGCATCGGGCAAGCGCCGGAACAGGAAGCAGGGATCGTTCAGAGCGGCGCTCCCCGGCGCATGCCCGACGTACTTGTACCCGAACTTCCGTGCCACGCAAGCGAATTCGGCATGCCTCTTCAGCCCACCCGCCATAGGGCCGCACGACGAACTCCCCGTGCTCCTCCGCCACGGCTCTCATCAGTCTGTTCGGCAAGTGCCGTTCGACCACTACGTGTTCCCCCGCCGATCCTGCGTCGTCACGCGACGAAGGTACGTCGCAGCGCCCACCGGGAAGCACCCGCCTCCGTCACCGCGATAACGTCGCCGGGCACAGAACAATCGGCGAGCAAGGGGCAACACGGGCATGACGATCGAGCGCGTATCGGTCATCGGCGGGACGCAGCCTGTGGAGGCGAAGGAAGTCGGTCTGCCCGATCTGGGGCTGCGTGAGCGGGCGGATCTACAGAAGTGGATCATCAACGACCCGTCTCTCGTCGAGCCCGGACTCCTCATCCTGACCGAGGAGTACGACAAGTGGGCCACATCGGCCGGGGATCGGCTCCGTGACCGACTGGACCTGCTGGCCCTGGACACCGAGGGCCATCTCGTGGTGATCGAACTCAAGCGTGACGGGGCGCCTGACGACGCACACCTGCAAGCGATCACCTACGCGGCCATGGTCTCCCGGTTCACCGAGGACGACCTGGCCCGCATCCACTGCGAGTTCCTGAGGCGTTCGGGCCGGGAGTGCGACGCGCAGGAGGCGTTGCGCGCCCTCCGTGAGCACTGCGGCGACGATCTGGACGTCGCCCTGCTCAAACAGCCGCGGCTGGTGCTGGTCGCCCGTTCGTTCCCGCGACAGGTGACCTCGACGACCGTTTGGCTCAGCGAGATGGGTCTGGACATCAAGCTGGTCCAGTTCCGGCTCTGGGACACGGGGGCGGGCCATGTGATGACCACGTCGGTGCTCTATCCCGTGCCGGGCATGGAAGAGTTCACCGTGGTCCCGGCACGCACCGAGAAAGCCGAGACCACCCAGCGGGCGGCGAACAGCGTCCGCAACCGCAAGGCGGTGCTGCGCATCCTCGACAACGGCGCTGTGAAGCCCGGCCAGACGCTTCGGTTCCGTTCCTTCCCGGAATCGCTGGCGTGGAACAACGACGACATGGATCAGTGGGTGGCCGAGGACCCCGCACGAGGACGTGCGACCTGGACCGGCCACCGTCTGCGGCCCCTGCGGTGGGAGTACGACGACGCGGACTACGCCCCGACATCGCTGGTCAAGACGATGGTGGAGCAGCTGACCGGCAGCAGGCCCAACACCGTCTACGGCACCCGGTACTGGGTGGACACAGCCGGCCGGGATCTGGCGGAACTGGCCGAGTTGCCGGCCGGGACCGAGTCCGCCGTGGCGGGGTGATCAGCCCGAAGTCACCGGCAGTACATCCGGTGACAGAGCCGCCGCCCTCGCCGTGGCCGCGGTCATGCGGCGGCGGTGGTGGCGGCGGCACAGGACCTCGTAGCCGATGTCCTCGGGCTGGTTGACGTCGCCGACGACGACCTGGGCGCCCTCGACGACCATTTCGCCGCCTATCGTGCGGGCGTTGTGCGTGGCCCGGGCTCCGCACCAGCACAGGGCCTCCACCTGGAGGACCTCGACGCGGTCGGCGAGTTCGACCAGGCGCTGGGAACCGGGGAAGAGCTTGGTGCGGAAGTCCGTGGTGATGCCGAAGGCGTAGACGTCCAGGCCCAGGTCGTCGACCACGCGGGCGAGTTGGTCGATCTGTTCGGGGGCGAGAAACTGGGCCTCGTCGGCGATCACGTAGTCCGCGCGGCCGCCCTGGGACAGGTGGTCGACGAGGTACCCGTAGAGGTCCTGGCCGTCCTCGACCTCGACCGCGTCCGTGACGAGGCCGAGGCGGGAGGACAGCTTGCCCTCGCCCGCCCGGTCGTCACGGGTGAAGATCATGCCGGCCAGGCCGCGTGCCGAGCGGTTGTGCTCGATCTGGAGAGCCAGCGTCGACTTCCCGCAGTCCATCGTTCCGGAGAAGAACACCAGCTCGGGCATGGCAGGTCGGTCACCTTTCGGTGGTGGGAAGGGCGGGGCGGGCGTCAGGAGCGTACTTCCAGCAGGGGTACCAGTTGTTCCGCCGGGGTCATCGAACCGTGGTTGCCGACCATCACCGACTCCTTGGGCTCCCGTTCGGAGGCGATGATCAGCACGTCGTCACGGGCCGCCGCGACCACATCGCCGATCCGGCCGTACACCCGTTCGTCGATGTGCGGGCCGAACCAGCCCGCCGCGATCGCCTCGTCCCGCGAGGCCACCCAGAACTGCTCGCCGAGCACCTCGCGCCAGCAGGTCAGGACGTCGTTCCCGGCGCCCGGGACGGCGTAGACATGGCGGGCGCGGCCCTCGCCGCCCAGCAGGGCGACCCCGGCGCGCAGCTCCCAGTCCTCGTCGAAGTCGATGCGGTGCTGCTCGTCGAAGGGCACGTCGACCATGCCGTGGTCGGCGGTGACGTACAGCGCGCTGCGCGGCGGAAGCTGCTCGGCCAGACGCTGGACCAGCCGGTCGACGTACATGAGCTGGCCGCGCCAGTTGTCCGAGTCGACGCCGAAGCGGTGGCCCGCGCCGTCCACCTCGGCGTAGTACGTGTAGACCAAGGACCGGTCACCGGCGGCCAGTTGCGCGGCCGCCAGGTCCATCCGCTCCTCGCCGCCGAGCCGCCCGTGGAAGGTGCCACCGCTGAGCGCCACCTTGGTCAGCGGGGTGTTCTGGAAGGCCGGCGAGGACACCTGCGCGGCGTGCACACCGGCGTCGTGGGCGAGCTGGAAGACCGTGGGGTACGGCTGCCAGGCGCCCGGCGCTGTCCACGGCTGCCAGCGCAACTGGTTCATCAGCTCGTCGGTGTCGGGGTTGCGCACGGTGTAGCCGGGCAGCCCGTGCGCGCCGGGCGGCAGCCCGGTGCCGACGGAGGCGAGGGAGGTCGCGGTGGTCGCCGGGTAGGCGGTGGTCAGCGGCCGTCCGGTGCCGCCGCGGGAGCTGGCCAGCAGGGAGGTCATGAAGGGCGCTTCCTCGGGGTGCGCCTTCAGCTGCTCCCAGCCGAGCCCGTCGATCAGGAACACGCAGTTCCGGTCGGCCGGGGTCAGCTCCTCGATCGCGGCGGCCGTGCCGGGCACGCCCATACCGGCGGCCAGCGTCGGCAGCAGGTCGGCGAGCGAGCCGGAGCCGTACTCGGGCAGCGGGGCGGAGTCGAGGGGAAGAGGGTGCGGTTCGTGCTCCCAGGCGGGCTGGGCCATCAGCGGGTGACGTCCGCGGTCGCCTCGGAGAGCGCCTGCGCGAAGGCGAGCGCCTGGCGCACGGTCTCCGGGCCGTCCCCGGCCTCGCTGACCCGCAGGCTGAGGTCGTCGGCCGTGGAGTTGCCCGTGTAGCCGTGGTCCGCCTCGCAGTTCGGGTCACCGCAGGCGGCGGGCTCCAGGTCGATCCGGGAGACCGCTCCCCAGCCGATGGTCAGCACGACCTCGCGGGGCAGGGTGCCCGGCTTGTACGCCTCCGGGTTGGCGACCACCCTGCTGAGCACGACGGAGGAGATCCGGTCGATCCTGACCGACTCGGTGGACGTCGTGGCGTACGGGGTGGGCGAGGTGTTGTCCGCGGCCTGCTCGTCGGTGTGGCTGACGATGAACCGGTTGTCGGTGAGCACCAGCACGGTGACGTGCCGGCGCACCTCGTTCTGGTCGAAGGTGGTCTCCTGGTGGACCAGGTACGACCGGATGGGCTCGCCGCCCACGGCGGCCTCCACCGCCTCGGCCACGAGGGCCGGGTAGTAGCCGCTGCGCTCGATCGCCGCTCGCAGCCCCTGGGTCGTCGTACTGGTCTTGGCCATGGCCCCCATCCTACGGGGGCCCACTGACTGCGAGGGACCGCTCGTGCGGTCAGTACGCGGGGAGCGTACGCGGGCCCAGGTCGTCGCGGGCGGGCGGCGGCGCCAGCCGTACGGTGGCGCCGAGCACGGTCAGTCCGCGCGGGGCGACGACCACCGGTTCCAGGGTCACCGCGACGACCTCGGGGTGATCGTGGACCAGTCGGGACACCCGCAGCAGCAGCTCCTCCAGGGCGGGGGTGTCGGCGGGCGTGGAACCCCGCCAGCCGAACAGCAGCGGCGCGGTCCGGATCGACCGGACCAGAGTGCCGGCCTCGCGGTCGGTGACCGGGATCAGGCGGTGGGCCATGTCCCCGAGCAGCTGCGAGGCGGCCCCGGCGAGCCCGAACGACAGTACGGCACCGGCCGCCGGGTCGATCACCGCCCGTACGACCGTGTCGACCCCGCGCGGGGCCATCGCCTGCACGACCGGCCGCAGCTCCTCGGGCGTGCCGAACAGCTCGGTCAACTCGGCGTAGGCCCGCCGCAGTTGTTCCTCGTCGGCGAGGTCGAGCCGTACGCCGCCCAGGTCGGCGCGGTGGCGCAGGTGCGGGGCGGTGGCCTTGAGGGCGACGGGGTACCCCACCGCGCGGGCGGCCTCGACGGCGTCGTCCGGGGTGGGGGCGGCGAGGGCCCGGCGCACATGAATGCCGTACTTCCCGAGCAGCTCGCAGGTCTCCTCGGAACCGAGGGTGAGGCCCTGCCCGCGCGTCAGCAGCCCGTCGATGAGCGCGGCGGCCCCGCGCTCATCGATGTCGTCGTACTCCGGCACCCGCCCCGGCTCAGCCGCCTCCCGCCGCCACTGCGCATACTTCACAGCCTCAGCCAACGCCCGCACGGCCCGCTCGGCGGCGGGGTAGGCAGGGATAAGCCGAGGCACGGACGCAACCTCCGACCGCACGGCGTCACCAGGCCCCGCCTCCGCCGAGCCACTCACGCCGCGAGCCACCGACTCGGCCGAGCCACTCAAGCCGCGGCCTACCGACCCCGCCGAGCCGCTCAGTCCGCCGCCTCCCGACCCCGCCGACTCCCCCGAGCCGCGGGCTCCCGACCCCGCTGAGCCACTCAAGCCGCCGCCTGCCGACCCCGCCGACTCCCCCAAGCCGCTCAAGCCGCGGCCCGCCGAGTCACCCAAGCCGCAGGCTCCCGACCCCGCCGAGCCACTCAGGCCGCGAACTCCCGACCCCGCCGAGTCACCCAAGCCGCGGGCATTCGTGCCGCCAAGGGCGGCACGGGTGGGCGCGGGCGGCACCCCGTCAGCGCCGGGCCGCGCGACCTCCCCGGCCTCAGCGCCGACGCCGGTACCCGCGTCGGCAGCAGCACCGGCACCCGCCTCAGCGGCACCCGTACCGACGACCCCCGCTCCCGGCCCCGTACTGGCCGCCGCCGACAGCGCCTCCGCCAGCCCGCCCAGCTCCACGTGCACCACCAGCACCGGCTTCCCCGGCGCCTCCTCCGCCGCCGACCGCAACGCCTCCGCCAGCACTGCGTCCCCCGCCGCGGACGGCACCCCGAGCGCCGGGATCGCGGTCACCACCACGGCATCGCACGTGTCGTCGGCCAGCGCCCGCGACAGCGCCTTGCGGAAGTCCTCCGGCGACGCCTCCGTCGTCAGGTCCAGCGGCGCCAGTGGACGCAGCCCCTCCGCCAGGCACGCGTCGTACGTCAGCAGCCCCAGCGACTCGGAGTTGCCGAGGATCGCCACGCGCGGCCCCTTCGGCAGCGGCTGGCGCGCGAGGAGCAGCCCCGCGTCGACGAGCTCGGTGATGGTGTCGACCCGGATCACCCCGGCCTGCCGCAGCAGCGCCGACACGGTCTCGTGCGGCAGCCGCGTCGCCCGCACCGCGTGCCCCTGCGGGGCGGCCCCGCCGTGCCGCGCGCCCTGCACCACGACCAGCGGTTTCACCGCGGCCGTCCGCCGGGCGAGCCGGGTGAACTTCCGCGGGTTGCCGATGGACTCCAGGTACATGAGGGCGACATCGGTGTCGGGATCGTCGTACCAGTACTGCAGGACATCGTTGCCGGACACGTCGGCCCGGTTGCCGCTGGAGACGAAGGTGGACACGCCGGTCACCCCGGTGACCCCGCCGCCGCGCCGGTGCAGCCGGGACAGCAGCGCGATCCCGATGGCGCCGGACTGCGCGAACAGCCCTATGCGGCCGGGCCTCGGCATCTCGGGCGCGAGGGAGGCGTTCAGGCGCACCCGGTCGGAGGTGTTGATGACACCGAAGGCGTTGGGGCCGATGATCCGCATGCCGTACGCACGCGCGTGCCGGACGAGTTCGCGCTGGCGCTCCAGCCCCTCGGGGCCGCTCTCGGCGTACCCGGCGGAGACGACGACCAGCCCCTGGACTCCGTGCTCGCCGCACTCGGTGACGACCTCGGGCACCTCCTCGGCCGGTACGGCGACCACGGCGAGGTCGACATGGCCGTCGATGTCGCGGACCGAGCGGAAGGCGGGGACACCCGCGAGTTCCTTGAAGTCCTCGGGGAAGGCGCGGTTCACGGCGTACAGCGGCCCCCGGTAGCCGCCCCCGCGGATGTTGTCCAGGACGCCGCGGCCGACCCCGCCCGGGGTCCGTCCGGCGCCGATGACGGCCACCGAGCCCGGTACCAGCAGCCGTTGCACGGACCGCCCCTCGGCGCGCTGTTCGCGCGCGTACTGCACGGCGAGCGAGCGGTCGGTGGGCTCCAGGTCGAACTCCAGGCGGACCACGCCGTCCTCGAAGCTGCGCTTCTGGGTGTACCCGGCGTCCGTGAACACCTTGATCATCTTGGTGTTGGCGGGCAGCACCTCGGCGGCGAAACGGCGGATGCCCCGCTCCCGGGCGACGGCGGCGATGTGTTCGAGCAGCGCGGAGGCGACACCGCGGCCCTGGTGCGCGTCCTGGACGAGGAAGGCGACCTCGGCCTCGTCCGCGGGCGCGGAGGCGGGCATTCCATCGGCACCAATGCGGTCATAGCGTACGGTGGCGATGAACTCGCCGCCCACGGTGGCCGCGAGTCCCACCCTGTCCACAAAGTCGTGGTGCGTGAAGCGGTGGACGTCCTTGGCGGACAGGCGCGGGTAGGGCGCGAAGAAGCGGTAGTACTTCGACTCGTCCGAGACCTGCTCGTAGAAGCTGACCAGGCGCTCGGCGTCATCAACGGTGATGGGGCGGATGCGCGCGGTGCCGCCGTCGCGCAGCACCACGTCGGCTTCCCAGTGGGCGGGGTACTCGTGCCGGTCCGACTGGCTCTGCATGGGCCCCAGAGTACGGCTCGCGTCCGACAACGGCGCGGGGCAGTCTGTGAAGGACGGGTGTCGGGCCGAGGCCGCGGTCCGAACGCCACCCGGAACAGGCCACCGAAGGTCTGTTCCGGACACGCTTCACGTTGTGGAACACTGGTCTAGACAACCCTGAGAACCTGAAGGGCAGCATCACATGGCTGAGCGCCGCGTCAACGTCGGCTGGGCCGAGGGCCTCCATGCCCGCCCCGCCTCCATCTTCGTCCGAGCCGCCACGGCCGCAGGCGTCCCGGTGACGATCGCCAAGGCTGACGGCAACCCCGTCAACGCGGCCTCCATGCTGGCTGTCCTGGGCCTGGGCGCCCAGGGCGGCGAGGAGATCGTGCTCGCCTCCGACGCCGAGGGCGCGGACGCCGCCCTGGACCGGCTGGCGAAGCTGGTCGCCGAGGGTCTTGAGGAACTCCCCGAGACCGTCTGAGAAATTGAGGGTCGCGGCACTCGCCGCTGCCGACGAGGGGCTCGTCCGAATTGCCGGGCGGGCCCCTCGCCTTTTCCGTCCGGTCCGGTGTATTTTCTGTTTTCGGGCAGCAGAAATAATCCCCCGCGAATTACTTCCTCTTTGTATACGGCGCGCATGTTAAAGACGCTGACCCGACATGTTTACGGGATGTTGCGAATTCCTCACACGCTCCGGCCCGGCGGTGAAGCGAAGCCGGTGCGTATGGCTCGCG
The DNA here is from genome assembly GCF_900091315.1 of Streptomyces sp. DI166. GTDB lineage: Bacteria > Actinomycetota > Actinomycetes > Streptomycetales > Streptomycetaceae > Streptomyces > Streptomyces fuscus. Next base: position 58,077 of record NZ_FLSP01000041.1, read on the forward strand.
CGCTCGGTGTGGGCGGCCGTGATCGCCCGCGCCCGCTCGCTGTCGCCACGGGCCACCGCGTCGACGATCGCGCCGTGCTCCGCCCACATGTCCACGGGGCTGGTCGGCGCGTCCACCGCGTACATCCAGGCGATCTTGTGCCGTAGCTGGGTCAGCATCGAGGTCAGGGCGGGGCTGCCGGACGCCTGGGCGAGCGTCTCGTGGAACCAGCCGCCCAAGGAGCGCAGGTCATCGCTGTTGCCCCGCCTGGCCCGCTCCTGGCCGAGCCGCACCAGGCCGCGCAGCACCTTCAGATGCGCCTCGGTGCGGCGCTGGGCGGCGCGCGCGGCGCCCAGCGGCTCCAGCAGGCCGCGCATCTCCAGCAGGTCGGACGCCTCCTGCTCGGTGGGTTCGGCGACGCACGCGCCCGCGTGCCGCCGGGTCACCACGAAGCCCTCGGCCTCCAGCGTGCGCAGGGCCTCCCGGACCGGGACCCGGCTGACGCCGTAGCGGCGGGCGAGCAGTTCCTCGGTGAGCCGGCTGCCGCGTTCGTAGACACCGGCGACGATATCGTCCCGGATCGCCGTGCATACCGAGTGCGCCGGAACACGCATGACCGACCTCCGCTTTAATCCCCGTGAAACGTCGACGACTGACGTGTGTTCAGTGACTCTATGACAATGGACGGGAATTTCCGATGGCAGGCCGGATTCCATGCATATTTTTTGGACAACGGGGGCCGGAAAAAGCCGAAAACCCCGGCTTCGTCAGCCGGGGTTCAGCGAGTTGGGGCGGGTGCCGTCAGATGTTCACACCGTGCGAGCGGAGGTAGGCGACCGGGTCGATGTCCGAGCCGTAGTCCTCACCCGTGCGCGCCTCGAAGTGCAGGTGCGCGCCGGTGACGTTGCCGGTGGCACCGGACAGGCCGATCTGCTGCCCCGGGGTGACGCTCTGGCCCACCGAGACACTGATGGACGACAGGTGCCCGTACTGGGTGTACGTGCCGTCGTGCATCTTGATGACGACCTGGTTGCCGTACGCCCCGCCCCAGCCGGCCTCGACGACGGTGCCGACACCGACCGAGCGCACCGAGGTGCCGCTGGAGGCGTGGAAGTCGATACCGGTGTGGCTGCCGGAGGACCAGACGGCGCCGCCGGCCTGGTAGCTCGTGGAGACGTAGGAACCGGCGATCGGCGAGACGAAGGTGTTCAGGCGCTTGCGCTCGGCCTCGCGGGCGGCGCGCTCCTTGGCCTCCCGGGCCTCCTTGGCGGCCTCGGCGGCCTGCTTGCGGGCGGCCTCCTCGGCCTGGCGCTTGATCTCCGCCAGCTCGGCCGCCTCCTGCTGCGCCGCGGCCTGGGCGTCGATCTGCTCGGCGACCGTGTCGCCCATGGTGAGGACGGGGGTGATGCCGGTCTGCTCGACAGGGGCCTCGGGGGCGGCGGCGAACGCCGGTCCGGCCACGGTGCCGATGACGCCGGTGGTGGTGAGCGCCGCGACGCCCGCCGCGCGGGCGGTGCTGCGCTGCATCCTGCTGGGACGACGGTGCTTCCCGGTGGCGCGGGTCAACGCCATGAAGTGGCTTGTCCTTTCCTTCCTTCTCGCCTACCGGGTTAGCTGACGGGTTCGGAGCAGGAAGGTCTCCTACGGACCCCCTCGCCTACGCGCGGGCGTCCGATTCACCCCAGGGACTGCGATGGGTCCCCGGCTCCCCAGGCTCGCGCCTTCGGGGACTCGGCGATGACTGTCCGGTGCCGCGGGTGCGGCGCACTGCCTGACGAACAGCCCGCATGACGCTAAACGGGGCCGCCTTCAATCCTCAAACGGATCAGTGCTTTTGTAGCGCACGCCACAGGGCAGACAGGCAACCTCCACATCAATTCGGACATACGGGAGCCCTGGTGACGCTCCGGTCACCAGGGCTCCACGCGCGCGTGGCCGCGCGTTCGGGTCCGAGGGTGTGTCTACTCGGCCGTCACGACGGTGACTTCACCGATTCCGAGGGCCTCGACGGGCTCCTTGATCTGCGCCGCGTCCCCCACCAGGACCGTCACCAGACGGTCCACCGGGAAGGCGTTCACCACCGCCGCGGTGGCCTCCACGGTGCCGGTCTCGGCGAGCTGCCGGTACAGGGTGGCCTGGTAGTCGTCGGGCAGGTGCTGCTCGACCTGGTCGGCGAGGGTGCCGGCGACGGCGGCGGCCGTCTCGTACTTCAGCGGCGCCACGCCGACCAGGTTCTGCACGGCGACGTCCCGCTCGGCGTCGGTGAGGCCGCCCTCGGCGAGGGTGCGCAGCACCGTCCACAGGTCCTCAAGCGCCGGACCGGTGTTCGGGGTGTCCACGGAGCCGCTGATGGCGAGCATGGAGGCGCCGGTGCCGTCGGGCGCGGAGCGCAGGACCTGCCCGAAGGCGCGCACGCCGTAGGTGTAGCCCTTCTCCTCCCGCAGCACGCGGTCCAGGCGGGAGGTGAGGGTGCCGCCCAGGCAGTACGTGCCGAGGACCTGCGCGGGCCACACGCGGTCGTGCCGGTCGGGTCCGACGCGGCCGATCAGCAGCTGGGTCTGGACGGCGCCGGGGCGGTCCACGATGACGACGCGGCCGGTGTCGTCGGCCGCGACCGGGGGCACCGGGCGGGGCTGGGCGGCGGAGCCGGTCCAGGAGCCGAGGGTGTCGGCGAGGAGCGCGTCGAGGTCGGTGCCGGTGAGGTCGCCGACGACCACGGCGGTGGCCGTGGCGGGGCGCACGTGCCGCTCGTAGAAGGCGCGTACGGCCGCGGAGTCGATGGCGGTGACGGTCTCCTCGGTGCCCTGGCGCGGGCGGGACATGCGCGAGGTCGCCGGGAAGAGCTGCCTGGACAGCTCCTTGGCGGCGCGCCGGGAGGGGTTGGCCAGCTCGTGCGGGATCTCGTCGAGCCGGTTGCGGACCAGGCGTTCGATCTCGCTGTCGGCGAACGCGGGCGCCCTGAGAGCGTCGGCGAGCAGGCCGAGCGCCTTGGGCAGGCGGGAGACCGGCACTTCGAGGGAGAGCCGGACGCCCGGGTGGTCGGCGTGGCTGTCGAGGGTGGCGCCGCAGCGCTCCAGCTCGGCGGCGAACTCCTCGGCGGTGTGCTTGTCGGTGCCCTCGGAGAAGGCGCGCGCCATGATGGTGGCGACGCCGTCGAGGCCGGCGGGCTCGGCCTCCAGGGGCGCGTCCAGGAGCACCTCGACGGCGACGACCTGCTGGCCGGGGCGGTGGCAGCGCAGGACGGTCAGGCCGTTGTCGAGGGTCCCGCGCGTGGGCGCCGGGAAGGCCCAGACCTTCGGCTCGCCCGCCGTGGGCTGGGGGTGGAACTCCATCGGGGCGAGCTCGGTCACTTGGCCGTCTCCTCGTTGTTGTCGCTTGCTTCCACGGTGGCCGCCGACTCCAGGTCCTCGGTGGGCTCCTCGACGGTCTCCGGGGGGACGGTGGGCTCGTAGACGAGGACCGCGCGGTTGTCGGGCCGCAGGCGGGCCTTGGCGACCTCCTGGACCTCCTCGGCGGTCACCTCCAGCACCCGGCCGACGGCGGTGAGGGCGAGCTGCGGGTCGCCGAACAGGACGGCGTAGCGGCACAGTTCGTCGGCGCGGCCCGCGACGGTGCCGAGCCGGTCCAGCCACTCGCGCTCCAACTGGGCCTGGGCGCGCTCCATCTCCTCGGACGTCGGGCCGTGCTCGGCGAACCGGGCGAGCTCCTCGTCGATGGCGGCCTCGATGACCGGGACCTCGACGTCGCCAGAGGTCTTCACGTCCAGCCAGCCCAGGGAGGGGGCACCGGCCAGGCGCAGCAGGCCGAACCCGGCGGCGACGGCGGTGCGGTCGCGCCGTACGAGCCGGTTGTACAGCCGGGAGGACTCGCCGCCGCCGAGGACGGTCAGGGCGAGGTCGGCGGCGTCGCACGCGCGCGTGCCGTCGTGCGGGAGGCGGTAGGCGGCCATCAGCGCCCGCGCGGGGACCTCCTCCTCGACGACCTCGCGCAGCTCCTTGCCGATGACCTCCGGCAGCGAGCCGTCGCGCGGGGCGGGCTTGCCGTCGTGGGCGGGGATGGAGCCGAAGTACTTCTCGATCCAGGCGAGCGTCTGCTCCGGGTCGATGTCGCCGACGACCGACAGCACCGCGTTGTTCGGCGCGTAGTACGTACGGAAGAACGCGCGCGCGTCCTCCAGGGTCGCCGCGTCCAGGTCGGCCATCGAGCCGATCGGGGTGTGGTGGTAGGGGTGGCCCTCCGGGTAGGCGAGGGCGGTCAGCTTCTCGAAGGCCGTGCCGTAGGGGACGTTGTCGTAGCGCTGGCGCCGCTCGTTCTTGACGACGTCGCGCTGGTTCTCCATGGACTCCTCGTCCAGGGCGGCCAGCAGCGAGCCCATCCGGTCCGCCTCCAGCCAGAGCGCCAGCTCCAGCTGGTGGGCGGGCATGGTCTCGAAGTAGTTGGTGCGCTCGAAGCTGGTGGTGCCGTTGAGCGAGCCGCCGGCCCCCTGCACCAGCTCGAAGTGGCCGTTGCCCTTGACCTGCGCGGAGCCCTGGAACATCAAGTGCTCGAAAAGGTGAGCCAGGCCGGTACGCCCCTTGACCTCGTGGCGCGAGCCGACGTCGTACCAGAGGCACACCGCTGCGACGGGGGTCAGGTGGTCCTCGGAGAGCACCACGCGAAGGCCGTTGGCCAGGCGGTGCTCCGTTGCTGTCAGGCCCCCGGTGCCTGCCTGGTCTGTGGCCGTGTGACCCATGGGCATGTACGTCCCTTCGATCGCGGACGCGGTCGTGGAAACCGCGGTCTTTCTGCCGGTCCTGCCACTGTATGCAAGCGTCGGGGGCCCCGGTGAAGTTCCCGGGACGCGTACGCCGAGGGCGGAGCCGCGGGCGGATCGCGTAGCCTGCGGGCAACCGGAAGCGGAGATCACCTCCGCGCCGGTCCGCACGACCCCGACGCCGGGTCCTGATCCGGGTTGTCAGTGCCGCGGTCCACAATGGTCCGCGTCGGATCCGGTGCACGCACACAGCTAGCGCGAAGAAGAAGGAGCCCAGGCAGCGATGGCCCGCCGCAGCACGAAGACCCCGCCGCCCGACGACTCGTACGAGGAGAAGATCCTCGACATCGACGTCGTCGACGAGATGCAGGGCTCCTTCCTTGAGTACGCGTACTCGGTCATCTACTCGCGCGCCCTGCCGGACGCCCGCGACGGACTGAAGCCGGTCCACCGGCGCATCGTCTACCAGATGAACGAGATGGGCCTGCGCCCCGACCGCGGCTATGTGAAGTGCGCGCGCGTGGTCGGCGAGGTCATGGGCAAGTTGCACCCGCACGGCGACGCGTCGATCTACGACGCGCTGGTGCGTATGGCGCAGCCCTTCTCGATGCGCCTGCCGCTGGTCGACGGCCACGGCAACTTCGGTTCGCTGGGCAACGACGACCCGCCGGCCGCGATGCGGTACACCGAGTGCCGCCAGGCCGCCGCGACGAGCCTGATGACCGAGTCGATCGACGAGGACACGGTTGACTTCGCGCCCAACTACGACGGCCAGGAGCAGGAGCCGGTGGCGCTGCCCGCCGCCTTCCCGAACCTGCTGGTCAACGGCGCCTCCGGGATCGCGGTCGGCATGGCCACCAACATGCCGCCGCACAACCTCGGCGAGGTCATCGCCGCCGCCCGTCACCTGATCCGCCACCCGAACGCGGATCTTGAGACGCTGATGAAGTACATCCCGGGCCCCGACCTGCCCACCGGCGGCCGCATCGTGGGCCTGTCCGGCATCCGCGACGCCTACGAGACCGGCCGCGGCACCTTCAAGATCCGCGCGACGGTGTCGGTGGAGAACGTCACCGCCCGCCGCAAGGGCCTGGTCGTCACCGAGCTGCCCTTCACGGTCGGCCCGGAGAAGGTGATCGCCAAGATCAAGGACCTGGTGGGCTCCAAGAAGCTCCTGGGCATCGCCGACGTCAAGGACCTCACCGACCGCGAGCACGGCCTGCGCCTGGTCATCGAGATCAAGAACGGCTTCGTGCCGGAGGCGGTGCTGGAGCAGCTGTACAAGCTGACGCCGATGGAGGAGTCCTTCGGCATCAACAACGTCGCCCTGGTCGACGGCCAGCCGCTCACCCTGGGTCTGAAGGAACTGCTGGAGGTCTACCTCGACCACCGCTTCGAGGTCGTGCGGCGGCGCAGCGAGTTCCGCCGCGCCAAGCGCCGTGACCGCCTGCACCTGGTGGAGGGCCTGCTGACGGCGCTCGTCGACATCGACGAGGTCATCCGGCTGATCCGCTCCAGCGAGAACAGCGCGCAGGCCAAGCAGCGCCTGATGGAGCGCTTCTCGCTGTCGGAGATCCAGACCCAGTACATCCTGGACACCCCGCTGCGCCGGCTGACCAAGTACGACCGCATCGAGCTGGAGGCGGAGAAGGACCGGCTCACCGAGGAGATCGCCGAGCTGACCGCGATCCTGGAGTCGGACGCCGAGCTGCGCAAGCTGGTCTCCTCCGAACTGGCCGCGGTGGCGAAGAAGTTCGGCACCGAGCGGCGTACGGTCCTGCTGGAGTCGGCGGGCTCCACGGCGGCGGCCCAGCCGCTCCAGGTCGCCGACGACCCGTGCCGGGTGCTGCTGTCGTCGACGGGTCTGCTGGCGCGTACGGCCAACGGCGACCCGTTCGCGGAGGACGGCGAGGCCAGGCGCACCAAGCACGACGTGATCGTCTCCGCGGTGCCCGCCACGGCGCGCGGCGAGGTGGGGGCGGTGACCTCTGCCGGCCGGCTGCTGCGGATCAACGTCATCGACCTGCCGACGCTGCCGGAGACGGCGTCGCGGCCGAACCTGTCGGGCGGTGCGCCGCTGTCGGAGTTCGTCTCCCTGGAGGGCGACGAGACGGTGGTCTGTCTGACGACGCTGGACGAGTCCTCCCCCGGTCTGGCGCTCGGCACCGAGCAGGGTGTCGTCAAGCGAGTGGTGCCGGACTACCCCTCCAACAAGGAGGAGTTGGAGGTCATCACCCTCAAGGAGGGCGACCGGATCGTCGGCGCGGTGGAGCTGCGCACCGGTGAGGAGGACCTGGTCTTCATCACCGACGACGCCCAGTTGCTGCGCTACCAGGCGTCCCAGGTGCGTCCGCAGGGCCGTCCGGCGGGCGGTATGACGGGCATCAAGCTCTCCCAGGGCGCGAAGGTCATCTCCTTCACGGCGGTGGACCCGGCGGCGGACGCCGTCGTCTTCACCGTGGCGGGTTCGCGCGGCACGCTGGACGACTCGGTCCAGACGACGGCCAAGCTGACCCCGTTCGACCAGTACCCGCGCAAGGGCCGCGCCACGGGTGGTGTGCGCTGCCAGCGCTTCCTGAAGGGCGAGGACTGTCTGTCGCTGGCCTGGGCGGGCCCGTCCCCGGCCCGCGCGGCGCAGAAGAACGGCAGCCCGGCCGAGCTCCCGGACATCGACCCGCGCCGCGACGGCTCGGGTGTGTCGCTGCCGAAGACGGTGGCGGTGGTGGCGGGGCCGGTCTAGACACCGGCCTCCGGGGGCTCCTCCTCGGAGCCCTGGACGTAGCGGAGGACGCCCCACATGCCGTGCTCGTCGGCGTGCGGGGCGTCGCTCTCGCACGCCGCGAGTTCCTTGGCGAGGGCGGGCGCGTCGATGCCCGAGCCGATGAGCACGAGCTGGGTGAGGCGTTCGGCGCCGGTGGGCCAGGGCTCGGGATAGAACCGCAGGAACCGCCCGACGGCATGCACGCCGTACCGATTCCGTGCGTCATACGGACCGAAGTCGACGTACCCCTTGATCCGGTACAGCCCGTCGGGCCGACTGTCGAGGAAACGCATGAGCGCCCGCGGATCAAGAGCCCGCCCCGACTCGAACGACACACTGTCGTAGGCGGTGTGCAAATGCCCGTCATGCTCACCGGCCTCGTCGTGCTGGTGCAGGTCGTCGAAGGACAGCTGCCCGATGCGCTCCTCGCCGGGCCGGCAGTCGAAGAGGAACTCCGGGTCGATGCGCCCGTAGGTCGCGGGTACGACGGCGGCGCGCTCGGCGAGCCCGCGTACGGCCGAGAGCACGCGCTCGGGGTCCTCGGCCCGGTCGAGCTTGTTGACGACGGCGAGGTCGGCGAGGGCGAGGTGCCGGTCGATCTCGGGGTGCCGGGCGCGGGTGGCGTCGAACTCGGCGGCGTCGACGACCTCGACGAGACCGCCGTAGACGATCCCGGGATGCTCACTGGCGAGCACCATACGCACCAGCTCCTGCGGCTCGGCGAGCCCGCTGGCCTCGATGACGATGACGTCGATGCCGGCGGAGGGCGCCGCGAGCCGCTCCAGGTAGCTGTCCAGCTCACTGGAGTCAACGGCGCAGCACAGGCAGCCGTTCCCGAGGGACACGGTGGAATCCCCGAGCGCCCCCGCCACGGCCATGGCGTCGATCTCGATCGCCCCGAAGTCGTTGACGATCGCCCCGATCCGGCTGCCGCCGCTGCGGTGCAGGAGGTGGTTGAGGAGCGTCGTCTTTCCGGAGCCGAGGAATCCGGCCAGCACGACGACGGGGATCTGCGGCACGGGGCTGCTGGGGAGCAACGAGCGACCTCTCTCACACCGACGCGTGCACCGGCTCGTTAGCGTGGTGCACGGGCGAAGAATCAATGCCGGTCCAGGATACGAGCCGCAAGAATCCGGGCGAAGTGAACGATTGTTAGCAGCACTTGCGGGGCAGACGTTGGGCATGGCGCCGGACTGTGCGACCCTCGCTTCCCTCCGTGCGCCTCCTCTCCGCCTCCCTGCCGATCAGAGCCGCTCGGCACCCTGGGAGACGGCAAGCGCCGCCCACCGCTCGCCGGTCCCCATCAGTCGACCCGCACCCCGACGACCGGCGGACGGCCGCCTGATTCGGGGGTTGACATGGCCACACAGAGCTTCCGGCTGGGGAGCCTCGGCCGCACCGCGCGAGCGAGTCTCGCGACCATGCTCAAGACTGTCACGGCACGCAGCACGAGCCAGCGGAAGCGTGCTGCCCTCATCGAGCAGCATCGGCTCCACTTCGACCTGATGTGCAAGGCGATGGACGATCCCGCCCTCACCGCGGTACTCGACACGTACGACGCGGAGATCCCGCTCGACAAACAGCGACAGTTCCTGTTCGCGAACGTGCTCTATGTCAACGCCCTCTTCTACCACCGCATCGGCGCATGGACACGGCCGGAACTCTTCGGCCACCTGCGCATCCTGTGCCAGAACCCCGTGTTCCGCGAGTACTGGGAGGCAACGCGCCCGCACAGGATGAGCCTGCCGAGGGAATCGGAGGAAGCCGTACTGGGGAGCAGGATGGACGATCTGATCCGGGAACTGGACGACTCCGACGGTGACGAATGGTGGGTTGTCGGCACGGACAGCAGCTGACCACCGTTGCTGACGGCTGCGCAGTGGTCGGTTGGACTCAGGTGCACGGCCGCATTTCACCCGATCTCCCAGTGGTGATGCCGCACGTCGCAGGCAACTGGTCGGCTATCTTGTTGCCCACCCTCTCCGGGCACTCCGACGACACCCTCACGCTCGGAGAAGGACCGCTCCGTAGCACACGCCTGCCCGGAGTCCGCCACGCCTGGATGCTCCCTCCCCTCCCTGCGAGCCATAAGGCTGGTATCCCTCGGTGAAAATCGTGCGACGTATTGGGGCTTCGCCTCGCGAGCGTGGCAGTGGTACGGGTCAGTCGTGCCCGGACATCTTCGAGCTCGATGACGGCAACTTCGCGATCATCGGCCGCGAAGCCACTGCGGAGCTCGACCCTGTGCTTCCTCATGACGCCGCACGCGCCGACTATGAGCGCATCGTGGTCATCACCCGAGAAACCCTCCTCAGAGCCAAGGCGGATATCCCGGAGGCCTGAGAGGGGAGGTCCGGAGGAAAACCGCTCCCGACCCCGGCGCCAGTCACCCTCGCGTCATTGCTGGACCGAGCCCCCCGAGTTTTCCTGCTCGGCTCGGGGGAATCCTCCCAACTCGGCATCCGGGAGGGGTACTTGGCTGGCACTTCGACGTGGCGGTCCGCGAGCAGGGCGATCGTATGGCTCGGTGTGGCGCTCATCGGCACGGCCGCCGTGTCTCTGGCGTCCCTTGTCGTCAGCGGATGGCTGATCAGCGGTGTGGAGCAGGCGAACGGCGGCCTGGAGGAAGCGGCTCAGCGCAGCGCCCTCGGTGACTACTTCGGGGCAGTGAGCGCGGTCTTCTCCGGTGTGGCTGTCCTCCTTCTGGTCGCCACCCTGCTCTTCCAACAGCGCGAACTCCGGATGCAGCGTGAGGAACTCGCCCTTCAGCGGCGGGAGCTGATCGCCTCTCGGGAAGAACTGCGGAGGAGCGCAACTGCGGATCTGCGAGGTCTGCACATCCAACTGACGCAGATGCAGATGAACGACGCGTCGCTGGCCGAGGTGTGGAACGACTACGCAGGACACAGTCCGGCTGAGATACGTCAGCTACTCTTCGCCA
>NZ_FLSP01000042.1 GCF_900091315.1 Streptomyces sp. DI166
GGTGCGGCGGCGGCGCGGCCGTCGGCCGGGGTGGCCGCGGCGCCCAGCAGGGCGGCCGCGGTGGCTCCGGCGGCCACGCCCAGCATGCCGCGTCTGCTGAGGCGGTGGGTGAGCTCGGGGTCGGTGCGATGGGTGCGGCTCATGCGGGAACTCCTCCTGATCACGGGGCGTTGTCAGTGGTGAGTGCTTCACTGGGGACCGGTCGAAGTCGCGGGTGAGGGGTTGTCCCTCAGCCCAGACCGGCCAGTTGGAGCAGCAGTGACTTCACATCGGTGGCCGCGAGGCGGTCACCGACAGCGCGGGGGGTGGAGCAGATGAGGAGCGGACCGTCGTCGTCGCTCTCCGGAAGGCGGCCGTGGCTGCCGCGAATAGGTGAGGGGTCCAGGGGCACCACCGCCATGCGGTAGCGCATGCCGAGTTTCTTGCGCGCCAGGGCGGTCGCGGCCTTGACCTTGACGTAGGGGTCGAGCGGGTCCATGAACAGCTCGACCGGGTCGTAGCCGGGTTTGCGGTGGATCTCGACCAGGCGCGCGAAGTCGGGCGCGCGGGCGTCGTCGAGCCAGTAGTAGTACGTGAACCAGGCGTCCGGCTCGGCGACGGCGACGAGTTCGCCGGAGCGCGGATGGTCGAGATGGTGCGCCTTCTTGCCCTCGTCGTCGAGGAGTTGGCCGAGCCCGGGCAGTCCGTCCAGCGCGGCGCGGGTCGCGTCGAGGTCCTCGGGGCGGCGCACGTACACATGGGCGATCTGGTGGTCGGCGACGGCGAAGGCACGGGAGGCCATCGCGTCGAGGTACTCCATGCCGTCCTGGGTGTGCACCTCCAGCAGACCGGCCCGGCGCAGGGCGCGGTTGATGTCCACGGGGCGGGTCACGCGGGTGATGCCGTACTCGGACAGCGCGACGACGGTGCGGCCCTCGGCGCGGGCGTCGTCGAGGAGCGAGGCGAGGGCCGTGTCGAGGTCGGTGGCCGCCTGGAGGGAGCGCGGGTCGTCGGGGCCGAAGCGCTGCAGGTCGTAGTCGAGATGAGGGAGGTAGCACAGGGTCAGGTCGGGGTGGCGGGTGCGGTTGATGTGGCGGGTGGCGTCGATGATCCACTGGCTGGAGACCAGGTCGGCGCCGGGTCCCCAGAAGTGGAAGAGGGGGAAGGTGCCCAGTTCGTCGGTGAGTTCGTCGTGCAGGGCGGCGGGGCGGGTGTAGCAGTCGGGTTCCTTGCGGCCGTCGGCGTAGTAGATCGGACGGGGGGTGACGGTGTAGTCGGTGTCGGCGCCCATGGCGTACCACCAGCAGATGTTGGCGACGGTGTAGCCGGGGTGGGCGCGGCGGGCGGCGTCCCACAGTTTGTCGCCGGAGACGAGGCCGTTGTGCTGGCGCCACAGCAGGACGTCGCCGAGTTCGCGGAAGTACCAGCCGTTGCCGACGATGCCGTGCTCGGACGGGTGGGTGCCGGTGAGGAAGGTGGACTGGGCGGCGCAGGTGACGGCGGGCAGCACGGTGCCGAGCGCGGCTCGGGAGCCGGAGCGGCCGAGCGCCTTGAGGTGGGGCATGTGGTCGAGGAGACGGGGGGTGAGGCCGACGACGTCCAGGACGAGGAGCGGGGTCGGGCCGTCGGTGCCGGAGCCGGTCGGTGCGGTGCCCGGGGTCATGGGAGCTCCTTCAGGCCGAGGTCCGTCAGCAGGTCGCGGGCGAGGGCGAGTTCGGCGGCGATGCCGTCGGCGAGCCGGCCCCGGGTGGCGGGGCGCAGTTCGGGTGGGAGGGCCTGCCAGGTGTAGGTCTCGACCTCCAGGTGGCGGGTGAGCGGCTGCGGGCCGCCGACGAGACGGCTCAGGGCGGTTATGAGGACGGGGAGTGTGGAGGTGAGGGGCGCGGCGGGGGCCGCGTGCAGGGGGACGTGGAAGTGGGCGCGCCAGGGCGCGGTGTCGGGCAGGGCCCGGCCGGCGAGGGCCTCCCCGAGGTCGTCGGTGCCGCGAAGGCCGGACGGGGTGCGGGTGCGGGTCTGGTGCAGGAAGCGGGGCTCGTCGAAGGCGGCGAGGGCGGTGCGGACGGCGGGCAGGTGCGGCTGCTCGGCGTGCAGGGCCGCGGAGAGCTGGGACTTGACGACGGGGACACCGGTGGCGCCGAGGGCGGCCAGGGCGGTGTGCGGATCTTCGAAGGAGGTGGCGAGGTGGCAGGTGTCGACGCAGATGCCGATGCGCGGGTGGCCGATCGCGGTGAGCGGGGCGATGGCGTCGGCGGTGGTCTCGACGACACAGCCGGGTTCGGGTTCCAGGCCGACGCGGATGGAGCGGCCGGTGAGTTCGTGCAGTGCGTCGAGGCGTTCGCCGAGGGTGCGCAGCGCGGTGTGGGCGGCCTCGGTGGGCCGGGTGCGCCAGGCGAGCGGGAGGGTGGAGACGCTGCCCTCGTCGATGTCGTCGGGGAGCAGTCCGGCGAGCAGCCGGGCGAGGGCGGTGGTGTGGTCGAGGCGCTCGGGGTCGGTCCAGTCCGGCCGGTAGACGCGGTACTTGACCTCCTCGGAGCCGAAGCCCTCATAGGGGAAGCCGTTGAGGGTGACGACTTCGAGTCCGCGGCGGTCGAGTTCGCAGCGCAGTCCGCGCAGCGCGGCCGGGTCGCTGCCGAGGGCGCGTGCGGCGTCCTTGGCGAGCCACAGGCCGATGCCGAGGCGGTCCCGGCCGAGACGGCGGCGGACGGGTTCGCAGTGCTCGCGGAGCTGGGCGAGGACGCCGTCGAGGGTCTCTGCGGGGTGGACGTTGGTGCAGTAGGCGAGGTGGACGGTGGTGCCGTCGGGGTGGCGGAAGCGCATGGCTCACGCCCCGCCGCGCAGGATGGAGTTGCCCTCGTGGGTGGCGTCGGTGCCGCCGACGTCGAGGTTGAGCCGGCCGCTGAGCCCGTAGAAGGCGACGGGGTTGTGCCACAGCACCCGCTCGACCTCGTCCTCGGTGAACCCTTCGGCCAGCATCAGGTCGCCGACCCCGCGGGTCTTGAGGGGGTCGCTGCGCCCCCAGTCGGCGGCGGAGTTCACCAGCACCTGCTCGGGGCCGTAGGCGCGCAGGATGGCGACCATCCGCTCCTCGTCCATCTTGGTGTCGGGATAGACGGAGAAGCCGAGCCAGCAACCGCTGTCCTTGGCCTCCTTGACGGTGGTCTCGTTGAGGTGGTCGACCAGGACGCGTTCCGGGGGCAGTGTGGACTCGCGCACGACGTCGAGGGTGCGGCGCAGTCCGGCGGCCTTGTCGCGGTGCGGGGTGTGCACCAGGGCGGGCAGGTCGTGGTCGGCGGCGAGCTGGAGCTGGGCGGCGAGCGCGGTGTCCTCGGCCGGGGTCATCGAGTCGTAGCCGATCTCACCGACGGCCACCACCTGGTCCTTGACGAGATAGCGGGGCAGTTCGTCGAGGACGGGCCGACAGCGCGGGTCGTTGGCCTCCTTGGGGTTGAGGGCGAGGGCGCAGTGGTGGGCGATGCCGTACTGGGCGGCGCGGAAGGGTTCCCAGCCGAGGAGGGAGTCGAAGTAGTCGAAGAAGGTGGCCGGCGAGGTGCGCGGCTGGCCGAGCCAGAAGGAGGGTTCGACGACGGCGCGGACACCGGCCGCGTACATGGCCTCGTAGTCGTCGGTGGTCCTGGACGTCATGTGGATGTGGGGGTCGAAGATGCGCATCAGGACTCCTTGCCGTGGGGGTCGGCCGCACCGGGCGGCGGAGGTGGGGAGCCGGCTTCGGTCAGGGCGAGGACGCGGTACAGGTCCTCGGGCACGGGACGGCCCGCGGCGGTGCGTTCGGCGGCGTAGTCGCCGAGCATGCGGGCGAGTTCGGCGTCGCCGCGGGCCCGGCGCGCCAGGTCCGCGACCGCGGTGACGGGCACGCCGGTGAACAGGCACTTCAGTACGGCGTGCCGCCACTGGTGGGCGTCGAGGTGCCGGGCGGCGTAGGGGCCGACGGCGGCGGCGACAAGGCCGGTGTCGTTGGCGCGCAGGGCGTCCTCGACGAGCGGGAGGGCGTCCGGGCCGGGCACGAGGTGGGGCAGGGCGTGCAGGACGGCGCGGCGTTCGGGGCCGGTGCCCTGGCGGTAGACCCGGGTGACCGCCTCGGTGTCGGCGCGGGCGGCGTGCAGGATGAGGACGCGGGCGGCGTCGGCGTGCTCGGGGCCGCATCTGCGTCCGGCCTCGGCCAGGCGCAGCTCCCAGACGGAGATGGGCCCGTGGGTGCCGGGGTGGGCGGCGGCCTCGTCCAGGGCCCGGTCGAGCCAGCTGCGGGCGGCGTCGGTGAGGCGGGCCGCGAGGCGGGCGCGAAGGGCGCTGGGGGTGGTGAGCAGGGGTCCGGCCGTCGGGGAGTCCGTGTCGGGGTGGAGCGGTGTCATCGGGTGCTCCCTTCGGGGGCGGCGGAGCGGAGGAAGGGCAGGGAGCGCGCGGCGTGGTCGGGGCCGGCGTGGGAGTGGCGGGGCAGTTCCACGACGGTCAGGCCCCGGTAGCCGGTGTCGGCCAGGGCCGCGAGGACGGGCGGGAAGTCGATCTCGCCCTCGCCGAAGGGGAGGTGTTCGTGGACGCCGCGCCGCATGTCCTCGATCTGGACGTGGCGCAGCCAGGGAGCGGCGGCGCGTACGCAGTCGGCGGGCGGGAGGGGTTCGAGGCACTGGCAGTGGCCGATGTCCAGGGTGAGTCCGAGGTGCGGGTGGTCGCCGAGGGTGTGACGGAGGTGGTGGAAGTCGGCGAGGGTGGCGAGCAGATGGCCGGGTTCGGGTTCGACGGCCAGCGGGACACGGGCGGCGGAGGCCGCGTCGAGGACAGGGGTGAGTGCCTCGGCCAGGCGCTTCCAGGCGGTGTCCGGGTCGGTGCCGTCGGGGGTGATACCGCTGAAGCAGTGCACGGCGTGGGCGCCGAGGTCGGCGGCGATGCGTACGGCACGCAGCAGCAGGTCGACCCGGCGGCCGCGGTCCTCGGCGTCGGGGTCGAGGAGGGAGGGGCCGTGCTTGCGGCGCGGGTCGAGGACATAGCGGGCGCCGGTCTCGACCGTGACGCGGAGTCCGAGCGCGTCCAGGCGCCGGGCGACGTGACGGACCCGGGCGGCGAGTTCCGGGGCCGGGGCCAGCGGGTCGAGGTGCATGTGGTCGAGGGTCAGTCCGACCCCGTCGTAGCCGAGGTCGGCGAGCAGGCCGAGGGCGTCGTCCAGACGCAGGTCGGCGAGGCCGTTCGTGCCGTAGCCGAAGCGGAGGGTGCCCGGTGCGGTGGTCATGTGATGCTCACCTTTCTCGCGAACCGGCGGCCCAGCGGGGCGAGAGCCGCGACGAACAGTGCGGTGGCCGCGGCACCGGAGCGGGCGGCGAGCGCGGCCTGGAGCGGCACGGTGGCCCGGATACCGGCGCCGACGGCGCGTTGGGTGAGCGGGGGTGAGGGGTTCAGGGCGGCGTGGAAGTGGGGGCGGGCGGTGGTGGCGGCGTAGGCGGCGGCCAGGGCTTGGGGGAGGGTGGGGGCGGAGGCTCGGCGGAGGGCGGCGAGAGGGCCGACGGAGGCCGCCCGCGCCGGACCGGTGCCCGCCGCGCCGACGCCCCTGCGCTCCGCGCCCCGTGACTCCGGGCGAGCCCGCCCGCCGACGGAGCCTCGGATGTCGCTGTCGCCCGCGCCGACGCCCGTGCCCGAGGCACGCCGTCCGCCACCGAGGGCCCTCTCAACACCGGCAGGGTCCCCGGTACAGCGACCGCCCCTGCCGACGCCCGAGCCCGAGCCGCTCCGTCCGCCACCGCCGGGGACCGTCTCAGCACCGGCCGTGCCCCCGGTACGGCTACCGCCCGAGCCGTTCCGTCCGCCACCGCGGGCGGCCCTCTCAGCACCAGCGGTACCCCCGCTACGGCGACCGCCCGTGCGGCCCGCCTGGTCCGCGCCGCTCGCGCCGTCGGGAATCGCGCCCGCGCCACGGGCTCCCCGTGCCCCCGCGCCGCTCCGCGTGATCAAGGCGCTCAGCGCGGCGGTGACGGCCAGGGCCGCGAGGGGAGCTTTGGCCGAGCCGCCCCTCGTCTCGTGGCGGGAGACCGAGGTGACCGTCAGGGTGTGGGTGCCCAGGAGGGCGGCGGACGGCAGGGCCGGGCGGATGCGGCCGGAGGTGGCCGCGGCGCCGAGGAGGAGGTCGAGGGCGCGGGCCGCTCCCATGGCGGCGGGACCGGCGGGGGTGTGCTTGAGGCGCAGGTCGTAGGCCCAGACCGTGGCGGCGGAGGGGGCGGCCACCGCGAGGGCGGGGCGACCGGCGCGGGCGGCCAGTGCGAGGCCGCCCGCGGTGAGCGCGCAGGCCGCGGTGAGGGCGGCGGCGGGGCGGACGCGGCCGGAGGGCAGGGGGCGGTGGGGGCGTTCGGCGGCGTCCTCCTCGCGGTCGGCCCAGTCGTTGAGGGCCATGCCGGCCTCGTACAGGCACAGGGAGGAGCCGATGGCGAGCAGGGTGCGGGAGTTGTGGGGTACGGAGGTGGCAGCGGCGCCTGCCAGGGCGTCACCGGGGACGGTGAACAGAGCGGGCAGGCGCAGGAGTTCGACCCAGACCCAGGCACCGGCCCATACGCCCGATCCCGATCCAGATCCCGATCCCGATCCCGATCCCGCACCCGCACCCGCACCCGCTCCGGCCCCGGCTCCGGTGCGCGCGCTCACCATCCCGTCCCCTCGCCCTCGCCCTCGCACAGCACGTCAGCGAACCGCAGCAGTTCGGCGTACTGCTCCGACAGCGCTGCCGGTCCGTCCCCCACCGGGTCCTTGAAGTAGAAGCCGAGTTCGCCGAGCGGTCCCGTGAGGCCCCGCTCGTGCGCCCGGGCCGTGAGCCGGGCGAGGTCGAGGACCAGAGGGGCGGCCAGGGCGGAGTCGCAACCCTGCCAGATGGTCTGCAGGACCATGCGGGTGCCGAGGAAGCCGTCGAAGGCGATGTGGTCCCAGGCGGTCTTCCAGTCGCCGAGGGCGGGCACGTCGTCGATGTGGACCTCGCCCTCGGGAGGGGTGGCCAGGGTCTCGGCGAGGACGCGTTCCTTGCCCGCGTTCTTCGCGGCGGCGGCCGCCGGGTCGGCAAGGGCGGCGCCGTCACCGCCGCCGAGGAGGTTGGTGCCGGACCAGGCGCGCACGGCGAGGGCGCGCTGGGTGAACATCGGCGCCAGGGCGGCCCGGAGCAGGGTCTGCCCGGTCTTGCCGTCGCGGCCCGCGTAGGGCAGGCCGGAGTCGGTGGCGAGGGAGGCCAGTTCGGGGTGGTGCAGGCCGGTGGAGGGGGTGAAGTTGACGTACGGGCAGCCCGCGCGCAGGGCGGCTGCCGCATACAGGCTGCTGGGCGGGAGCGCCCGGCCGGTGGCGGCGGGCTCGGTGGAGGCGACGTTCACCACGACCGCGCGGGCCAGGCCGAGCCGTCGTACGAAGTCCTGGATGTCGTCGGCGAAGGCGCTGATCAGTGCGGCTTCGTCCCGGGTGTCGCCGGGGAGGGGGCCGCCAGGCCTGATCTCCCGTTCGCCGGCGGCCAGTTCGGACTGGACGGCGGCGGGCAGGCCGTGCGGCAGGACGCCGCCCGCGGCGAGTTCCTCGGCGCGCTTGGGCAGTGGGCAGTCGAGGGTGTCGTGGCCGCCGAAGACCAGGTTCGGCAGCGGTGGCAGTTGGCAGTCGGTGAAGGCCGGGGTTTCGGTGACCATGCCCGTGGGCGGGTGCAGGCCCGCGGAGATCGCGGCGCAGCCCGCCACCACGGTCGTGGCGACGGAGCCGCGGGCCCCGACCAGCCACACTCCGGTTCGGGTTCCAGAAGGGGACACGGACATGGGCAGCCTCCTTGTCGTGCGGGAAACCCCGGTACTCCCCCGGGAAGGGGGGAAGACGGCGGGCGGGAGTCCGGCGTCTCCCGCCCGCCGCCGCTCAGTTGCCCCTGGTGGGCAGTTCCTTGATGCGGATGTTCCGGAAGGACACCTGGTCGCCGGCTCCGTGGTTCTGGATGCCGATGTGTCCGTCGCGCAGGCTCCGGGCCGGATCGGTGTTCGTGAAGTCGTTGATCTGCACGCCGTTGAGCCAGACGCGCAGCCGCTCGCCCTCCACCCGGATCTCGTACGTGTTCCACTCCCCCGGCGGGTTCAGCGCGGCGTCCCGCCGGGCCAGGTCGGCGGACCGGAAGCCGTAGACGGCTCCGGTGGTCCGCTCGGGGGCGTCCGTGGCGTCGATCTGGACCTCGTAGCCGTTGTTCACCGCCGACCACGGGTCGTCGGAGGGCGGGAAGCCCACGAACACACCGGAGTTGTCGTCCCCGGCCATCCTCCAGTCGAGCTTCAGGGAGTAGGACCCGAGGCCCTGGTCGGCGTACCAGAGCATGCCCATGCCGCCCGTGGTGGTGAGGCTGCCGTCGGCCTCCAGCTGGAAGGAGCCGGGGCCCGCCTGCCGCCAGCCGGACAGCGACTCGGCGGTGCCGTCGAAGAGCGGCCGGTAGCCGTTCTCCGGGCGGCAGTCGGCCTGTACGGCACCGGTGGTCCAGCGCAGCCCGCCCAGCAGGTGCTGCCGGAAGGCGAGGTCGGCGTAGGACTCCTTGGTGTGGCCGCCGCCGGTGTAGAAGGCCCGCCCGCCCTGACTGGTGTGGCACCAGGCGATGGGATGGTCGCCGTTCATGGTGCCGCCGGAGTACGAGGACTCGTCCAGGGAGGCGAGCACCCGGACCCGGTCGCGCGGGTTGGAGCGGTAGTTGTACCACTCGTCCATCCGGTTCCAGGCCGTCGGCAGGTGCGAGGTCGCCGCGTGGGCACCGTCCTCGACCTGCACCGTGGCCTGCTGGATCGCCGGGTGCGACTGGAAGTAGGCGCCGACGGTCTGCCCGTAGAACGCCCAGTCGTACTCGGTGTCGGCGGCGGCGTGGACGCCCAGGAAGCCGCCGCCCTGGCGCACATACCGCTCGAACGCCCGTTGTTGGGCGGAGTTGAGCACGTCGCCCGTGGTGGACAGGAACACCACGGCGTCGTAGCGGCGCAGGTTGGCGTGGGTGAAGGCGCGGGCGTCCTCGGTGGCGTCGACCGTGATGCCGGCCGAGGCTCCGAGGTCCTTCAGCGCCTGTACGCCGTCGGGGATGGAGTCGTGGCGGAAGCCCGCCGTCCTGGAGAAGACCAGCACCCGTTCCCCGACGTCGGGTTCGGAGGCGGCCGGTCCCGACATGCAGCCGAGGAGCAGGGCCGCGCCGGTGATCACAGTGGCCAGTTGGCCGGTCCGTCGCATGATGTACCGCCTCCTCAGCCGGTGGTGAAGGTGAAGTCGTCGACGTCGAACAGCGCGCCCGAGCCGCCCTTGAAGACGAGGTAGAGCGTGGTCGTGCCGCGCGGCGCGCGGCTCAACTGGGCGGTGACGTCCTGGAAGTTCTCCCAGCCGCCGGTCACGGGCACGGCCACCGAGCCGAGCAGGGTGCCGGAGGAGCTGCCCGCACGGATCTCCAGCGTGCCGCCCGCGCCGCCGGAGGAGACGCGTGCCGTCAGCGACTTGGCGTTCCCGAGGGCGTACGGCGTGAAGGAGATCCAGTCGCCGTTGTGGATGTCGCCGACGGTGCGGCCGCCGTGGGCGCCGGTCTTGGTGATGAGGGAGACGCCCAGGCTGTTGCCGAAGTGCTCGGCCTGCCGGTGCCTGGGCTGCAACTGGGCCTGGTCGTGGGTGGTCAGCGGGGCCTGGCCGCCGCCTCCGCCGTCGGTGTACTCGGCGTCCAGGACGCCGAAGATGTTGGCGTCCTCGTCGTGGCCGCCGTCGGCGCTGGTCTGGATGGTGCCGGTGCAGCCGTTGGCCGAGGTGACGGGGTGGCCGTGGCTGTCGTGGCCGAGGACGAAGGTGACCTTCACCTTCGAGCAGTCGATCCTGCGGTCCTCGGGGTCGCTGACCCGGACCTTGAACGGGATGGCGTCACCGAAGCTGAACAGCTGCCCGTCCTGGGGCAGTTCGAGTGTCACCTTGGGTGCGGTGTTGCCGACCACGACCTGCACGCTCGCGCTTCCGGTGCGCCCGGAGGGGTCCTTGACCGTCAGGGTCGCGGTGTAGGTGCCGTTGGTGCGGTAGCGGTGGGTGGGGGCGGCGCTGGTGGAGGTGGCGCCGTCGCCGAAGTCCCAGTGGTAGGTGAGGGTGTCGCCGTCCTGGTCGGTGCTGCCCTCGGAGGAGAACCGCACCCGCAGCGGGGCCTGTCCGGAGGTGCGGTCGGCCGAGGCCTGCGCGACCGGGGAGTGCCCGTCGGCGGCGTACTCGATGCGGTACAGGGCGGAGTTCTCGTCACCGCCGAACCAGGACAGGCCGTAGTCGAGGACGTAGAGGGCGCCGTCGGGGCCGAAGGCCATGTCCATCACCTGGGTGCCGGTCCAGGGCACGTCGTTGATGGACCGCACGGTGCCGTCGGCGTCGCTGGTGATCCGCTTGATCCAGCGGCGGCCGAACTCACCGGCGAAGAAGTCGCCGTCGTAGGCCTCGGGGAACTTCACCGGCGAGTCGAGGGCCGCGTCGTAGTGGTAGACGGGTCCGCCCATCGGGGATTCGGAGCCGGTGCCGAACTCGGGCACGGACCCGCCGTCGTACGGGATCCAGGCGGCCTGCGCCGGGGGCAGGTCGGTGAGCCCGGTGTTGTGGGGCGAGGTGTTCTTCGGGGCGGCGCAGTCGAAGGCGGCGCCGGACTGCTTGGTGGCGAAGTCGTAGTCGACGTAGGCATCGTTGTCGCCGGTGCAGTACGGCCAGCCGAAGTTGCCGGGGCCGGTGACACGGGCGAACTCGACCTGGCCCGCCGGCCCCCGGGACGGGTTGGCGGCGCCGGCGTCGGGGCCGTAGTCGCCGACGTAGAGGATGCCCGTCGCCTTGTCGACGCTGAACCGGAAGGGGTTGCGGAAGCCCATCGCGTAGATCTCGGGCCGTGTCCTCTCGGTGCCGGGGGCGAAGAGGTTGCCCTCGGGGACGGAGTACGAGCCGTCCGCGTTGACCTTGATGCGGAGGATCTTGCCGCGCAGGTCGTTGGTGTTGCCGGAGGTGCGCCGGGCGTCGAAGGCGGGGTTGCGGTCGGCGCGTTCGTCGATGGGGGTGAAGCCGTCGGACTGGAAGGGGTTGGTGTCGTCGCCGGTCGACAGGTACAGGTTGCCGTCCGCGTCGAAGTCGATGTCGCCGCCGACATGGCAGCAGATGCCGCGCGAGGCGGGCACGTCGAGGATCTTCTTCTCGCTGGCGGTGTCGAGGGTGCCGTCCTCCTTCAGCACGAACCGGGAGAGCCGGTTGACGCCGTCGAAGGGGGCGAAGTCGGCTGCCGTGCCAGTCTCCGGGGCGTCACCCGCAGGGGTGTCCAACGGGGGTGCGTAGTAGAGGTAGATGAAGCGGTTCTCGGCGAAGCCCGGGTCCACGCCGATGCCTTGCAGACCCTCCTCGTCATGGGCGTAGACGTCGAGCCTGCCCGCGAGCGTGGTGTTGCCCGCGGGGTCGGTCAGGCGCAGTTCGCCGTCGCGGGAGGTGTGCAGGACGGAGCGGTCCGGGAGGACGGCGAGCGACATCGGCTCGCCGACCTCCGGCTCGCCCTTGGCGAGGGTGACCTGCTGGAAGTCCTCCGCCGCGACGGCGGCGGCACCGTCCGCCGGGGCCTCGGCGACGGCCTGCGGGGCCAGGGTGAGCAACGCGCCCGCCAGCAGCGCGCCGCTGAGCAGGGCGACCGCCTTGCGCAGCACGACCGCCTTGCGCAGCGCGACCGCCTTGCGCAGAGCGGGGCGTCTTCTGTGGTTGTCGGCAGGGTCGGTGGTGCGGTCTTTCGCTTGCACGAAGTGCCTCCAGAGTGGGGCTGGTTGCATGCGGTGCTTGCGCCGGGGTGCGCCGTCACCCCGGAGACTGCTGTGGGGGGGTCAGTTGCCGAAGGCCGCGTCGAAGGAGGCCGACGGCGGGTCGAAGTCGTACGCCTTGAGCCGGGCCAGCGCCTCGGGGGCGCCCTGGAGCCGGTCCATGCCGGCGTCCTCCCACTCCACGGAGACGGGGCCCCGGTAGTCGATGGAGCGCAGCATCCGGAAGACGTCCTCCCAGGGCACGTCACCGTGGCCCGCGGAGACGAAGTCCCAGCCGCGCCGAGGGTCGCCCCAGGGCAGGTGGGAGCCTAGGCGGCCGTTGCGGCCGTCGAGGCGCTTGCGGGCCTCCTTGCAGTCGACGTGGTAGATGCGGTCCCGGAAGTCCCAGAGGAAGCCGACCGGGTCGAGGTCCTGCCACACGAAGTGGGAAGGGTCGAAGTTCAGGCCGAACGCGGGCCGGTTGCCGACCGCGTCCAGGGCGCGCCGGGTGGTCCAGTAGTCGTAGGCGATCTCGCTGGGGTGGACCTCGTGGGCGAAGCGGACGCCCTCGGCGTCGAAGACGTCCAGGATCGGGTTCCAGCGCTCGGCGAAGTCCTCGTATCCGCGTTCGATCATCGACTCGGGGGCGGGGGGAACATCGCGACCAGGTGCCAGATCGCGGAGCCGGTGAAACCGATGACGGTGTTCACGCCGAAGGCGGCCGCGGCGCGCGCGGTGTCCGCCATGCGGGCCGCCGCCCGGCGGCGCACGCCCTCGGGGTCGCCGTCGCCCCAGATGTCGTCGGGCAGGATCGCCCGGTGGCGTTCGTCGATGATGGCGTCGCAGACGGCCTGGCCGACGAGGTGGTTGGAGATCGCCCAGCACTTCAGCCCGTACTTGTCGAGCAGGGCGTGCCGGGAGGGCAGGTAGGAGGGGTCGGCGAGGGCCTTGTCGACCTCGAAGTGGTCGCCCCAGCAGGCGAGTTCGAGTCCGTCGTAGCCGAAGTCCCGGGCGAGGCGGCAGACCTCTTCGAGCGGGAGGTCGGCCCACTGTCCGGTGAAGAGTGTGAAGGTGCGCGGCATGACCGGGGCCTCCTCAGACCGCTATGGGGGTGTAGACGGAGTTCTTCTCGGCGCTCTCCTCCACCGCGGCGAGGACGCGCTGGACCTGGAGTCCGTCGGCGAAGGACGGTTCGGGCTGCCGTCCCTCGTGGATGGCGTGCACGAGGTCGCGGGCCTGGTGGACGAAGGTGTGCTCGTAGCCGAGGCCGTGGCCCGGCGGCCACCAGGCGTCCAGGTAGGGATGGTCGGGTTCGGTGACGAGGATGCGGCGGAAGCCCGCGTGCGCTCCGGGCTCGGTGCCGTCGTGGTACGAGAGTTCGTTGAGCCGTTCCAGGTCGAAGGCCAACGAGCCGTTCTCGCCGTTGAGTTCGAGGCGCAGCGCGTTCTTGCGGCCGGTGGCGTAGCGGGTCGCCTCGAAGGAGGCGATGGCACCGGAGGGGAAGCGCGCGGTGAACAGGGCCGCGTCGTCCACGGTGACCCGCCCTGTGCCGCCGTCGGCCGAGACGGCGGACAGCCCCTGGACGGCGCCGCCGGGCAGCGGGCGTTCGCGGACGAAGGTCTCGGTGAGGGCGGAGACCCCGGCGAGTTGCTCCCCGGCCACGTACTGGGCGAGGTCGACGATGTGGGCGCCGAGGTCGCCGAGCGAGCCGGAGCCCGCGTGTTCCCGGCGCAGCCGCCAGGTGAGCGGGAACTGCGGGTCGACCAGCCAGTCCTGGAGGTAGGTGACGCGCACGTGCCGCAGCCTGCCGATGCGGCCCTCGGCGACCATCCGCCGGGCCAGCGCGGTCGCGGGCACCCGGCGGTAGTTGAAGCCGACCATAGCCAACTGGCCGCGCTCCTGCGCGGTTTCGGCGGCGCGCACCATGTCCTCGGCCTCCTCGACCGAGTTGGCGAGCGGCTTCTCGCACAGGACGTGTTTTCCGGCGGCGAGGGCCGCGACGGCGATCTCGGCGTGGCTGTCGCCGGGGGTGCAGATGTCGACGAGGTCGACGTCGTCCCGGGCGATCAGCGCACGCCAGTCGGTCTCGGCCGCCGCCCAGCCGTGCCGGTCGGCCGCCGCGCGCACCGCGGCCCCGTCCCGTCCGCAGATCGCGGCCAGCACCGGGCGCCGGGGCAGGTCGAAGACGCGCCCCACGGTGCGCCAGCCCTGGGAGTGGGCGGCGCCCATGAAGGCGTAGCCCACCATGCCGACCCGCAGCGGCGGCTTCTCGGGCTCGGCACCTTCTGACTGCTGCGGCTGTGCCATGCGGATGTCCTCCTCGTGCGGTCGTCGGGGGGTGGCTCCCCCAGGGCCCTCCGGTGGCGCCGGGGCCCTGGGGTCGGCACGGCTCACTTGAAGCCGGTGGGCATGTACTGGTCGACGTTCTCCTTGTCGACGACGGCGGAGTACAGGGTCAGCGAGGCCGGGATCTCGAACTCGGCGAGTCCGCCGACGCCCTTGCCCTGGCCGAGCGCGCGGGCGAGGTCGATCGCGGAGGCGGCCATGGTCGGCGGGTAGAGGACGGTCGCCTTGAGCACGCCGTCGTCCTGCTTGATGGCCTGGAAGGCGGACAGGGCGCCCGCGCCGCCGACCATCAGGAAGTCGTCGCGTCCGGCCTGCTCGATGGCGCGCAGCGCGCCCACGCCCTGGTCGTCGTCGTGGTTCCACAGCGCGTCGAACTTGGACTGGGCCTGGAGCAGTTGGGCCATCTTGGCCTGCCCGGACTCGACGGTGAACTCGGCGGCCTGGCGGGCGACCTTCTTGATGTTGGGGTAGTTCTTCAGGGCGTCGTCGAAGCCCTTGGTGCGCTGCTGGGTGAGCTCCAGGTTGTCCAGGCCCGCGAGTTCGATGACGCGGGCGTCGGACTTGTCCTTGAGCTTCTCGCCGATGTAGTGACCGGCGTTCAGGCCCATGCCGTAGTTGTCGCCGCCGATCCAGCAGCGGTAGGCCTGCGGGGAGTTGAAGATGCGGTCGAGGTTGATCACGGGGATGCCCGCGCGCATCGCCTTCAGGCCGACCTGGGTGAGGGCCTTGCCGTCGGCGGGCAGGATCACCAGGACGTCGACCTTCTTGTTGATCAGGGTCTCGATCTGGCCGATCTGGGCGGCGGTGTCGTTGGAGCCCTCGGTGATCTCCAGGGTGACGTCGGAGTATTTCTTCGCCCGGTTCTTGGCGTTGTCGTTGATGGCGTTGAGCCAGCCGTGGTCGGCCTGGGGTCCGGCGAAGCCGATGGTGACGGGCTTGCCGGGCTTGTCGTCGGCGGCCGGCTGGTCGTTGGCGGCCGGTTCGTCGTCGGACTCGTTGCTCGTGCATCCCGCGATCAGGGCTCCCGCCCCGATGGCGGCGGAACCGAACAGCAGCCCTCTGCGACTGGTGAACTCTGGCATGGCGGTGAACCCTTTCCTCAGGTCGTGCTCGCGGTACGGCGCTGGACCAGCACGGCGGCGACGATGATCGCGCCCTTGGCGATCTGCTGGACGTCGCTCTGCAGGTTGTTCAGGGCGAAGATGTTGGTGATCGTGGTGAAGATCAGGACGCCGAGCACGGAGCCGGTGATGGTGCCCCGGCCGCCGCTGAGCAGGGTGCCGCCGATGATCGCGGCGGCGATGGCGTCGAGTTCGTAGAGGTTGCCGTTGGTGTTCTGACCCGAGCCGGACAGGATGATCAGCAGGAAGGCGGCGATGCCGCAGCACAGCCCGGACAGCAGGTACAAGTACAGGCGCTGGCGGCGGACATCGATGCCGGCCAGCCGGGCGGCCTCGGCGTTGCCGCCGACGGCGACGGTGCGGCGGCCGAAGGTGGTGCGGTTCAGCAGCAGCCAGCCGATGACGGTGACGACGGCGAAGACCATCACCAGCGGCGGGACGCCGAGCACGTAGGCGTCGCGTTCGCCGAGGTCGAGGATGCTGGGGATGGTGACGATCTGCGTCTTGCCGTCGGTGATCTGCAGGGCCAGTCCGCGCGCCGAGGCGAGCATGGCGAGGGTGGCGATGAACGGCACCATCCCGCCGTACGCGATCAGCAGTCCGTTGACCAGTCCGCAGCCGACACCGACCAGGACCGCCGTGAACAGCACGCCGCCGAAGCCGTACTCCTGCGTGGCGACCGTGGTCGCCCACACCGAGGACAGGGCGACGATCGCGCCGACGGACAGGTCGATACCGCCG
Source organism: Streptomyces sp. DI166 (assembly GCF_900091315.1). Lineage (GTDB taxonomy): Bacteria > Actinomycetota > Actinomycetes > Streptomycetales > Streptomycetaceae > Streptomyces > Streptomyces fuscus. The sequence continues at coordinate 15,932 of NZ_FLSP01000042.1, forward strand.
GAGGTGATGACGAAGGTCATGCCGACGGTGACGACGCCGATGACGGACGCCTGGGTGAGGACGAGCTGGAGGTTGCGGGTGTCCAGGAACTCGTCCGGCTTGGTGATGCCGCCGATGACGATCAGCGCGGCGAGCACGCCGAGCAGGGACAGGGTGCGTACGTCGGCGCGGGCCATCATGCCCCGCCAGGCGGGGAGTTCGGCCACGGGTGCGGTCTTGCCGGTGCCGTCCCTCGGTGGGGACGCGTGCTGCGTCATGACGCCGGGCTTCCTTCCATGACGAGGTCGAGGACACGGTGTTCGTCGAGCGCGCGGGCGGGCGCGGTGTGCACGACGCGCCCCTCGCGCAGCACCAGGACGCGGTCGGCGAGGCCCAGCACCTCGGGCACCTCGCTGGAGACGAGCAGCACGGCCAGGCCCTCGTCGGCCAGGCGCCGCACCACCGCGTACAGCTCGGCGCGGGCGCCCACGTCGACGCCGCGGGTGGGTTCGTCCAGCAGCAGCACCCGGCAGCCGCGCAGCAGCCAGCGGGCGAGGACGGCCTTCTGCTGGTTGCCGCCGGACAGGGTGCGCACGGGCACGGCGGGGTTGTCGGGCCGCAGTGACAGCTCGCGGGTGGCGGCGCGGGCGGCGCCGAGTTCGGCGGAGCGGTCGATCCAGCCGGCGCGGGCGAAGCGGGACATGGAGGAGACCGAGACATTGCGGGTGACGGACTCCAGCATGAGCAGGGCCTGCGCCTTGCGTTCCTCGGGCGCGAGCCCGAGCCCGGCGCGAACGGCGGCGCGGACGCTTCCGGGGCGCAACTCCTTGCCGTCGACGAGGACTTGGCCGGTCGTCGGTTTGCGCGCACCGTAGATCGTCTCCAGGATCTCGGAGCGCCCCGAGCCGACCAGTCCGGCCAGCCCGACGATCTCCCCGGCCCGCACCTCCAGGTCCAGCGGCTCGAACTCCCCTTGCCGGGAGAGCCCCTTGACCTGGAGGACCGGTGCGCCGGCCGCGTCCCCGACGGGCCGCTCGGGGAAGACGTACTCGACGTTGCGGCCCGTCATCAGGGCGACGACGTCGCGGGTGGGCGTGGACTTCGCGGGCAGTCCCCCCGCGACCGCCCGGCCGTCCTTGAGCACGGTCACCCGGTCGCCGATGCGCCGGATCTCCTCCAGTCGGTGCGAGATGTAGACGACGGCGACCCCGTCGGCGGTCAGGTCACCGACGATCCGGAACAGGTTGTCGACCTCGTCCGGGTCGAGGGCCGCCGACGGCTCGTCCATCACGATCAGCCGTACGTCGTGAGAGAGCGCCCGCGCCATCGAGACGATCTGCTGCTGCGCCGCCGACAACTGACCGACCAACCGGCCTGGATCGATCTCGGGATGACCAAGTCGTTTGAGCAGCCTGGCAGTTGACTCGCGTGCGGTCTTGCGCCTCACGACGAATCCGGCGGTGGTGGGTTCGTGTCCGAGGTGGACGTTCTCGGCCACCGACAGGTGCTCGACCAGGTCGAGTTCCTGGTAGATGGTGGCGATGCCCAGGCGCATGGCCGCGATCGGGGAGCGCAGGGTGACGTCCTCGCCGCGCCAGCGGATGGTGCCGGTGTCGGGCTGGTGGGCACCGGCCAGGACCTTGATCAGGGTGGACTTCCCGGCGCCGTTCTGGCCGAGCAGACAGTGCACCTCCCCGGCCTGGACATCGAGGTCGACTCCGTCGAGGGCCCGGACACCGGGGAAGGACTTGGTGATGCCGGACATGCTGAGCAGCGGTGGTTCTGGTGCCATGAGCTCCCCTTGGCGGACGTGCGGGACCGGTGTCAGGGCAGGGCGAAGCAGAGGGATGTGCTCGGGTGACTCGTGTCAGGGACCGGTCGGGCCGGGCCCCGTACAGGTGTGCCGTGGTGCGGGCCGTGAGGTACGGGCTCTGCGGTGCGGGCTCGTGCGGTTACGCGGGTGAGAACAGGTGGTCGCTGATCAGCCGGGCCGCGCCGATGACTCCGGCGGTGGGGCCCAACTCGCCCAGCACGATGGGCAGGTTGCCGGTCGCCAGCGGCAGCGACTGGCGGTAGACCTGGGTGCGGATCGCGGCGAGCAGGGTGTGGCCGAGGCCGGTCACCCCGCCGCCGATCACCACCAGGCCGGGGTTGAAGAAGCTGACGAGTCCGGCGATGACCTGGCCGGTGCGGGTGCCGCCCTCCCGGATCAGGTCGAGGCTGGTGGCATCGCCCGCGGCTGCCGCGGCGGCGACGTCGACGGCGCTGAGCGAGCCGTTCGCCTCCAACCGCGCGGCCAGTTCCGCCGAACGGCCCTGCTGGGCCGCCTCCTCGGCGTCCCGGGCGAGCGCCGCGCCGCTGAAGTGGGCCTCCAGGCAGCCCCGGTTGCCGCAGGCGCAGGGCCTGCCGTCGGGAACCGCCTGGATGTGCCCGATGTCGCCGGCGCTGCCCGTCGTACCGCGGTGGACATGGCCGTCGACCACGATGCCGCAGCCGATACCGGTGCCGATCTTGACGCAGAGGAAGTCGCCCACGGAGCGTGCCACGCCCGCGTGCTGCTCCCCCATCGCCATCAGGTTCACGTCGTTGTCGACCATGACCGGGCAGCCGAGTTCCTGACTGAGCGCCTCCCGCACGGGGAAGCCGTCCCAGCCGGGCATGATCGGCGGTGCCACCGGGACGCCCTCGGGGAAGCGGACGGGCCCGGGGACGCCGATACCGGCGCCGTCGTAGCCCTCCGCGAGCCCGGTCGCCCGCAGTTTGGCGGCCATGGCGAGGACCTGCTCGAAGACCGCGACCGGGCCCTCGCGCACGTCCATCGGGTGGTTGAGGTGTCCGAGGATCTCCAGTTCCGCGTTGGTGACGGCGACGTCGACCGAGGTCGCGCCGATGTCCACACCGAGAAAGCGGAGTCCCGGGTTGAGCCTGATGTTGTGGGAACGGCGGCCCCCGCGCGAGGCGGCGAGTCCGTCGGCCACCACCAGACCCGTCTCCAGCAGCCGGTCCACCTCCACGGCCAGCTTGGACCGTGACAGATCGACCTGATCGCCCAGTTGCGCCCGGGAGTTGGGCCCCCCGTCACGCAACAGCTTCAGCAGCCGGGCCTGATGGGCGTTGGCGGGTCGCGCCGTCATCCGTCTCACGAGCCCCTCCCCGCCTCAATCGGCCACCGGTCGCCTGGCTTTCGAGGGGAACGTAGCAGCGGGCGCGGTGGCTGGGAAGAATCTGTGCACGAATTCCCTTCGACTTTTTCCACTGACAGGACAAAGGCGAGGGGTTTTGTGGTCAATGGGCGAGTTGCGCCCACCGGAGTACTGGGGTGCCTCGCGGACTCAGCCCTGCTGACTCGCGTGGTACGAGGTCCGCGTGTGCTCCGTGTGCTCGCGCATCAGTTCCGTCGCCCGCCGCTCGTCGCGGTCGGTGATCGCCGCGATGAGGCGGCGGTGCTCGATCCAGGACTGCTTGCCCCGTACGCGGGCGATGGGCGTGTAGTACCAGCGCACCCGCCGGTCGACCTGGGCGGCGAGCTCGGCCAGCACGGTATTGCCCGCCAGTTCCATGATCTTGGCGTGGAAGCGGGCGTTCATGGCCACCGCGCCGTCCACGTCGTCCGCCTCCACCGCGCGCTCGCCCTCCGCGCACAGCTCCTCAAGCGCCGCGATCCCGTCCGTCCCGGCGTTGGCGGCGGCGAGCCGGGCGGCCTCGGCCTCCAGCAGGGTCCGTACGGTGAGGAGCTGGTCGGCCTCCTCCTCCGTCGGCTCGTGGACGAACGCGCCCTGGGCGGGCCGCAGATCGACCCACCCCTCGGTGTTCAGCCGTTGCAGCGCCTCGCGCACCGGCTGCCGTGACACCCCGAGGTGCCCGGCGAGTTCGCTCTCGACCAGATGCTGGCCGGGGCGCAGGGCACGGGTCGTGATGAGTTCCAGGAGCGCCTCGTAGACACGGTCCCTGAGCGGCCCCGGCCGTTCCAGCTTCGGCACCGTCCCCTGCGGAAGTCCTGTCGACAACATCGCGGTCCCCCTCCAGAGCCGTCCGACCACATCCAGGGATTGTCTTTCGTCTACAGTCTACGGCGCACCGGGGCCAGTGAAAGGGGGAGTTGGCCTCGTCACACCGCGCTCGGCGGCGGTTCAGGGACAGCGCACGACCTGTCCGGCGTAGGACAGGTTCCCGCCGAACCCGAACAGCAGCACCGGGTCCCCGCTGGAGATCTTGCCCCGCTCCACGAGCTTGGAGAACGCCAGCGGGATGCTCGCCGCCGAGGTGTTCCCGGAGTCGGTGACGTCCCGGGCCACCACGGCGTTGACCGCGCCGATCTTCTCCGCGAGCGGTTCGATGATCCGCAGGTTCGCCTGGTGCAGCACGACCGCGGCGAGGTCGGCCGGGGTGAGTCCCGAGCGCTCGCAGGCGCTGCGCGCGATGGCGGGCAGCCGCGTGGTGGCCCAGCGGTACACGCTCTGCCCCTCCTGCGCGAACCGCGACGGCACTCCCTCGATCCGCACGGCGTTCCCCATCTCCGGCACCGACCCCCACAGCACCGGACCGATGCCGGGCGTCTCGGCGGCCTCGACCACGGCGGCCCCCGCGCCGTCGCCGACGAGCACACAGGTCGTGCGGTCGGTCCAGTCCGTCACGTCGGACATCTTGTCGGCGCCGATCACCAGGGCGCGGGTGGCGGCACCCGCGCGCACGGCGTGGTCGGCCGTGGCCAGCGCGTGGGTGAACCCGGCGCACACCACGTTGACGTCCATCGCGGCGGGCGAGGGGATGCCGAGCCGGGCGGCGACCCGCGCGGCCATGTTCGGGGAGCGGTCGACGGCGGTGGAGGTGGCCACCAGCACCAGGTCGATGTCACCGGGCGCGTACCCCGCCGCCGCCAGCGCCTTGGCCGCCGCGTGGCCCGCCAGCTCGTCCACGGGCTCGTCGGGTCCGGCGATGTGGCGTGTGCGAATGCCCACCCGGGACCTGATCCACTCGTCACTGGTGTCGACCAGGCCGGCCAGGTCCTCGTTGGTGAGTACCTTGGCCGGCTGGTAGTGGCCGACCGCGGCGATGCGCGAGCCGTTCATTCGGGTGGTTCCCCCTCGTTGCCTTGGGTAGCGGGATCCACCAGTCTGATCAGTGACTCACCGGTACGGCGGCAGGTGATGCCACAGGAAACCGGCGCCCGGGTTGTCGGCTTCCGTCAGACACCCGGACATCCGAACATGCGTCGAACAGCCTGCCGCCCCCGGTCACCCGGTGAACAGCTGTGTCGCCTTACGCACCAGTTCGTACAGTCCGTACCCGAGCGGCGCCCCGACCCACAGCCAGGCGAAGGCGATCAGTGCGCGCCGGTCAGGCGGACTCTGACTGCTGTCGTTCGACATCGGCGGCCTCCTGCCGGGCTCGGGGTGCGGGGATGTGGTGGCGGGGGTGCACGGGGCGGACCAGTTCGTTGGCGACGAAGCCGACGGCCAGCAGGCCGATCATGATGACGAAGGAGAGCCCGTACAGCGAGGCGCCGGTCCTCCCGGCCTCCTCCTGCCGGTCGGCGATCCAGTTGACGATCAGCGGTCCGAGGACGCCGGCCGTGGACCAGGCGGTGAGCAGCCTGCCGTGGATGGCGCCGACCTGATGGGTGCCGAAGAGGTCCTTCAGATAGGCGGGGATCGTGGCGAAGCCGCCGCCGTAGAAGGAGAGGATCACCAGCGCGCACAGCACGAACAGCGGCTTGGAGGAGTCGCCGAACAGGGCGATGCAGGCGTACATCAGTGCGCCGACGCCCAGGTAGACGCGGTAGATGTTCTTGCGTCCGATCAGGTCCGAGGTGGTGGACCAGCCGATGCGGCCGGCCATGTTGGCGGCCGACAGCAGGGCGACGAAACCGGCGGCCGCGGTCGCCGACACCGTTGTCTCCGTCTCGGCGAAGAAGTCCATGATCATGGGGGCGGCCTTCTCCAGGATGCCGATGCCGGCGGTCACGTTCGTGCAGAGCACGATCCACAGCAGCCAGAACTGGGGTGTGCGGATCGCCTGCCCCGCCGTCACCTGCGGGCGGGTGGGGGCCGACGCGGCCCGGTCGTCCCGTGCCACCGGCTCGGCCTGGGGCACCCGCACCAGCAGCACACCCAGCGCCATGAACACCGCGTACGCCAGTCCGTGCACCAGGAAGGCGGCGGCGATCCCGGAGGAGTCGGCGCCGAAGGACTCCAGCATGCGCGCCGACCACGGCGAGGCGATCAGCGCGCCGCCGCCGAAGCCCATGATGGCGATGCCGGTGGCCATGCCGGGGCGGTCCGGGAACCACTTGATCAGTGTGGAGACCGGGGAGATGTAGCCGATGCCGAGGCCGATCCCGCCGACGAATCCGTAGCCGAGCACGATCAGCCAGTACTGCTCGGTCGCGGCGCCGAGGGCGGAGAGCAGGAAACCGGAGGAGAAGCAGCACAGGGCGACCGTCATCGCCCAGCGCGGGCCGCGGCGTTCGACGAGCGTGCCGCCGAACGCCGCGGACAGCCCCAGCATCACGATGGCGAGCTGGAAGGGCAGCGCGCTCTGCGTACCGCTCAGGCCGAGCGCGGATTCCAGGGGCGGCTTGAACACGGACCAGGCGTACGCCTGCCCGATGGAGAGGTGGACGGACAGGGCGGCGGGGGGAACGAGCCAGCGGCTCCAGCCGGGAGGGGCGATGGGGGGACTCATGAGGCCGAACGGTAGGAAGTGAGCCGGTAGTTGAGAAGGCAACAGGTCGACCGTATGCGGTGAGCGGTATGCGACGCGCGACGAGCGGTCGACAACCCCCCGTACAGCGCACCCTGTCCGAACCCTTGCCGCTCCAACACGCATACTGTAGACAATATTTCGTCGACAGAGTTTCGGCAGTTCCTCGGTACCCTCGACCGAACGGAGCTCCCCCGTATGAAAGTCGCAGTCCTCGGCGCCGGTGCGATCGGCGCCTACGTCGGTGCCGCGCTCCACCGCGCCGGCGCCGATGTGCATCTCATCGCCCGTGGACCGCATCTGGCGGCCATGAGGCAGCACGGCGTACGGGTGCTCAGCCCGCGCGGAGACTTCACCTCCCGGGCCCACGCCACCGACGACCCGGCCGAAGTCGGCCCCGTCGACTATGTGTTCCTGGGCCTGAAGGCCAACTCGTACGCGGCGTGCGGGCCGCTGATCGAGCCGCTCCTGCACGACTCCACCGCCGTGATCGCCGCCCAGAACGGCATCCCCTGGTGGTACTTCCACCGGCACGGCGGCCCCCACGACGGCCACCGCCTGGAGAGCGTCGATCCCGGCGGCGCGGTCAGCGCGGTGCTCGCCCCCGAGCGGGCCGTCGGCTGCGTCGTCTACGCGGCGACCGAACTGCGGGAACCGGGCGTCGTACAGCACCTGGAAGGCACCCGGTTCTCCGTCGGCGAGCCCGACCGCACCGTCTCCAAACGCTGCCTGGACTTCAGCGAGGCGATGGTCGCCGGCGGCCTGAAGTGCCCGGTCGAGCCCGACCTGCGCTGCGACATCTGGGTCAAGCTGCTCGGCAACATCAGCTTCAACCCGATCAGCGCGCTGGCCCGCGCCACCATGCGGCAGATGTGCCTGCACGGCGGCACCCGCCGGGTGATCGAGACGATGATGACCGAGACGCTCGCCGTCGCAGGCGCCCTCGGCTGCGAGGTCGGCGTCTCCATCGAACGCCGGATGGCCGGCGCCGAGAAGGTCGGCGACCACCGCACCTCCACGCTCCAGGACCTGGAGCGCGGCAAACCCCTCGAACTCGACGTCCTGCTCGCGGCCGTCGTCGAACTCGCGGAGATCACCGGCGTCCAGGTGCCCACCCTGCGCACCGTGCACGCCATCTCGGACCTGCTCGCGCTGAGGAGCGCCGCATGACGTCACTGAGGAGCGCCGCATGAGGAAACGTGGCCCCAGGAACTACACCCGGCTCACCCACCCGCTGGTGCGCGACTCCCGCGACGAGCCCTTCCGGCAGGCGAGCTGGCAGGAGGCCCTGGACCGGGCGGCGCGCGGCATCGCCCGCAACCGGGGCAAGTTCGGCATGTTCTCCTGCGCCCGCGCCACCAACGAGATGAACTACGTGGCGCAGAAGTTCGCCCGGGTCGTGATGGGCACCAACAACGTCGACTCCTGCAACCGGACCTGCCACGCGCCGAGCGTCGCCGGGCTGTCGGCGGCCTTCGGCTCCGGCGGCGGGACCTCGTCCTACGAGGAGATCGAGCACACCGACGTCATCGTGATGTGGGGCTCCAACGCCCGCTTCGCGCACCCGATCTTCTTCCAGCACGTCCTGAAGGGGATCAGGAACGGCGCCCGCATGTACGCCGTCGACCCGCGCCGCACCTCCACCGCCGAATGGGCGGAGAGCTGGCTCGGCCTGAACGTCGGCACCGACATCCCCATGGCACACGCCGTCGGCCGCGAGATCATCCACGCGGGTCTGGTCAACGAGGCGTTCGTCGAGCGGGCGACCAGCGGATTCGAGGAGTACAAGGCCCTCGTCGAACCGTGGACCCTGTCCCTGGCCGAGAAGGTGACGGGCGTACCCGCCGCCGCCATCGGGGAGTTGGCGCACGCCTACGCCCGCGCCGAGCGCGCCCAGCTGTGCTGGACCCTCGGCATCACCGAGCACCACAACGGCACCGACAACGTCCGCGCGCTGATCAACCTCTCCCTGCTCACCGGCCATGTCGGCCGCTACGGCAGCGGACTTCAGCCCCTGCGCGGGCAGAACAACGTGCAGGGCGGCGGCGACATGGGCGCCATCCCCAACCGCCTCCCCGGCTTCCAGGACATCCTCGACGCGGGCGTGCGGCACAAGTTCGAGTCCGCCTGGGACACCGTCATCCAGCCCCACTACGGCCTCAACCTCACCGAGATGTTCGAGGCGATGGAGGAGGGGACGCTCAGGGCCGTCTACTGCATCGGGGAGAACCCCGCCCAGTCCGAGGCCGACAGCGAACAGGCGGTGCGGCGGCTGAAGGCGCTCGACTTCCTCGTCGTCCAGGACATCTTCCTCACCAGAACGGCAGAGCTGGCCGATGTCGTCCTGCCCGCCACCGCCGGATGGGCCGAGACCGAGGGCACCACCACCAACAGCGAACGGCGCGTCCAGCGGGTCCGGCGCGCCGTCGCCCCGCCCGGCGAGGCGCGCGAGGACATCGACATCATCTGCGAACTGGCCGCACGGCTCGGCCACGAGTGGAAGTACGCCGACGCCGAAGCGGTGTGGAACGAGCTGCGGTCGGTCTCGCCGGACCACTACGGAATGACCTACCCCCGCCTGGAGCGGCACCAGGGCATCCAGTGGCCCTGCCCGAGCACGGACGAGCTCGAACCGCCCTATCTGCACGGCAGGTTGTGGGACCCGGACCCGGCGCGGCGGGGACGTCTCGCACCCTTCGGACTGGTCCGGCACGATCCGCCGGTCGACCTCACCGACGAGCGCTTCCCCATCCGGCTCACCACCGGACGCCGCCTCGACTCCTACAACACCGGGGTGCAGAGCGGCAGTTTCGCCTCGCCGCTCCGGCGCGGCGAGTTCATCGAGCTGTGCCCCGAGGACGCCGAGCGGTACGGCGTCGTCGTCGGCGAACGGGTCCAGGTGACCTCGCGGCGCGGATCGGTGGTCGCACCGGTGTGGATCGACACCGCGCTGCGCCCCGGCCTCGCCTTCATGACCATGCACTTCCCCGACGAGGTGGACACCAACTCCCTGACCATCGAGGCCAACTGCCCGATCGCCGGGACGGCGGAGTTCAAGGCGTCGGCGATCCGGATCGACAAGCTGCCCGTCGCGACCATCGTGAGGTGACGCAAGTGGACCTGCACTTCGGCGACAGCAAACCCACGGACGACGAACGGGCCGCCGTGGACGCCCTGTTGGGCCCGCCCGAGTCGTCCTGGGAGGGCGCCGACCGCAGCGACGCCGACCTCAGGTGGGCGCGCGGCGGCCGGGCCGCCCGCGACCGCAGGGACCTGCTGCTGCCGGGGCTGCACGCCATCAACGACCGCATCGGCTGGATCAGCGCCGGCGCCCTCGACTACCTGTGCAGACGCCTGACCGTGCCCCCGGCGGAGGCGTACGGCGTCGCCACCTTCTACGCCATGTTCTCCGTCCGGCCCCGCCCCTCGACCGTCCTGCACGTCTGCACCGACCTCGCCTGCACCGCGGCGGGCGCGGCCGACCTGTGCGCGGGGATCGAGGCGCGTCTCGGCCCCGGCATCCACCTTGAGCGCAGCCCCTGCCTCGGCCTGTGCGAACGCGCCCCGGCCGCCCTCACCGTCCGGGCGGGCGACCCCGTACGCACGGCCGTCTCGGCACCGGCCACCGTGCGCGACACCGTACTGGCCGCGACCGCCCCGGACTCGGCCCCCGAGGAACCGCCCCCGGCGACAGCGGTGCCCCAGGCCGGGAACCCCGGGCTCACCCTGCTGGCCCGGGTGGGAGTGGTGGACCCGGAAAGCCTGGACGACTACCGCGCCCACGGCGGCTACCGCGCCCTGCGCCGCGCCTTCGACCTGGGCCCGGCCGCCGTCATCCGCGAGGTGACCGACTCCGGTCTGGTCGGGCGCGGTGGCGCCGCCTTCCCCACCGGCCGCAAATGGCAGGCCACGGCGTCCCAGCCCGACCACCCCCACTATCTCGTCTGCAACGCCGACGAATCCGAACCCGGCACCTTCAAGGACCGCGTGATCATGGAGGGCGACCCGTACTCCCTGGTCGAGGCGATGACCATCGCCGGGTACGCGACCGGCGCGCACCACGGCTACCTGTACCTGCGCGGCGAGTACCCGCGCGCCCTGGCCCGCATGGAGCACGCCCTCACCCAGGCACGCGCGCGCGGACTGCTCGGGCCCGACGTCCTCGGCCAGGGCTACGCCTTCGACATCGAGATCCGGCGGGGCGCGGGCGCGTACATCTGCGGCGAGGAGACCGCCCTGTTCAACTCCATCGAGGGCTACCGGGGCGAGCCCCGCTCCAAGCCGCCGTTCCCGGTGGAGAAAGGGCTGTTCGGCAAGCCGACCGTGGAGAACAACGTCGAGACGCTCGTCAACGTACTGCCGATCCTGACGGGCGGGGCGCAGGCGTACGCGGCCGTCGGAACGGAGGCGTCGACCGGGCCCAAGCTCTACTGCGTGTCGGGAAGTGTGGAGCGGCCAGGCGTCTACGAGTTCCCCTTCGGGGTGACGCTCGGGGACGTGCTCCGGGAGGCCGGGGTGCGGGACGGGCTGCGGGCGGTGCTGCTGGGGGGCGCGGCAGGGGGGTTCGTACGGGCCGACGAGCTCGACATCCCCCTGACGTTCGAGGGAACGCGGGCGGCCGGGGCAACGGTCGGGTCCGGAGTGGTGATGGCTTTCGACAGCACTGTGCCACTGCCCCGGCTGCTGTTGCGCATCGCCGAGTTCTTCCGCGACGAGTCGTGCGGGCAGTGCGTGCCCTGCCGGGTCGGGACCGTACGGCAGGAAGAGGCGCTGCGGCGACTGGGCGAGGGCAGGGGGGCAGCTGCGGCGGCCGATGACATCGCCCTGCTGAGGGAGGTGGGGCGCGCGATGCGCGACGCCTCGATCTGCGGTCTGGGACAGACCGCCTGGAACGCCGTGGAATCCGCCATCGACCGACTGGGGGCCTACGAATGACCACTACCGCGCTGGGGATTCCCCGCCGTCTGCTGGAGTTCACCATCGACGGGGAGCCGGTGCGGGCTCCCGAGGGCTCCACGATCCTCGACGCCTGCCGGGCCGCGGGGACGGACGTCCCGACCCTGTGCGAGGGGGACACGCTGCGGCCCAGGAACGCCTGCCGGGTGTGTGTCGTGGAGGTCGAGGGGTCCCGCACCCTGGTTCCCGCCTGCTCCCGGAAGGCCGAGGGCGGCATGGAGGTGCGCACCGGGACCGAGCGGGTGCGGCACAGCCGGAAGATCGTCCTGGAACTGCTCGCCTCGTCGGTCGACTTGTCGACCACCCCCAGGGTGCGCGAGTGGATCAAGGAGTACGGGGCCGAGCCGGGGCGGTTCGGGGCCGATGCGGGGCGGGTGAACGAGGCACCGAGGGTTGACAACGATCTTTATGTCCGGGACTACGGCAAGTGCATCCTCTGCTACAAGTGCGTCGACGCGTGCGGGGACCAGTGGCAGAACAGCTTCGCGATCTCGGTCGCCGGGCGGGGGTTCGATGCGCGGATCGCCGTGGAGCACGACGCTCCGCTGACCGAGTCGGCGTGTGTGTACTGCGGCAACTGCATCGAGGTCTGCCCGACCGGGGCCCTCTCCTTCAAGTCCGAGTTCGACATGCGCGCCGCCGGCACCTGGGACGAGGACCGGCAGACCGAGACGACCACGGTGTGCGCGTACTGCGGAGTGGGCTGCAACCTCACTCTCCACGTGCAGGACAATGAGATCGTGAAGGTCACCTCGCCGCACGACAACCCGGTGACCCACGGCAATCTGTGCATCAAGGGTCGCTTCGGCTACCAGCACGTCCAGAACCGGAACTGATCGGGGCTGATCGGGACATGGGACGAGTCACCGAACGACGCAAGGTGCTGCGCATCCGGGACGGCGCGGTCTCCAGCCGACCGGACACCCTCGTCGCCGAGGAGCCCCTGGAGATCCGGCTGAACGGCAAGCCCCTCGCGATCACGATGCGGACGCCGGGCGACGACTTCGCGCTGGCGGCCGGGTTCCTGGTCAGCGAGGGGGTGCTGGCCGAGCAGGGGGATCTGCGGAACATCGTCTACTGCGCGGGGGCCACGGCGGACGGGTCCAACACGTACAACGTGGTCGATGTGCAGACCTCGGGTGGTGTCGTCATTCCGGACATCACTCTTGAGCGGAACGTCTACACGACGTCTTCGTGCGGGTTGTGCGGCAAGGCCAGCCTTGACGCGGTACGGACCACCGCGCGGTGGCCCATCGCCGACACTCCCCCGGTGCGCGTGGACGCCGAGGTGCTGGCGAGCCTGCCGGACCGGCTGCGGGCCGCGCAGCGGGTCTTCGACCGGACCGGTGGACTGCACGCGGCCGCCCTGTTCTCCGAGGACGGGGAGCTGCTCGACATACGGGAGGACGTGGGGCGGCACAACGCGGTCGACAAGCTGGTGGGACGGGCCCTGCAGAACGGGGACCTGCCCCTGTCACGGACGGTGCTGCTGGTCTCCGGGCGGGCGTCCTTCGAGCTCGTGCAGAAGGCGGTGATGGCGGGAATTCCGGTACTGGCGGCCGTGTCGGCGCCGTCGTCGCTGGCCGTGGACCTGGCCGCGGAGGCCGGGCTGACCCTGGTGGGGTTCCTGCGGGGCAGCTCCATGAACGTGTACGCGGGTGAGGACCGGGTTGCCCTTCCGGCAGCGGCGGGACGGGGCTGAGGGTTCTCCTCGCGGCGCGACGGCTGGGCCCCGGGGGCGGGGAGCGCCCCCTGCGTCACCGGGGTCGGGCTGTTTTTTGTCTGAGGGGGCCTGTGTTGTTTACACGCCGCCTCAGTGATGTTGGGTCGGTCGCCTGCGGGGCGCCTCATGCCTCCGGTTCCCTCCCGGCCGGTGGCCGGGGTTCAGGCGCCCTTGGTTGGCAGGCCGGCGTTCGATAGCGTGCGTCGGCATGCCCCGTATCGGTGTTGCTGGACGGTGGGCCTGGGTCAGTTTTCTGGTGGTCCTGGGGCTTGGGGCTGTCCTGCTCACCCGGCTGCCCGCAGACCGTGGCGGAGGCGATGACTGTTCCGGCCGTACCGTTCGGTCCTGGGGTGCCCACTCGTCGTTGAACTCCGAGTTCTCCCGGTACGGCGATGACGCCTCCCGTGCCGACGACTGGACCGGGGGTGACGGCACCCACTCGGTGCGGTTGCCGGACGGGCGGGTGCTGTGGTTGTTCTCGGACACGTACTTGGGGCAGGTGTACGGGCCGCCCAATCCGTTCGGCGAGTCCTACGCCTGGCGTGACACCTCCGCGCCGATGGTGCGCAACTCGGCGGTGGTGATGCGGGACGGGCGGCTGGAGAGCACGCTGCCCGCTCCTCTGTTCGCCGATCCGGCGCCCGGACAGTGGCGCTGGCCCGTCGCCGCTCGGGTGGAGCCCCGGCGGCCGGGGGCGGAGGAGCAAGTGCTGCGGGTGGTGTTGTGGGTGCGGGCGGCTGGGCAGGCTCCGTGGATCTACGGGGTGCCTACCGCCACCGAGGTCGCCACGCTGTCGTTGCCGGATCTGCGCGTGGAATCGACGGTGACGGTGTTCGACCAGCGGCTTGTCGCCGATCCGTCGCGGCGTGTGCTGTTCGGGACGACGCTGGTGGAGGAGAGCGGCTGGACGTATGTGTTCGGTGGCGATGATCGGCAGGCGGTGTCGCGGCCGGTCTCGCGGGCCTATGTCGCGCGGGTGCCGGAGGGCGGGCTGGCCGATCCCGCGGCCTGGGAGTACTGGGACGGGGAGGAGTGGGCGGCTGGGGTTCGGCCTCGGACCGTGCTCGGGGACGGGGGGCGGAGGGGGGTGGGGAGTGCCTTTTCCGTTGTGCGGGACGGGGGCACGTATGTGCTGTTCAGCATGGCCGGCGGTGGGGAAGGGCTCACGACCGTGACCTCCTACTGGGCCTGTTCGCCGACAGGGCCCTGGCACGGGCCCACCAAGGACTTCCGGCCCGATCTGCCCGACGGGAACGTGGCCGCGTACAACCCGCAGGTGCATCCGGAGCTGAGCGGGGGCGGGCGGCTGGTGCTCAGCTACGACGTGAACTGGCTGGAGACGAACGGCGCCGCGGCGCAGCTCAGCCGGAACGTGTCCCTGTACCGACCGCGATTCGTGACGCTGCGGCTGGGTCCTGTGCGGTGACCTCGGGGTCGCGGGCGCGGCGCTTGGCGATGACCGCGCAGACCATGAGCTGCATCTGGTGGAAGAGCATCAGCGGGAGGACGGCGAGGGAGGCCTGGGCGCCGAAGAGGACTCCGGCCATGGGGAGGCCCGCGGCCAGGGACTTCTTGGAGCCGGCGAACTGGATGGCGATCCGGTCCTCGCGGTCGAAGCGCAGGGCCTTGGCTCCGTACCAGGTCAGAGCGAGCATCGCCGCCAGGAGGACGGCTTCCACGCCCAGCAGTGCGGCCAGCCGTGCCGGGCTGACCCGGCTCCAGACGCCCGCGACCATGCCCTCGCTGAAGGCCGTGTAGACGACCAGGAGTATGGAGCCCCGGTCGACGAGGCTCAGGATCTTCTTGTGGCGCTGGACGAAGGTGCCGATCCAGGGGCGCAGAAGCTGGCCGGCCAGGAACGGGACCAGCAGTTGCAGCACGATCTTCAGCAGGGTGTCGCCGGAGAAGCCACCGCCGGTGCTCCCCAGCAGGCTTGCCGCGAGGAGCGGGGTGGCGACGATGCCGACCAGGGACGAGAAGGAGCCCGCGCAGATGGCCGCGGGCACGTTGCCGCGGGCGATGGAGGTGAAGGCGATCGAGGACTGGACGGTCGAGGGCACCAGGGTGAGGAACAGCAGGCCCTGGTAGAGGGGGTCCGTGAGGACTGCGGGGACCGTGACCCGGGCGGCCAGACCGAGCAGGGGGAAGACGAGGAAGGTGCAGGCCAGGATGGTGATGTGCAGGCGCCAGTGGCGCAGGCCGTCCAGGGCCTCGCGGGTGGAGAGGCGGGCTCCGTAGAGGAAGAACAGCAGGGCGATGGCCGCTGTGGAAGCGCCGGAGGCCACGTCGGCGCCCGTGCCGCGGGCCGGGATCAGTGCCGCGAGGCCCACCGTCCCGAGCAGGAGCAGCAGGTACGGGTCGATCGGCATGCGACGCGGCCAGCGCAGGCGTTTCACTGTGCTCCACTACTTCACTTGCGGGCGGTTCCGGGGCACGGGCGTGCCCTCTCCATCGTCCTCCGTCGCACGTTGATCGGGAATCCCGTATACCGCTCTGACTGCTATCGCGTACGGCGATAGCCTGGGGGTGTGTACGAGCCCTCTCATCTGCGGACCTTCCTGGCCGTCGCCCAGACGCTGAGCTTCACGCAGGCGGCGCGGCGGCTGGGGTTGCGGCAGTCGACGGTCAGCCAGCATGTGCGGCGGCTGGAGGACGCGACGGGGCGGCAGCTGTTCGCGCGGGACACGCACTCCGTGGAGCTGACCGAGGACGGCGAGGCGATGCTGGGGTTCGCGCGGCGGATCCTGGAGGTGCACGAGCAGGCGGCGGCGTTCTTCACGGGGACCCGGCTGCGGGGGCGGCTGCGGTTCGGGGCCTCGGAGGACTTCGTACTGACCCGGCTGCCGGAGATCCTGGAGGGCTTTCGGTACGAGCATCCCGAGGTCGACCTGGAGCTGACCGTGGAGCTGTCGGGGGCGCTGCACGAGCAGTTGGCCGCCGGGAAGCTCGATCTGGTGCTGGCCAAGCGGCGGCCCGAGGATCCGCGGGGTGAGCCGGTGTGGAGCGACCGGCTGGTGTGGATCGGGGCGGAGCGGCTGCGGCTGGAGGTGGACCGGCCGGTGCCGCTCATCGTGTATCCGCCGCCGGGGATCACCCGGGCCCGGGCGCTGGAGGCGCTGGAGCGGCAGGGGCGGGAGTGGCGCATCGTGTGCACCAGCGGGAGTCTGAATGGCTTGATCGCGGCGGCTCGGGCGGGGCTGGGTGTGATGGCGCACACCCGGGGGCTGATTCCGCCGGGGCTGGTGCGGATGCCCGAGCGGGCAGGGCTGCCGGAGCTGGGGCGGGTGGACTTCGTGCTGGTGCACGGCGCGCGGCGGACGGCGGCGAAGGGGGCGGCGGACGCGCTGGCCGCGGCGATTCTGGCGGGCGGGGAGCGGCTGCACCGGCGTTGAGCGGGTCGTACAGATTTGGTGGAGATCAAGGCACCGAACCTTACTCAACCGTCAGGTTTCTGTCCGACCCTTCCCCTTGTGCGTGCATTTTCCCTGGCAGACGGGGCCGCGTCGCGGCTTTGGCCGGTTTTCCGCCCCCTCCCGCCCGGTCTGACCGTGGGGTAGCTTTCACGGCCAGCGCTGGCGTCGTACAAGGTCGTACACACAACGGGGAGCGGGAGCGGGTTTGCGCGAGTTCACCAACCCTCCGTTGGCGTTGGCACCGCCGGTGGGCGGACTGGCCGACGTGGTGTTCCGGCATGCCGAGGAGGACCCGGCGCATGTGGCGCTGGGCCGCAAGGACGAGGCCGGGCAGTGGCGGGACGTGACCTCCGCGGAGTTCCGTGACGAGGTGCTGGCCCTGGCCAAGGGGCTGCTCGCGCGGGGGGTGCGGTTCGGTGACCGGGTCGCGGTGATGTCGCGTACGCGGTACGAGTGGACGCTGTTCGACTTCGCGCTGTGGACCGTCGGCGCCCAGGTGGTGCCGATCTATCCGACGTCGTCGGCCGAGCAGTGTTTCTGGATGCTGTACGACGCCGAGGTGACCGCGGCGATCGTGGAGCACGAGGACCACGCGATGACGATCGCCACCGTCATCGACCGGCTGCCGCACCTGCGGGAGCTGTGGCAGCTCGACGCGGGCTGTGTGCAGGAGCTGTACGACGCGGGCGCGCACCTCGACGACGAGGTGGTGCACCGGCACCGGCAGGCCGTCACCCCCGATTCCGTCGCCACCGTGATCTACACGTCCGGTACCACGGGCCGTCCCAAGGGCTGTGTGATCTCGCACGGCAATCTGATGTACGAGGCGGACACGGTCATCGAGCGCTGGGAGCCGGTGTTCCACTCCAAGAAGGGTGACGAGGCGGCGACGCTGCTGTTCCTGCCGCTGGCGCATGTCTTCGGGCGGATGGTGCAGGTCGCGGCGATCCGGGGGCGGGTGCGGTTCGGGCATCAGCCGCAGATGAACGCCGCCGCGCTGCTTCCGGATCTCGCCGCGTTCCGGCCCACCTTCTTCCTGGCGGTGCCGTACATCTTCGAGAAGGTGTTCAACGCCGCGCGGCGCAAGGCCGAGAAGGAGGGCAAGGGCGGCGCGTTCGAGAAGGCCGTCGAGGTGGCCGTGAACTACGCGGACGCGATGGAGGCGAAGGCCTGGGGCATCGGGCCGGGGCCGTCGGCGGGGCTGCGGATGCAGCACCAGCTCTTCGACAAGCTCGTCTACGGCAAGATGCGCGCCGCGATGGGCGGCAGGATCCGGCACGCCATGTCCGGCGGCTCGGCGATGGACCGGCGGCTGGGGCTGTTCTTCGCGGGCGCGGGTGTGCACATCTACGAGGGGTACGGGCTGACCGAGTCCACGGCCGCCGCCACCGCCAACCCGCCCGAGCGCACCCGCTACGGAACGGTCGGGCAGCCGATTCCGGGCGTCACGGTCCATATCGCGGACGACGGGGAGATCTGGCTGAGCGGCGGCAATGTCTTCCAGGGCTATCTGAACAACCCCAAGGCCACCGACGAGACGTTGCACGACGGGTGGCTGGCCACCGGTGACCTCGGCGCGCTGGACGAGGACGGCTATCTCACCATCACCGGGCGCAAGAAGGAGATCCTGGTGACCTCGGGTGGCAAGAGCGTCTCGCCGGGGCTGCTGGAGGAGCGGGTGCGGGACCATCCGCTGGTCGCGCAGTGCATCGTGGTCGGCAACGACCGCCCGTACGTCGCCGCCCTGGTCACGCTGGAGCAGGAGGCCGTGGAGCACTGGCTGAGCATGCGGGGCAAGCCGATGCTGAGCCCGGCGGAGCTGGTGCGGGACCCCGATCTGGAGTCCGAGGTGCGGCGGGCGGTGGTCGCCGCCAACACGCTGGTCTCGCAGGCCGAGTCGATCCGCACCTTCCGGATCCTCGCGCAGCCGTTCACCGAGGAGCACGGGCTGCTCACGCCGTCGCTGAAGCTGAAGCGCCGGGCGATCGAGAAGGCGTACGTCAATGAGGTCGAGGCGCTGTATCAGGCGTGAGCCTCCCGGACGGAGGAGTGAGCCTCCCGGACCCCTTCCGGACTGATTCTGCGATCAGGAATGCATCACGGGCCGTGATCGTTGACGATGGGGCGTATCACCTGACGACAACCGTAAGGATCAAGAGCTCGTGAGCAGCAAGGTCCCCCTGATCAAGCTCAACAACGGCGTCGAGATGCCCCAGCTGGGCTTCGGCGTCTGGCAGGTGCCGGACGACGAGGCGGAGCGGGCGGTCGGCACCGCGCTGGAGTCCGGGTACCGCAGCATCGACACAGCGGCGATCTACGGAAACGAGGAGGGCACCGGCAAGGCCATCGCCGCCTCGGGCATCCCCCGTGAGGACATCTTCGTCACCACCAAGCTCTGGAACGCGGACCAGGGGTACGACTCCACCCTGCGCGCCTTCGACGCCTCGCTGGCCAAGCTGGGCCTGGAGTACGTCGACCTCTACCTCATCCACTGGCCGCTGCCGGCCAAGGACAAGTACGTCGACAGCTACAAGGCGTTCGAGAAGCTGCTCGCCGACGGCCGGGCCAAGACGATCGGTGTGTCCAACTTCCTGCCGGAGCACCTGGAGCGGCTGATCGGCGAGACGTCGGTCGTCCCGGCGGTCAACCAGATCGAGCTCCACCCGCATCTGCAGCAGCACGCGGCCCGGGAGTTCCACGCCCGGCACGGCATCGCCACCGAGGCGTGGTCGCCGCTCGGCCAGGGCAAGGGCCTGCTGGAGGTCCCGGCGATCGTGGCGATCGCCCAGAAGCACAACCGCACCCCGGCCCAGATCGTGCTGCGCTGGCACCTGCAGACCGGCAATGTGGTCATCCCGAAGTCCGTCACCCCGTCCCGCATCCGCGAGAACATCGACGTCTTCGACTTCAGCCTCGACACCGAGGACCTGGCGGCGATCAGCGCGCTGAACGAGGACCGGCGGATCGGTCCGAACCCGGCGACGTTCGACGTGGTCTGACCCGCGTCGTGCGGGCGGCTCCGTGCCGACGGGCCGCCCGCACGGGTCACACCGGCTGTCCGAGCGGCCGTACGACGACGGTGTTCACATCGACGCCTTCCGGCTGCCGGATCGCCCAGACGATCGAGTCGGCGACCTGGTCGGCGGTGAGCAGGTGGCCCGGGGGCAGGCTGCCGTAGCTGTCCCAGAACGGCGTCTCCGCCCGGCCCGGCGCGACGAGGGTGACGCCGATGCCCCATTCGGTCACCTGACGGCGGGTGTTCTCGGCGAGCCCGGTCACCGCCCACTTGGTGGCGCCGTAGATGTTGCCGGGCGTGTGCACGAACCCGGCGACGCTGCCGATCAGTACGATCCGGCCCCGGCTCTCCTTCAGGGCGTCGACGGAGGCGCGGATGAGCAGCGCAGGCCCGAGAACATTGGTGAGGATCATCTCCGGCCAGCCGGACGGGTCTCCCTCGGCGACCGAATCGTGGGTGGCGAAGCCCGCGTTGGCGACGACCGTGTCGATCCGCCCGAACGCCTTCAGCGTGCTGTCCACGGCGGCCTCGATCTGACCCTGATCAGCAGCGTCCCCGACGATCGTCAACAGCCCCTCGGGTTCCCCGAGTTCCTCGGCAAACCCCTTCAGCCTGGCCTCGCCGCGGCCGGTGACGGCCACCCTGTACCCGGCGTCCAGCAACCGCCGCGCGACCGCGGCGCCGATACCACTGCCGCCGCCGGTAATGAGCGCGACCGGTGATGCCGTCATGGTGACCCCCTGAGTTGTCCGGTGAACGGAAGTGAGAGTCCATCAATTGGAGTGCTCTCTAAGTCAAGGGGTCCCGGCTTCGCAGGTGGTGCGGTACTCGGCGGAGGGCAGGGGCGGGGGCCTGCCCCGCCGGATCAGCCGGTGCGGACGGCTGTGTGTACCGTTCGGGCCGCCAGGACGTACAGGTCGGGGCGCTGGTGGACGCTGGCCTCGTCGTTGGGGTCGAGGAGGCGGTCCAGGGTGGTGCGGTCCTCGGCGTCGAGGTGGTCGGCGAGCTTGTCGCGGACGCGTTCGAAGGTGTCGGCGGCTACCGCGCGGGCCCGGTCGGGGGTCGGGGCGGGGAGGTCCAGGAGGAAGGTGCGGGTGCCGGAGGGCTTGAGGCCGGCGTTGGTCATCAGGGTGCGCCAGTCCTCGGTGACCGGCACGCTGTCGGGCAGGGAGGCGCGCATCTCGGTGAACCAGTCGGCCTGGACGGCGTCGATCCTGGCCTCCAGGCCGGGGCGGCCGATGCCGATGTCGCGCGGCAGGAAGCGGACGGGCAGGCCGCCCTCGACCAGGGCGAGGGTGCCGCCGATGCTCAGGCGCTCGGCGTAGGCGGCGATCGCCGCCTGCTGGTCGCCGATGTGATGGAGGCTGTGGCTCGCCCAGATCAGGTCGGCGGGGTAGTCCAGGTCCGCCATCACGTCCGGGAGTTCGCCGGCCAGCGTGGCGAAGCGGTCCGCGACCCCGAGCCGCTCCGCCCTGGCGCGGGCCAGTTCGAGCAGCGGCTCGGAGCCGTCCACGGCGACGACCCGGGCCCCGGGGAAGGCTTCGGCGAGCTGGCAGGAGACGACGCCGGGGCCGCTGCCCGCGTCGACGATCAGACCCGGTTCGGTCTGCTTGCCGCCCAGCCAGGCCAGCGCGTGCTCATGGAGCGGGGTGAACAGCTCGGCCTGGGTCTGGAGGTGCTCGGCCATGTCGGCCCAGTCGATCTCCGTGTCGTTGTGCTCGTGCGCGTGCTGGTGTGCGGGTCCGTGCGCCATGGTGCTCAGCCTCTCCTCCGGGTGCCGACAGGGTGCGTCGACGCACCGGAGGGAGGCAAATGTCCTTGCCGGATCCGCAAAAGGAGCCGGACCGGCAAAGGTGCCGGGGCGCCCGGTGCGGCGGGGCGCCCCGGCGTATCAGCCGCCTACGACAGCGGCGGGTAGGCGTTCTGCATCAGCTCTCGGAACTGGGCGGAGAACCACTGACCGGAGATCGGCGCGTTCGGCAGGGCGCCGGAGAGGTTGTTGCCGTTGCGGGCGTTGCCCGTGTAGGTGGGGTCGCACATACGGTCGAAGCCCTTGCCCTCGTCGTTCGGGATCTCTGAGCTGGAGCCGTCGGACTCCCCCGGGGGCTTCATCCAGACGTAGGCGTCGATCCCGGCGGCCGGTGCCGCCTGCGGGCGTTCGCCGAGACCGGCTCCGGACTGGTTGCACCAGTTGCCGATGTGGATGCGCCGGTCGATACGGCCGCCTTCGATATAGGTGTCGACGCTGGTCGAGGCGCCGGGACCAGTGGGCCGGGCGGAGCCGCCCCAGCCGTTGCGGGAGGTGTCGATCAGCATGCCGATGCCGGAGTTGAAGCCGACCCGGACCAACTCCTGGCGGAAGGCCTGGGCGAAGGACAGCTCGTCGACGTAACGGTTCCAGTCGACCCACTTCGACTCGCGGACGGACTTGCCGCCCACGGTGTCGTTGATGGAGAAGTTCTCCTCCTTCAGGGCGCTGTAGTTGGCCGTGTTGGTGATGAAGCCGTGGACGTCGTCGACGGTGGCGCCCTCGGTGGTGGCGGCCTCCTTCATGATGTTGGCCGTGGGCGTGAAGTTGTCGTCCCAGCCGATCCAGCCGTGGTGGCCGGCGTCCACGTAGTTGTAGACGTTGGGGATGTCACCGAGCTTGTTGAGGGCGTAGCCCACGCCCTTCTGGTAGTTGCCGTTGGCCTTCATCACGTCGCACTCCGGTGTGGCGGTGGCCCGGCTGCCGGTGTTGGTGACGAGGTTGGGCAGTGAGTCGATCTCGACGGTGGTGACGATACGCAGGGAGGCGTACTTCGGGTCCGAGAGGATCTCGGCGATCGGGTCGATGTACTCGCTCTTGTACCGGTCGATCTCGGTCGGGCCCAGTTCGCCGTTGGAGGCGAGGGCGGAGCAGTCACGGCCCGGCAGGTTGTAGATGACCAGCTGGATGACGAGTTCGCCGTCGCCCTTCTGGGCCAGGGCCTCGTCGAGGTGCTCGCGCAGACCCATGCGGCCACCTGCGCCGTTGATGGCGGCGGTGCGGTCCAGCCACACTCCGGTGGGCTGGTCGGCGATGCGCTCGCCGCCCGGTTCGGCGGCGGCGTTCGCGGACCACTCGGGGTTCACGTACACGTTGGCGCCGGAGTACGGATTGTCCACGCGGTCGCCCTCACCCGGTTCGCCCGGGCCGCCGGGGTCGGTGCCGCCGTCGTCGACGTTGCAGGTGACGCCGTCGAGGGTGAAGGTCGCCGGGATCGCGTTGCTGCCGCTGTAGGTGCCGTTGAAGCCGAAGCTGACCGAACCGCCGGTACCCAGGGTGCCGTTGTAGCTCTCGTTGGTCGCGGTGACCGAGCTGCCGCTCTGGTTGATCCTGGCGTTCCAGCCGTTGGTGATCTGCTGGTTGCCGGCGTAGGACCACTTCACCGCCCAACCGCTCTTCGCGGCACCGTTGTTGGTGACGGTGACGGAGGCGGTGAAGCCGGTGCTCCACTCGTTCTGCACCCTGTAGTCGACGGTGCAGGGCACGGCGGCCGCGCCGATGTCGTCCGGCGCGGCGGCCAGCGACGTCCCGGAGGCCCCGGCGACCAGCGCCAGGGCAGCGAGCATCGCGATTCTGGTACGGCTCATGAGTGCGGGTGTCCTTCGTGTCGATGCGGGGGTTTCGATACGGGAAGGAGTTGCCCGAGGCCGCCCGGTGACGGCTAAAAGTACTGAACGCGGGGGTGGCGCATGAGCGACTCCTGTGCTGGTCAGCGCGGCCGTTGCGGACGCGCCGACTGATGGAACCGCTCCCACTGGTGTCAACAAAGTTAGCGCCAAGTCACGTTCAGCAACAGGGGAGTTGCCACAGTTCTATGAAATGAACACGTCGAATCTTTTCGATTCTTCAAGCACCTTGACCCCCAGCACCCCCTTCCCCACTATGGGAGCGCTCCCACTGGTTCAAGCCTTGACATCTCCGAGCCGCAAGGAGGAACCAGCACATGCATCCCCCACCCCGGAGACGGGCAGTGGTGCGGCGCGCCTGGACAGCCGTCGTCGCCGCTCTGGCGCTTCCGCTCACCCTGCTCGCGACGGGCACGACACCCGCTCAGGCGGCACCGTTGCAGTGCAGCGTCGACTACAAGACGAACGACTGGGGCTCCGGCTTCACCGCCGACCTGACGATCACCAACCGCGGGACGGACGTGATCGACGGCTGGACCCTGACGTACGCCTACTCGGGCAACCAGCGGCTCAGCAACGGCTGGAACGGCACCTGGTCGCAGTCCGGGCAGAACATCACCGTCACCAACGCGAGTTACAACGGGCGGATCGCGGCCGGCGCCGCGGTCAGCACCGGAGCGCAGTTCACCTACAGCGGCACCAACACCGGGCCCACCTCGTTCAAGGTGAACGGCACCACCTGTGTCGGCGCCCATCAGCCCCCGATCACGGTGCTGACCAGCCCAGAGGCGGGCGCGGTCTACTCGCAGGGCGACCCGGTGCCGCTCGCGGCGACCGCGGCGGCGGCCGACGACGCCACGATCACCAAGGTCGAGTTCTACGACGACACCACGCTGCTCGGCACGGACACGAGCGCCCCCTACGCGCTCTCGGTCTCCAGCTTGACCGTGGGCAGTCATTCCCTGGTGGCGAAGGCGTACGACAGCCTCGGCGCGTCGGCGGAGTCCACGCCGGTCGGCATCACCGTCGCCTCCGGTCCTGCCGTGGTGGCCTCGACCAACCAACTTGCCGTGCAGCAGGGCAAGACGGGCACGTACGACATCAAACTGTCGACGCAGCCCTCGTCCAACGTGACCGTCACCACCAGCCGCGCGAGCGGGAATTCGGGGCTCACGGTAACCGGCGGCGGCACGCTCACCTTCACGCCGTCGAACTGGAACACCGCCCAGCGCGTGACCATCTCCGCCGACTCCTCCGGGACCGGCGCGGCGACCTTCGAGTCGACCGCGAACGGGCACGCGAAGGCGACGGTGACCGTCACCCAGGTCGAGGAGTCGGGCGAGTACGACGCCCGCTTCCTGGAGCTGTACGGGAAGATCACCAACCCCGCGAACGGCTACTTCTCACCCGAGGGCATCCCCTACCACTCGGTGGAGACGCTGATCGTGGAGGCGCCGGACCACGGCCACGAGACCACCTCGGAGGCGTACAGCTATCTCCTGTGGCTGCAGGCCATGTACGGCAAGGTCACGGGCGACTGGAGCAAGTTCAACGGCGCCTGGGAGATCATGGAGAAGTACATGATCCCCACCCACGCCGACCAGCCGACCAACTCCTTCTACAACGCCTCCAAGCCAGCCACCTACGCGCCCGAGCTGGACACCCCGAACGAGTACCCGGCCCCGCTCGACTCCGGTGCCTCGGTCGGTCCGGACCCGATCGCGGCCGAGCTGAAGAGCGCGTACGGCACGGACGACGTCTACGGCATGCACTGGCTGCAGGACGTGGACAACACCTACGGCTACGGCAACTCGCCCGGCAAGTGCGAGGCAGGACCGTCGGACACCGGGCCGTCGTACATCAACACCTTCCAGCGCGGCGCGCAGGAGTCGGTGTGGGAGACCGTGCCGCAGCCGACCTGCGACGCCTTCAAGTACGGCGGGAAGAACGGGTACTTGGACCTGTTCACCGGTGACTCCTCCTACGCCAAGCAGTGGAAGTTCACCAACGCCCCGGACGCCGACGCCCGTGCCGTGCAGGCCGCGTACTGGGCCGACAAGTGGGCCGACGCGCAGGGCAAGGGCAGTGAGATCTCCGCGACCGTCGCCAAGGCCGCGAAGATGGGCGACTACCTGCGCTACGCCATGTACGACAAGTACTTCAAGAAGGTGGGCAACTGCGTCGGCCCGTCGGCCTGCCCGGCCGGCACCGGCAAGGACGCCTCGCACTACCTGCTCTCCTGGTACTACGCCTGGGGCGGTGCCACCGACACCTCGGCGGGCTGGGCCTGGCGCATCGGCTCCAGCCACGCGCACGGCGGCTACCAGAACCCGATGGCCGCGTACGCCCTGGCCAACTACGCCGACCTGAAGCCCAAGTCGGCGACCGGGCAGGCGGACTGGGCCAAGTCCCTGGACCGGCAGATCGAGTTCTACCGCTGGCTGCAGTCCAGCGAGGGCGCGATCGCGGGCGGTGCCACCAACAGCTGGGCGGGCCGGTACGCGACCCCGCCGAGCGGCAAGTCGACCTTCTACGGGATGTACTACGACGAGCAGCCCGTCTACCACGACCCGCCGTCCAACCAGTGGTTCGGCTTCCAGGCGTGGTCGATGGAGCGGGTGGCCGAGTACTACCAGCAGACCGGGAACGCCGCCGCCAAGACGGTCCTGGACAAGTGGGTCGACTGGGCGCTGGAGCACACCACGATCAACCCGGACGGCACCTTCCAGTTCCCGTCGACGCTCCAGTGGTCGGGCCAGCCCGACACCTGGAACGCGAGCAGCCCCGGCTCCAACGCGGGTCTGCATGTCACCGTCGCCGACTACACCAATGACGTCGGTGTGGCGGCCGCGTACGCCAAGACCCTGACGTACTACGCCGACCGCTCCGGCGACACCGAGGCGGCGACGACGGCGAAGGCGCTGCTGGACGGCATGTGGGACAACTACCAGGACGACCTCGGTATCGCCGTCCCGGAGAACCGCGCCGACTACAACCGCTTCGACGACCCGGTCTACGTGCCGAGCGGCTGGACCGGGACCATGCCGAACGGCGACGCGATCAACTCCTCGTCCACGTTCGAGTCGATCCGCTCCTTCTACGAGGACGACCCGGCGTGGTCGAAGATCGAGTCGTATCTGGCGGGCGGCGCGGTGCCGACGTTCACGTACCACCGGTTCTGGGCCCAGGCGGACATCGCCCTGGCCATGGGTTCGTACGCGGAGCTCCTCGAATAACCCCCCGCTGAGCGCCCCCACGGCGCCCGAAGGGCTCCGCGTACGCGGTCTCGCTTCCTGACGGCGAGGCCGGGCAGCCGGGCGGTCCCCTCCCGCACAGGGGGCCGCCCGGCATATCTCGCACCATCGAGAAAGCGCTTGCTACGAGAAGTGCTTGCTACGAGCAGTCCCCCCACCTTCGGAAAGGACTCCCCCGTGCGAAGAACCGTGCGCAGAACCCGCGTCCTCACAGTCGTCCTGGCACTGGCGGCCGGCCTGCTCGCGGGCACCCCGCCCGCGCTGGCCGCCGAGCCCGACACCCCGCGGGTGTCCCTCGCCGCCGACACCTACACCTGGAGGAACGCCCGCATCGACGGCGGCGGCTTCGTCCCCGGCATCGTCTTCAACCGCACCGAGAAGAACCTCGCCTACGCCCGCACCGACATCGGCGGCGCCTACCGCTGGGTGGAGTCCTCGAAGTCCTGGACGCCGCTGCTGGACTCGGTGGGCTGGGACGACTGGGGGCACACCGGGGTCGCCAGTATCGCCACCGACCCGGTCGACCCGGACCGGGTGTACGCGGCGGTCGGCACCTACACCAACAGCTGGGACCCGGGCAACGGCGCGGTGCTGCGCTCCGCCGACCGGGGCGCGAGCTGGCGGAAGGCCGAGCTGCCGTTCAAGCTGGGCGGCAACATGCCCGGCCGGGGCATGGGCGAGCGCCTGGCGATCGACCCGAACCGCAACAGCGTGCTGTACCTGGGCGCGCCGAGCGGCAAGGGCCTGTGGCGGTCGACGGACTCCGGGGCGAGCTGGTCACAGGTGACGAACTTCCCCAACGTCGGCACCTACGTGCAGGATCCGAGCGACTCCAGCGGCTACGCCTCCGACAACCAGGGCATCGTCTGGGTCACCTTCGACGAGTCCTCGGGCAGCGCGGGCAGCGCCACCCGGACGATCTACGTCGGCGTCGCCGACCAGGACAACGCGGTGTACCGCTCGACGGACGCGGGCGCGACCTGGAGCCGTCTCGCCGGTCAGCCCACCGGATATCTGGCCCACAAGGGCGTCCTCGACGCGGAGAACGGCTATCTGTATCTGGCCTACAGCGACAAGGGCGGCCCCTACGACGGCGGCAAGGGGCAGTTGTGGCGGTACGCGACGGCGACCGGCACCTGGACGGACATCAGCCCGGTGGCGGAGGCCGACACCTACTACGGCTTCAGCGGTCTGACCGTCGACCGGCAGCACCCGGGCACGGTGATGGCGACGGCGTACAGCTCGTGGTGGCCGGACACGCAGCTCTTCCGGTCCACCGACAGCGGCGCCACCTGGACGACGGCGTGGGACTACACGTCGTACCCGAACCGCGCCAACCGCTACACCATGGACGTCTCCTCCTCCCCCTGGCTGACCTGGAACGCCAACCCGGCGCCGCCGGAACAGACCCCGAAACTCGGCTGGATGACCGAGGCGCTGGAGATCGACCCGTTCGACTCGGACCGGATGATGTACGGCACGGGCGCGACGATCTACGGCACCGAGAACCTCGGGAACTGGGACGAGGGAACGCGGTTCACCATCAAGCCGATGGTCAGGGGCCTGGAGGAGACGGCGGTCAACGACCTCGCCTCTCCCCCGTCGGGCGCCCCGCTGCTCAGCGCGCTCGGTGACATCGGCGGCTTCCGGCACACGGATCTGGCCGAGGTCCCGCCGATGATGTACACCCAGCCGAACTTCACCACCACGACCAGCCTGGACTTCGCGGAGTCCAACCCCGCCACCGTGGTGCGGGTGGGCCATCTGGACTCGGGGCCGCACATCGCGTTCTCGACGGACAACGGCGCCAACTGGTTCGCCGGTACCGACCCCTCGGGCGTCTCCGGCGGCGGCACGGTCGCCGCGGCGGCGGACGGCAGCCGCTTCGTGTG
This sequence comes from Streptomyces sp. DI166, assembly GCF_900091315.1. Lineage (GTDB taxonomy): Bacteria > Actinomycetota > Actinomycetes > Streptomycetales > Streptomycetaceae > Streptomyces > Streptomyces fuscus. Next base: position 44,521 of record NZ_FLSP01000042.1, read on the forward strand.
GAGCCCGGAGGGTGCCGGGGTGCACTACGCGACCGGCTTCGGCACCTCCTGGTCGGCGTCGTCCGGCATCCCGGCGGGCGCGGTCGTGGAGTCCGACCGGGTCGACCCGAAGGTGTTCTACGGCTTCAAGTCCGGGAAGTTCTACGTCAGTACGGACGGTGGCGCCAGCTTCACCGCCTCCGCCGCGACCGGGCTGCCGAGCGGCGACAGCGTCCGCTTCAAGGCGCTGCCGGGCGCGAAGGGCGAGGTGTGGCTGGCGGGCGGCGCGAGTGACGGCGCGTACGGGCTGTGGCACTCCACCGACGGCGGCGCGAGCTTCGGCAAGCTGTCCGGCGTCGAGCAGGCCGACACCATCGGCTTCGGCAAGTCGGCGCCGGGGGCGTCGTACCAGACGCTGTACACCAGCGCGAAGATCGGCGGGGTGCGCGGTATCTTCCGGTCCACCGACGAGGGCGAGAGCTGGACGCGCATCAACGACGACGCCCACCAGTGGGGTTGGACGGGCGCGGCGATCACGGGTGACCCGCGGGTGTACGGGCGGGTGTACATCGCCACGAACGGGCGGGGCGTTATCTACGGCGACACGTCCGACAGCGGCGGTACCGACCCGGACCCCGATCCCGATCCTGATCCCGAGCCGACCGGCGACTGCGCGGTGACGTACACGATCACCAACCAGTGGCAGGGCGGGTTCCAGGCGGATGTGCGGCTGAGCAACACCGGGACGGGCGCGTGGTCCGGGTGGGCGCTGAGCTGGTCGTTCCCGAACGGTCAGACGGTGTCGCAGATGTGGAACGCCGAGCACAGCCGGTCGGGTTCCACGGTGACGGCGAAGAACGTGGGCTGGAACGCGCATGTGGCGGCCGGTTCGTCGGTCGGCTTCGGCTTCACCGGTGACTGGTCGGGGACGAACGGCAGGCCGGCCGCCTTCAAGCTGGGCGACCGGTCCTGCACGGTGAACTGAGGTGTCGGGGCGCGGGCCGGTGCCGGTCCGCGCCCCTCTCAGTCACTTCACCTCGCCCGCGAAGACGGACTCCTCCGAGTCGAAGTCGGGCGCCACCTCCACCTGGAGAAACGTTTCCTTCTTCGGCAGCTCGCAGGCATAGGTGAAGGACAGGGAGCGGCCCGCGAGGATCTTGGTGTCGGGCAGGCCGTCGAGTCCCTCGTCGTAGACGGACTCGCCCTCCCGGCCCTCGTCGCCGTAGGCGCAGCTGACGGTCATCTCGTTGGCGTCGACGGCGGAGTCGGAGTTGTTGACGACCTTGATGGTGAACTTCACGTACGGCGTGTTCTCCGGGGCCGCGTACTCGCTGGAGACACCGCGGCTGAAGCCGGAGAGGCTGACCTCGACGTCGTGGTCGTAGACGACGGTGTCGTCGAGGGCGTAGGCGTCGCCGCTGCCCGCCTCCTCGCCGCCCGTTTCCTCCTCGGCCGTGTCCTCCGCCGCCGCGTCGGTCCCGGCGGCCGGTGCCGTCTTGGTGACGGTGACGGTGGGCGCGGGCTTGGCCTCGCTGTCGCCGCCGCCGGTGACCCCGTAGGTGACCGCGGCGGCGACCACCGCGCCGGCCACGGCGGCGGCCGTGGCGATCAGGGCCGTACGGGGTCCCTTCGGCGGCGGAGGCGGCACCGGCGGCCCGTATCCGGGCATCGGCGGCGGCGTGAACTGCTGAGTCATGATCCCCCCAGGGAAATGGTGCTGAGAAGTGAATCTTCCCCGGGAAGTCATGACATGTGTATCCCTTGTGATCGAAATGTGCTCAGCGCGCGTACACCGCGGGTCGCGGGGCGGTGGGCATGCCGTCGCCGAGGAAGAAGCTGGGGTGCGGCGGCTGGTTGTACGCCGTGTTCTGCCAGGCCAGGCCCGTGCGGTACATCGTGTCGTGCAGCAGGGTGGTGATCCTGGTGCTGGTCTCGTACGGCGTGGAGTAGATCCGCAGGGCCCTGTTGTCGCTGGTCGGCCAGACGACCTCCTCGCGCCAGTCGCCGAGGATGTCGCCGGAGAGCGACGGGGTCGCCTTGGTGCCGTTGTTGGAGCGCACCGAGGCGCCGGTCAGCAGACGGGTGTCGGAGGAGGGGCCGTACTTGTCGATCCGGGTGCCGTCGAGCAGTTCCCGGACCGTGTCCCCGTCCCACCAGGACAGGAAGTTGACGGAGGACGGCTCACGGCCCTTGGTGGCACCGGCCTCGTCGCGGATGCCGGTGTCCGAGGCCGACCAGACCTCGGCGCCGTCGTTGCCCGCGTAAATGTCCCCGGCGACCCCGCGTCCGTTGTCGCAGCAGGCGGCCAGCTTCCAGCGGACGGTCCCGTTCTCGGGGTTGAGGTACAGGGCGGCGGGCTGGGAGGCGGACTCGGAGACCTTGTAGTACTCCAGGCCCGGGGTGGACGGGTCGAGGTCGCCGAGGTGCTGGGCGTCCCCGTGCCCGGTCTTCGCGGTCCACAGGCCGTACCCGTTGTCGTCCACGGCCATCGAGCCGTACACGATCTCGTCCCTGCCGTCGTTGTCGACGTCACCGACGGACAGGCTGTGGGAGCCCTGGCCGTCGTAGCCCTTGCCGGAGTTGGTGGAGGAGTTGGTGTCGAAGGTCCAGCGGCGGGTGAAGGAGCCGTTGCGCCAGTCCCAGGCGGCGATCACGGTACGGGTGTAGTAGCCGCGGGCCATGATCAGCGAGGGCCGGCTGCCGTCGAGGTAGGCGGTACCGGCCAGGAACCGGTCCACGCGGTTGCCGTACGAGTCGCCCCAGGAGGAGACCGTGCCGCGGGCCGGGACGTAGTCGACGGTCTGCATCGCGCGGCCGGTCTGCCCGTTGAACATGGTCAGGTACTCGGGCCCGGAGAGCACGTACCCGCTGGAGTTGCGGTAGTCGGCGGAGGCGCTGCCGATGACCGTGCCGCCGCCGTCGACGGTGCCGTCGGCGGTCTTCATGGCGACCTCGGCCCTGCCGTCGCCGTCGTAGTCGTACACCTGGAACTGGGTGTAGTGCGCGCCGGAGCGGATGTTGCGACCGAGGTCGATCCGCCAGAGCCGGGTGCCGTCGAGCCTGATGCCGTCGACGACCGTGTTCCCGGTGTACCCGGACTGGGAGTTGTCCTTGGCGTTGGTGGGCTGCCACTTCAGTACCAGGTCGAGGGCGCCGTCGCCGTCGAGGTCGCCGACGGAGGCGTCGTTGGCCTCGTAGGTGTAGGCGACGCCGTCGGGCGTGGTGCCCCCGGCGGGCGGGGTGATGGGCACGTCCTTGTACCCGGACCGGAACTGGACGGCGTGCACGGAGTCCTGTTGCTCGACCCCGTTCACGATCGCGCGGACCGTGTAGTCGGCGTGGGCGGGGGCGCCGGAGTGGAAGTAGTTGGTGGACCCGGTGATCGGGGACGAGTTGACCTTCGTACCGGCGCGGTACAGGTTGAACGCCACGTCGTCGGGATCGGTCCCGAGCCAGCGCCAGCTGACCAGGTTCCCGGCGCCGGTGTACACGCTGACCACCCCTCGGTCCAGCGCCTCCACCTGCCGAGCGACAGCGGCCTCTGCGGCACCGGCCGCGGGCAGCGGAGCTAGCCCGGCGCCGACGAGCGCGGCGGCGGCGGTCAGCCCGGCCCAAAGGGCTTTGCGGCGTCTGCGGTGCGGGTGCTGCATGGATGTACCTCCCTGGAGGCGGGTCGGTTTCCCGGAAGTCGCCGCCAGGGAGGGGTTAAGTTGCCGTGTTCTCAGGGCAGTTCGCAAGCAGACCCGGCCATCCGCACGCGTGGGCGTGGAACTCTGAGGTCAGTCACCCTTCCGGTACACCCGTAGCTGGAACACCGGGTCCGCCCGGCGGCGGTTCTGGTCCGGGAGGGAGCCCAGGGACGTGGCGAAGTGTTCTGTCAGGGGGTCGTCCGGGGGCAGGCGGGTGAACCAGCCGCGGCGGAGGTCGGCCGCGGTGCTGTGTGGGCTGCGGCCCTGGCCGACGCCGGTGAAGGTGGCCGAGCCCGCCGGGCGCAGGCCATGGGCGGCCGCGTGGGCCGTGACCAGCGCCTCCTCGTCCGGGGCGGCGCGGCGCGGGCGTGGGGCCAGGACCTCGTCGATGTCGCTGCCGACGTCGTGGGAGGCGGCCTTGTCGACCGTCGTGATGTAGACACCGCCCGGCCGGAGCACCCGCGCGCACTCGGCGATCACCGGTGCCACGTCGTCGTCCAGGAGGTGCAGGAGCCAGATGCTGGTCACCGCGTCGAAGGCCGCGTCCGGGAAGGGCAGGCGGCGACTGTCCGCCAGTACCACCTGTCCGGGCAACCGGGCCGCCGCCATCCGGGCCATGCCGTACGTCAGGTCCGCGCCGACCACCCGCAGCGCGGGGCGGGCCGCGGCGAGGCGGCGGGTCACTATGCCGGTGCCGCAGGCCGCGTCGAGGAGGCTGCGGGCACCCTCCGGTATCAGCCCGAGCACCGCCTCGGCGGCCGCGGCGGCCCGGGGTTCGCCGCCCCGGGAGGAGTCGTAGACGTCGGCTTCCTTGTTGTAGTCGAGCACGCGCCCCTCACTCGGCCCCGTGCCCCGGGGCCAGGTTCTGCACCCGCCGGGCCAGCTCGAAGTCCTTCGCGGTGACCGCGCCGCCCGCGCTGTGCGTGTGCACGGTCAGGGAGACCGTGTTGTAGCCGAGGGTCAGGTCGGAGTGGTGGTCCAGTTCCTCCTGGACCTGCGCGATGTGCACGACCATCGCGGTGGCCGCGAAGTGCGAGGACAGGCGGTAGGTGCGGGCGAGTCTGTCCCCGTCGAGCGACCAGCCCGGCAGCTCCGCGAGCCGGTCCTCGATCTCCTTCTGCGACAGCGGTTCGACGGCCATGGAGCCGCTCCTTCCTGGCTGTGGGGTATCTCCCCAGACTGCCACAGAGCGCTCGGGGAAGCCCTGGTCAGAAGGGGCGCGCTGGGGCGCGCCAGGCGTCTTCGACTACCGTCGGAGGCATGACCACTGCCACCGACCGGGGCGTCGGCCCGCTGCTGCGGGCCTGGCGGGAGCAGCGCCGGGTCAGTCAGCTGGAGCTGGCGCTGCGGGCCGGGTCCTCCGCCCGGCACATCAGCTTCATCGAGACGGGCCGTTCCCGGCCCAGCGAGGAGATGGTGCTACGCCTCGCCGAGCATCTGGACGTGCCGGTTCGGGAGCGCAACTCCCTGCTTCTGGCCGCCGGTTACGCCCCTCGCTATCCGGAGACGCCGCTGGACGCTCCTTCCATGAGCGCCGTCCGCGCGGGCATGGAGCAACTGATCCAGGGCTACGAGCCGTACCCGGCGCTCGTGGTGGATGCCACCTACAACGTGCTGGCGGCCAACCGGGGCATCCTGATGCTGCTCGACGGCATCCCCGAGCACCTGCTTCAACGCCCGCTCAACGCCATGCGCCTCACCCTCCACCCGGAGGGCCTCGCCCCGCGCATCCGTAATCTGCGCGAGTGGCGCGGGCACCTGCTGGCGCAGATGGAACGGCAGATCGCGCTGCGCAGGTCGGAGCCCCTGCGCGAGCTGTACGAGGAGGTGGCCGCCTACCCGGTCCCGGAGGAGCGGGACCACGACCGCGAACTCACCGAGGCGGTCCCCTACTTCGCCCTCCCGCTCCTCGTCGAGCACGACGGCCGGACGCTCTCCTTCATCTCCTCCATCTCCACCTTCAACACCCCGATGGACGTCACCGTCGCCGAGCTGGCCATCGAGACACTGCTCCCGGCCGACCCGGCGACGGTCAAGTACCTTCAGACACTGCTGCCCTGACGTACCTTCAGCGCCATGTGCTGGAGCGCCCCGAACCCGGCGACCGTGAGCGCCTGGAGCACGGTCCACACCGCGCCCGTGGTCGTGGGCGACAGCCACAGCGCGAGGGCGAGCAGGCTGAGCGCCGCCCAGGCGAAGTTGGTCTCGATGACGAGGCGGACGGGGACGGACCCGGGTACCCGGCGCGCGGCGAGGACACCGACGCCCGCCGCGTAGCCGGCCAGCAGTGCGCCGAGGGCGAGCAGCAGGGCCCGGTCCACGCCGAGCAGGTCGCTCAGGGGGCCGGAAGCGGCGAGGTACGCGAGGGCGTTGGCGCCCGTCACCACCGCGTCGACGGCGAGGAAGCGGCGCAGCACCGTCGCCGGGTCGGAGGTGCGGGCGAGTGCGGCGAGCTGGGTCGCGGACATGGCGAATCATCCTCCGTGGGAAGGGGGGTGGGCGGACGGCGGGTTCCGGACCGGAGTGCGCCGGCCCGGAACCCGTGGGCACCACCATCGCGCCCACGGCCGTACGCGGTCGATTACCTCCCGGGTAATGCCGGGCGCGGCAGTGGCGAGCGCCTCATTCCCGAACCGGTGAGAGCGGAAGCGGAACATGGCAGACTGCACGGGAACTTCGGCGCGTAGGGGAGGGCGTGGCGTGAGTGAGCGGCGGCCTGCGCCGACCGTGGGTCAAGTGGTGCTCGGCAAGCGGTTGCAGGAGTTGCGTGAGGCGGCCGGGCTCAAGCGCGAGGAGGCCGCGAAGGTCCTGCGCGTGGCGTCGGCGACGGTTCGGCGCATGGAGATGGCCGAGGTCGCGCTGAAGATCCCGTACGTGCAGGTGCTGCTCGACACCTACGGGGTGCCCGCGGAGGAGGCCGCCGCGTTCGTCTCGCTGGCCGAGGAGGCGAACCAGCCGGGCTGGTGGCAGCGGTACCACGATGTGCTGCCGGACTGGTTCAGCCTGTATGTGAGCCTGGAGGGCGCGGCGCGGATGATCCGCTCCTACGAGCCGCACTTCGTGCCGGGACTGCTCCAGACGGAGGACTACGCGCGGGCCGTGCTCCAGGCCGGGACGATAGGCCAGATGGGCCCGGAGAGCATCGAGCGCCATGTGGCGCTGCGGATGGAGCGGCAGCGGCTGCTGGACCGGCCGGACCGGCCCCACCTGTGGGTGATCATGGACGAGACGGTGCTGCGCAGACCGGTGAGCGACCACACCTCGGTGATGCGCGAGCAGCTCGACCGGCTGCTGGAGTTCAGCGAGCGGGACCGGGTCACCCTGCAGATCGCCGAGTTCGCCCGCGGCCCGCACCCGGGGACGTACGCCCCCTTCACTCTGTTCCGGTTCGCCGAGCCCGAGCTTCCGGACATGGTCTTCACCGAGTATCTGACCGGCGCGCTGTATCTGGACTCGCGCACGGAGGTCGCCGCCCACCTGGAGGTCCTGGACCACATGTCCACCGGCGCCGCCTCCGCCGACCGCGCCCGCAAGCTGCTGCGGGACCGCCGCGCCGACTTCTGAGGCCCCTGCGCCCGCCTGACCCGCATGGTGCAGCCGGGTGGTGTGCTCCCTGACCCCGCCCTAGATTGAGGCGACGGGCAACTGAGGGAGCGCTTGTGACCGACACCCAGATACCGCCCACCGAGCCCGGCGCGGCACTGCTCAAGGCGGGCCGGTTCTTCCGGCCCGGCAAGCCCGCGCCCGATCTGCACAGCATCGGCCTGGTCGGCGGCCGGGAGGCGGACGCCTTCTACCGGGACCGCTGGAGCCACGACAAGGTCGTCAACTCCACGCACGGCGTGAACTGCACCGGCTCCTGCCGCTGGAAGGTGTATGTCAAGGACGGCATCATCACCTGGGAGACCCAGCAGACGGACTATCCGAGCGTCGGCCCCGACAGCCCCGAGTACGAGCCCCGCGGCTGCCCGCGCGGGGCGGCGTTCTCCTGGTACACCTACTCCCCCACCCGGGTGCGCTACCCGTACGTCCGCGGAGTGCTGTTGGAGCTGTACCGGGAGGCGAAGAACCGGCTGAAGGACCCCGTCCTGGCCTGGGCCGACATCCAGGGCGACCCCGAGCGGCGGCGCCGCTACCAGCAGGCCCGCGGCAAGGGCGGCATGGTGCGCGCCAACTGGGACGAGGCGGTCGAGATGGTCGCCGCGGCCCACGTGCACACGATCAAGACGTACGGCCCGGACCGTGTCGCCGGTTTCTCCCCGATCCCCGCGATGTCGATGGTGTCGCACGCGGCGGGCGCCCGCTTCCACTCCCTCATCGGCGCCCCGATGCTCTCCTTCTACGACTGGTACGCGGACCTGCCCGTCGCCTCCCCGCAGGTCTTCGGCGACCAGACGGACGTGCCCGAGTCGGGTGACTGGTGGGACGCGGCGTATCTGATGATGTGGGGCTCGAACGTCCCCGTCACCCGCACCCCGGACGCGCACTGGATGGCGGAGGCCCGCTACCGGGGCCAGAAGGTCGTGGTGGTCGCGCCGGACTACGCCGACAACGCCAAGTTCGCCGACGAGTGGCTGCACCCGCACCCCGGCACCGACGGCGCGCTGGCGCTGGCGATGGGCCATGTGGTGCTGAAGGAGTTCTTCGTCGACCGCGAGACACCGTTCTTCGCGGACTACGTACGCAAGTTCACCGACCTGCCGTTCCTGGTGACCCTCACCGCGCGCGACGGCGGCTTCGTGCCCGGCAAGTTCCTGCGCGCCACCGACCTCGGGCAGCGCGGTGAGGGCGCCGAGTGGAAGACGGTCGTGCTGGACGAGACGACCGGCCGCGCGGTCGTTCCGAAGGGCTCCCTGGGGTTCCGCTGGACGGAGTCCGGCAAGGGCGACTGGAATCTCGAACTCGGCGACATCAGGCCCCGGTTGAGCATGCACGGCGAGCGCGCGGCGGCCGGGGTCGAGGTGCTGCTCCCCCGCTTCGACGACGCGGAGGGGCGGGGTGACGTGGTGCGCCGCGGTGTCCCGGCGACCCGGCTCGGCGGTGCCGACGGGCCCCTGGTCACGACGGTGTACGACCTGCTCCTCGCCCAGTACGGCGTGGCCCGGGACGGACTGCCGGGCGTCTGGCCCGCCTCCTACGAGGACGCGGACGCGCCGGGCACGCCCGCCTGGCAGGAGGCGCACACTTCTGTTCCGGCCGCCAAGTGCGTGAAGATCGCTCGGGAGTTCGCGCGGACCGCGGAACGCTCCAAGGGGCGCTGCATGATCCTGATGGGCGCCGGCACGAACCACTGGTTCCACTCCGAGACCATCTACCGCGCCTTCCTGGCCCTGCTCCAGCTCACCGGCTGCCAGGGCCGCAACGGCGGCGGCTGGGCGCACTACGTCGGTCAGGAGAAGTGCCGCCCGGTCACCGGCTGGGCCACCCTGGCGGCGGCCTCCGACTGGTCCCGCCCGCCGCGGCAGATGATCGGCACCGCGTACTGGTACCTCAACACCGACCAGTGGCGCTACGACCGCTTCACCGCCGATGTGCTCGCCTCACCGCTGGGCGAGGGGCGGTTCGAAGGGATGACGGGCGCGGACTGTCTGGCACTGTCGGCGCGCGCGGGGTGGATGCCGTCGTACCCGACCTTCGACCGCAATCCGCTGGAGCTGGGCGAGGCGTTCGGGGACCCGGTGGCCAAGGCGGTGGCCGAACTGCGGGCGGGGACCTTGAAGTTCGCCTGCGAGGACCCGGACGCACCGGAGAACTGGCCGCGCGTGCTCACCCTGTGGCGGGCGAACCTGTTGGGCTCGTCGGCGAAGGGCGCCGAGTACTTCACCCGGCATCTGCTGGGCACCCACTCCTCGCTGAGCGCGGAGGAGGCGCGGCCCGGAGAGCGCCCCCGCGATGTGACCTGGCGGGAGGAGGCGCCCGAGGGCAAGCTCGACCTGCTGCTGTCGCTGGACTTCCGGCAGACCTCCTCCACGCTGCTCTCCGACGTCGTGCTGCCCGCCGCGACCTGGTACGAGAAGCACGACCTGTCCAGCACGGACATGCACCCCTATGTGCACTCGTTCACCCCGGCCGTGGACCCGCCGTGGCAGGCGCGCACCGACTTCGAGACCTTCAAGGCGCTGGCGGAGCGGCTGAGCGAGCTGGCCGAGGGTCATCTCGGGGTGTGCAAGGACCTGGTGGCGGCTCCGCTCCAGCACGACACCCCGGGCGAGACCGCCCAGCCCGGCGGGGTGGTGCGGGACTGGAAGCGCGGCGAGTGCGACCCCGTGCCGGGCAGGACCATGCCGAACCTGGTGGTCGTCGAGCGGGACTACACGAAGATCGGCGCGAAGTTCGCCGCGCTCGGGCCGCTGGTGGAGCGACTGGGCCTGCCCGCCAAGGGCATCGCGCTCAAGCCGGACGAGGAGGTGGAGCATCTGCGGCACCTCAACGGCGTCGGCTTCGACGGGCGGCCCGCCCTGGACACGGCGGTGAAGGCCGCGAACACCATCCTCGCGCTGTCCGGCACCACCAACGGCCGTCTGGCCACCCAGGGGTTCCACACCCTGGAGGCGCGTACGGGCCAGGAGATGGCGCATCTGGCGGCCGAGCACGAAGGCAAGCGGGTCACCTACGCCGACACCCAGGCGGCGCCCGTGCCGGTCATCACCTCGCCGGAGTGGTCGGGCTCCGAGTCGGGCGGTCGGCGCTACACCGCGTTCACGCTCAACACCGAGCATCTCAAGCCCTGGCACACCCTCACCGGGCGCCAGCACTTCTTCCTCGACCACGACTGGATCCACGAGCTGGGCGAGGCGCTGCCGGTGTACCGGCCGCCGCTGGACATGGGCAAGCTGTTCGGCGAACCGCGCCTGGGCCCGGACGGGAGCAAGGAGGTGACGGTCCGTTACCTCACCCCGCACAACAAGTGGTCCATCCACTCCGAGTACCAGGACAACCTGTTCATGCTGGCGCTCTCCCGCGGCGGACAGTCCATCTGGATGTCCCCGCAGGACGCGGAGGCGATCGGGGTCGCGGACAACGACTGGATCGAGGCGGTCAACCGCAACGGCGTGGTCGTGGCCCGCGCGATCGTCTCGCACCGGATGCCCGTCGGCACGGTGTACATGCACCACGCGCAGGAGCGCACGGTCAGCGTGCCGAAGGCGGAGTCGACCGGGATGCGCGGCGGCATCCACAACTCGCTGACCCGGCTGCTGCTCAAGCCGTCCCATCTGATCGGCGGCTACGCCCAGTTGTCCTGGGCGTTCAACTATCTGGGGCCGACCGGCAACCAGCGCGACGAGGTGACCGTGATCCGCCGTCGCGGCCAGGAGGTGCGGTACTGATGCGTCCGATGGCCCAGATCGCCATGGTGATGAACCTCGACAAGTGCATCGGCTGCCATACCTGCTCGGTGACCTGCAAGCAGGCGTGGACCAACCGGCGGGGCATGGAGTACGTATGGTTCAACAACGTCGAGACCCGCCCCGGACAGGGCTATCCGCGCCGCTACGAGGACCAGGAGCACTGGCGCGGCGGCTGGGAGCTGAACCGGCGGGGCGCGCTGAGGCTGAAGGCGGGCGGGCGGCTGCGCAAGCTCGCCGGGATCTTCTCCAATCCCAAGCTGCCGGAGATCAAGGACTACTACGAGCCCTGGACGTACGACTACAAGAACCTCACCGACGCCCCGCTCGGTGACGACTACCCCGTCGCCCGGCCGGTCTCGCAGCTCGACGGCAAGCCGATGAAGATCGAGTGGTCCTCGAACTGGGACGACAACCTCGCGGGCGCCCCGGCCTACGGCGATCTCGATCCGATGGTGGAGCGCACCCGGCAACAGGCCGCGGACAAGGTGCGGTTCGAGTTCGAGCAGACCTTCATGTTCTACCTGCCGCGGATCTGCGAGCACTGCCTGAACCCGTCGTGCGTGGCGTCCTGTCCGTCCGGCGCGATGTACAAGCGGGCGGAGGACGGCATCGTCCTGGTCGACCAGGACGGCTGCCGGGGCTGGCGGATGTGCGTGACGGGCTGCCCGTACAAGAAGGTGTACTTCAACCACCGCACCGGCAAGGCCGAGAAGTGCACGCTGTGCTACCCGCGCATCGAGGTCGGGCTGCCGACGGTCTGCTCGGAGACCTGCGTGGGACGCCTGCGCTACCTCGGGGTCATCCTCTACGACGCCGACAAGGTGACGGCGGCGGCCTCCGTGAAGGACGACAAGGCGCTGTACGAGGCCCAGTTGGGCGTCTTCCTCGATCCGGAGGACCCCGAGGTGCGGCGGGCGGCGGAGAACGCGGGGATTCCGTACGACTGGCTGGAGGCAGCCCGGCGCTCCCCCGTGCACGCCCTGATCAGCAAGTACCGGGTGGCACTCCCGCTGCACCCGGAGTACCGCACCATGCCGATGGTCTGGTACATCCCGCCGCTGTCGCCGGTCGTGGACGCGCTGTCGGAGACCGGGCACGACGGGGAGGACGCGGCGAACCTGTTCGGCGCGATCGACACCCTGCGCATCCCGCTGGAGTACCTGGCGGAGGTCTTCACCGCCGGGGATGTGGCGCCGGTGCGGGCCTCGCTGGAGAGGCTCGCCGCGATGCGCTCCCACATGCGGGCGCTCAACCTCGGCGAGGAACCGGACCTCTCGGTCCCGGCGGCCGTGGGGATGACGCCCGAGGAGATCGAGCGGATGTACCGGCTGCTGGCGATCGCCAAGTACGAGGACCGGTACGTGATCCCGACCGCCGCCGTGGGCGACGCCCGCCGGCTGGAGGAGTCGGCGCTCCCGGCGGACTGCTCCCTGGACTACGAGGGCGGCCCCGGCATGGGCGGGGACGGGCCGTTCGGCCAGGACTCGGGGCGCAAGCTGCTGCCGCTGGTGTCGGTGGAGAACTTCCATCTGCTGCGCAGACGGCAGACCACGGACGACGCGGAGGAGACCTGATGCCCTCGGACGCGGTGCTGTACCAGGCGGCGGCGCTCTGCCTGACCTACCCGGACGACGACTTCCGCGCCCGGCTCCCGTTGTTGCGCGAAGCCGCCCCGCAGCTACGGGCGTTCACCGATCACGCGGCCGTCACCTCCCCGCAGGAGCTGGCCGCGCACTATGTGCAGGTCTTCGACTTCAAGAACCGGCACAGCCTGTACCTGAGCTGGTGGCGCGACGGGGACACCCGGCGGCGCGGGATGTCGCTGGTGCGCTTCAAGGACGTCTACCGCGAGCACGGACTGGAGTTCAGCGGCGAGGAACTGCCCGACTTCCTGCCCGCCGTCCTGGAGTTCGCCGCCCGCACCGGCAACACCGACCTGCTCACCGAGCACCGTGACGGCCTGGAGCAACTGCGCTCCCGGCTCACCGACTTCGGCACCCCGTACGCCTGCGTCCTGGACGCGGTGTGCGCGGCACTGCCGACCGCACGCGCGGGAGTACGCCGATGACCACACTCCTCTGGGGCGTCCTGCCGTACGTCGCCCTCACCCTGCTCATCGCCGGGCTGATCTGGCGCTACCGCTACGACAAGTACGGCTGGACCACCCGCTCCTCGCAGGTCTACGAGTCGAAGCTGCTCAACATCGCCTCACCCGCCTTCCACTACGGCATCCTGTTCGTGCTGGTGGGCCATCTGGTCGGGCTGTTCGTCCCGGAGTCGTGGACGGACGCCCTCGGGGTGAGCGAGCACACCTACCATCTGCTGTCCCTGTACGGCGGTACCGCGGCCGGCATCCTCACCGTGGTCGGGATCGCGCTGCTGATCTACCGGCGCCGCACCCGGGCGCCGGTGTTCCGGGCGACGACCGTCAACGACAAGCTGATGTACCTGGTGCTGGTCGCGGCGATCGTGATGGGCATGATCGCCAAGCTGGCCCACTCCTCCGGCGACGGCTACAACTACCGGCACACCATCGCCCCGTGGGCCCGCAGCCTGTTCACGCTCAGCCCCGACATCGAGCGGATGGAGGGCGTGCCGGTGTCCTACCAGGTGCACGCGGTGATCGGCATGGCGCTGATCGCGCTGGTGCCGTACACCCGGCTGGTGCACATGTTCAGCGCGCCGGTGCAGTACCTGTTCCGGCCGTACATCGTGTACCGCAGCCGCGACCCGAAGCAGCTCGGGCCGCGGCCGGAGCGGCGGGGCTGGGAGGAGACGATGCGCCGCTAGACCAGCACTGTCACAACAGGCCCTGGCGGTCAGGCGGCGCCGCCCTTGGTGTCCTTGTCGTCGTCGACGATCTCCGCGTCGACGACGCCCTCCTCGTCCGGGGGCGTGTCCTGCGAGCCGGTGGCGTCGGAGGACGGGGCCTGCGCCTGCGCGTACAGGGCCTGGCCCATCTTCTGGCTGACGGCGGCGAGTTTCTCGATCCCGGCGCGCAACTCGGCGGTGTCCGCCTCCCGTTCGAGCAGGCGCTTCAGCTCGGTGATCGCGGACTCCACCTCGGTCCGGGTCTCGGAGGGCACCTTGGCCTCGTTCTCGGGGTTCTCGCGCAGGAACTTCTCCGTCTGGTAGACGAGTTGCTCGGCCTGGTTGCGGGTCTCGGCGGCCTCGCGGCGCCTGCGGTCCTCCTCGGCGTACTGCTCGGCCTCCCGCATCATGCGGTCGATGTCCTCCTTGGGCAGGGCCGAGCCGCCGGTGACGGTCATCTTCTGTTCCTTGCCCGTGCCGAGGTCCTTGGCGGAGACGTGCATGATCCCGTTGGCGTCGATGTCGAAGGCGACCTCGATCTGTGGCACCCCGCGCGGCGCGGGCGGCAGCCCGGTCAGGTCGAAGACGCCGAGCTTCTTGTTGTAGGCGGCGATCTCGCGTTCGCCCTGGTAGACCTGGATGCCGACGGAGGGCTGGTTGTCGGTGGCGGTGGTGAAGATCTCCGAACGCCGGGTCGGGATCGTGGTGTTGCGCTCGATCAGCTTGGTCATGATGCCGCCCTTGGTCTCGATGCCGAGGGACAGCGGGGTGACGTCGAGGAGCAGCACGTCCTTGACGTCGCCGCGGATCACACCCGCCTGGAGCGCGGCGCCGACGGCGACCACCTCGTCGGGGTTGACGCCCTTGTGCGGGTCCTTGCCGGTCAGCTCCTTGACCAGGTCGGTGACGGCCGGCATGCGGGTGGAGCCGCCGACCAGGATGACGTGGTCGACCGCGGAGAGCTTGATCCCGGCGTCCTTGACCGCCTGGTGGAAGGGCGTCTTGCAGCGGTCGAGGAGATCGGCGGTCAGCTCCTGGAACTGGGCGCGGGTCAGCTTCTCGTCCAGGTGCAGCGGGCCCTCGGCGGAGGCGGTGATGTAGGGCAGGTTGATGGTGGTCTCGGAGGAGCTGGACAGCTCGATCTTGGCCTTCTCGGCGCCCTCGCGCAGCCGCTGGAGCGCCATCTTGTCGTTGCCGAGGTCGATGCCGTACTGCCCCTTGAACTTCTTCACCAGGTGCTCGACGAGCCGCTGGTCCCAGTCGTCGCCGCCGAGGTGGGTGTCGCCGTTGGTGGCCTTCACCTCGATGACCCCGTCGCCGATCTCCAGCAGGGAGACGTCGAAGGTGCCGCCGCCGAGGTCGAAGACCAGGACGGTCTGCTCCTCGCCCCGGTCCAGGCCGTAGGCGAGGGCGGCGGCGGTGGGCTCGTTGATGATCCGCAGCACCTTCAGGCCCGCGATCTCCCCGGCCTCCTTGGTGGCCTGGCGCTGGGTGTCGTCGAAGTAGGCGGGGACGGTGATCACGGCGTCGGTGACGTCCTCGCCGAGGTAGGACTCGGCGTCCCGCTTCAGCTTCTGCAGCACCCGGGCCGACAGCTCCTGGGCCCGGTAGCGGGTGCCGTCGACGGAGCCCTCCTGCGGGAAGCGCCAGCCGCTGTCGCCCATGTGCCGCTTGACCGAGCGGGCGGTGCGCTCGATGTTGGTCACCGCCTGCCGTTTGGCCACCTCGCCGACGAGGACCTCGCCGTTCTTGGCGAAGGCCACCACCGAGGGGGTGGTCCTGGCCCCTTCCGCGTTGGCGACGACGGTGGGTTCGCCGCCCTCCAGCACGGCCACCACGGAGTTGGTGGTTCCGAGATCGATACCGACCGCACGTCCCATCGCTGTCCCCTTCCGCCAGGGCATGTCCCGAACTCCAGCACAAAACTTGAGTGGGCTGTTGTCAATGGCGCCTCGGGGCCGTGCGGAGTGCGGGCGGGGCGCTCAGCCGGTGACGGGCTCCGGCTCGCGGGGCTCGTCGCGCAGGGCCACCGCGCGCCGGGGACGGTCCGTGATCAGCACGTCCACTCGGGGATGGTTCAGGAAGGTCCGCATCGAGGCGTCCTCGTTGACCGTCCAGACCATGGTGAACAGACCGTGCCGGGTGGCCTCCCGCAGCACGCTCGCGCGGGCGAGCCGCTGGTGCACGGCGACCCCGCCCGCGCCGCAGGCGCGCACCCGGCGCAGGGGCAGGAGCTCGCTGATCCGGGTGCCGGGCAGCCGCCGCCAGCCGATCTCGCCCCGGTCGCGGCCCAGTGAGAGCGCGGTGCGGGCGCCGGGGAAGGCCCGGGTGATCGCGGCGACGGAACGGTCCTCCAGGGTGGTGGCGACGAAGGCGTCCGGGCCGAGCAGGGCGTTCGCCCGGTCGATCACCTCGCGCTCGTAACCCACCTCCTTCAGGTCCAGGTGGCCGATCAGCTTCCCGGCGATCAGCGCCATCACCTCGTCGACCACCGGCACCGGGTACCCTGCGCGCTCGCTCAGCTCGGCGTGGCCGATCGTCGACAGCAGCGGCCCGGTGTGGTCGACGCGGGCGTCGTGGTAGACGACGAGGACACCGTCGGCGGTGCGCCGGATGTCGAACTCGACGTACTCCGCGCCGCTGAGCAGCGCGTCCTCGTACGCCTCCCAGGTGGCGGCGCGGGCGCGTTCGGAGCCGCCGCGGTGGGCGGAGACGGCGGGCTGTCGCGGCATGGTGGGTCAACTCCCGGACGAGGTACGAGGCGCGGGCACCGGCGCGGTCGGGTCGCCGGAGCGGGGCAGCAGGCTGCGCGGCCCCCGGCCCGCCCGGCGCAGCAACAGGTAGCCGATCACGGCGAGGATCACGAACGGCAGCCAGGCCAGCGCGTACGCGGCGCCGTAGCGGCCGAGGTCGAGGATGGAGCGGCTGTCGTCGACATTGGTGGCGTTGACGCCGAAGAAGGCGAGCAGCAGGGTCGGCGGCAGGGCGATGAGGGTGGCCGCGGCGACCAGGACGGAGATGATGCGGTTCTGTCGCTCGTCGCGTTCGGCGAGGGCGGCTTCCAGGGCGGCGGAGCGGGCGTTGATGACGGAGGTGAGCCGCTCGACCATGCGGGCGGAGTTGTCGAGGCTGTCGCGGATGCCGAGGGCGTCGCGCAGCGACGACTGGAAACTCTCCGTGAGCATCTCCGGGATCAGCAGGCTGTCCACGTAGGCCTCGACGCCGAAGGCGAGGTCCAGCTGGAGTTCGTTGACGCCGTCGGAGAGCCGCGAGATCAGGGCGCGGACCTCGGAGGGCGAGTCGGTGAGCGCCTGTTCGTTCTCCTTCATCATCGCGAAGGCGGCGAGCCGGGTGCGCTGCAGGACGGCCAGCGCGGAGATCATGCCGAGCGCGACCACGGCCAGGCCGTTCTCCACGTGCGGGGCCCAGCCCGCCTGTACGGACACGCCGCGGCCGTGGGCGGAGAGGGTGACGCCGTGGTTCCTGAGGTTGGGCGGGATGCTCACGGTGAGCCGGTCGGCGCCCTCGGCGGGCATCATGCCGCGGTAGACGATGCTGTTGAGCAGGGCGGAGCGGTGGGACTGGTCGGTGTGGGCGAGGAGTTCCTCGCGCAGGCGGCCGCCGGGGAAGACGAGCTGGTGCACGTTGAGGCCGAAGGTGAGCGGTTCGGGCAGTCCCAGGCGGGTGCGCAGGACGTCCAGCAGGGGCCGGTCCCCCCAGGTTAAGTTCGTCCGGTCGAAGCAGGTGGTGGCGAGCCAGGAGGCGACGGCGCTGCCGTCGGTGTCCCCCGCGAACGCGCAGTCCAGGAGCAGGGTGGCGTCCCCGCGCGGGGTGGTGACGACCAGGAGGTCGGCGCCGGAGAGGGTCAGGCCGTGGTCGCCGCCGGGCAGGCCCAGTTCGTCCGGGGCCAGCCGCTCGGTCAGCACCGGCACCGGCAACACCGCCCCGCCGGACTCCAGATGGGGCCGGAAGCGCCCGAAGTGGAGCCGGTCGACGAGCCCTTGCGACTGGTCCGGCGGATGGATCCGGCAGCCCAGACTGAACAGCAGCAGGATCCGGGTGACTTCCCGGGCCCCCGCGTCGAGTGCCGTCCCGTTGCCCGCTGTTCCCGTCGCCATCGCGTCCCTTCCCCCTGGTCGGCGTCCGTTTCATACCCCGAACGGACGGCGCGCAGGCAGCCCGGTCCGGGCTGCCTGCGCGACCATGATCGCTGATGCTCAGGCGAGCTTCGCCGTCAGGGTGATCGGAACGGCCTTGAGGGCCTGGCTGACGGGGCAGTTGGCCTTGGCGTCCTCGGCGGCGGCCTGGAAGTCGGCCTCGCTGATGCCGGGCACCGTGCCCTCGACGGTGAGGTGGATGCCGGTGATGCCCTGGCCCGGCTGGAAGGTCACGTCGGCGGAGGTGACCAGCTTGGTGGGCGGGGTGCCGGCCTTGTCCAGGCCGTTGGAGAAGGCCATGCAGTAGCAGCTGGAGTGCGCGGCCGCGATCAGCTCCTCGGGGCTGGTCTTGCCGTTGGCGGCCTCGGCGCGCGCGGGCCATGACACCGGCTGCGCGGCGATCGCGCCGGAGGAGTCGAAGGTGACGACGCCGTTGCCCTGGAACAGGTTGCCTTCCCACACGGTGTGTGCGGAGCGCGTGGTTGCCACGATGAATCCCTTCAGTGAGGTCCCGTGTTCGGGGTCCGTGGCCCCATCCGATCACATTCCGGCTCAGCTCACCCGGAAGACCGGCCCCTGGGCGCTGAACGGCAGCCGGGCGCCCTTCGGAATGAGATAGGCGTGCTCGCGCCGCACCCTCAGGGTGTCGCACCAGCCGTCGGTGATGACCAGGATCGGCGCGCCGGGCGGGAAGTCGTCGGCGCGCTGCAGCAGGTCGATGCCGGGCTGGAGCACGGTGCCGCCCCGGCCGTGCACCCGGACCCGCCCGGCGATCTCGGTGACCTGCACATATCCCGCGTCGTGCGGGGCCGCGTCGCAGAACACCACGCGGGCGGCCGGTACGTCGCGGGCCTCGGCGTAGGAGGCGATGGCGCCGAGGGCCTTGCCGAGCAGGACGCGGTCCATGGAGCCGGAGGTGTCCAGGACCACGCCGAAGGTGCAGCGGGCGATCTCCTCGGGCGGGTACCAGCGTCCGGCGCGCGGGATGTCCGGGGTGGACGCCTGGCGGCGGGCCGGCCGGGAGTAGGTGCGCAGGGGTTCCGGGCGGGGCACGAACTCGTCGAACCAGCGGGCCAGTTGGGCGTCCCAGGGCAGGGGCGGGTGGCTGAGCGCGCGGATCTCCTCGACCAGGCCGCCGGGCAGGAAGCCGCGTTCCTGCCGCTGGTGCAGGTCCAGGCCCTGGCACAGGCCGCGGCGGTAGAACTCGTCGAGGTCGACGTAGTCGCGGGGCGCGACCAGCGGGGCGCCCAGGATGTCCCCGGCGCCCTTGCCGCGCGGGGTGGACATCCGGCGCATGCGGCGCAGGTCGCCGGCGATCCGGTCGTAGACCTCCTCGGCGGACAGGCCCGCGAGCTGGGCGTCGTACAGCAGGCCCTCGGGCATGGTGCCGACGTTCATCTCCTTGAGCCAGCCGTTGATGACGTAGTCGCAGGCGATGTTGAACAGGTAGGGGTCGCGGCCGCCGCAGCGGTCGCCGTGGCGCAGGGCGGCGTGCAGCATCTCGTGGGCGAGGATGAACCGCCACTCCTCGTCCTCGAAGGTGCGCAGCGGGTTGATGTAGATCTCGCCCGCCTCGGCGTTGACGGCGGCGACGGAGATGCCGTGGGCGCGGGCGAGTTCGGCGTCGGCGACCAGCTTGATCCCCGCGGCGATACCGGCGAGCAGCGGGTAGGAGGCGATGAACCAGGCGAGCGCGCGCTGCCAGGGGCGTTCCCGGACGGGTTCGCCGGAGAGGCTGTCGCGGCGGCCGCCCGCCACGTCCATGGCCGCGGCCACGGTACGGGTCAGGGCGGTGGCGAAGGCCAGCTGGTGGTCGGGCGGCTGCCCGTACCAGCCGAACCACTCCACGAGCAGCAGGTCCGCCTCCCCGCCCGCGGTGCCGCAGCGCTCGTAGACGGCCGGGATGCCGTCGCGGCGCCAGCGGGCGGCGAGCTGTTCCTCGTCGCCGTCGGGGTAGGAGGCGGGCAGGTCCTCGGGGGTCCGTCCGATGGTGAAGCCGAGCAGGAAGCGGTTGACGACGACGCAGCGGGCGGCGAGTTCGCAGCGGTCGGGCTGGACACGGGTGCCCGCGGCGGCCGGGACGTGGCCGAAGCCGAGGTGGAGCACGGCGTGGGCGATGGCCCAGGCCCAGGTGTCCCGGTCGGCGACGCGGTCGGGGTGGACGTGCAGGGTGGCGTCCGAGGCGACCCGGACCAGGCCGTCGCGCGGGGAGAGCGCGCAGTTCTCCGCGCGGCAGACATTGAAGTCCACGGCGTTCAGCGCCGGGTTGGCCTTCACCACGGCCAGTCCGGCGGCGAAGGACTCCGCGGCGATGTCCCGCTTCTTCGGCCGTCCGGTGCCGCGGCTCACCGGCGCGCCTCCACCAGCCGGGGCATGTCACGGGCCGCCTCGACCAGGAACCAGGAGGGCAGCAGGGGGTTGCCGTCGGCGTCGGGGGCGATGATGGTCTGGGCGACCTCGACGGAGATCTCGGCGAGCTGCACCAGCAGCGCCTTGGCGCGGTAGGCGGTCTGCCGGCCGGCCGCCGACATGTGCTCCTTGCCCGCGGGCAGTTCCTTGATCAGCCGGCCGCGGAAGGAGTCGGCGAGGTAGTAGAGCAGGTCCCGGTCCTCCAGGCGGCCGGGCCAGCGGGCGTCGCCCTTGATGATCGCCTCGATGCCGAACTGGCTGCGCACGATCTTGACGTAGCCGCAGAAGGCGGTGGCGTGCGCGGGGGTCAGGGTGCCGTGCGCGAGGACCTTCAGGGTCTCCTCGTCCAGGCCCGGTCCGAAGGAGTGCAGGGCGTCGGAGAGCATGTGCCAGGAGCGGGGGGTGGAGAAGGGCTCCTCGGTCTTGGGCGGCTTGGACCACAGGTGGTCGGGGCGGTCGGTGAGGTGGTCCACTATCCAGGGGTGGATGCCGTTCTCCCCGGCCCACACCAGCCAGTCCTTCGGGGACGCCTCCAGGTGGACGTGGGTGAGCCGGTTGACCAGCGCGGAGGCGATCGGGCGGGCGAGGGCGTTGTCGGTCGCGCGGTTCCCGGCGCCGATCACGATGGAGCCCGGGGGCAGCTCGTAGGTGCCGATGCGGCGGTCCAGGATCAGCGAGTAGAACGCCTTCTGCACATCCGGGGTGGCCGCGTTCAGCTCGTCCAGGAACAGGCAGTACGGCTCGTCGCGGGCGATGACCTCCGGCGGGCAGAACACCGAGCGACCGTCGCGGATCTGCGGCACCCCGATCAGGTCCTCGGGGGCGAGCTGGGTGCCGAGCAGACTGACGCACTCCAGTCCCAGCGACTCCGCGAAGGCCCGCACCAGGGAGGACTTTCCGATGCCGGGCGCGCCCCAGATGAACACCGGCCGCACGGTGGCGAGGCCGAGGAGGAGTTCCGGAAGCCGGGCGGGGGTGACGGTGACGGCGGCCTGCAAGCCTGGAGCTCCTCAAAGCGGGTGCATGGGACAGGGGTTCGACTGCGAACAGTGTGGGCGTACGGGTCGGGCGGCGCACCCGGTTTTCAGGCCGCCCGCTCCTCGGTCTCCGTGTCCACCGGCAGCCGGGGCCCGTCGGACTCGCTGAGCCAGCGGCGCAGTACGCGGTGGACCTGCTCGGCGCCGACGAGTTCCGTGCCGTCGGCGGCGGGCGCGGACAGGGCGATCGGGGACAGCAGGAAAGGGCGGCCCTGGTCGCCGCCGAGTCCGCCGTGCGAGCCGATCTGCTCCTCGAAGGCGAGGACTTCGCCGTCGGCCGGGTCGTGCATGGAGTTGACCATGATGTCGGCGGTGTGCGGGAAGGAGTGGGTGCGCCGCACCGCGTCCGCGGCGCCGGGCCCGAAGGCGGCGAGCGGCCCCGGCTCCTCGTCCAGCCGGTCCAGCGGGATCTCGGTGCCGAACGGGCCGAGCACGACCCCGCCGTGCCGTTCGCTGCGCACCAGCAGGAAGCCGATGCCGGGGTGGTTGGCGAGGGTGGTGAGCAGGGCGGGGTGGCGGGCGTCGATCTCCTCCTTGGTCATCCGGTGCGGGACGTCCGGGAAGGAGACCAGGCCCAGGTTGCCGGAGGCCAGCACGATCGGCTCGGAGCGGCGGTCGGCGCGCTGCCGTTCCTCGCGCTCCTCCACCGGTATGCGCAGCGCGGCCCGGACGGCCGTGCGGGCCTCGGCGCCGCTGCGGGTGCGCCGGGCGCGG
>NZ_FLSP01000043.1 GCF_900091315.1 Streptomyces sp. DI166
GCGACGGGGCACCCGGAGCGGACAGCGCAGGACAACCCGAGGCAGGGGCCATGGGCAGGGTCGACCGCATCGCGGAGCCGTGGGGAAGCCGTACGCCGTACGGCAGGGGCGAGCCGTGGCCGGTACGGGTGGACACCCACCTGGCCGACGGCGTGCGGCCGGACCAGGTCGACCGCTGGGTGCGGTCCGCCTCCGTACTGCACTCCAACGGCGACGCCCTCGACATCGCCGTACGCGACGGCCGCATCGTCGGGGTGCGCGGACGCGCCGAGGACCGCGTCAACCACGGCCGCCTCGACCCCAAGGACCTGTACGCCTGGCAGGCGGTCGCCGCACCGGACCGGCTGACCACGCCCATGATCAGGGAGAACGGGAAGCTCGTCGAGACGGACTGGGACACCGCCATGGACCGGGTCGTGCGTCGCACCCGGGACCTCCTCGACGAGCAGGGGCCCGGCGCGATCGGCTTCTACACCACCGGCCAGCTCTTCCTGGAGGAGTACTACACCCTCGCCGTCATCGCCCACGGCGGCATCGGCACCAACCACCTCGACGGCAACACCCGCCTGTGCACGGCCACCGCGGCCGCCGCGCTCAAGGAGTCCTTCGGCTGCGACGGCCAGCCCGGCTCGTACACCGACATCGACCACGCCGACACGATCGCCCTGTACGGCCACAACATGGCCGCCACCCAGCCGGTCCTGTGGTCCCGGGTCCTGGACCGGCTCGCCGGACCCGAACCGCCCGCGCTGATCTGCGTCGATCCCCGCGACACCCCCGTGGCCCGCGCCGCCACCGTCCATCTCGCGCCCCGCCCCGGCACCAACCTCGCCCTCATGAACGGCCTGCTGCACGAGATCGTCGGCAACGGCTGGACCGACCCCGACTACCTCGAACGCCACACGGTCGGCTACGACGACCTGCGCGAGCGCGTCAAGGAGTACCCGCCCGAACGCGCCTCCGTCATCTGCGACGTTCCCGTCGAGGTCATCCGGCACGCCGCCCGCCTGCTCGGCACGGGCGAACGCCTGCTGTCCACCGTGCTTCAGGGCTTCTACCAGTCCCACCAGGCGACCGCCGCCGCCGTCCAGGTCAACAACATCCACCTGGTACGCGGCATGCTCGGCCGCCCCGGCTGCGGTGTGCTCCAGATGAACGGCCAGCCCACCGCCGAGAACACCCGCGAGTGCGGCGCCGACGGCGACCTGCCCGGCTTCCGGAACTGGGCCAACGACGACCACGTCGCCGAGATCGCCCGCCTGTGGAACATCGAGCCGAACCGGCTCCCGCACTACGGCCCGCCGACCCACGCCATGAAGATCTTCCGGTACGCCGAACAGGGCTCCCTGCGGATGCTGTGGATCTCCGGCACCAACCCCGCCGTGTCCCTGCCGGAACTCGCCCGCATCCGCGCCGTCCTCGCCCGGGAAGGTCTCTTCCTCGTCGTCCAGGACCTCTACCCGACGGAGACCACCGCCCTCGCCGACGTGGTCCTGCCCGCCGCCGGCTGGGCCGAGAAGACCGGCACCTTCACCAACGCCGACCGCACCGTCCACCTCTCCGACAAAGCCGTCGAACCCCCCGGCCTGGCCCGTTCCGACCTCGACATCTTCCTCGACTACGCCCGCCGCCTCGACCTGCGCGACAAGGACGGCGACCCGTTGGTGAAGTGGCACGACCCCGAATCGGGGTTCAGGGCCTGGCAGGAGTGCTCACGCGGCCGGCCCTGCGACTACACCGGCCTCAGCCACGACCTGCTGCGCACCGCCCCCAGCGGCATTCAGTGGCCGTGCACCGCCGACCACCCCGACGGCACCGAACGCCTCTACGCCGACGGCGCGTTCTGGAGCGCCCCCGACGTCTGCGAGAGCTACGGCCGCGACATGATCACCGGCGCCCCCGCGGAGCCCGTGGAGTACCGGGCCCTCAACCCCGACGGCAAGGCCGTGATCAGGGACGCGGGCTATCTCCCGCCTCATGAACAGCCCTCCGACGACTACCCGTTCGCCCTGATCACCGGGCGGACCCTTTACCACTTCCACACCCGCACCAAGACCGGCCGCACCCCTGAACTACGGGCCGCCGCCCCCGAGGTGTGGGTGGAGATCTGCCGCGCCGACGCCGAGCCGCTCGGCATCGGCGAGGGCGACCGGGTCGACATCACCACCCCGCGCGGCACGGTACGGGCCCGCGCCCGCGTCGGCGGCATCCGTCCCGGTGTGCTGTTCCTGCCCTTCCACTACGGCTACTGGGACACCGGCGACGGGACCGGTCCCGGAGAGGGACCCGGCCGGGCCGCGAACGAGCTGACCCTCACCGACTGGGACCCGGTCTCCAAACAGCCCCTCTTCAAGACCGCGGCCGCGGCCCTGCACCGCGTCGCCCCCGCCGGCGGCCCGGCCCCGGCACCCCCGGCCACCGCCACGTCCCCCGGCCACGTCAACAGAAGCAACAGAAGCAACGGAAACAGCGGAGTCAGCGAAGACAGCGAAGACAGCGGAGTCTGCGAAGACAGCGGAGTCAGCCCATGAAGATCGGCACGGTCCTGCGTGAACTGCACGACGACGAGCGGGAGCTGATCCGCTCTCTGCTGCTCACCGCCGAACGCCATCGCGACGCCCACGAGATCCACCACCTCGCCCTCGACCTCGCCACCTGGTCGCGCCGCCATCTGCGGGAGGTGGCCGACGTCGCCGACGGATACGGCGTCCGCCTCGACCCCGACCCCGGCGACAGCCCCCGCCGCACCGACCGGCTCCGCGAGAAGGGCGGCGCGCTCTTCGGCCGGCCCCCCGACCCCGGGATGCTCCTCCTGAACGACCTGCGGGAGATCTGCGGGCGGGCCTCGGCGGTCTCCCTGGACTGGGAACTGGTGGCGCAGGCGGCCCAGGCCATGACCGACGAACGGCTCCTGGGACTGGCCCGGCGCTGCCACCCCGACACCCTGCGGCAGCTCCGCTGGGCCAACACGGAACTGAAGGAGACCTCACCACAGGTCCTCACCAGCTGACTCGCCGACCGACCGAGCCGCAGTCGATCCGAGCCGGGTTCGATCCGAGCCGGGTTCGATCCGAGCCGAGGCCGGCCTGAGCTGCGATCGATCGTATTGATCGCAAACGATCGATACGATTGGGGGCGTAGAGTAGGCGCTCCGGGTCACGCCGTCCGCCCCGGAGAAACCCGTCATCGCCCAGGGGGAACCCATGCGACTCCATGTCGACCAGCGCCATGAGCGAGTGCTCGAACTCGTCCGCGAACGGCGCAGCATCCGGGTCGCCGAACTCGCCGCCGAACTGGGTGTCTCCGCGGTCACCCTGCGGCGGGACGTGGAGGCACTGGCCGCCCAGGGGCGGGTGCAGCGGCTGCACGGAGCCGTGGTCTGGCCGGAGGACGCGGCGCCTGAGCCGCGTGAGCGGGAGGCCGGGGCCGCGGGCGCGGTGATCGGCATGATCGTGCCGACCACGAACTACATCTTCGCCGACATCGTCCGCGGCGCCCGCGAGACCGTCGCCGCCCAGGGCGGGCGGCTGGTGCTCGGGGTGTCCGGTTACGTGGACGCCGAGGACTCGGTGCAGGCCGAGCATCTGATCGCGGGTGGGGCGCAGGGGCTGCTGGTCGCGCCGAGCTGGTTCGGGGGAGTGCCCGAGGACGGACAGGAGAAGTGGCTGCTGGAGCGCGACGTCCCGGCCGTGCTGGTGGAGCGCTCGGCGCCGCCCGGGAACCCCGCCGCCAACCTGGACCGGGTCCGCACCGACCGCGCCCACGGCGCCGCCGTCGCCGTCGGGCACTTCGCCTCGCTCGGCCACCGCAAGATCACCGCGGTGCTCCAGGAGGGACCGCACGCCGACCAGATCTCGGCGGGGTTCCGGGCGGCCGTGCGGGCGCGCGGTCTGGACGTTGACATCGATGCCCCGTCGGTGCGTGAGCACGGCGACTATGAGGCGAGCGTCGACCACTTGGTGGACGCCGTGCGCAAACGCGGGGTCACCGCGGCGCTGGTGCACAGCGACGAGGACGCGATCGTACTGGTGCCGCGGCTCCAGGCGGCCGGGGTGCGGGTGCCGGACGATCTCGCGCTGATCGCCTACGACGACGAGGTGGCCGGCCTGTCCGATGTACCGCTGACCGCCGTCGCCCCGCCCAAGCGCTCGGTCGGCGAACTGGCGGCGAAGCTGCTGCTCCAGCGGCTCGCCGAGCGGCGGGGCGGGCAGCGGCCCGGGCCCGGTCAACACGTGGACCTGCTGCCCGCGTTGCGCATCCGCAAGTCCTGCGGCGGCGAACCGAACGCCGACTGATCGTTCCGCTCGTTCTAGCGATCGTTTTGATTGAATTGGTCGAACGCTCTTGACGTCGATCGTTGTGGCGCAAAGGATGTCCTGCGACCGCCTCTTCCCGTACGAGGTCCCGTAGGAGACGTGCCATGACGCGCACTTCAAGATCGTTCCGCACCACCGCCACTCTCGCCGCCGTCGCCGCGCTCGGCCTGCTGGCCACCGCGTGCGGCGGCGACGGCGACTCGACCGGCTCCGCCGCCGACGGCAAGCCGGTCACCCTCACCTACTGGACCTGGACCCTCGGGGCCCAGTCGACGGTCGAGGCGTTCAACCGGACGCACAAGGACATCAAGGTCGAGCTGACCGAGATACCGAGCGGCACCGATGGCTACAGCAAGCTCGCCAACGCCGTGAAGGCGGGCAACGCGCCCGACGTGGCCACGATCGAGTACCAAATGGTCCCCGAGTTCGCCAGCCAGGGGAATCTGATCGATCTGAGCGAATACGCCGGGGAAACCGTCAGAACGAAGTTCCCGCAGTCCCTCCAGGACCTGGTGACCTTCGGCGGCAAGACCTGGACCGTCCCCTACGACGCCGCCCCGCAGCTCTACTACTACCGCACCGACCTGTTCAAGAAGTACGGCATCGAAGTCCCCACCACCTGGGACGAGTTCAAGACCGCCGCGGAGAAGGTCAAGAAGCAGGACAAGAACGTCCGGCTCGCCTCCATGCCCAAGAACGACCCCGCACTGCTGGCCGCCCTGTCCTGGCAGGCAGGCGCCAAGTGGTTCTCCGTCGAGGGCGACGCCTGGAAGCCCGCCGTCGACGACGCCGCGACCACCAAGGTCACCACCTACTGGGACGGCCTGATCGAGGACGGCCTCGTGCAGTCCTACACCGGCTACAGCCCCGAGGAGACCAAGGCCCGCACCAGCGGCCGGACCCTGTCCTTCCTCGGCGCCTCCTGGTCCGCGGGCGGGATGCGGACCGCCATGCCCGACCTCGCCGGCAAGTGGGCCGCCGCGCCCATGCCGCACTGGGGCACCCCCGCCAGCGGCAACTACGGCGGCACCTCCTACGGAGTCCTCAAGGGCAGCGAGAACGCCAAGGCCGCCGCGGAGTTCATCACCTGGCTCACCACGAACAAGGCCGGCGTCGAGGCCCGGCTCGCCGACCTGGAGTCACCCAGCAGCGCCCTGCCCGCCAACCCCGAGATGCGCGAAGTGGCCGCCGCGAAGTTCGACACCGGCTACCTCAACGGCCAGGACCTCTACGCCCTCGCCTCCGAGCAGGCCGAGACCATCGTCCCCGGCTGGACCTGGGGCCCCAACCAGATGGACGTCTACACCGCCGTACAGGACCGGACCGCCAAGTCCGACTTCACCTCCGGTGTGCGGGCGGGCCAGCGCAAGGCGGAGTCCGGCATCTCGGAACGCGGCCTGAAGCTGGCGAAGTAGCGGCGCGGGGGCGGGAGTTCCGGCCCTTCCCGGCCCTCCCGGCTCGGCCGACTCCGCCGGTCCCACCCGGCGGCCCCACCCGGCGGCCCACCCGCCAGGCCCGTCCGTCTCCCCGTCACGCCCCTCCGCCAACTCAAGGAGCCCCCCGTGGCAGCCCCCTCCGCCCCGGCCGTACGCCCAGCCGCCGCGCGGGCGCCCGCACCGCACCCGCCGGGAGCCTCCCCGCTGCGGCGCGGACAGCGCCGCGCCGCCGCCCTGTTCATCGTCCCCTTCTTCGTGCTGTTCGCCGTCGTCATGGCGGCCCCGATCGCCTACGCGGTGTGGATGAGCCTGTTCCAGGAGCGTTCCTCCGGACTAGGATTCGGCGGCACCGAGCGGGTGTTCGCGGGATTCGGCAACTACGCCAAGGCCCTGTCCGCCTCCGGCTTCCGCTCCTCCTTCGGGCACATCGCGTTGTACTGCGCCCTGTACATCCCCGTGATGATCGGCGGCTCACTCGCCCTCGCCCTGCTGCTGGACTCCGCCCTCGCCCGCGCCAAACGGTTCTTCCAGCTCGCCCTGTTCCTGCCGCACGCGATCCCCGGACTGATCGCCTCGATCATCTGGATCTACCTCTACACCCCCGGCCTGAGCCCCGTGCTCGACTGGATCGGCGCGCTCGGCGGCAGTTGGGACTTCTACTCCGACGATCACGTGCTCACCTCTCTGGTCAACCTGACCGCCTGGCAGTGGACCGGCTACAACATGGTCATCTTCTACGCCGCCCTGCAGGCCGTACCGCGCGAAGTGCTCGAAGCGGCGGTCGTGGACGGCGCCGGCGCCGTACGCACCGCCCTGACCATCAAGGTCCCGATGATCGCTTCCGCGGTCGTCATGACCGTCCTGTTCACCTGCGTCGGCGCGATCCAGATCTTCACCGAGCCCAAACTCCTCAACCAGCGCGGCGCCCCCTCCATCGACACCGAGTGGTCCCCGACCCTGTACATCTGGAAGGCCGGTTTCGTGCAGCACGACTACGGCCTGGCCGCCGCCGCGTCCCTGATGCTCGCCGCCCTCGGTATCGCCCTCTCCTACCTCGTCACCCGGCTCGGCAACCGGTGGAAGGCCGCGCAATGACCACTCTCACCCAGCACACCGAATCGCCCGCCGCTAGGCCCACGGCCACGCGCAGACCCACCGGCAAGCCCCGCCGTACCGCCGCCGGCACCCTGCTCTCCAGAGGCGTCGTCAACGGACTCCTGCTCGTCGCCGCCTTCTACACCCTGATGCCGATCAGCTGGCTGCTCATTGCCGCCACCAAGAACCACCGCGACCTGTTCGCCACCTCCGGCTTCGCCTTCGGCGACTTCCACCTGCTCGCCAACCTCGAACGCGTCCTCACCTACCACGACGGCATCTACCTGCGCTGGTTCGGCAACAGCATCCTGTACTCCGTCATCGGCTCCGCCGCCTCCACCCTGCTGTGCGTGGCCACCGGGTACGCCTTCGACAAGTACGAGTTCCGCGCCAAGGAGAAGCTGTTCGGCCTGGTCCTGGGCGGCGTCCTCGTCCCCACCACCGTCATCCAGCTCCCGATGTACCTGCTCGCCACCAAGGCGGGCGTCGTCAACACCTACTGGGCCCTGCTGCTGCCCGCCCTGGTCAACCCCTTCGGTGTCTACCTCGCCCGGGTCTTCTCCGAGGGCTATGTCCCCGGCGAGGTCCTGGAGGCGGCCCGTGTCGACGGCGCCGGCGAACTGCGCACCTTCGCCCGTATCGGCCTGCCCATGCTCGCGCCGGGCTTCATGACCATCTTCCTGTTCTCGTTCACCGCCAGTTGGAACAATTTCTTCGGCGCCCTGGTCATGCTCAACGACGAACAGCTCTACCCGGTCAACCTCGGCCTGTTCATGTGGAACAGCGTCACCCAGCAGCAGCCCGAGTTCTACTCGCTCGTCATCACCGGCTCCCTCGTCGCCGTCGTCCCGCTCGTCGCCGCCTTCGTCTGCCTCCAGCGCTTCTGGCGCTCCGGGCTGACCGCGGGCGCGGTGAAGTGACGATGCCCGCACCGGAAGGCACCCCCCTGAACACCACCCCCCGCCCGCGCACCGTCCTCGCCATGGGCCCGCAGATCCACCGGCAGCTCCTCGCCGAGAACGCCCTGACCCGGCTGCACACCGTCGCCCGCGTCGACACGACAACGGCCGTCTCCGATCTCGACCGGGCGGACCCGCGCGAACTCGCCTCCGCCGAAGTCCTGTTCACCCACTGGGGTGCCCCCCTGCTCACCGAGGAGGCGCTGCGCACGATGCCCCGGCTGCGCGCGGTCGTGCACGCCGCTGGCTCCGTGAAACACCATGTCACCGATGCCGTCTGGCGCCGCGGCATCACCGTCTCCTCCGCCGCGGCCGCCAACGCCCTGCCCGTCGCCGAGTTCACCCTCGCCGCCGTTCTCCTCTCCGGCAAACGCGTCCTGGACGCCGCCCGCCACTACGCCGACCTGCGCACCAGCCCCGACGTCCTGCCGTACTACACCGGCCACGGCAACTACCGTCGAACCATCGGCATCATCGGCGCCTCCCGGATCGGCCGCCGGGTCATCGAACTACTGCGCCCCTTCGACCTCCACGTCCTCCTGTACGACCCTTATGTGGACGCACACCAGGCCGGCGCGCTCGGCGTCGAACCGGTCGACCTCGACGAACTGGCCAGCCGCAGCGACGTGGTGTCCATCCACGCCCCCCAACTCCCCGAGACCCACCACATGTTCGACAGTCGCAGACTCGCACTGATGAAGGAGGGCGCCACGCTCATCAACACCTCCCGCGGTGATCTCGTGGACACCGACGCCCTCGTCGCCCACCTGGTCACCGGCCGCCTGCACGCCGTCCTCGACGTCACCGACCCCGAGGTCCCCCCGGCCGACTCACCCCTCTACACCCTCCCCAACGTGCTGCTCACCCCGCACATCGCGGGCTCCCTCGGCAACGAGCTGGCCCGGATGACCGACTGGGCGGTCGACGAGGTCGCCCGCTACGCCCAGGGCCTGCCCCTCGCCCACGGGATCGCCCCCGACGAACTGATCCGCTCCGCCTGAACTCCCGCCACAGGAAGGGACCTTCATGCCCGACCCGGCCCGCCGCGTCCTCGTCGTCGGCATCGACGGCGTACGTCTGGACACCCTCGACCGGCTCACCACTCCGCACCTCGACGCCCTGGCCACCGAGGGCTTCCTGGTTCCCGTGGAGGTCGACGACCGCACGCCCACCATGTCGGGCCCGTGCTGGGCGACGATCGTCACCGGGGTCACGGCCGACCGGCACGGCGTGTGGAGCAACAACTTCACCGGCCACCGCCTGTCCGCCTTCCCCGACTTCGCGACCAGGCTCGCCGTCAAGGACGGCCGCCGCACCTTCGTCGCCGCGGGCTGGGAGCCCCTGATGCAGGCCCGCGGCGGCGGACCCCTGTTCGCCGCGCCCTCCCGCTCGGTGTACATCTCGCCCACCGAGGACACCCCGGCCGCCTGGGAGCACTGCGACGAGCAGATCACCGAGGCCGCCCTACGCCTGCTCGCCGACTCCGCCGACCACACCGCCGCCTCCTTCGTCTACCTGGGCGCGGCCGACGAGACCGCGCACGTCCTCGGCTGCGGCGAGGCGTACGAGGCCGCGATCCTGAACGCCGACGCCCGCCTCGGCCGCCTGCTGGACGCCGTCCGCTCCCGGCCCTCGTACGCCGACGAGGACTGGACCGTGCTGGTCGTCACCGACCACGGCCACGTCGACGCGGGCGGCCACGGCGGCCGCACGGCGGAGGAGCGCACGGCGTGGCTGGCGGCGGCGGGACCGGGCATCGGCGCCCCGCCCCGGCCGCTCAGGCACGTCGATGTGGCCGCCCAGGTGTTCGCCGCGCTCGGCCGCCACCCCGACCGGCACTGGACCCTCGACGGCACCCCGTTCGCGGCGGCCCCGCACGCCGTGCTGTTCGACATGGACGGCACCCTCGTCGACACCGAGTCGCTGTGGCTGCGCACCGTCCGCGAGGTCGCCCCCGGCATCGAACCCGACGACCTGTTCCAGGCGCTCGGCCGCTCCGTCGCCGACACCGCGTCCCGGCTGCACACCCTGACCGGCGCGGACGAGCGGACCCTGGCCGCCGACCTGGAAGCCCGCTTCCTCACCGCCGTCCAGCGCGAGGCCACCCCGCTCCCCGGCGCCCTCGACCTGCTCGACCGCCTCGACGAGTGGGGCATCCCGGCCGCCCTGGTCTCCGCCTCCTCCCGGCCGGTCGTGGACGCGGTCCTGAAGACCCTCGGCGCCGACCGGTTCCGTACGACGGTGGCCGAGGGCGAGACCCCGCGCGGCAAACCCGCCTCCGACCCCTACCTGGCCGCCGCCCGGTCCCTCGGCGTCGACCCCGCCGCCTGCCTCGTCGTGGAGGACTCGCCGACGGGCATCGCCGCCGCCGAGGCCGCGGGCTGCCGCGTCCTCGCCGTCCCCTCCTACGCGACCGTCGAACCCGGCCCCCGGCGCACGGTCCGCCGGGGCCTGGCGGGAATCAGCAGGCGGGAGCTGTGGGCGGCCGGCCTGTGACGCCGTAACCCGACATTTGTTCGGTGTCGGGCGGTCTGCGTACGATCGGCTCCCGCCCGCCCCGAGGAGCCCGTATGCCGACCGCCCGCCGCAGCCTGCTCTACGTCACCGACCTGGCCTATCCGGCCCGCGGGCGCCGCTACTGCGACGAGGACATCCGGCTCACCGCCGCCCTCCGCGAGGACTTCGACCTCGCCCTGTGCCACCCCCGGGACGCGGTCGCGCTCATGGCCGGCTTCGACGCGGTCGTCGTCCGCAACAGCGGCCCGGTCCTGGCGTACCAGGAGGACTACGACGCCTTCCGCGCCCGCGCGACCGGGACGGGGGCGCTCGTCTACAACGAGCTGACCGGGCGGGGTGACATGGCGGGCAAGCAGTATCTGCTCGACCTGACGGCCGAGGGCTTCCCGGTCATCCCGACCGTGGACCGGCCCGAGGACCTCGGCCTGCTCCCGGAGACGGAGCGGTACGTCGTCAAGCCCAAGCTCGGCGCCGACTCGATAGGACTGCAGATCGTCACCCGGGAGGGGGCCCGCGAGCTGGCCGACGGCAGCGTCCTCGTCCAGCCGTGCGTGGACTTCGCCTACGAGGTCTCCTTCTACTTCGTCGACGAGCACTTCCAGTACGCCCTGTACGCCCCGGACCCGGACCGCCGCTGGGAGCTGAAGCCCTACGAACCCACTGGCGCGGACCTGGAGTTCGCCCGCCGGTTCGTCGACTGGAACGCCATCGGCCACGGCATCCAGCGCGTCGACGCCTGCCGCGCCCCCGGCGGCGAGCTGCTGCTGGTGGAGCTGGAGGACCTCAACCCGTACCTGTCCCTGGACGCCGTCGACACCCCGTGCAGGGATGCCTTCGTCGAGGCGATGAAGGCATCCCTGCACGGGATGTTCAGCCGAGCCTGACGGTCACACGCTGGGTGGCGCCCGCCGTGCCGCGCAGGTCACCGAAGGTGAGCCGCAGCGAGGCACCGGTCGTCGCCGAGGTCACCGTGGCCGGCTTGGAGGTCACCGAGGTGACCGCGCGGTTCCAGGTGAGCGTCAGCCCCGTCCGCATGCGCATCGGATCGCTGACACAGACCACGGCCGTGCCGTCGCCGCGCTCCTGCACCATCACACAGCACGGGTCGCTCGCGACCAGGTCGCCCACGGTGCCGCCGAACCAGAAGTTGACCCCGGTGAAGCCGAGCGAGGGCACGGCCACGCCCTGCTGGTCATTGGTGTTGGCGAGGACCGTCAGCCAGTCCGTGGCGTCGGCCCGCGCCTGCGTCTGGGCGGCCGTCGCGCCCGGCATGAGGAGGTAGGCGTAGGTCGCGGCGGTCGGGTCGGTGCCGTGGTCGACGTAGAGCGTCAGGTACTTGCGGTTCAGGACGGTGGTGGAGCCGCCCCGGTTGATGTCCCGCCAGCGGCCGTCGCGGGCCTCGCGCAGAGCCTTGACGGTCGCGCCGCCGGGGAAGACGTACCCGGCGTGGCCGCCGATGTGGGCCCAGCGGGCACCGGTGAGCGTCTCCGACCAGGGGTGGGCGAGCGGCTTGACGATGCCGTCCGCGGTGAAGGGGGCGTTGCCGACGGGGCCGAGATTGCGGTTGTCGACGGTCGTCTCGACCTTCGTGCCGTCGGTGCAGCGGATGCCCGCGCCGAGGCAGACCACCGTGTCGTCGAGGAAGAACCACGACTTCTTCGCCAGCAGCGTGGACTGGAGCCCCTTCAGGTACTGGCCGATCGCCGCGCGCTGTCCGTCGGTGGCGCCGCCGACCCAGTTCACGTCGGGCAGGGAGGCGCCCCAGTCGCCGCCGGCCGCGTCGGCGAGGACCTTGCGGGAGGCGGTGGTACCGGGCAGCCGGCAGGGGTCGACGGTGGGCCAGAAGGCGTCGCTGTACTGGCCGTTGGCGAAGGTGTCGCCCCACCAGTAGAGCATCCCTGAACCGGTGTGCCAGCCGCGCAGGTTCTCGCCGTTGCCGGTCTCGTAGTGCGTGACCCTGCGGTCGGCCATGCTCAGGGAGGCCGCCCAGCCCGGCTTGCGGTGGGTGGCGCGGGCCATGTTGGGGAAGAGCCGGTGGCCGTTCGGCTCGGCGGCCGGGGTGACGGCCGTGTCGTCCAGGACCGACTTCAGCCGGGACAGTTGCGGCACCGGAAGTGCCGGGTCGTTCATGGCCGGGCTGTAGTAGTCGCGCTGGAGCCAGCCCTTCACCAGTCCGCGCCAGCGCGCGTTCTCGGCTGTGCTCGCCCCCTGTCCGAGCAGGACGATCGAGGCGAGGACCGGATGGCCGCGCAGATGGTCGTCCTGCTGGATCTGCTTGGCGTCCGTGGCGGACAGGCCCCGGCTGACGGCACGGCCGGAGACGGAGTCCATGACCAGGCCGTTGTAGAGGAAGGGGGCCCAGGCCTTCTCCACCGCGTCGAACACGATCTGCCGCTGGGGGTCCGTGACCGCCCAGGTCGACCCGTTGAGCAGCGCGAACAGCATCCCGAGACCGCCGAGCAGCACCGAGCCGTAGGAACCGGTGTACGGCACGGTGGTGTGCTGGATGAACGAGCCGTCGCTGTAGAGCCCGTCCCCGCTGGTGACGTACGGGAAGACAGGGGAGAGGGCGTCCCGGGCGAGCGCCACTTTCGCGGCGCTGCCGCCGACGATGCCGCGCAGCGCCAGCACCCGGCACAGGTCGACGCGGTTGGCGCCGGTACTGGTGCCGGTGTAGGCGGCGACCGCCGAATCGGGCACGAAGTGGTCGACCGCCGCACAGTAGTGGGCGATCTGCGTGGCGGTCAGCGAGTCGTACATCAGCACGCACACGTCGAGCAGGGCCTGCGGGGCGCCGATCTGCCAGCTGTACCAGTTGCCGTAGCGGGCGCGGTTCTCGTTGTACACATCGGTGTACAGGTGATCGAGGCCGGTCAGAATGGCCGTTCGGAGCGTGCTGCTGCCGGTCAGACCGGTGCCGGGCCGGCTGTACGCCAGCGCGAGCGTATGGAGTCGGCCGTAACTGGCGTGCAGGTTGCCGGAGTAGCCGTACGACTCCTGGTCGGTGTCGGGTTCGGGGTCGGCGTAGACCAGGTCCGGCCACAGGGATCCGGGGGCCGGCGCCATGGCGTGGCGCAACTCGTTCGCGGTGCTGCCCAGTTCGGCGAGCCGGCTCTTGAAGGGTTCGGCGGTGGGGCTGAACCCCTCGCCGAGGACCAGGGTGCGCCACTTGGCGCGCAGGGTCGCGAACTCGTCCGCCTCCGCGGCGGCGGCAGCGGTGCCCCCTGCCGGGACGGGGAGGGGCAGGGCGAGTGCGGACGCGGTGCTCGCGGTCAGAAAACCGCGACGTGACCAACGAGTCGTCATGTCGGCGGTTTCTAGCAGCCACCGATCAAACGCTCAATGGTTTCAACCAAAATGATTGTATTGAGCGTTTAGTGGTCAAGGGGTGGGTGAACAGCGGGGGTGGCAGGGCCGTATCACTCGGCGGAGTGAAGTCGCCCTCGCGTACGGGACGGAAGGAAACCGACCGTGGAGAAAAACGGCCCACCCCTCGAACCGGCCCGGGTCCTGCGTCCACGCCGCACCGACGCCCTCGCCGACCTGTTCCGCGAGCCCGCGGGGGACTCCGACGGCTACGAGTCCGTGGAGCCGTCCGTCCCGCCCAGCGGCTCGGAGGCCGACACCCAGGAACTGCCCCCCGTCCCGGCGGAGGATCCCCGTGGTCCGGTCCGCGACGGAGGCGCCCTGCCCCGGTTCGCCGTCGCGGGCGCCGTCGTCACCGCGGCCCTGATCGGCTTCGGCGCCGCCGCGCTCCTCGTACCGCAGGGCGGCGACCGAAGCCCGGACGGCGCGGCGGCCACACCGCCACCGGCGACCGCCCCGCCGTCCTCGGACGGGGGCGTCGGCGCTCCCGACGCCGACGCCCCCGACCCCGACGGCCCCGGCACGCTGCGCGAGGGCGACAGCGGACCCGAGGTCGCCGAGCTCCAGAGACGCCTGTCGAGCGTCCCCGATGTCTACACCGCCGGCTCCACCAGCGGTCTCTACGACGCCACGCTCCGGGAGGCGGTGGCGCGCTTCCAGCTCTGGTACGGCATCAGCGGCGACGAGACCGGCGTCTACGGGGACGACACCCGCGCGGCGCTGGAGTCCCGCACGGCCCCGGCGGGCGGCTGAGCCTCGAACACAGGGCAAGAGGTGCGGAAAGCGGCGCACACCCTGTGTGACGGGGTATCACCATGGGCGCCCGGCCGCGAACCCGGCGGCCGGCCCGCTCCTACCCGAAGGGCCGCCCATGAACGGCTCCCGCGCCGTGGGCCTCCTCCTGCCCACCGTCTACCTCCTGGCCCTGGCCGCGGGCGTCACCTGGTACTGGCTGCACCGCCACGACGACTGAGGCCAGGGGCCACGGTGGCTCGATCCGCCCGCAGCCGCCCGTTGAGCGGGACCGTGGGCCCCTTGGCGGCCGCCGGAGGCGTCAGCGGCGCTCGATCAGTGCCTGCGACACCGCCCGCACGCTGCGCGCGATGTGCTGCAGCTGCATGACCTCCGCCGCGTAGAGCTTGATCGTGTGCTCGATGACCGACTCGGGCATGCCGAGCGCGGGCAGGTCCGCACGGGCGGTCTGCAGCGCCGTACGGGCGACGCGGATCTCCTGCTGGACCTGGAGCTGGGCATGACGGGCGAGCAGGACGGGGTGGCGGATCAGGGCGGGGTAGCTGGCGTAGCGGGCCGGCACCAGTTCGCGCAGCCACTTCGCAGCCGACCGCTCCCAGTCGTAGCTGCCGGGCAGCTTGACCTGGCAGGGCCAGTCGGCGGGGGTGCGCGTGGTCGTCAGTGTCGTCATGGTGCTCGCTTCCGGGGATTGCGGCGTCGTGATGGGTGGTCCGACGAGGTCGGGGCGGCCCCGGCCTAGGGGATGACCGGGGCCGCCCGGCCGAGCACCCTGGGCGCCGACGCGGGTAGGAGACGGCGGCTGAGGGTGCCCGTCGCGGAGCCCACGGGCTGACGGATTGCGCACGACGGATGGGGTGACGTGCGCGAGCGGACCGTCTGTTGCCGCGGGCTGGTGCGGCGTGGAGAAGTATTTATATATGCCGTCCGCTTTGCAAGACGTATGAAAACATTCATGCTCGAAAAAAGCCGGATGCTGCCCCTGTGGTCCGGTTTGGCGGAGGGGGCGGGAGGTGTCCCCGCAAGAAAAGTGCCGGTCAGGACGGGTGGGATACCCGTGAGTAGGGTGCCGTGAATACCCGCGAGTAGGAATCGCGGAGGGTGCGGGTCAGTCCCGCAGGAAGAACTGGTGCTGGTCGGAGATCTGCTCGTACTCCTCCAGCCGGGCCTGGGTCCGCTCGGGGTCCGCGTCGGTCATGGCCTGGAGGAGTGCCGCGGCCATCACGCCCGGTGCCGCGTAGGAGTCGAAGACGAGCCGGGAGCCCGTGCCGGTGGCGAAGACGTAGTCGGCCGCGTCGGCCACCGGACCGAGCGCCAGATCAGTGACGAGCGCGATCCGCAGCCCCGCGCTGCGCGCCACCCGCACCGCGGTCAGCGTCTCCTGGGCGTGCCGCGGCATCGAGAACGCCAGCACCCAGGTGCCGCCCGCCTCCCGTGACTGCAGCAGCGCGTCGTAGGCGACGCTGCCGCCCCGGGTCACCAGACGGACGTCGGGGTGGATACGGCGGGCGGCGTAGGCGAAGTACTCGGCGAGCGACGCCGAGATGCGCAGGCCCAGGATGGTCAGCGGGGTCGACCGGGACAGTTCGCGGCCCACCGCGATCACCTGGTCCGGGTCGCCGAAGTCGCGCCGCAGGTTCTCCAGGTTCTCGATCTCCGCGTCCACGGCGGCCTGGAGTTCGTTGCTGCTGTTCTCCTCGGTGCCCGGGCCCCCGGCGAGCGCGCCCAGCGCGATGGCCTGGAGCTTCTCCCGCAGCGCCGGGTAGCCGGTGAAGCCGACCGCGGCGGCGAACCGGGTCACCGAGGGCTGGCTGACGCCCACCCGCTCGGCGAGGTCGGTGATCGACAGGAAGGCTGCCTCGGTGATGTTCTCGATCAGGTACTGGGCGATACGGCGCTGCCCCGGGGACAGATGGGGACCGTCGTCGAAGAGCACGCGGAGCTGGGAAGTCGGGGACGCCTCCGCTTCCGGAGCGGTCTTGCCCGAGGTGATCGCGGATGCCTGTGCGCGTGCCTGCTGCGGCGATGGCACCGGGGCTCCTCCTTTGTCTTCCACAGTGCTTCAACATAGCCCACACACCGTGTTGACCAGGGCTTGACTGTGAGCAGATCGACGGCCGGCGCGTGAGGGATCACAACGCTCACCGGTGATGATCGCCGATCAGCGCCGGTAGATCGTGATCGAGTGTCCGACTGTATCGATCGGACGACTGCTGTCGATCAACTCGGCCAGTCGGCCGGTCGCCTTGGCCGCCGCACTGTCCGACACCACCAGCAGTCCGCGCACCTCACCGGCGGGCACCTTCCGGGGGTCGGCGGCCTCGATGCCGTAGTACGACGGCACCCCGCTGCCCTTGTAGACGAGCCACACCCGCTCGCCCCGGTACCGCTCCTCCTCCAGCCGGTCCGCGAGCGCGCCGAGGTCCTGACCCCAGTCCACGGCCGCGTCGTGGAGACGCAGATGCGTCTTCGCGGGACCGCCGAACGCTTCGTTGGAGTACGGCAGATAGTAGGGAAACGTCCGTAGCGAACTGACGGCCACGAACCCCACGAGCGCCGCCGCGACCCACACCGGGCCCCCGCGCAGCCGACCCCCGCGCAGGCCCGCCACGCACCCCGCGGCCACCGCCAGGAACATCGGCACGAACACCGCGTACCGCGTCCCGAAGTCCCGCGAGCCCTGCATGGCCACCGCCAGCAGCAGGCCCGCCGGCACCAGGAGATAGGGCGCCGCGGGCCGCAGCCGCCGCACCGCCACGACCGCCACGGCACCCGCGACCCACAGCGCCAGCATGCCGAGCGGGGTCTTCACCAGCAGCGCGGCCGGGAGGTAGTACCAGAGCGAACCGGTGTACAGGCGCCCGAACAGAAAGCCCTGCCAGGGGTGGTTCTCGAAGGCGAACTGGATCCGCATCCCGTCCCGGTACGCCTCCGGGAACGGCATCAGCTGCACGGCCGCCCCCCGCAGTCCGCGCACCACCGGCACCGGCTGCTCCGGGTCCCACCGCAGCCGCGGATCGACCATCAGATACGTGACCCAGACGACGGCGACCGCGATCACCGCCACGACGGCCGCACCCGCCAGCGCCCGCCGCGCCGCGATCCGCCGGCCGGCACCGCCGGTGGCGTGCCACACCGACACCGCCGCCAG
Source organism: Streptomyces sp. DI166 (assembly GCF_900091315.1). GTDB lineage: Bacteria > Actinomycetota > Actinomycetes > Streptomycetales > Streptomycetaceae > Streptomyces > Streptomyces fuscus. The sequence goes on from NZ_FLSP01000043.1 coordinate 17,591, forward strand.
CCCCATCAGCACCGGCACCGCGGGCAGCGTGCTCATCTTCGTGGCCAGTGCCGCCCCGAGCGCCACCCCGGCGAGCGCGACATACGGCCGTGGCCGCAGCCGGGCCCGCCACAGCAGCCACACCGCCGTCAGCACGAAGCCCGCCGCCGGCACGTCCAGCGTGGCCAGCGAGCCGTGCGCGATCAGATCGGGGGAGAAGCAGTACAGTGCCAGCGCGGTCAACCCCGCCACCGCACCGGCCAGTTCGCGGGCGAAGACGAGGACGACCAGCCCGAACAGCAGCGTCAGCACGATCACCGGCAGCCGTGCGAACAGCATCAGCCGCCAGGGGTCGTTGCCCGACTCGTAGAGCAGATGCCGCCCCACCTCGCCCTGATCGCCCTCGAACGCGGCGTCGTAGCGCGGATCGGCGAGCGCCACCCCGGCCGCCACCACCAGCTTGCCCAGCGGCGGATGCTCGGGGTTGAGGCGCAGGCTGTGCTCGTGGAGGTAGACGGCGGCCGTCCCCACGTACACGGGTTCGTCGATGGTGGGCGTCTGCCGGACCGCGGTCGTCACCATCGCCACGGCCATCTGCGCGAGCAGCAGGACGGCCAGCAGCGGCACGAGCCAGGCCGGGAGCCGCCTTGCCCGCGCGCGCTCGCCGGCCGGGGCGGAGGGGCGGGTGTCCAGTTCGCTTGCCATCATCCGCCCTTTGTCGCCACCGGCCGCGCGGAGGCGGGAGGGGTGCCGCGGCGCGTCATGCGCCTACTGTGCACCAGCTCCCGCCCCAAGCGGTGTCACCGCCTCCGGAGTCGTACCGACAGACCGTCCGCCGTGTAGACGGGTACGGCCCGCAGTCGCTCGGAGTTCAGCTCGATCCGGTCGAACTGGCCGCGCAGCGCCGACGCGCGCAGCACCGGCACCGTACTGCCCTCGGCGGGCGGCCGCTCGGCGTCCAGCCGCAGCACCAGCGCACTGCCCCGCTCCAGCCGCGCCCGCCGCTCCACCCGCAGCACCGGCCCGCACCCGGCGCTCAGCGTCGCCTCCAGCGTGCCGGAGTCCTGCGCGTAGGAGCCCGAGACCCGCGCCGCCGAGGCCACCCGCAGCGTCCCCGGGCCCGCCACCCGCACATCACCGCGGCCCAGCGCGTCCCGGGACCCCGCGACCAGCACACCGCCCTCCACCACGGTCCCGCCCGAGTAGCGGTTGCTCCCCGTCAGGGTGAGCGTCCCGGTGCCCCGCTTGGTCAGCGAGCCCCGACCGCCGATGTCGTTGCGCCAGCTGTCGGCCGCGTGGAAGCCGCCCGCCGCCGCGTCCATGGTGACCGTCACCGCGGAGTCGAAGGCGCCGTAGCCGTCCGCCGCCGCGAACAGGTTCAGCCGTCCCCACTGCTCGAACCCGTCCAGCAGGACGTACCCGGCCGGCAGCGCCGTGCTGCGCAGCACCGCGCGCCGCTGCGCCGCGTCCAGGTACGGCAGCCGCGTCTCCAGCAGCACCTCCGCGCCCTTGGGCACGGTCAGCGGCACGTCGCGGCCGCGCCGGGGGAGGATGTACGTCAGCCGAGGGCGCACGGAGCGGGCGTTGGCCTCCCGGTCGGCGTACGGGTCGGTGCCGGGGCCGGCCGAGTGGGCGTAGGCGTACAGGTCCTCCGTGCCGGTCCGCTCCCGGAAGTACGCGAGCGCCTGGGCGCGGGCGGCGGCCTTGAGCTCGGCGTTGGCCGGGTCGCAGAGGGCGGCTGCCGTGAGCGCGGTGGCCATGACGCGTCCGGAGACGACGTCGACGGGGGAGTGCATGCCGGCCACGATCCGGGTGTCGGCCAGCGCGAAGGCGTGGGTGACCAGTTCCTGGAACCGCTCCGGTACGGCGTAGGCGTACGCCAGACCGGCCAGGTGCAGGGCGTTGGTGTGCCCGCTGGGGAAACCGCCGTCCTCGGCCGGGTCGGTGCCGCGCTGGCGCAGCAACTGCGGGGCGACGACGACCTCGGACTCGTAGACCGGATAGCCGAGTTCGTCCGTGCGGCCGGTGTCGACGACCTCGCTGGCGGCGTTGAGCCGCCACGGACGCGGGTACTGGTGGGCGAACTTGGCCGGGTTGCCGGACGCGAACGGGCCGCGCACGGTGTCCACCAGCTCGGCCACCTTGCCCAGCTCCGAGCTGTGCGAACCCGCGCCGAGCGCCGACCCGGCCGGGGCGTCGGCGGGGAGGGCGTCGCTGATCCGGCCGGGCGGGGTGCCGTCGGGGGCACTGGTGATCGAGGTGACCGCCTTGGCGCCGGTGCGGTACAGCTCGGCCAGCGGACCCAGGCCCGCGATCATGGCGTAGCTCTGGTGCTGCCGGTCGACGACGAACGCCTCCTTCGCCTGCTCGTCCGTGCGCGCCGTGGTGACGCGCACACAGTGCCGGACGTTGGCGCGCAGCACCTCGGGCAGCAGCGGGGTGCCGGTGTTCCAGGCGTCGCCGGTCTTCCACACCTCGGCGAAGCCGCCCAGGATGCGGACCACGGCGTTGGTCTCGGGGGTGAGGTTCGCGGCGATGTTGCTGCGGTAGTCGTCGACGAACGCGGGGAGCGCGACGGCGGCCTTGGCGTCCGCGGCGGCGAGCCAGGTCACGAAGGTGGGCGCGGCCAGCACCCCGGCCGAGGCGCCCAGGGACGTCCTGAGGAACCCCCTTCTGTTCAGGGCGGCTTCACGGACCGGTGCGAGGGGCCGGGGCCCGGCGGTGGACGGCATGCGACTGCCTCTCTGGAGTCCTCGGCCCAAGGGCCGGGAGAGGAAACGGAAGTGACGGAGCCTCAGAGATCAAAGGAGCGAATGGGCAAGGGCTGTCGCCCCCTGCACCGGCGGAACGGTGAGCCGCGTCGGCCGTGCCCCGGGAACGGAATCGGCGAGCGCGGTCACGAAGGCGTCGTACAGCGCGGGTTGGGACAGGATCGTGCCGCCCGCGACCACCACGTCGTCCACCGCGGCGCCGCGCACGGCGAGTCGCCGTACGAGTCCGGCCAGCGACCGGCCGCCCTCGGCGATCACGGAACGGGCGAGCGCGGAACCGGCCTCGGCCGCCGCGAACACCACCGGCGCGCGGCTGCCCCAGTCGGCGGAGACATCCTCGGCGGACTCCAACGCGGCACCCAGCGCGGGCACTTCGGCCACCTCGAACGCGGTCGTCAGCCCCTCGGCCAGCGCGTCCGGGGTCTCCCCGCGGTCGTGCGCCGCCCAGACGGCCCGTACGGCCTCCCGGACGAGCCCGGCCGCGCCGCCCTCGTCGCCGAGGACCGCGCCCCAGCCGCCGACCTGGAGCGGGCTGCCGTCGGGCAGCCGCCCGACGGCGACCGAGCCGGTGCCCGCGACCAGACCGACGCCCTTTTCCAGACCGGCGGCCGGGACGAGGAGTTCGGCGTCGCCGACCACCAACACGGGAGCGTCGAGGTGGAGTTGGAGCGCATACATGATCCAGGCGCACTGGCGTGGGGTCTCGCAGGCGTGTCCGCCGACCGCCACGGCGCCCGGGCGTGCGCCCGTCGGCAGGGCGTCGGCGATCAGTGTGGCGAGCCAGTCGGCCGCGGCCACCGGGTCGTGCGGCCGCCAGCCGGTGCTCGCCCGGACCCGGTCGGCGACAAGGTCCGCGCCCGCGACCGCGCGCAGATGCGTCTTGGTGCCGCCCACGTCGATACCGACCACGAGCGGGGACAGGAGAGAAGAGTCCTGCACGGGATCTCTTTCGTCGTTGCAGTCGTAGCAGGGGTGCTGTTGTCTGCGACGGCGGGCGAACCGCGCCTGGACAGGGGAAGTCGGTCGGGAAGCCCCGGGACGGGCTTCGAAGGGGTGCGGCAGGCGAGTACCGCCGGAGTTCGTTAGGAAGTTAACTAACGAAGTAGGGTGCGTCAAGCGCCGCACCGAGACCGGACGGCCACAGCACGATCTGGGGAGACCATGGACCTGAGCGAGAGCGCGCGTGCGGTGTTCGCCGTGCTGGCCGGGGCGAGCACCGCCACCCGCCCCCGGCTCGCGGCGGACGCGGGACTGTCGAAACCGACCGTGTCCTCCGCCGTCGCCGAGTTGGAGGCGGCCGGACTCGCCGCCCACTCCGGCACCGCGGCCGGCGCGATCGGCCGCTCCGCCGCCGTCTACCGGCTCGGCCCCGCCGCCGGCGCCGTCCTCGCCGTGGACCTCGGCCCGGACCGCACCCGGGTGCGCGGCTGCGCCCTCGACGGCACCCTGCTCGCCGAGGGCGACGGCACCCGCGCCGAGGCCGCCGGGACCGTACGCGCGGTGCTGTCCGAACTGCCCGCCGACGCCCCGCTGCGCACCATCGTGGTCGCCGTCGGCGATGTCACCACCCGCGACGGCACCCGGATGCGGCCCGCCACCGCCAAGGCCGGACCGGTCTACGACCAGGTGGCCGTGGCGCTGCCCCCGGGCGTTCCCGTGCACCTGGAGAACAACGTCAACTGCGCCGCCCTCGCCGAACTGCACCAAGGCGCGGCCCGCGGCCGGGACACCTTCGGCTACCTGCGCATCGGCGTCGGCATCGGTCTCGGTGTGGTCATCGGCGGCCGGGTGCTGCGCGGCGCGAACGGCGCCGCCGGTGAGGTCGCGCGGCTGCCCTTCCCGTGGGACGAGTCCCGCGAGCCGCGCCGCGAGGCGCTGGAGGAGCACATCGGCGTGCGGTCGCTGCTGCGGCGTACGGCCGAGGCGTGGCGGGACGGCGACGGGCCCTGCCCGCGCACCGCCGAGCGGCTGTTCGCGCTGGCCGGCGAGGGGCACGCCACCGCCCTCGCCATGGTCGGGCGGCACGCCGCCGACATCGGACGGCTGGCCGCCGCGGTCTCCGCCGTCCTGGACCCGGGCCTGATCGTGCTGGGCGGCGCCGTCGGCGCGAACCCGCAGCTCCTGCCCGGTGTCCGGACCGCGCTCGCCGAGCTGAGCTGGCCCACCGAGGTCGTCAGCAGCGCCCTCGGGGACAGCGGCACCGTCGTCGGGGCGACCCGGCTCGCGGTGGCCCGCGGAATCCAAACCGTGACCGGCGTCGGCACGGGCAGGCATTGACGGACTCCGGCCGCTTCTGCCAATGTCCGGACAAGCGCTTTCTGAACCGGCGGGACCCGGTTCAGGGCGGGGCACCGCGCCGTACCGCGTACGGCGCTCCGGACGAGGGCGTGCTCGTCCGGACACGGCAGGGACGAACGCCGTGCACCCCGCCCGTCAGGGCCGCGCGACCGGGCGAGGTCGCGGCACCGGAACGCGCCATCCACGAGGATCCCGAGCCGCCTGTACCGGCGGGCGATCCGTCACGCACATCCAGGGAGGACCCGGTGGGTCACCAGATCTCGCGCAGAACCCTTTTCCGCACCGCGAGCGGCCTCGCCGTCGTCGGCGGCCTCGGCGGCGCCCTGAGCGCCTGCGGCGGCGGCACCGGAGCCGGCAGCACCAGCAGCGAGCTCACCATGACGTGGTGGGGCAGCGACGACCGGCACGCCGCCTACAAGAAGGCGCTGGCCTCCTTCCAGAAGGACAACCCCAAGGTCAAGATCCGGGAGACCTACTCCGGGTACGACGGATACTTCGACAAGTTCAACACCAACATCGCCGGCGGCAGCGCCCCCGACCTGCTGCAGATGGACACCGCGCTGGTCGCGCAGTACGCCCGCAAGGGCGTCCTCGCCCCGCTCGACTCCTATGTCGGCAAGTCGCTCGACCTCACCGGCTTCTCCAAGACGCTGCTCGCCGCGGGCACCGTCGACGGCAAGCTCTACGGCGTGCCCTCCGGCATCGGCGTCAACCAGCTCACCGTCAACCGCTCCGGCCTGGAGGACCTCGGGCTGAAGCTCCCCGACCGCGAGTGGACCTGGGCCGACCTGAGGAAGATCTCCCAGGACGTCTACAAGAAGAGCGGTGGCAAGATCCACGGCGTCGACGACGTCGGCGGCGGCTCCCTGCAGGCGTTCGAGATCTACGCCCGCGAGCACGGCGAGACCTTCTTCTCCGAGGACGGCAAGAACGTCGGCTTCAGCCCCGAGACCCTCCAGCGGTGGTGGGAGTACTGGGCCGAGATGCGCAAGCTGAACGCCTGCCCGCCCCCGGCGATCACCTCCGCCGCGCACAACGACCTCACCAAGAACGCGGTCGTCATCGGCAAGGCCCTGTTCACCTTCGACATCGGCGTCTACGGCGCCGGCGGCTCGGTCACCGACGCGCAGCTGGACTTCCTGCCCAGCCCGCAGGGCGACTGGTCCGGTGCCCGCGAGGGCAACTACGTCAACGGTGGAGTGCTGCTGAGCGCCACCAAGTCCAGCAAGCGGGTCGGCGACTCGGTGAAGATCATGTCGTTCTTCGCCCAGGACGAGACCGCCATCAAGGCGATGCAGCTCTTCCGCGGCATCCCGCCGACCGAGAAGGCCCGCGACCTGATCGCCTCGGGCCTGAGCGAGACGGACAAGCTCAACATGGAGATGGCCGACTACATCTCCAAGCGGGTCTCCGCGGCGAGTGACGCCCTGCCCACCCCGCCGGCTCCGCCGCAGGGCGCCGACCAGATCTGGGACCTGCTGTTCCAGTCGAACCTCGCGATCGCCTTCGGAAAGAAGTCGATCAAGGCGCAGCTCGGTGAGTTCTTCGACCAGGCGGCGGGCATTCTGGGCGGCTGAGCCCGCACCGCGCAGCACAGACACCCGGAGAGGGCCAGGGAGACATGAGTACGACCACTGCGAAGACCGATGCGGTCGCATCGGAACCGTCGGTTCCGTCGACCCCGTCCGACCGGCGGGAACGCGACCGCATGCGCCGCCGCCTCGCCAGACGGCGGGGCGGGGGATGGTGGCCGTACCTCTTCCTGGCCCCCTGGTTCGTCGGCCTGTTCGGGCTGACGATCTACCCGATGCTGGACTCGCTGTACCTGTCCTTCACCGACTTCGACCTGCTCACCCCGGCTCAGTGGACCGGCACCGACAACTACGAGCGGATGTTCACCGACGACCCGGTCTTCTGGGATTCGGTGCACGCCACGCTGGTCTACGTCGTGGTGTCGGTGCCGCTGAAGCTGGCGCTCGCGCTCGCCGTGGCGATGCTGCTCAACCGGGATCTGAAGGGCATCGGCCTGTACCGGGCCGCCTTCTATCTGCCGTCCCTGCTCGGCGGTGCCGTCGCCATCGCCATCGTGTGGCGGCAGGTCTTCGGCGGTGACGGGCTGTTCAACGACTTCCTCGCCTGGTTCGGCATCGAGGGCCAGGACTGGATCTCCAGCCCCGACACCGCCCTCTACACCCTGGTCCTGCTGGCCGTCTGGCAGTTCGGCACCCCGATGGTGATCTTCCTGGCCGGACTGAAGCAACTGCCCAAGGACGTCTACGAGGCCGCCGCGATCGACGGCGCGAGCCCGGTCACCCGCTTCTTCCGGATCACCCTGCCGCTGCTCACCCCGATCGTCTTCTTCAACGTGGTCCTCCAGATCATCGACGCGTTCAAGACGTTCACCCCCGCGTTCGTGATCAGCAACGGCTCGGGCGGACCGCTCAACTCGACCATGCTGTACTCCCTCTACCTCTACAAGAAGGGCTTCACCGACCTCCAGATGGGCTACGCCTCGGCGCTGGCCTGGGTGCTGTTCCTGGTCATCGCGGGATTCACGGCGGTCAACTTCATCGCCGGCCGCTACTGGGTCCACTACGACGACTGAGCCGAGCGAGGAGCCTGCAACCCCATGTCCGCCATCACACCCAACGCCTCGCCGCTGGCCCGCCTGCGTTCGCTGACCGGCCCGCGCCGCATCTTCACGCACACCCTGCTGATCGGGGTGGCCGTCGTGATGCTCTACCCGCTGCTGTGGATGCTGAGCAGTTCGCTCAAGCCCGACACCGAGATCTTCACCCACCCCGGCCTGATCCCCAACGAACTGCGCCCGGAGAACTACTCCGAGGGCTGGAGCGGCTCCGGCAACTCCTTCTCCCTCTACATCACCAACTCGCTGATCGTCACGATCGGCGCGGTGATCGGAAACGTCATCTCCTGCTCGCTGGCCGCCTACGCCTTCGCCCGCTTCGAGTTCCGCGGCAAGAAGATCTGGTTCGGCCTGATGCTCGGCACGCTGATGCTGCCCACCCAGGCGGTGCTGATCCCGCAGTACACGATCTTCTACAACCTGACCTGGATCAACACCTATCTGCCGCTGATCGTGCCGAAGTTCCTCGCGGTGGACGCCTTCTTCATCTTCCTGATGGTCCAGTTCATCCGCTCCATCCCGCGCGAGCTGGACCAGGCGGCGATGATGGACGGCGCCAACCCCCTGCAGATCTACTGGAAGATCATCCTGCCGCTGATGAAGCCGGCCCTGATCACCACCACGATCTTCACCTTCATCTGGACCTACGACGACTTCCTGCACCAGCTCGTCTACCTCCAGCAGAACGAGAAGTTCACCGTGCCCCTCGGTCTCACCCTGTTCCTCGACCAGACCAGCGGCTCCTCCTACGGCGCCATGTTCGCGATGTCGACCCTCGCCCTGCTGCCCACCCTCATCTGCTTCCTGATCTTCCAGAAGCGGCTGGTCGAGGGCATGGCGACCTCGGGCATGAAGGGCTGAGCACCGTATGTTCCTTCCGCACCAGCGCGGCCCGCTGCACGACCTGCCGGACACTCCCGAGGCCTACGACGAGGTCCTCGGCGACATCACCGAGCAGGCCCTGGCCCGCCTCACCCCCGAGGGCAGCCTCGAACACCCCGACGCCCTCGACGACATCGGCGACACCTCGCTCGGCGTCACCTCCCTGCTGGCCCTCGCACACCGGCGCACCAAGGACCCCCGGCTGCCGGAGCCGGTACTGCGCGGCGTCCGCTTCCACCTGCGCGAGCGCGTGTACACCGAGGACAACCCCGGCTACCCCAACCTCAAGGTGCGCGACTCGGGCCTCCCGTACGCCCGTTACGTCCTGGAGCCCGGCGCGCACCCGATCGGCGACTGGCCGAGCACGGTGTGGGCGCTGCTCCAGCTCGTCAACGTCCTCGACACCGCCGAGGACCTGCTCGACGACGCCCTGCGCACCGAACTCGTCGAGCTGGGCCACGGCTACTGGCGGTGGCTGACGGAGGCGACCTTCTTCAACCCGCAGGAGGCCGGCAACCAGGCCATCGGCGCCGTCGTCGGCGGCCTCATGCTCGCCGGGCACCTGGACGGCGGGCGCGCCGCGGAGGTGCGCGGCCGGGCGCTGCGCCTGTACGAGGAGGAGATCCGCGCCCACCGGGTCCGCGACCGGGGCGCGCTGCTGCCCCCCGAGCACGGCGGCGCGTACGACAACAACTACGGCCCGATCTCCCTGTCCTTCCTCGCGCAGGCCCACCGGGTCAGCGGCGAGCCGGTCTTCGCCGAGGACGGCGATACCCTCGCCCGCTACCTCGACGCCCGGCTGACCGCGGGCGGCTTCGACATCGGCGGCCCGCGCTACAGCGAACAGCACTCCGGCTTCGAGGCGGTCCTGGGCCTGCGCTACTTCGGCAGGCGCGTCGGCGCGGACCTGGGGCGCTACCGGGGGGACAGCCGCTGGGGCCGGTACGCGGTGAAGCCGGACGGCGGGATCGACGGGCACTTCGCGTTCATGCTGGTGTGGCAGATCCAGGACACCACGCCCTGGCACCGCGCCCCCTCCCGGGCGGCCCACCGGCACCAACTGCGCGCGGACGGCGTCTCGGTGGCCTTCGACAGCCGGATGACCCCGTCACTGATCGAGGCGGCCGGGACCTACTACCTGCCCGCGGCGGTCGGCCGCCAGCACGGTATCGGCCCGGTCGTCGACGGCTTCCTGCTGTGCCGCCCCATGGGCGTGGTCCGGGTGCGCGACGCCCGCACCGCGGGCCTGGCGGCGAAGCTCGTCACCAAGCCGGTCGTCGGCCGCGACCATGTGCTGCGCCAGGTGCGCTCGCTGTACGTCACGGACGGCACCTGTCTGTGGCTGACCGTGGCCGTGGAACGCCTGCCCGGTGAGCCGTACCTGCTCGCCGGGTTCCCGTACGCGGCCGACGACGGCGACCGCGTACGCAGGACCGCCGCCCACCGGGTGACGGCGGCGGGCGGACTCCGGCTGACCCACCCCGAGTCCGACACTCCGGACCACTTCGACACCCGCGCCGAACGCACCCAGGAACAGGCGGCCTTCGCCCTCGCTGCGGACCCGCGCGGCTACGGCAGCCCCGACGAGGGCTGGAGCCATCTGCTCGCCTCCAGCGCCCTGGAGGCCGAACCCGCGCCCGACGCGCCCACCGGTCTGCACGTGTTCGCGGTGCGCTACGGCGGAACCGGCCCGCTCACCGTCCGCTTCGAGCGGACGGAAGCCGGACTGACCGTACGCACACCGGAGTTCACGGCGCTGCTCGGCGACCCGGCGGGCGACGCCGCCGGGGAACCGGAGCTGACGCTCACGCCTCCAGCACCCGGCGCTTCTGCTCCTCGAACTCCGCCTCGCTGAGCACGCCCTGCGCCTTGAGGTCGCCGAGCTGCTTGAGCTGCTCGATCTTGTCGGTCATGTCGGGGGCCGCCGGGGGCGCGGCCGGTGCGGCGTACGAGGCCGGCGGGGGAGCGGGCGGTTCGGCGTACTGGGCTTCCTGTGCCGCCCAGCGTCCCGCCTGGCGGCGGCTGACCCGGTTGGAGACCGCGGTCGCCGTTCCGGCCACCACGGCGGTGCGCGCCATTCCGCGGAGAAGACCTGGCATGACTGATCCCTTTCGGTTCAGGAGGCGTCTTCGGTCGCGTCGAGGGCCGCGACCAGGGCGGGCACCGGGATCCGTCCCGAGGCGACGAGCTGGGCGCCGCTGCGGCGCAGGGCGGCGGCGAAGGGCGCGGCCCACCGGTTCTCGTAGACGAGGATGCCCGCGCTGCTGCCCGGCTGCAGCGCGCTCGCCGCCTCCTCCAGGTCGTCCTGGCCGAGAAGCCCGGACGAGGCGCCCTCGAAGACGGCCAGATCCAGCGCGCCGTCCCCGGTGAGGTCGGCGATCTCCATACCGCTGACCGTGCCGTCCTCCTCCTTGCGGACGAACATCAGATCCAGGATCCGGATGATGCCGCGGTCCACCAGGTCGACCAGGAGCGGGAAGTTCTCACCCGTCATCCGGTTGCCGGGGAACTCGACGACCAGGTAGTCGATCGGGCCCACGTCTTCGAGTTCGTCGCTCACGGTGCCACTCCCGGTGCTCACGTATGCCCCCCGTGACGCCCCCTCGACTCAATTGCAGCACCGGCCCGGGATCGACGCACTTCGGCCGGGGGAGGTCACACGGGCCGCGGCACGGCCGTCGCCGGGACGACGAGATCGGCGCGCCCGCGGGTGGCGGCCACCAGATCGGCGTTGCGCTGGTCCGTGCCGAGCGACCAGGCCAGCGCCGCCTCGGGGCTCTTGCCGAACTGCTCGTGCCGGGCGACCAGGCGACGGATCCGTTCCTCCTCCGGCAGCTCGCAGAACCACACCTCGTCCAGCGCGGCCCGTACCCGCGCCCAGGCGCCCGTGTCCAGCAGCAGATAGTTGCCCTCGGTCACCACCAGGCGGGCCGCCGGGGGCACCGGGATCGCGCCCGCGAGGGGCTGCTCCAGCTCCCGTTCGAAGCCCGGCGCGTAGACCACCTCCCCGTCCGGCTCCTCGCGCAGCCGGCGCAGCAGCGCCGCGTACCCGGCCGCGTCGAAGGTGTCCGGGGCACCCTTGCGGTCGCGGCGGCCCAGCCGGTCCAGCTCGGCGTCGGCCAGGTGGAAGCCGTCCATGGGGACGTGGGCGGCGAAGGGCCAGCCGTCCGCGTTCAGCTCCCGTACCAGCTGCTCGGCGAGGGTGGACTTGCCCGCGCCCGGGCTGCCCGCGATGCCGAGGAGCGCGCGCTGTCCCGAGGCGGTGAGGGCGCGGGCACGGGCCAGGAGGTCGTCGAATGTCCGGGGCACGGCCAGAGTCTTTCATCCGGCCGCGCCCGCATGTTCCGGGCCTGCGGGGAAGCCGTGCGGGCACCGGTGCGCCGCCCGTCAGGCAGGTGGCCGAACACGACACTGCGCCCTTCTCCGAACCACGTTAGTTTGTCCCTGTTTTATCCGTTTCCGGGCACGGGTGGACCTTCCAGGCAGGGGTGGACGATGTCCCACGGCACGAACGCCACGCTCGTAGGCGCGGGGCGGCACGATGCGGCGGCCGCCCCGGCAAGGTCCGGCCTGATGCGCGGGAACACGCCGCTCGCCCTGGTCGCGGGCGCCTTCACCGCCGCGCAACTGCTGCTCGTACGGCCGGACATGGGGCTCGGCTGGGACGAGACGGTCTACGTCAGCCAGGTGAGCGACCGGGCCCCGGCCGCCTTCTTCAGCGCGCCGCGCGCCCGCGGGATCTCCCTGCTCGTGGCACCGGTGACGCTCTGGTCGTCCTCCACCGGCCTGCTGCGCGTCTTCCTCGCCGTCCTCTCCGGCCTCGCCCTCTTCCTCGCCCTGCGCGCCTGGCGGGGCCTGTTCCCGACCTTGGTACTGGCCGGGGGAGGAGCCCTGTTCGCCACCCTGTGGGTGACCCTCTACTACGGCCCGCAGGCCATGCCCAACCTCTGGGTCGCCCTCGGCGCCCTGCTCACGGTCGGCTGCTTCCTGCGCGCCCGCCTGGACCGGCGGGCCCTGTGGGGCACGGCCCTCGGCGCCGCCCTCATGGCGCTGATGCGCCCGACGGACGCCGTGTACGTCGCCCTGCCCCTGCTGGCCGTCGCTCTCGCTGGACGGCACTGGCGGCTCGGCCTCGTCACCTCGGCGGGCCTGCTGGCCGGAGCCCTCCCCTGGGTCGTGGAGGCGTACACCTCCTACGGCGGGCTGCGCGAGAGGCTCAACGAGGCGTCGCGCGTGCAGGGCGGGCTGGGCTGGAACATCGCCGTCGACGACCAGATGCGCAGCATGGCCGGGCGGACCCTGTGCCGGCCGTGCACCGGATCCATGCCCGAGCCGGTGCTGATGGTGTGGTGGTTCACGCTCCCGCTGCTGGCGCTGCTCGGGCTGGCCGTCGCGGTACGCGCCCGGCGCACCGCCCGCACCCTGATCCCGCTGGCCTGCGCCGCCACGGCCGCCTTCCCGTACCTGTTCCTCATCGGCTACGCGGCCCCCCGCTTCCTGACCCCCGCCTACGCGCTGCTCGCCGTGCCGATCGCCGACGGGCTGCGGCACCTGGTCAGGACCCCGGCCGGACGGTGGCGGCCGCTCGCCACCGGCGTGCTCGCGGTCGCGCTGGCCGGACATCTCGCCGTGCAGTACGCCGTCCTGGACCGCATGGTCGACCGCACCGTCGCCCACCACGGCTCCTGGGCCCGCAACGTCGCGACGATGCGCTCCCTCGGCGTCCGCCCGCCCTGTCTGCTCACCGGTCACGAGGCGATCCCGGTCGCCTACTACGCGGGCTGCGCCTCGGGCGCCGTCCGGGGCAACAACGCCAACACCACACGCGCGGAGATCCTGCGCACCGCCCGCCGGGAACCGGTCGCCGTACTCAGCGTGCCCGGCGCCGCGCCGCCCTCCTACGCGCGCGACTGGCCACTGCACCGCCTCGACAACATGGACGTCCGTATCGCGCCCGCCCCGCGCGACGGCGGGGCCGCATGACGCCCGGGCAATTCGTCGCCACCCCCACCCCCACCCGAAGACGGGGCGCCTACTGGCACACCGCCCTCGCCGTCGCCGTCCTCGTCGCCGCCGGGTGGCTGGCCCGGCGGCACTGGCCGGTGCTGGAGTCCGGCGCCGTCCGGCTCGCCGTCGCCGACCAGGGCCGGCTGCTGCTGGCGGGCACGGCGGCGATCGGCACCTGGCTGTGCGCGTCGCTCGCCCAGCAGGGCGCGGTGCCCGAACGGCTGCCCCGAGGGCGGCTCGTCGCCGCCCAGTTCGCCGCCTCCGCCGCCAACCACGTCCTGCCCGTCGGACTCGGCGCGGGCGTGGTGAACCTGCGGTTCCTGATGCGCTGCGGCCTTCCGGCGGCCCGCGCGGCCACCGCGGTCGCGGCCAAGGGCACCGCCGGAGTCCTGGTCCGCGCGGTCCTCATCGCCTGCCTCGCCGTCGCCTGCCCCGGCGTCCTCGACCTCCCGCGCCACGCACCCGGACCGACCGCCGTGCTGCTCACCGCACTCGCCGTGGCGACGGTGACCGCGCTGCTCGCCGGGCCGCTGCGGCAGCGGTGCCGCGGGGTCTGCCGCACCGCCCTCGCCGACCTGCGCGCCGTGCACACCCGGCCGCTGCGGGCGGCGGCCCTGTGGGGCGGTTCGCTCGCCTTCGTCGCACTGCACTGCCTGGTCCTCGTCGCCGTCACCCAGGCCGTCGCCCTGCCCCTGCCCCCGCTGAAGGTCGCCCTGCTCTACCTGGCCGCCAGCAGTGCCGCCGCCCTGCTGCCCACCCCGGGCGGCCTGGGCTCCCTGGACGCGGCCCTCGCCCTGGCCCTGGCCGCGTCGGGGGCGCCCGCCGCGTCGGCGGCCTCGGCGGTGCTCGGATACCGGCTGCTGACGGTGTGGCTGCCTCTGGTGCCCGGGTTGCTGGTGCTGGGAGTGCTGATCCGGCGCAAGGCGCTGTGACGCTGCCGGGGACGGCCGGTCCGGCGCAAGGCGCTGTGACGCTGCCGGGGACGGCCGGTCCGGCGCGCGGCTCTGTGATCCGAACGGAGTTTCCCGTGTCCCCGCGTCTGGTAGGACTTCGGGTGTCGGACGGCGGACGAGGGGGAGGGCCATGACGCAGGACGAGTACGGTGGGCGACTGGGCGAGGAGTTCTTCACACCGGGGTCCTCCTCATTCACGGAGTTCCTCGCGGCCCACCGGCCGGACCTGCTCAGCACGCGCCGCGTCCTGCCGGCCGGCATGCTCGCCGACCCGGACCGGGTGCCGCACGGCACCACCGTGCTCGCCCTCACCTTCCGGGACGGCGTGCTCATCGCCGGGGACCGCCGGGCCACCATGGGAAACCTCATCGCCCAGCGCGACCTGGAGAAGGTGCACCCGGCCGATGACTACACCGCCGTCGCCTTCGCCGGAACCGTCGGCCTCGCCGTGGACATGGTGAAGCTGTACCAGGTGGAGCTGACCCACTTCGAGAAGATCGAGGGCGTCCCGATGACCCTCGGCGCCAAGGCCCGCCGCCTGGCGAGCATGATCCGCGAGAACCTCGGCCAGGCCATGCAGGGCCTGGCGGTCGTCCCGCTGCTCACCGGCTACGACCCGGCCCGGCCCGAGGGCGAACGGGGCCGCATCTTCGCCTTCGACATCGGCGGAGGCCTGTACGAGAAGACGGACTTCTACGCCGAGGGGTCCGGGTCCCCGTATGCCCGCGGCGCGTTGAAGAAGCTGTTCCACCGGGGCATGTCCCGCCGCGAGGCGGCCCTCGCCGCGCTCCAGGCGCTCTACGACGCCGCCGACGACGACTCCGCCACCGGCGGCCCGGACCTCGGCCGCCGGATCTTCCCGATCGTCTCCGTCATCACCGAGGACGGCTTCGAGCGGCTCTCCGAGGCCGAGACCGAGCAGCTGAGCCGGGAGCTGGTCGAGGCCCGCCGCGACCGCCCGGACGGCCCCGTCGCCACCCCTTGACCTGGGCGTACCCGGTCGGGTGGTTGACCGGCGCGGAACGGGAAACGCGGTGCGTGAGGCGGCGGACCGGCCGCGCCCGGAGACGAGGGAGACCGTGATGGCCCCGGACCCCAGCACCCCCGAGCCGATGGCGGACGACACCTACCAACCCACCGGCGGCAACGAGGAGCAGGAGGACGCCACGCCCCTCGACCCCGAGAACACCGTCGGTGAACCGTCCTACGACGATGTCCTCGACGCGGGCTACTCCCCGCCCGAGCATCCCCTCGGCGTCACCGAGTACGGCACGACCGCCGCCGAGCAGCACCAGGGCGAGAGCCTGGACGAACGGCTCGCCCGGGAGGCCCCGGAGGGATCGGGCGCCGTCGAGGAGGACGAGACCGGATCCGCCGA
The DNA here is from genome assembly GCF_900091315.1 of Streptomyces sp. DI166. Classification (GTDB taxonomy): domain Bacteria; phylum Actinomycetota; class Actinomycetes; order Streptomycetales; family Streptomycetaceae; genus Streptomyces; species Streptomyces fuscus. Next base: position 33,506 of record NZ_FLSP01000043.1, read on the forward strand.
GGAGGCCGCCGTCCACATCGTGGGCGAGGGAACCGCCTGACCGGGGCGAGGCGGTCCCCTTCACCGGGCACGGCCCGCTAGTCGGTCATCCGGTCCACCTGGCGGAGCCGGTTGGTGGCGTCCAGCGCGGCCACCTTGTAGGACTCCGCGAGCGTCGGGTAGTTGAACACCGCGTCGACGAGATAGTCGACCGTTCCCCCGCACCCCATCACCGACTGGCCGATGTGGATCAGCTCGGTCGCGCCCGAGCCGAAGCAGTGCACGCCGAGCAGGGTGCGGTCCTCGGTCGACACCAGCAGCTTCAGCATGCCGTGCGAGTCACCGATGATCTGCCCGCGGGCCAGCTCCCGGTAGCGGGAGATGCCCACCTCGAACGGCACCCGCTCCTCGGTGAGCTGGTCCTCGGTACGGCCGACGAAGCTGATCTCCGGGATGGTGTAGATACCGATCGGCTGGAGGTGGTGCATCCGGCCGACCGGCTCCCCGAAGGCGTGGTACGCCGCCGTGCGGCCCTGCTCCATGGAGGTCGCGGCCAGGGCCGGGAAGCCGATCACATCGCCCACCGCGTAGATGTGCGGCACCTCGGTGCGGTAGTGCTCGTCGACCGAGATCCGGCCGCGCGGGTCGGCGGACAACCCGGCCTTGTCCAGATCGAGTTCGTCGGTCAGGCCCTGCCGCCCCGCCGAGTACATCACCGCGTCGGCCGGGATCTTCTTGCCGCTCTCCAGCACGGTCACCGTGCCCCGCGGATGCCGCTCGACCGCCGCGACGGTCTCCCCGAACCGGAACGTCACCGCCAGGTCCCGCAGGTGGTACTTGAGGGACTCCACGATCTCGACGTCGCACATGTCGAGCATCCCGGCACGCTTCTCCACCACCGTGACCCGGCTGCCGAGCGCGGCGAACATGGAGGCGTACTCCATGCCGATGACCCCCGCGCCGACGATGACCATCGAACGCGGCACCCGCTCCAGGGTGAGCACATTGTCCGAGTCCATGATCGTCCGCCCGTCGAACTCCACGCTGGAGGGCCGCGCGGGCCGGGTGCCGGTGGCGATCACGATGTGCTCGGCGGTCAGCAGCCGTTCCTGTCCGGTGACCTCGCGCACGGCGACGGTGTGGTCGTCCACGAACCGTCCGGTCCCGGCGTACAGGGCGACCTGGTTGCGGGAGAGCTGGCTGCGGATGACGTCGACCTCGCGGCCCACCACGTGCTGGGTGCGCGAGATCAGGTCGGCGACGGTGATGTCCTCCTTGACGCGGTAACTCTGGCCGTACAGGTCGCGTTGGGTGAGACCGGTGAGGTACAGCACCGCCTCGCGCAGGGTCTTGGACGGGATGGTGCCGGTGTGGATGGAGACCCCGCCCACCATGTCGGGGCGGTCGATGACGGCGACCCGGCGGCCCAGTTTGGCCGCGGCGATGGCGGCCTTCTGGCCGCCCGGTCCGGATCCGAGGACGAGCATGTCGAAGTCGGGCATCCTCCGGAGTCTGGCAGCTCCAAGACCGTTTCCGGAAGGGCGGACCGCAATCCGAACCCGCCCGGCCGGACGGCCGGTTGATCAAGAGCCGCCCTCGACAGGGCGTTCGGCCTCGCGCGGCGGGACAATGCGGCTATGGGCGCACGACTGGGTGACGCCGGCGGACCCGCCCGGCCACCCGTGTCCGACGAGGCCATCGGCCGGGACGAACTGGCGCTCGCCACACGGAACCACGGCCTGCCGCTGGAGGCCCTGCGCTACGACCTCACCCCGCCCGGCCTGCACTACGTCCTGACCCACTACGACATCCCGTACGTCCCCGACACCTCCTCCTGGCAGCTCACCCTGAACGGCCGCGTCCGCCGCCCGCTCCGCCTGGACCTCGCCGACCTGCGGGCGTTCCCCCAGGTCACCACGCGGGTCACGCTGGAGTGCGCGGGCAACGGCCGGGCCCTGCTCAGCCCCCGCCCGGTCAGCCAGCCCTGGCTGGTCGAGGCCGTCGGCACCGCCGAGTGGACCGGCGTACCCCTGCGGCTGCTGCTGGAGCGGGCCGGGGTGGCGGGCGACGCGGCCGAGGTCGTCTTCACCGGCGCCGACCACGGCGTGGAGCGGGGAGTCGAACAGGACTACCGGCGCGCCCTGCCCCTGGACGTGGCCCTCGGCGACGAGCCGGACGTCCTCGTCGTCCACGCGATGAACGGCGCCCCGCTGGCCCCGCAGCACGGCCGGCCGCTGCGCCTGGTGGTCCCCGGCTGGTACGGCATGGCCCAGGTGAAGTGGCTGCGGGAGATCACGGTCGTCGACGAGCCGTTCACCGGGTTCCAGCAGACCGTCGCCTACCGCCTCCGGCAGCAGCCCGAGGAGGCGGGGGAGCCCGTCACCCGGATCCTGCCCAGGGCGCTGCTCGTGCCGCCCGGCTTCCCGGACTTCATGTCCCGCACCCGCGTGGTCGCGCCGGGACCGCTGACCCTGGAGGGCCGCGCCTGGTCGGGGCACGCGCCGGTGACCCGGGTCGAGGTCAGCGCCGACGACGGGCGCACCTGGCGGCAGGCGGAACTGGCGCCCGACGGCGGACATCCGTGGGCGTGGCGGCGCTGGCGGTCACCGTGGACCGCGACACCGGGTGAGCATGTGCTGAGCGCGCGGGCCACCGACGCCGAAGGGCACACCCAGCCCCTCACGGCGCGCTGGAACCGCGGCGGATTCGCCAACAACCAGGTCCAGCGGGTCCGGGTGGTGTGCCCGGACCCGGCGGACAACGGGTGAGCGGCGGTCCGGCCGCTCAGGGGAGCATCTTGTCGAGGGCCGCGGGTCCCTCCGCCTCCAGCTTCCGCTTGGCCCATTCCAGACTGCGCGGGGTGATGTCCTTGCCCGAGGCAAGGACCAGGTCCTCCGGCGACACCTCGGTGCCGGTGCGGGTGTGGAGCAGGTCGTCCGGAGTGGCGCGCTCCTCGGACGGCCCGGACGCGGGCTGTGACGTCGGCATCATCTTGCTCCTCGTCGGATCCGGATCGCTTCCTATCACCATTCAACGCCTCGGCCCGGCGTGCATCCGGAGGGGGCTTCCGCGGGCGGGCGCACGGAGCGGCCCGAACTGAAAGTGCCGCGTTGATCGCGGCGTCGTCTAATGGGAACTGTCACGTCTCGGGCCGGACAGAAAAGACCAGGGCCATGCCAGAGGCCAGCGTCAACCAGGGGGAACAGGGCGGGAAGACGCCTCGCAAGGGGCTGTTGCGCAGGCTCGGGGAGGGCTGCGCACGCCACTTCGTGATCGTCATCGTCGCCTGGCTGGTGGCGCTCGCCGCCCTCCAGACGCTGAACCATCTCAACGGCGGCGAGTACTCCGACAACTTCACGCTCTCCCAGTCGCAGTCCCAGAAGGGCCAGGACGTGCTCAAGAAGCACGATCCGCAGGCCGGGGGCTACAGCAGCCAGATCGTGGTGCACGACGCGCAGAAATCCCTGACGTCGCTGGACTCGCAGATGTCCACCACCGTCAGTGACCTGGGCAAGCTGCCGCACGTCCTGTCGGTCCAGAACCCGCTCAGCGCGCCCCCGCCCAAGAGCGGCCAGCCCGACTTCGGACCTGTGTCCACCGACGGCAAGACCGCCTACATCACCGTCCGCTTCAATGTGCAGCCCTCAACCCTCGGGGACAGCTACCTCGACGGCGTCGACGACGCGGTGCAGCCCCTGCGCTCGGCCGGTGCCGAGGTCGAGTACGGCGGCCCGCTCGGCGAACTGGCCCGGCCCGCGCCGGACGACCGGGTGAGCGAAGCGATCGGCTTCGGGGTGGCGATCGTGGTCCTGCTGATCGGTTTCGGCAGTGTGATCGCCGCCGTGCTCCCCCTGGTCACCGCGCTGATCAGTGTGATCGGAGGCCTGGCCATCCTGGGCCTGCTCGCCGCCGCGTTCACCTTCGCCACCGTCTCCCCGACCCTGGCCACGATGATCGGTATCGGCGTCGGTATCGACTACGCACTGTTCCTGATCACCCGTCACCGGCAGAACCTCATGGACGGCGCCGACCCGGTCGCCGCTGCCGGACAGGCTGCCGCCACCAGCGGGCGGGCCGTCCTGGTCTCCGGCTGCACGGTGATCGTCGCGCTGGCGGGCCTGTCCGCGTCCGGGGTGTCCTTCATCAGCAAACTCGGCCTCGCCGCCGCGGTGACCGTGGTCTCCGCGGTCCTGGGCGCCCTGACCCTGGTCCCCGCCCTGCTCGGGCTGATCGGCAAGCGCATCGACCGCTACCGGGTGCGCAAACCGGTCGCCGAGACCGACGCCGAACCGGGCGCCACCCCGCACGGCACCTGGCACCGCTACGCCCAGCGCGTCGCCCGGCGCCCGCTGACCTACCTCAGCGCCGGTCTCGTCACCGTCGCCGTCCTCGCCATCCCGGTCTTCTCCATGCAGCTCGGTCACATCGGTGACGGGGCCGACCCCACCTCCTTCACCGACCGGCGCGCCTACGACCTGATGACCGACGCCTTCGGCCCCGGTTCCAACGGTCCGCTCACCGTTGTCGTGGACCAGACCGAGGTACCGCAGTCCCAGCGCTCCGACCTCTCCTCGAAGGTGCAGAAGAGCCTCGGCGACGTCTCCGGGGCCGCCTTCGCCACCCCGCTCACGACCACTCAGGACGGGGACGTCCTGATCTCCACCGTCTACTCCAAGACGTCCCCGCAGGACGCCAGCACCACCGACCTGACCAACCGGCTGGTCGACGACACCCTGCCCGACGCGGTCTCCGGCACCGACGCCAAGGGCTATGTCACCGGCACCACCGCGGCCCAGGTCGACTTCCGCGACCTGGTGGCCGAACGGCTGCCGCTGATCATCGCGGTGGTCGTCGCGCTGGCCTTCCTGATCATCCTGGCCGTCTTCCGCGGCCTGCTCGTCGCGGTGAAGGCGGCCGTCCTCAACGTCCTGTCGATCGCCGCCTCCTACGGCGTCGTCGTCGCCGTCTTCCAGTGGGGCTGGGGAGGGCCCGCGCTGGGCGTCAACGGCAAGGTGCCGATCGAGAGCTATGTGCCGATGATGATGTTCGCGATCATCTTCGGGCTGAGCATGGACTACGAGATCTTCCTCCTCTCCCGCGTCCACGAGGCGTGGCTGCGCACCAAGGACGCGAAGGCGTCGGTGGCGCACGCGCTGGAGATCACCGCCCGGGTGATCACATGTGCCGCGCTGATCATGGTGAGCGTCTTCGCCGCCTTCATCATCAGCGACAACATCGTGGTCAAGATGCTCGGACTGGGCCTCGCGGTGAGCGTGTTGATCGACGCGACCGTGGTCCGGCTGCTCATGGTCCCCGCGGTCATGACCCTGCTGGGTCCGCACGCGTGGTGGACACCCCGATGGCTGGACAGGATCCTTCCGCACATCGACGCGGAGGGGGAGCACGAGCAGCCGGCGACGGCCGTCAGTCCTCGAAAGGCGTGAGCGTCAGCCGTATCCCGGTCGGCGCGGTGTCCTGGATGAAGGAGGCGAAGTCGGCGACGTCGTCGAAGGCGAAGCCGTACGCCCGGCCGTCCTCGGTCGCCGCGTGCACGGCGGCGGAGTAGTGGTTGGTGAGGGCGTTCTTGTAGAACTCGTCCGGTTCGGTGGTCGGCTGGGACGGGTGCGAGATCAGCGTGGAGCGGTTGAACCCGGCGCCGAGGATCGCGGCCACCGGGCCGGTGGTGCCGTCGTTCGGCGCGGCGAGCGTGCCGTCGCAGAACAGCACGTCCCGGGTCGAGGGCCGGGCGAAGGACACCTCGGCGGGCCCGGAGAAGCTCAGCCGGTCACCGCGTACGCGGCCGGTGAACTCGCCCGCGTTGGTCTTCACGACCAGATCGCGTCCGGTGTAGGTGCTCCACACCTCGTCGATGTACGGCGCCAGATACTCCTTCGGGAACAGCCCGGCGTCCAGCCCGTGCCCGGGCGCCAGCACCCGGGTGTCGTCCACCACCAGCTTCGCGAACTCCTCCTGCTCCCGTACGGCCGCGAAGACGGACGCCCGGCCGCCCTTGCGCAGGGTGCCCGTGGTCTGGTCGCGTTCGCCGGTCAGCCGGATGCTCAGCGGCACGCTGAACATGTCGACCATGGTGGTGTTGCAGAACATGCCGGCGGAGTTGTAGGTGAACTCGGCGCAGTCGTGCAGCACCTTGAAGTTGGGGTCCGAGGTCACCCAGCCCGCCGGGAACTGCAGGGCGGGGTTGCCGTTGCCGTCGGCGACCGCCTTGAACCTCAGCTTCTCGCCGAGCGCCACGTAGATCCGCCCGGACATGAACGGCAGCGACAGCCGGGTCTCGCCGCTGCCCGAGAGGCTGATGGCGTAGTCGGTGAAGCCGTCCGGGCCGTTGTCCGACAGGGAGATCGGCGCGAGCGTGCCGTCGGGGGTGAGCCGGACCTGGCGGCCGTCCTGGTTGCCGACGACGTAGACGTGGACGCTGCCGTTGCCGAACGAGCCGGAGTTGTTGACGATCGTCAGCGGCAGACTCCCGGCCGCCGCCTTGCTCCTGTCCGCGAGCGCGTGGGGAGCCAGAGCGGCCACGGCGGGCGCGGCGACGGCGGCGCCGCCGAGGGCGAAGAGCAGTTTGCGGCGGCCGAGTTGACGCTGGTGACGAGGTGCCATGTGGGGGACTCCAGTAGTGCGTGTGGGGTCGGCCGACCGTGGGCCCGGTGAGCAAGCCCACGGCCGGCCGCATCTGAGAGCGCTCTCAGGATGATCGGGTCCCCCACGGAAATCGAGCCTTCGGTCGCATCCGGCCATGATTTAAGGGCGAACTAAGGGGCTCTTAAGGAAGGTGTACAGCAGTGCGCCAAGGAGGTAGAGTCGCGATCTTCGGCCGGCGGAAGCCGCCCGGAGTCCCGTGAGGTGGTCGCACCATGACCCCCGACGCCATATCCGCCCAACTCCGCCTCGACCGCGCCCTGGACGCGCTGACGGTCACGTTCCGCGGCATGACCGCCCGGAGCGACGAGACCCAGTGCACCTGTCACTGGGGCGACGAGGAGGAGCTGGCACTGCTGAAGATCCCCGATGTGGAGCTGGATCCCGACCTGCTCCGGCGCACCTGGGACGCCCCCGACTGGGACGACCACGGTGCCGTGCTGCGGCGGATCCTGCCGCAGTTCGGGCGGGAGCTGGTCGCCGGACGGGTGGAGCCCCTGTTCGGCTTCGAAATGGTGGGCACCTCCTTCATGCGCGGCGAGTGGACCCAGTGGCCGAGGCAACAGAGCGACGCGGTATGGGAGTTCCTGCACGCCTGGTGGTCCCGCACCCTCCTGGACCCGGACCCCGCCGTGCCGGCGCACGAACTGCTGGCCCTCTGCGCGGAGGCGGCCGGCACCTTCACCCCGTGGCTGGACGTCTGGGAGACGCACCAGCACCCCGTCGCCGACCGGCACTTGGCGCTGACCGTCGAAGTCTGGGAGTACGAACTGCTCGGCGACGCCCTGCCCTTCAGTACCTGGCACGACGACGAGGACACCCTGCGCACCGAGCTGTCCACCTGGCTCGCCCGGTACGCACCGGCCCGCCTGCGCGCCTGTGGAGCCTCCGCGGAACTCCAGCACCGCGTCCGCCTGATCGGCCTCAGCGGCCCCGCCCGCTGGGAGGACCCGCACTACCCCGTCCGCGCCTACTGAGCCTCAGCTCAGCACCGTCTCCCAGGTGTCCACCGCGTACCGGAGTGTCATGCCGTTGCGCGCGTACAGGCCGGGCGCGCCCGTGGTGTTGCCGGTGTCCACGCCGAGACCCACGGTGTCCCGGCCGAGAGCGGCGTACGCGGCGAAGGCGTGCCGCAGCAGCAGGCCCCCGAGTCCCCGGGCGCGGGCCTCCCGCAGGACGCCGATGCTGCGGATCCAGCCCATGGACTCACGGTCGTTGCGGGACATGAGGAAGCCCGCGTCGCCCTGCTCCTCGGTGCTCGCGATCCACACCAGGGACCAGTCCAGCGTCTCGGCGTCCACGTCGTGCAGCCACTGCTCGTAGGGACGCGGCTGGAAGTCGAAGTGGTCGGCGAACGTGGCCTGGTACAGCGTGTGGACGCGCCTGCGGTCCGCCTCGTCGGCACACGCCCGCAGCCGTACTCCGGCCGGAGGCTCCGGGGCACGGTCGACGGCGGGGTCCACGGGGCGGTCCAGCACGTGGTAGCGGCGTACGACGGACCAGCCGCGCTCACGGATCAGCCCGGTGTCCAGGGTGGGCTCGGTGTGCAGATGGAGGTGGACCACGGCCCGGGACGCGCCGTTCTCCCGCGCCTTGGCCAGGGCGCGCGCCTCCAGTTCCGTGAACAGTCGCTGCCCGGCCTCCTGGTGGTCGGGCAGCACATAGTGGTCGGCGTCCAGGCGCTCGCCGCCCGACTCGTCCCACACCAGCGCGTAGGCCACCAGCCGGTCCCCGTCGAAGGCCAGCCAGGAGTCCCGCGCGAGGTCGACCTCGGGGTGCTTGAGGTCGGCCTCGACGGAGGTCGGATCGGTCTCCGGGCGGCCGGTCTCGAAGATGTCGACCTGGTTCAGCAGTTCGGTGACGGCGGGCGCGTCGGAGAGCCGGGCGGGGCGTATGACGTAGGACATGGGGTCAGGGTCGGGTGACCCCGGCGCCCCTCGCAAATGGTTATCGCTCAGGCGTCGGCGACGACCGTCCGCACCGGCGTACCCGCCTCCACCGTGCGGCTGACCGTGCAGAGCCGGTCGTGCGAGGACTTGATCGCACGGGGCAGGATGGCCCGGGCCCGGTCGCCGCCCGCGCCCTCCGGGAAGGCGACGGAGAAGGTGACCTCCAGGTCGGTCATCCGGTTGCCGTCCTCGTCGCTGATCTTGTGGCCGGTCACCGTGACGGTGAAGCGGTCCGGTTCGGCGTGCCGGCCGGTGGCGACGTCGACGTCGGCCATGGTGCAGCCGCCGATCGCCGCGAGCAGCAGCTCGACCGGGGTGAACCCGTCGCCCGCGGTGCCGAATGCGAGTCGGTCACCGCGCGCGTTGACCGCGGTGAAGTGTCCGGTGGCGGTGCGCTCGACGGAGACGGAGCGCAAGGTGGAGTCGGTCATGAGCCGACCCTAGCCTCCGCCCGGCCGCGGCACCGTCAACGCACCTGGTGGAAAAGCCCTGGACGCGTTCGCGGAAGATCCCCTACGGTGTGATCATCACGCCTTGAGACGACGGAAGGAGGCGAGTGCCGTGCAGTTCACCATTTCCAGCGCTCCCCTCACCGCTGTCCCGGCGTGCTTCGTGTGATCCGACCGGGAGCGCTCCACGCAGCTCGATCCCGGAGGAATCCACCCATGACCGATCTGGTCATCCGTACGCTCGACGAGAGCGACGCCCATCTCTTCGACGCCCTGCCCGACCCGCTGGGCGCCGCCGAAGCACACCGCACCACTGTGCACCGCCCCGACTGGAAGCGCGTGGCCCTGCGCGGCGGCGAGGTCGTCGCGCGCGGCGCCTGGTGGGGCGGCCCCGACGCCACCGAGCCGATGCTCGTCAACTGGTTCGACGTCGCCGAGGGGGAGGAGGAAGCGGGCGCCGAACTCCTGCGCTCCGCCCCCTGGCAGGTCGAGCTGGAGTTCAACCTGCCCGCCGGCTGGCGCGAGAAGCCCGACGTCCGCGCCGCCGCCGAGGCCTGCTTCGCCGCCGCCCGCGCCGCGGGCTACGAAACCCTGGTGGAGCGCTACATCTACCGCTGGACCCCCGACTGCGGGCTCCCCGAACGCCCCGGACGCCTCGTCTTCGAGGGGGAGCCCGACGACGCGGTCTTCTTCGACGCGCTGCGCCGCATCCACTCCGTCACCCTCGACGCCCACGCCCTCAAGGCGATCGAGCAGGGCGGGCTCGACCAGGCCGCCCAGGAGGAGCTGGACTTCTTCCACTGGTGCCCCTCCCCGCGCGAGTGGTGGCAGCTCGCGCGCACGCCCGAGGGCGACCTGGTGGGCATCCACATCCCGGCCCGCAACCAGAGCTCGGCCGTCATCGGCTTCATCGGCGTCGTGCCGGAGCACCGCGGCCGCGGCTACGCCTACGACCTGCTCGTGGAGTGCACCCGCTTCCTCGCCGAGCGGGGCGAGGAGTTCATCGGCGGCGCCACCGACCAGGGCAACTTCCCGATGGCCGCGAACTTCGCCAAGGCCAATCACCCCGTGGTCCGCGAGCGGATCGACTTCCACATCCCGGGCGTGACCGCGTAGGGCGGCCACTGTCAGTGCCGGGTGCGATGCTGACCGGGCACTGGCGGTGACGGCGTACGGAGGCACGGTGGGGTTCCAGGGAGAGGTGTGGCAGGTCCGCGGCGCGGACGGGCCGGTGGGGGAGATCCGCATCGAGGAGGCCGACTTCCCCTGGCTGCACGGGCACTTCACCCCCGGGCCCGGCTATGCCTCCGTACGTGAGTTGTTCGCACGCGAACTCGCCCTGCTGGACGGGATCGACGCGCACGTGGAGGAGTGGGAGGCGGTGTACGCGGAGATCGAGCGCCGGGTCTCCCTCTCCTCACCGGACGGGCCGGTCGCCGAGTTCCTGCTGCACATCGACGGCGACCGGGCCTGGTTCCGGTGGAGCGACGAACCCTTCGAGGACTGATTCAGCCCTCCAGCAGACCTTCTGCCTCGGCGAGGATCTCGGTGACCCGCAGTGCGAACGCCGCGTCGCACGGATGCGGACGCCCCGTGCGCACGGCGGTGATCAGGGCGTCCGCCGCCCGCTGGAACGCCGGTACGACACCCGGCGCGGCGGTCGGCAACCGGGTCACGCCGTGCTCGCCGCGCAGTTCCACGGCGGTCCCGGCGGCCTCGGCCGGGGCGGTCAGGCTCAGCGTCAGCGTGCTGGACGCGCCGTCGGTGTGCTCCAGGACCAGATGCGCGGTGTCCCGGGGGCCGGGCGCGGCGGCGGCCACCCGCCGCACCTCACCGAGCACCGGCAGCAGCACCGACAGGGCGTGCGGGCCCACGTCCCACAGCGCGCCCTTCTCCCGCCGCCACGGCGAGTTCGCGAACGGGCTGTCGCCGCCGCTGAACACCGAGCCCAGCCACTGCGCGTGGGCCGTGAACCAGCCTCCCGCCGCGGCCTGTTCGGTGATCCACTCCTCGGTCTCCGGCAGGAACCGGGTGGTGAAGAACACCACCGACGCCACCCCGGCGTCCGCGGCGGCCCCGGCCACCGCCCGCCCCTGCTCCACCGTCGTCGCCAGCGGCTTGTCCAGCAGCAGATGGCAACCGGCGCGCGCGGCCCGTACCGCAAGCTCCGCCTGCACCGACGGCGGCAGCGCCACGGCGACCGCGTCCACCTCGGCGAGCAGGGCGTCGATGTCGTCGTAGGCCCGGGCGCCGTGCCGTCCGGCGAGTTCCTTCGCCGCGTCCGCGCGGCGGCCCCACACGCCGACGAAGTCCACCTCGGGATGCTGTTCGAGGGCCGGGGCGTGGGCCATCTGCGCCCACGGGCCGGTGCCGAGCAGTCCGATGCGCATACCGTCGCCTCTCCACGCTGCCGTCACGGTTGTCGATCGAGCGTTTCACACCGACCCCGGGCCCGGGCAACCCGGGCCCCGGCGCGCCCGCGACCGCTCCACGAGACCGGTGACTTTGCCGGTCCCCGGGCCCGGACCACGCCCCCACAGTGGCACCGCCAACCACCGGAGGTGCCCGGCGGCGCGGTGTCCCCGCGCCGCCCGTGCGCCACGACAGAGAGGACGACTCGTCGTGCAGGTCCACCCCCACACGCGGTCCCGAAGGGCCGGCCGGCTCGCGGGAGCCGCCGCGGCCCTCGCCGCCCTCCTCGGCCTCGCCGGCCTGACCGGTCCCGGCGCCCACGCGGCGGACAACCCCTACGAGCGCGGCCCCGCACCCACCACCAGCAGCATCGAGGCGGCCCGCGGCCCCTACGCCGTCTCCCAGACCTCGGTCTCCTCACTCCTGGTCACCGGCTTCGGCGGGGGCACCATCTACTACCCGACCACCACCGGCGACGGCACCTTCGGCGCGGTGGCGATCTCACCCGGCTTCACCGCCTACGAGTCCTCGATCTCCTGGCTGGGCCCGCGCCTGGCCTCCCAGGGCTTCGTGGTGTTCACCATCGACACCCTCACCACCCTCGACCAGCCCGACTCCCGGGGCCGTCAACTGCTCGCCGCGCTCGACTACTTGACCCAGCGCAGCTCGGTGCGCGGACGGGTCGACAGCAGTCGGCTCGGCGTCATGGGCCACTCCATGGGCGGGGGCGGCAGCCTGGAGGCCGCGAAGTCCCGGCCCGCGCTCCAGGCGGCGATCCCGCTGACCCCGTGGAACACGGACAAGACCTGGCCCGAACTGCGCACCCCCACCCTGGTCATCGGCGCCGACGGCGACACCATCGCCCCGGTCGCCACGCACTCCGAGCCCTTCTACAGCAGCCTGCCGTCCGGACTGGACCGGGCCTATCTGGAGCTCAACGGCGCCACCCACTTCACGCCCAACTCGTCGAACACGACGATCGCGAAGTACAGCATCTCCTGGCTCAAGCGGTTCATCGACAACGACACCCGCTACGAGCAGTTCCTCTGCCCGCTGCCCCGGCCGAGCGCCACCATCGAGGAGTACCGGGGCAACTGCCCGCACACCGGCTGACGTTGTGACCCCGCACGGCCGCCGCCCGGAAACCCTGGGCGGCGGCACAGCCGTCCCGCGCCGGCCGGGCGGCTTTACTGACGGGTCAGTAGTCTCGCGGGAATGACCGGTGACACGAGCACACGGGCGGACCGAGGACGGGCCGAACTGGCGCGTGGGCGCGAACAGTTGGGTGACGGCCCGGTCGACGACGCCCGGGAGACCCTGCTGTGGGCGGCCGCCCTGCTGGCCGCCGAGGAGCCGGAGCAGGCCGAGGCCGCCCGGCTCGCCGCCGCCGACGCCGCCTGGGCCGCGGGAGACCTGACCGGATGTCTCGCGGCGCTCGGCGGACCGGACGCGGACCGTCCCGGTGGCACCGGACCGGACGCGGACCGCCCCGGTGCCACCGGGGACTACCGCCGCGGCATGCGCGCCCTGCTGGAACAGCGCCCCGAACACGCGGTGGAACCCCTGCGCCGGGTCCTCGCCCACCCCGGCGACCGGCCCGAGCACCTGCTGCGGTCCGCCGCGGCGGCCCTCCTGCTCGGCGATGTCGCGGTCGCCCGCCGGGCAGGGGCCCGCGCCCTGGCCGCCGCCCGCGATCTGGACTCCGCCGCGCTGAGGTCGCGGGCCCTGGAGTACCTCGCCTACGCCGAACTGCGCGCGGGACGCCACGCCCAGGCCCGCACCCACGCCGAGGACGGAGTACGCGCCGCGCACCGGGCCGGACGCCGCAACACCGTCGCCCACCACACCGCGATGCTGGCCCTCGCCGCGTCCGTCACCGGCGAGCGGGCCACCGTCGAGGCCCATGCGACGGCCGCGCTCGCCACGGCCCGCCGGCACGGCCTCGCCCAGGCGGCCACGCTCGCGCAGTGGGCCCTGGCCCGCACCGACCTGGCCTGCGGACGCCCCCTGGACGCCGCCGACCGGCTCGGCCCACTGGTCCTGCCCGGAGTGCGGCGCGGTCACTTCGCCGTGTGGATGCTGGCCGTGCCCTGCTTCGTGGAGGCCGCCGTGCTCGCCGGGCGGCCCGAGGACGCGCGGGCCGTCGTACCGGACTTCGCCCGCTGGGCGGCCTTCGGCGCCGACCCGCACGCGCCCGCCCAGCTCGCCCGCTGCCACGCGCTGCTCGCCCCCGGTGACCGCGCCGACGAGCTGTACCGGCAGGCGTTGGACCGGCACGACGCCGAAGGAGGCGACTTCGAGCGGGCCCGCACCGAACTGCTGCACGGCAGATGGCTGCGGCGCCGACGGCGGCTGCGGGAGGCCCGGACCAGGCTCGGGGCGGCGCTGGTCGGGTTCGAGCGGTGCGGGGCACACGCGTGGGCGGACCAGGCGCGCGGGGAACTGCGGGCGCACGGGACCGCAGGGCGGGAGGACGGCGCCGGGGAACTGGCGCGGCTCACTCCGCAGCAGCTGCGGATCGCCCGCCATGTCGCCGAGGGCGCCACCAACCGGGAGGTCGCGCTGCGCCTGGCGGTGAGTACCCGCACCGTCGACTACCACCTGCGCAATGTCTTCGCCGCGCTGGGCGTGCGGTCCCGGATGGAGCTGGCCCGGATGGTGCAGCGGCAGGGCGGCCGGTGAGCCGCGGCATGCGCCGCCGGGCGGGGCGGAGGGGATCGTCTGAGCGGGCCCGGAGGAAAAAGAGCGGTGCAGAACCCTAGGGACCGACCGGACGGTATGTCATCCTGCGGGGCAGGACGAGTCGGGCGGCCGCCGCCGCCGTACGGGCGACGCGGGCGACCGGACACCACTGTGTCTCCCGGCACGGGCGCAGCGCCGGGAGGCCGAGGTTGTGGGAGGACCGCGATGCATCCTGCCGTACGGACCCACGCGACGATCCGCACCGGACCGGTGCCCGTTCCGCAGCCGCGGACCGGGCTCAGGCGGTCGCTGATCGACGCCGACGCCCTGCGGGTGCTGCACCGGGCCGCCCGGACCCTGCTCGACGGCCTGCCGGATCTCACCGACCGGCTGGTGGCCCTCGTCCGGGACCAGGAGGCCGCCTACCGCACCGCCCTGGAGACCGACTACGCCGGTACCTGGCAGGAGGTCCACCGCTCCCTGCGGCACAGCGTGCGGTCGCTGATCGACCCGCGCGGCACCCGGGACGCGGCCCGGCGCTGCTCGTGGCAGATCGGGGTGCGCCGCGCCGAGCAGGGGCTGCCGCTGGACGCCCTGCTGCACGCCTTCCGGCTGGGCGGCTCCCTGGTCTGGCAGCGGCTGGTGGAGGAGACCTCCCGCACGGCGCCCGAGGACGTACGGCTCCTGGTCCATGTGGCCACCGACATGTGGAACTTCGTCGACGAGCACTGCACCCTCGTGGCCGACGCCTACCGGCAGACCGAGCGGCAACTGGCCTGGCGGCGGGAGAACCGGGTACGGCTGCTGGCCGCCGCGCTCCTCGACGGCACCAGCCGTATCGCCGACCTGCCCGAGACCGCCGAGGGTCTCGGCCTGCCGGAACACGGCCGGTACGTGGTCGTCGCGGTCACCGGCGGACGGCCCGCGGGCGCCCGCGCCGTCGCCGTACCGCCCGGCACCCGTGTGCACTGGCACTCAGGAGGGTCAGGAGGGGAAGTGGACCACGGCATCGTCCTGGTCGGCGACGACGACCCGGAGGGCGACGGCGACCCGCTGGCGGGCCTGCAGCCGACCGTCCCGGGCGTCAAGGCCGGCATCGGCAACGTGGTGACGGGCCTGGCCGCCGTCGGCGACGCCCGCCGCATGGCCGACCTCGCGCTGAGCATGTGCCCCCCGGCCGGCGGCACGGTCCGGCTGACCGAGCATCTGCCCGAGGCCCTCGTCGTCTCCTGCCCCGAACTCGGCGCGGCACTCGCCGACCAGGTGCTCGGGCCGCTTCTGCGGCTGGAACCGGCCGACCGGGACGTCCTGCTGGACACCCTGTCCGCCTGGCTGTCCTGCGACGGCTCCGCCCAGCGCGCGGGCGAGCGCCTGTACTGCCACCGCAACACGGTCCTCAACCGCCTCAGGCGCTGCGAGCAGCTCACCGGCCGCTCGCTGGCCCGCCCGCTGGACGTGGTGGAGATCAGCCTGGCCCTGACGGCACGGCGGCTGCTGCGCGGTTAGCGGTACGTACCGATGAGGTCAGGCTTCGATGAGGCGGGAACGATTCAGGCTTCGATGAGGGGAGAAGGATTCGGGCGCCGATGAGAGGAGAAGGATTCAGGCACATGTGACCCAAAAACGATCCGGATGGAGCAAGGACCGGTCAGACCCCGGCGAAACGCCGTAAGGATTCTTCCCTGCCCCCGGGAAAGCGGCGAGCATCGCGCCTCATGGACATCTTGCTTGTCGCCAGCGCGTTCAACAGCCTGTCCCAGCGGGTGCACGCCGAACTGTCCGACCTGGGGCACCGAGTGGACGTCGTCCTCGCCTCCCACGGCCCCGACGCGGTGCGCGCCGCGGCCCGCGAGCTGTGCCCGGAGCTGATCCTCGCCCCGATGCTGAAGAGCGCGCTCCCGGAGGACGTATGGCGGGAGTACACCTGCCTCGTCGTGCACCCGGGGCCGCCCGGCGACCGGGGACCGTCCGCCCTGGACTGGGCGATCGCCGAGCAGGCCCCGCAGTGGGGAGTGACCGTCCTCCAGGCCGAGGCCGCGATGGACGCGGGCCCGGTCTGGGCGAGCGAGACCTTCCCGGTGCCGCCGGTCGGCAAGAGCGACCTGTACCGGGGCGAGGTCGCCGACGCGGCCCTGGCGGCCGTCCGGACCGCCGTACGGCGTTACGCCGAGGGGTCGTTCAAGCCGCGTCCGCAGAGCGATCCCGGGATCCCCGTGGTGTGGCGGGACGCCTTCCGTCAGGAGCGGCGGCGGATCGACTGGGAGAGGGACAACACCGACGTGGTGCTGCGCAAGCTGCGCGGCGGCGACTCGCAGCCCGGTGTCCTGGACGGACTCCTCGGCCGCGAGGTGTTCCTGCACGGCGGCCACCCCGAGGACCGGCTGCGCGGCCGCCCCGGCGACCTGCTCGCCACCCGCGCGGGCGCCGTCTGCCGGGCCACCCGCGACGGCGCGGTGTGGATCCCGGAGCTGCGCCCCCGCAAGAACTCCGGTGACCCCGCGCCCTTCCGCCGCCCGGCGGCCGACGTGCTCGCCGCCTTCACCGCCGGCACCCCGGCGCGCGACCGCCTGCCCGACGACCCCGCCCCGCTCGAACTGCCGCCCGACCGCCGCACCTGGACCGACATCCGCTACCGGCAACTCGGCGACACCGGCTTCCTGAGCTTCTCCTTCCCGTCCGGGGCGATGAGCACCGAGCAGTGCCGCAGACTCCTCGCCGCCTACCGGTACGCGCTCGGCCGCCCCACCTCCGTCCTCGTCCTCGGCGGTGCGCGGGACTTCTTCTCCAACGGCATCCACCTGAACGTCATCGAGGCCGCCTCCGACCCGGCCGGCGAGTCCTGGGCCAACCTCCACGCCATGGACGACCTGGTGGAGGCGGTCCTGCGCACCACCGACCGGCTGGTGGTGGCCGCCCTCGGCGGCAACGCGGCGGCGGGCGGCCTGATGCTCGCGCTCGCCGCCGACGAGGTGTGGTGCCGCAGGGGCGCCGTCCTCAACCCGCACTACCGCCGGATGGGCCTGTACGGCTCGGAGTTCTGGACGTACTCGCTGCCGCGCCGCGTCGGAGCGGAGACGGCACGGCGGCTGACCGGCGAGGCGCTCCCCGTGAGCGCCGCCACCGCGGCCGGTATCGGCCTGGTGGACCGGCTCGTACCCGTCGCGCCGCACGAGTTCACCGCCGAGACCGAGCGCCGGGCCACCGCCCTCGCCGGGCACCCGGACCTCGCCCGGCGCATCGCCGCGAAGGCCGCGGCACGGAAGGCGGACGAGGAACGCCGCCCGCTCGCCGACTACCCGCGCGCCGAACTCGCCCGGATGCGCGCCGTGTTCTTCGACCCGACGGCGCCGTACCACGCCCTGCGGTCCGCGTTCGTACGCAAGCAGCCCGGCGGCTCGGCCCGGCCCCTGAGCGGCGGCGCGCTGTGACCCGGCTGCTGGTGGCGGGGGTCGGCAACATCTTCCTCGGCGACGACGCCTTCGGCCCCGAGGTCCTGCGCGCCCTGGAGCGCCGTCCCCTGCCGCCCGGTGTGCGGGCCCGGGACTTCGGCATCCGCGGCCTTGACCTGGCCTACGAACTCCTGGAGGGCTACGACGTCGCCGTCCTGGTCGACGCGGCCGAACGGGGCCATCCGCCCGGCACCCTCTCCGTCATCGAACCGGACCTCCCGGACGGCCCCGGCCCCGCCGCCCCGCCCGAGGCCCACGGCATGGACCCGGCGAAGGTGCTGGCCCTGGCCGCCCACCTCGGTCACGGACCGCTGCCGCGCGTCCTGGTCCTCGCCTGCGAACCCCAGGAACGCCCGCGCGGCGACGAGGACATCCTCCCCGGCATCAGCGCACCGGTGGCCGACGCGGTCGATCGGGCCGTGGACGCCCTGCACACCGTGGTCCCGGCCCTGCTCGCCGACCCGGCGGCCACCCCCCGGTTGAGCCGCCCGGAGGAATCCACCCACGACTCAGCGGCCGGGCTCGCCGCTTCGCCGAGCGGAGGCGTCGAGGATCGGTGACCGGGACGCCTTTGTCCCGGTTCATCCGTGTGTCCATCGTGAGGAGCCCCCGCCCATGTGCGAGTCCGAGGACGTCACCCACGCCACCCAGGCGATCCTGGCGAAGAACGACGGCCTGGCCGCGCGCCTCCGCGGGGACCTCGCCCTGCGCGGGGTGAGCGTGGTCAACCTGCTGTCCAGCCCGGGCAGCGGCAAGACCGAACTGCTCGGCCGGGTCCTGGCCCGCGCGGTGGAACGGGGCATCCCGGTGGCCGCCCTCACCGCCGACCTCGCCACCGAGAACGACGCCACCCGGCTGGCCCGCTCCGGCGCCCCGGTGAAACAGCTGCTCACCGACGGCCTGTGCCACCTGGAGGCGCGACAACTGCGCGGCCACGTGGAGGACTGGCTGCCCGCGGACACCTCTGTGCTCTTCGTCGAGAACGTCGGCAACCTCGTCTGCCCGGCCTCCTACGACCTCGGCGAGAGCCTGCGGATCGCCCTCATGGCCGTGACCGAGGGCGCCGACAAGCCGCTGAAGTACCCCACCGCCTTCGGCTCCGCCCATCTGGTCGTGCTCACCAAGACCGACCTGGCCGAACCCGCCGACTTCGACGCGGCGGCCTTCGAGTCCCACGTCCAGCGGGTCAACCCGGGCGTGGAGATCGTACGGTCGTGCGCGCGCACCGGCGAAGGCGTCGACACCGTCCTGGAGCGCGTGCTCGCCGTACGCGACGGAGCCCCGGTCCACCGGCCGCCCCTCGCACCCCACCCGCACCCGGGCCTCACCGCCGACCACGTCTCGTGACGGCGACCACCACCGGGGCGGTACGCCGCCGCGTCGTCGTACGGGGCACCGTGCAGGGCGTCGGCTTCCGCCCCTACGTGCACCGCCTGGCCACCGACCTGACGCTGTCCGGCTTCGTGAGCAACACCGACTACGGCGTGCTCATCGAGGTGGAGGGAACCCCGGACGGCGTGAGCCGCTTCTGCGACCTCCTGACCGCCGAGCCGCCGCCGCTGGCCGTCGTCACCGCCCTCGGTGTGGAGGACGTCCCCGTCAAGGGCTCCGACGGCGCCTTCACGATCCGCACCACCGAGCGCTCCACGGGCCGCACCCAACTCCCGCCCGACACCGCCACCTGCGCCGACTGCCTGCGCGAACTGGCCGACCCGGCCGACCCCCGACACCGCCACCCCTTCGTCACCTGCACCCACTGCGGGCCGCGTTTCACCATCGCCACCGGCATGCCGTACGACCGCGCGGCCACGACGATGTCCGGCTTCCCCATGTGCCCCCGCTGTGCCCGTGAGTACGGCGACCCCAGTGACCGCCGCTTCCACGCCCAGCCCGTCGCCTGCCCCGACTGCGGGCCCCGGCTGAGCCTGGTCCCCGCCCCCGGCACTGGCATCGAGCCCGCCCAAGACGCCGACGCCCTCGCGGCGGCCCGAGTCGCGCTGGCCGACGGGCGGATCCTCGCGGTCAAAGGGCTCGGCGGCTACCACCTGGCCTGCGACGCGGAGAACGCGCGCGCCGTCGGCACCCTGCGCGCCCGCAAGGAGCGGGGCGGCAAGCCCTTCGCGGTGATGTGCGCCGAACTCGCCGACGTGGAGCGGCTCGCCGAGGTCTCCGACGCCGAGCGCGCCGCACTCACCGGCCCCCGGCGCCCGATCGTCCTGCTCCGCCCCGCCCTCCCGCCTGGCCCCCGGCGTCTGCCCGGGCAGCCCGCACCTCGGCGTGCTGCTGCCCTACACCCCCGTGCACACCCTGCTGTTCGGGCTGCCCGGCGATCCGCCCGGCCCGCGCGCCCTGGTCATGACCAGCGGCAACCGCTCCGGGGAACCCATCGTCACCGACGACGCCGAGGCCCTGACCCGGCTGGCCGGACTGGCCGACGCCTGGCTCGTCCACGACCGCCCCATCGCCTCGCCCTGCGACGACTCCCTGCTGCGGGTCCGCGCGGACGGCACCGAGCAGGTCCTGCGCCGCTCCCGCGGCTACGTACCCCGGCCCCTGCGTCTCCCCTTCACCGTGCGCCCCACGCTCGCCGTGGGCGGCGACCTGAAGAACGCGCTCTGCCTCGGCGAGGGCGATCTGGCCTGGTTCGGCCCGCACATCGGCGACATGGGGGAGCTGACCACCCTGGATGCCGCGCGGCGCGCCGAGTCCCACCTGCGGCGCCTGACCGGCGTGCACCCCGAGCGGGTCGCCGCCGACCGGCACCCCGGCTACCACTCGGCCCGCTGGGCCCACCGCCGAGCCGCCGAACTGCCGGACCGCACGCCGGTGCTGGTCCAGCACCACCACGCCCACATCGCCTCCGCCATGGCCGAGCACGGCCTGGACGGCACCACCCCCGTGATCGGCGTCGCCTTCGACGGCACCGGCTACGGCGACGACGGCACCGTCTGGGGCGGCGAGGTCCTGCTCGCCGACTACACCGGCTTCCGGCGCTTCACCCACCTGCTCCCGGCCCCCTCCCCGGCGGCGACGCCGGCGTGGCCAACCCCTGCCGCCTGGCACTGGCCCGGCTGTGGGCCGCGGGCCTGCCCCCGGACCCGGACCTGCCCAGCGTCGCAGCCTGCACCCCGCAGGAACTGGCACTGCTGGAAAGACAGTTGGAGCGTGAGGTGGCCTGCGTACCGACCTCCAGCATGGGCCGCCTCTTCGACGCCGTCGCCTCCCTGGCGGGCGTCTGCCACCGTGCGGGGTACGAGGCCCAGGCCGCCCTGGAGCTGGAGGCCGCCGCCGCCTCCGCCTGGGGAGCGGAGAGCGCGGCGTACGCCTTCGCCATCGGCCCCCGAGGGCTGGACCCGGCCCCGCTGCTCGGCTCGGTCGTCGACGACCTGCGTGCCGGCACCCCGGCGCCGCTGATCGCCGCCCGCTTCCACCGCGGGGTCGCACGCGCCGTCCAGGACGCCTGCCGCAGCGCCCGCGGCGCCACCGGCCTCACGACCGTCGCCCTGACCGGCGGCGTCTTCGCCAACGCGCTCCTGGAGGCGGAGTGCGCGGCGCTGCTGGCCGGTGACGGCTTCACGGTGCTCCGGCACGGCGAAGTCCCGCCCAACGACGGCGGGTTGGCCCTCGGCCAGCTGGCGGTCGCGGCACACCCACGAGGAAAGGAGTGACCCATGTGTCTTGCCGTGCCCGGCAAGGTCGTGGCCATTGACAGCACAGCCGATCCGCTCACCGGAATGATCGACTTCGGCGGCGTCCAGAAGCAGGCGTGTCTGGACTACGTCCGCGACGTCAAGGTCGGTGAGTACGTCATCGTGCACGTCGGTTTCGCGCTCCAGCGCCTGGACGAGGAGTCGGCGCTGGCCTCGCTGAAGCTCTTCGAGGAACTGGGGCTGCTGGAGGAGGAGTTCGGCGACGCCTGGGAACAGGCCGCCCGCGACGCGGGTGTCGCCGCGGTCACCGAGGAAACCCGAGGGGGCGAGGTCCGGTGAAGTACATCGACGAGTTCAACGACCCCGACCTGGCACGCGTCCTGCTGGACGAGATCCGCGCCGTCACCACCCGCCCCTGGGCCCTGATGGAGGTGTGCGGCGGGCAGACCCACTCCATCATCCGGCACGGCATCGACCAACTGCTGCCCGAAGAAATCGAGTTGATCCACGGACCCGGCTGCCCGGTCTGTGTCACCCCGCTCGACGTCATCGACAAGGCTCTGGAGATCGCCGCCCGCCCCGGCGTGATCTTCTGCTCCTTCGGTGACATGCTCCGCGTCCCCGGCACCGACCGCGACCTGTTCCGCGTCAAGGGCGAGGGCGGTGACGTACGCGTCGTCTACTCGCCGCTGGACGCGCTGGAGCTGGCCCGCCGCAACCCGGACCGGGAGGTGGTCTTCTTCGCCATCGGCTTCGAGACCACCGCCCCCGCCAACGCCATGGCCGTCCACCAGGCCCGCCGACTGGGCCTGACCAACTTCAGCCTGCTGGTCTCCCACGTCCGCGTCCCACCCGCGATCGAGGCCATCATGACCGCCCCCGCCTGCCGGGTGCAGGGCTTCCTGGCCGCCGGTCATGTGTGCAGCGTGATGGGCACGGCCGAGTACCCGGAGCTGGCCGAACGGTTCGGGGTGCCGATCGTGGCCACCGGCTTCGAACCGCTGGACATCCTGGAGGGGATCCGGCGGGCGGTGCGCCAACTGGAGCTGGGGGAGCACCGGGTGGAGAACGCCTACCCGCGTGCCGTGCGCGAGGAGGGCAACCCGGCCGCCGTCCGGATGATCGAGGAGGTCTTCGAGGTCACCGACCGCAACTGGCGCGGCATCGGCCCGATCCCGCGCAGCGGCTGGCGGCTGACCGAGGCATTCCGGGACTACGACGCCGAGCACCGCTTCGACGTCACCGGCATCCGCACCGAGGAGCCCGCCGAGTGCCGCAGCGGCGAGGTGCTGCAAGGCCTCATCAAGCCCACCGAGTGCCCCGCCTTCGGCACCACCTGCACCCCGCGCACCCCGCTCGGCGCCACCATGGTCTCCAGCGAGGGCGCCTGCGCCGCCTACTACCTGTACCGCCGGATGAACGCCCCGGCGGTACAGGCCGGCGGGGCCGTCCCCGAGGAGATGAACCCCGTTGTCTGAACTCGCCGAACCGACGGTCGACCCCGCCGACTGGACCTGCCCCGCCCCCCTGCGCGACCAGCCCGTCGTGGTCATGGGCCACGGCGGGGGCGGCGCCCTGTCCGCCGAGCTGATCGAGCAGGTCTTCGCCCCCGCCTACGGCAACGCCACCCTCGCCGCGCTCACCGACTCCGCCGTCCTCGACCTCGGCGGGGCCCGGCTCGCCTTCTCCACCGACTCCTACGTCGTACGGCCGCTGTTCTTCCCCGGCGGCGGCCTGGGGGACCTCGCGGTCAACGGCACCGTCAACGACCTGGCGATGAGCGGCGCCAGGCCCGCGTACCTGTCCGCCGCCTTTGTCCTGGAGGAGGGCGTGGAGCTGGCCGTTGTCGAGAAGGTCGCGCGCGCCATGGGGGCGGCGGCCGAGGCGGCGGGGGTCGTCGTCGCCACAGGCGACACCAAGGTGGTCGAGTCCGGGCACGGGGACGGCGTCTACGTCACCACCTCCGGTGTGGGGCTGGTTCCCGCCGGGGTGGACATCCGGCCCCAGCGCGCCCGGCCCGGTGATGTGGTCATCGTCAGCGGACCGATCGGCCTGCACGGCGTGGCCGTGATGAGTGTGCGGGAGGGGCTGGAGTTCGGCGTCGAGATCGCCAGCGACACCGCGCCGCTGGCGGACCTGGTGGCGGCGATGCTGGCGGTCACCCCCGACATCCACGTTCTGCGCGACCCCACCCGGGGCGGTCTGGGGGCCTCCCTGAACGAGATCGCCCGCGCCTCGGGCACGGGCGTGAGACTGTCGGAGCGGTCGATCCCGGTGCCCGACGCGGTCGCCAACGCCTGCGGCTTCCTCGGACTGGACCCGCTGTACGTGGCGAACGAGGGGCGGCTGGTCGCCTTCGTGCCCCCGTCGGCGGCCGAGGAGGTCCTCGCGGCGATGCGCGCCCACCCGCAGGGCTCCGGTGCCGCGGTGATCGGGGAGTGCGTCGCCGAGCACCCCGGCATGGTCGTGGTCGCGACCGGCCTCGGCGGGACCCGGGTGGTGGACCTGCCGCTGGGGGAGCAGTTGCCGCGCATCTGCTGACCCGCATGTGACAGCGGTCCCCGCACACGCGGGGACCGCTGTCGCTTCACTGAATGCCGGTGATCTCCAGCTCCCGGCCGCTGCGCAGCTCCGTGGAGGGCCGGTCGCAGCGTGGACACCAGAAGAACGGCGGCATCCCCACCGCGAACTCCTCGGCGCACGGCCCGCAGTAGGCCTGCGCGGGGATCTGCTCCACCACCAGGCTCGCACCGGCGAGCGCCGTGCCGTCGCGGGCCACCTCGAAGGCGAAGGTCAGCGCGTCGGGGACGATCCCGGCCAGCTCGCCGACCCGGACGGTGACCGTCGAGACGGCGTCCGTGCCGTCCGCGCGGGCGCGGGCGTCGGCCTGTTCGATGATCGCGGTCGCGATCGACAGCTCGTGCACGGCCGGCTCACGGGTAGCGGTGGCGCGCGCGGAACCCACCGGACATCCGCCAGATCCGCATCTCCCGGCGCAGGCTCGGGAACTCGCTGACCAGGAACGCGGCGACCATCGCGCCCGCCACCACGGCCTCGGCCAGCAGCAGCCGGTGCTCCGACGCCCTGACCCGCGGAACCTTCTTCGTATGTGCTCGTCGGCCCTTCATCGCGGCCACTCCCTGTCGTTCGTCATGCCGGAGTCGTTCGTGCCGGCGTCGTTCGTGCCCGGGTCGTTCATGCGGGGGGAATGTTCGGCATGACGTCGAGCAGCGCGTCGTGCCGTTTCCACTGGACTCCGGTGGAGCGGCGCGCGTCCGCGGTGCCGTCCTTGTGATGCCCCCGCTGATGGGCGTACGGCCCCTTGTTGCCCTGGTGCATGCCGGGCACGTGCCCGGTCGCGTCGGGCTTGGTGTGGGGCCTGCCCACCCTGATGCTGCCCATGAGGTGCTCCTTCCTTCTTGTCGGCACCGCCGCGCGGTCACGGCCGCTCGGTGAGGTCCTCGAAGAACCGCTCCACGGCGGGCCAGACCCGGCCGCCGCCGGACAGGCCCCGCCAGGCGCCGCGGACGACGGCGACCATCCGGAAGCAGTCGTCGACCGGCACGATCCAGTGGTGCCGGAGGCCGTGCACGGTGTTCACCAGCAGGGCCTCCACATCCGGTCGCAGTGAGGCGAGCTGCGGCTGCGCCTCGGCCAGTCGCCGCCAGGCCGCCGGGTCCACCTCCCATCGCATGGCACCGGCCGGGCTCGGCCCTTCCGCGGTGACCGTGCCGTCGGCCCGGGGCACGAAGAACACCAGGCCGACGGGCACGCCCAGAACCTCAGTGTCCACCTGGGGCAGCCGGACCCGCCTGCGGGGGACGAGCCGGTAGCGGCCGTCCCCGGCGCCGTCGTCGGCGAACAGCACCGCACAGGCGCCGCAGGCGCAGGTGAGCTGCTGCTCGGTGGTGTCGTACAGGTGCGCGTGCTCCTCGGGCACCTGCGCCGCGCACAGGTCGCAGCGTTCCGCCTCGGCGCCCGCCGCGCGGTCGGCCGAGGAGCGGATGAGGCGGGCCAGGGCGCCCTGCGCTGTCATGGCGCGCCCCGGTGGGTGAGCGTGGTCAGGGGGACGAACGCCGGGGGAGTGACCTCCACCGGCTCCACCGCCGTCAGCTCGGGCGCGACGGCGAGTACCGCCTCCCGGACCGCGGCGGCGACATCGCCGGAGCCGCCGCACCCGCACCCGCCGCCGGTCGTGAGCCGCACCCGGCCCACTCCGTCCCGCACGCCCGCCCACTCCACGTCGCCGCCGCGTTCGCGCACGGCGGGCCGCAACCGGTCCACCGCGCGGGCCGCCCGGACCTCGACGGGCTCCGGGTGCAGGGAGTGCAGGACCAGCAGATGGCCCAGCAGTTCGTCGTCGGCGAGGCGCGCGGTCAGCGTCCCGTCGGCCAGGTCCAGCACCCGGGCCAGCGCCTCGCCGTAGACCTCGGTCAGCAGCGCGACCGCCTCCACGGCGGAGCGGGTGGCGGGTCCGGGCGTCGCGTCGAGCCCGTCCAACAGCGCGTCGAGGCGCGCCAGTCGGGCCTCCACGTCGGGGTCGGGCAGCCGCTCGGCGATCGCCTCAGCCATGACTGGCCCCGTAGGTCGGGGAGTGCTGGGTGGTGAGGGTCTTGCCGTTGCCGACGTACATGTGCACCCCGCACGGCAGACAGGGGTCGAAGCTGCGGACGGTGCGCATGATGTCGACGCCCTTGAAGTCGTCCGGCCCGTTCTCCTCGAAGATCGGCTGCCCCTGGACCGCGTCCTCGTACGGGCCGGGGGTGCCGAACTTGTCGCGGGGGCTCGCGTTCCACGGAGTGGGCGGATACGGGTGGTAGTTGGCGATCTTCCGGTCCTTGATCACCAGGTGGTGGGAGAGGACCCCGCGCACCGCCTCGTGGAAGCCGCAGCCGATCGCCTCGTCCGGCACCTCGAAGTTCTCGAACACCTTGGTGTCACCGGCCCGCACCAGTCCCATCGCCTCGTCGAGGAACTGCAGCGCCATGGCGGCCGCGTAGGCGACGAAGTACGGCCGGGCGCGGTCCCGCTCGATGGTGTTGCTCCACTTCGGGATGCGCCACTCCAGTGTCGTCTCCGGCAGCGACTCGCCCTTGGGCAGCGAGATGCGCACGCTGTTGCCGGTGGCCTTGATGTACGGGGTGTCCACCAGGCCGCTCAGCGCGGTGGACCACAGCCGGGCCAGCGGGCCGCCGCCGGTGTCCAGTGCGAGGTGGTCCCCGGTGCGGCTGTCGAGCCAGCGGGGGCTCATCACCCAGCTGTAGTTGCCGTCGAAGTCGCGTTTCTGCGGGACCGGGACCGTGGTCTGGTTCCACGGGTGGCGCATGTCGACCGGGTTGCCGAGCGGGTCGTGGGTGACGAAGGGGTCCTCGTTGACCCAGTCCTCGTAGAAGGAACTGCCCAGCATGATGCGCAGGCCGAGGTTGATGTCGACGAGGTTGTTGGTGACCAGTTCGCCGTCGACGACGATGCCGGGGGTGACGTACATCGCCTTGCCCCAGTGGTCCATCGTCTCGTAGCGGTAGTCGACGACGTCCGGGTTCTGGAAGGCGCCCCAGCAGCCGAGCAGGACGCGGCGGCGGCCGACCTCCTCGTAGCCGGGCAGCGCCTCGTAGAAGAAGTCGAAGACGTCGTCGTTCATGGCGACGGCCTTCTTCACGAAGTCGATGACCCGCATCAGCCGGCTGAGGTAGTCGGTGAACACCGTCGGCTGCGGCAGGGTGCCCACGCCGCCGGGGTACAGCGTGGAGGGGTGCACATGGCGCCCCTCCATCAGGCAGAACATCTCCCGGGTGACCCGGCTGACCTTCAGCGCCTCCTTGTAGACCTCGCCCTCGAAGGGGTTGAAGGCCTTCATGATGTCGGCGATCGTGCGGTAGCCGTGGATGTCCCCGCGGGGTGCGTCGGTGCGCTCGGCGCGGGCCAGCACACCCGGGTTGGTGGCCTTGACCATGGCCTCGCAGAAGTCCACGAACACCAGGTTGTCCTGGAAGATCGTGTGGTCGAACATGTACTCGGCCGCTTCGCCGAGGTTGACGATGTGCTCGGCCAGCCGCGGCGGCTTGACGCCGTACGCCATCTGCTGGGCGTAGTCGGAGCAGGTGGTGTGGTTGTCGCCGCAGATGCCGCAGATGCGGGAGGTGATGAAGCCCGCGTCGCGCGGGTCCTTGCCCTTCATGAACACCGAGTAGCCCCGGAAGAGCGAGGACGTGCTGTGGCACTCCACGACCTCCCGGTTGGCGAAGTCGATCTTCGTATAGATGCCCAGGTTGCCGATGATCCGGGTGATCGGATCCCAGGACATGTCCACGATCTGCGGTGCCTTGCGTCCCGTCGTGCGGGCCTCGGCTGTGGTCATCGCTGTTACTGCCCCTCGCTGTCGGTGTTCCTCAGGGTCCGTGGGTGGGGTGCGCGGCGCGTGGTGTCAGGGGCGCCAGCGCGGGTTGTAACCGCTGGTCAGCTTGCGCTTGTTGTGGCGCCAGCGGGGTTCGTGGTTGACCAGCTCGTTGGTGAAGCCGCGCAGCCGGCGGATGACGGCGCCGTAGGGCTTGATGGCGAGCGACGACAGGGTGCCGCCGGGCGGCTCGTCCATGAACGGCATGAACGCGTCCGGGAAGCCGGGCATGGTGCAGCCGATGCAGATACCGCCCACGTTCGGGCAGCCGCCGATGCCGGCCATCCAGCCCCGCTTGGGCACGTTGCAGTTGACCACCGGCCCCCAACAGCCCGTCTTCACCAGGCACTTCGGGGAGTTGTAGTCGCGTGCGAAGTTCGCCTGCTCGTAGTACGAGCCGCGGTCGCAGCCCTCGTGCACCGTCTTCCCGAACAGCCACTGCGGGCGCAGCATGTGGTCCAGCGGGGGCGGCGGGGCGGTCCCGGCCGCGTGCTGGAGGAGCCAGATCAGGGCCTCCATGAAGTTCTCGGGCTGGATCGGGCAGCCCGGAATGTTCACCACGGGCAGCCCGCCCTGCGACCGGTAGTCCCAGCCGAGGTAGTCCGCGAGGCCCATCGAGCCGGTGGGGTTGCCTGCCATGGCGTGGATGCCGCCGAAGGCCGCGCAGGTGCCCGCCGTCACCACCGCCCAGGCCTTGGGCGCGAGCTGGTCGATCCACTCGTTGAGGGTCTGCGGCTCACCGGTCTCCGGGTCGTTGCCGAAGGAGGTCCAGTAGCCGTCGCCCTCGATGACGTTCTGGTTGGGGATCGAGCCCTCGATGACGAGGATGAACGGAGCGAGGTCGCCGCGTGCCGCCGCCCGGTAGGGGGCGAGGAAGTCCTCACCGCCCAGGCTGGGCGAGAGCACCTTGTTGACCAGGTTCACCTTCGGCAGGCCCGGAATGAGCCCCAGGACCAGGTCCTCCAGGGACGGCTGGTCGGCGGCGGTGAGGGAGACGGTGTCGCCGTCGCAGCTCATGCCCTCGGAGATCCAGAGGATGTGGATCTCGTCGAACCCCTCCCGTTGCTCGCCCCGTTCGGGTTCCTCACTGACCTCGGTGGTGCTGCTGTCCGTCGTCATGTCATCGGCCTCCGCTCTGAGTTGGTGGGGGAGTCGGTCCGTGCCGCGCCGGGGGCCGCCGCGTCGGCGGACGTGAGCGGTTGGAGTTCGTCGGGGCGGAAGTAGTGGAAGCGGCCGTACCAGGAGTGCAGTTCGGCCGCGGGATCGTCGTCGAGGGTGACCGCGAGGTGCGTGCTGCCGTCGATGTCGTGCAGGACGGCGGCGACCTGGGCGGTCCGCCCGACCAGGAACATGTCCTGGGCGTCGGCGCCGCGGCCCTTCGGGCGCAGCAGGACCTGGCTGCCCGCGCTGACCGGCACACCGTCGACGAGCACCGTGTCGGTGACCGGGGACAGGTCGGCGTCGGCGTCCTCGCGCCACCACACGGGGCGCGGGTCGGCCGGGTCCGCGGGCTTCAGCGAGCGGACGGCTCCGTGCAGGCGCGCGAAGACCTCCTGCGGCATGGAGTCGACGCGGTCGATGATGGCGGCGGCCCGCGGGTCGGTGGCGCGGGCCTCCTGCTTCTCCTCGTCCGTGAGCAGCATCGTGCGCAGGGTGAGGATCTCGTCGATCTCCGCCGCGTCGTGCAGATCGCCCGGGCTCTCGGGGGGCCACCTGGGGGTGGTCGGGGAGGATGATCGGCGCGGAGAGCAGCAGGGGCGCGGTGCCGTCCCCGTCCGTGGGGGGATCTCCGCCGAGCACGGGGAAGGTGAACTCGTTGCGGCAGGCGCGGGTCGCTTCGAGGAGGGGCTCGGGCGGATCGATCAGCGAGACGAAGTCCACGCCGTCGCCGTCGAGCAGGGTGTGCGTGGCGATGAGGGCGCCGCGCAGGGCCTCGTCGCGCGGCAGCCGGGCATCGGGCGCGGGCCCGGTGTGCTCGGTGCGCACCCGGATCCGGCAGACGTCGTCGAACAGACGCTCGGCCACCAGTGTGGTGTGGGCCCGCACCTCCTCGCGGCGGCGCACCACCCGCCCCACGCCCTCGGGCAGCGCCTCGATGTCCGTGCCGGGCGGCGCACCGACGGGGATCGCGCACTCACCCCGGAGCAGGTCGTCCAGGCGGACGGCGACCTCGGTCTCGCGCGGCACCGCCTCGTCGAAGCTGAGATACGCCGCCCCGGCGTCCGTCCGCAGCGAGGCCACGGGGCGGTACCCGCCGTCCGGGGCGGTCTCCTCGACCTGCTTGTGCTGCATCTGGAGGTAGCGCACCTTCACCCGTACGACCGCGCCGGGACGGCGCACCCGCAGCAGGCACTCGGTGCGCTGGTACCAGGAGTCCGCGGAGCCGGACACCCCCGGCACCACCGGACCGGACGCCTCCACCCACTCGCGCGGGAAGAGCACCCCGAACTGCCAGCGGACCCGGTTCTTGGTGGAGGAGCGGCGGTACGGGTAGAGCAGATAGCCCTCGTACAGCACGGCGTCGGCCAGGGCCGCGAGCCGCTCGAAGCCGTGCCGGGCGGGGTGCTCGCCGCGCAGGGGGTCGGCTCCCGCCGCATCGCCCTCGGTCAGGCCCGTCAGCATGCCGCCTCCTGGTTCCTCGGCTCGGGTTCGCGCGCACATCCCTTCCACGACGGTCACATCCGTAACGGCTCCCCGCTTCCCCGCACCCGCCTCCGCTGGGCCGTTCGGGGGAGCACCCCCGACCCCTCCGTCTGGGCACCCGCACAACCCCGGCCCACCCCCGTTGGGACCGCGCAGCGACCCCGCCCCGAGACCTGTTCCGCCCGCCCGCGCCCGTGCTGTCGTGAGCACCCCTTCCCCGAACACCCGTGCCCGTCCGGCACGGACCCGAGGAGACGTGATGCCCGAAGCACCACCGGAGGCGGAACCGGCCCTGCGCGTCGAGGCCGTCGACGTGACCTACGGCCGCGCCCTGTCCGCCCTGCGCTCCGTGTCGCTCACCGTCCCGCACGGCGCGGTCGTCGCCCTGCTCGGCGCGAACGGCGCGGGCAAGACGACCCTGCTGCGGGCCGTGTCGGGCACCCTGCGCCTGCACCGCGGAGCCGTCACCGCGGGCCGCATCCGCTACGGCACCACGGAGCTCGACGGCCGCGACCCGGTCACCGCGGTACGCGCCGGAGTCGTCCAGGTCCCCGAAGGCCGCCGCGTCTTCGCCGGACTCACCGTCGAGGAGAACCTGCGCAGCGGGGGCCTCGGCCTCGGCAGACGCGCCCCCGCCCAGGTCCGCGCGGCCCGCGACCGGGTCTTCGACCTGTTCCCGCGGCTCGCCGAACGCACCGGCCAGGCCGCAGGGCTCCTGTCCGGCGGCGAACAGCAGATGCTCGCCATCGGCCGCGCCCTGATGGCCGCACCGAAACTGCTGCTCCTGGACGAACCCTCGCTCGGTCTCGCCCCGCAGATGGTGGCCCGCATCGCCGACGTGGTGAAGGAGATCAACAGCCAGGGCACCGCTGTGCTCCTGGTCGAGCAGAACGCCGGCATGGCGCTCTCCCTCGCCGACCGAGCCCATGTTCTGGAGGTCGGCGAGGTCCGGCTCTCTGGCGCGGCCGACGAACTCGCCCGCACGGACGCCGTACGCCGCCTGTACCTGGGCGAGACCGCCGACGGTCAGGGGGCCGCGTGAAGGACCGCACCACCCGCGTGAAGGACCGCACCACCACGCCGCCCGTCCTCGACGTACGGGACGTCACCGTCCGCTTCGCCGGGCTCACCGCCCTGGACTCCGTGTCCTTCACCGTCGCCCCGGGCACGGTGCACGCCCTCATCGGGCCGAACGGCGCGGGCAAGTCCACCTGCTTCAACGTCCTGTCCGGCCTGTACCGGCCCGCCTCCGGCACCGTGACCCTCGGCGGGACCGAGCTGACCCGGCTCGCCCCGCACCGCATCGCCGCCCTCGGTGTCGCCCGCACCTTCCAGAACATCGTCACCACCGAGGGAACCGTCGCCGACAACCTGATGCTCGGCCGCCACATCCTCTCCCGCGCGGGCTTCGCCGCCAGCGCCCTGCGTCTGCCGAGCGCGCTGCGCGAACAGCGGGCACACCTGGCGCGCGCCCGCGAGATCGCCGAACTCACCGGCCTCGGACCGCACTTCGACTCCCCGGTCGCGCTGCTGTCCTACGGCGACCGCAAGCGGGTGGAGTTCGCCCGCGCCCTCTGTCTGGAGCCCACTGTCTTGCTGCTCGACGAACCGGTGGCCGGCATGAACGCCGCCGAACGCGCCCGCACCGCCGACACCGTCCGCGCCGTCCGCGCCGAACTCGGCCTCTCCGTCGTCCTGGTGGAACACGACATGGGCCTGGTCATGCGGCTCGCCGACGAGGTGACCGTGCTCGACTTCGGCCGGGTCATCGCGCACGGCACCCCCGACGAGGTCCGCCGCGACCCCGAAGTGCTGCGCGCCTATCTCGGCACCGACACCACCGGGGAGGAC